>NZ_JBVATA010000003.1:0-57319 GCF_057814275.1 Pseudomonas sp. F007 | reverse complement strand
CGTCGGCGTCGGCGTCGGCGTCGGCATCAGCATCAGCGTCGGCATCCGCGTCAGCATCGGCATCGGCATCCGCATCGGCGTCCGCATCCGCGTCGGCATCGGCATCCGCATCCGCGTCGGCATCGGCATCGGCATCCGCATCCGCATCCGCATCCGCATCAGCATCGGCATCCGCGTCAGCATCGGCGTCGGCGTCGGCGTCGGCGTCGGCATCGGCATCGGCATCCGCATCCGCATCCGCATCCGCATCGGCGTCGGCATCGGCATCGGCATCGGCATCGGCATCCGCGTCAGCGTCGGCATCCGCATCCGCATCCGCATCCGCATCCGCATCCGCATCCGCATCCGCATCAGCATCAGCATCAGCATCAGCATCAGCATCAGCATCCGCATCGGCGTCCGCATCAGCATCAGCATCAGCATCAGCATCAGCATCAGCATCAGCATCAGCATCAGCATCAGCGTCAGCGTCAGCGTCCGCATCGGCGTCCGCATCCGCATCCGCATCCGCATCCGCATCCGCATCCGCATCCGCATCCGCATCCGCATCCGCATCCGCATCCGCATCAGCATCGGCATCGGCATCGGCATCGGCATCGGCGTCCGCATCCGCATCCGCATCCGCATCCGCGTCAGCATCAGCATCAGCATCAGCATCAGCATCCGCATCAGCGTCAGCATCGGCGTCAGCGTCCGCATCAGCGTCGGCATCAGCATCCGCGTCGGCATCGGCGTCGGCGTCGGCGTCGGCATCAGCATCCGCATCAGCATCAGCATCAGCATCAGCATCAGCATCAGCATCAGCATCAGCATCAGCATCAGCATCAGCATCAGCATCAGCATCCGCATCCGCATCCGCATCCGCATCCGCATCCGCATCAGCATCCGCATCAGCATCCGCATCCGCATCCGCATCAGCATCCGCATCCGCATCCGCATCCGCATCCGCGTCGGCGTCGGCATCGGCATCGGCGTCCGCATCGGCATCCGCATCCGCATCGGCATCCGCGTCAGCATCGGCATCGGCATCGGCATCGGCATCGGCATCGGCATCCGCGTCAGCGTCGGCGTCGGCGTCGGCGTCGGCGTCGGCGTCGGCGTCAGCATCGGCATCGGCATCGGCATCCGCATCCGCATCGGCGTCGGCGTCGGCGTCGGCATCGGCGTCGGCGTCGGCGTCGGCGTCCGCATCAGCGTCGGCGTCAGCATCCGCATCGGCGTCGGCGTCGGCGTCGGCATCAGCATCAGCATCAGCATCAGCATCAGCATCAGCATCAGCATCAGCATCAGCATCAGCGTCGGCGTCGGCGTCGGCGTCCGCATCCGCATCCGCATCAGCATCCGCATCCGCATCAGCGTCAGCATCGGCGTCGGCATCGGCATCGGCATCGGCGTCGGCGTCGGCGTCGGCGTCGGCATCAGCGTCCGCATCCGCATCAGCATCAGCATCAGCATCAGCATCAGCGTCAGCGTCAGCGTCAGCGTCAGCGTCAGCGTCAGCGTCAGCATCGGCGTCAGCGTCCGCGTCCGCATCAGCATCCGTATCATCGATATCCGGCGCAGTGACTTCGCCCGGGGCGGAGACGTTGTTGGCGGTGTCGGTGAGGGTGACGGTCAGGATTTCGCCGTTGACCTGGGGAGTGGTCAGGACGACTTCGAAATTGCCATCGGTGCCGACGGTGCCGGTGCCAATGACGTTACCGTCAGCATCCTTGATGGTGACGGTGGTGTTGGGTTCGCCCTTGCCGGTGACGGTGGTGCCATCGGCACTGACCACCAGGTCTGTCGGCGCGTCGGGCGGGGTGAGGTCACGGCCATCGACGATGTTCGGTGCATTGACGTTGCCAGGCGGGGAGATGTTGCCTGCCGCGTCGGTCAGGGTCGTGGTCAGGGCCTCGGCGTGGGTCAGTGGCGCAATCAGGGTGACCTGGAAAGTGCCGTCGGCCCCCACCGTGCCGGTGCCCACGACATCACCACCGGCATTCTTGATGGTGACGGTGGTATTGGGTTCACCTTTACCGCTGACGGTGGCGCCATCGGCACTGACGGTCAAGTCGGTCGGGGCGGCCGGCGCCGTGGTGTCACCCGCGTTGAAATCAGCCGGCAGCGACACGTTGCCCGCGGCATCGGTCAAGGTGGCCGTGAGGGGTTCGCCGTTGGTTTGCGGGGTGGTCAGGGTGACCTGGAAGGTGCCGTCGGCGCCCACCGTGCCGGTGCCGATCACGTTGCCGTTGGCATCCTTGATGGTCACCGTGGTGTTGGGTTCGCCTTTGCCGCTGGCCGTGCTGCCATCGGCACTGACACTCAAGTCAGTCGGAGCGGCCGGGGCGGTGGTGTCGCCGGCGTCGACGCTGGCCGGCGCCGACACGTTGCCCGCGGCATCGGTCAGGGTGGCGGTCAGGGTTTCGCCGTTGGTTTGCGGGGTGGTCAGGGTGACCTGGAACGTACCGTCGGCACCCACTGTGCCGGTGCCGATCACGTTGCCGTTGGCATCCTTGATGGTCACCGTGGTGTTGGGTTCGCCTTTGCCGGTGACGGTGGTGCCATCGGCACTGACCGCCAGATCAGTCGGCGCAGCCGGGGCGGTGGTATCGCCGGCGGTCACCTCGCCTGGTGCAGACACGTTGCCCGATGGGTCGGTGAGGGTCACCGAGACGGTCTCGCCGTTGGTTTGCGCAGTGGTCAGCGCGACCTGGAAGTTGCCGTCCGAGCCCACGGTGCCGACGCCAATCACTCGGCCGCTGGCATCCTTGACGGTTACGGTCGTGCCTGGCTCGCCACGGCCACTGAGTACCGTGCCGGTTGGATTGAACGCCAGATCGGTGGGTGCGTCCGGTGGAGTGGTGTCGGCACCACTGCCGCCGCCACCGCCACTGCCGCCATGCCCACCGAAGAAGATCGCTGCCGCACCGCCCACACCCAACAGGGTCAACCCCCACGCCAGCCAGTCCGGCGTGGTATTGCCGGCTGCGGTGGCGGCCATCAGGTCTTCGACAGAGCCGATTTCGCTCCAACTGAAGCCTGAGTACGGGCTGGAGTAACTGCCCAGCAGCAGGGTTCCGTCGCTGTCTTCCAGCACCAGCTGGTTGGCCGCACCATCACTGTCGACCACAAAGAAGTTCTGGACAGTGATCGTGCCGCCATTTTTGAGCGTGATAACCAGGTTCTTGCCCGACTGTTGCATCGACTGGATGCTGCCGGGATTTATAGGCACTTTTACAACACTGGTTCCGGTCAGGGCGACGTTACCGAACGCTTGTTCGGTGGCCGCCCCCGTCGCCTTGTCGACTATTACAATATTCTTCATCGCACACCTGTTTTTGTATCAGCTAGTCGAACCCGATAACAAAAGCGAGTCGAACGCGTCCGCAGCCCCTTAAACGGAGGCTGAACATTCGAATCAGCGAAAGTTATATAAAAGGTTTAATCCAGAAGTTGTAATCAACCCACGCCCGAGCGCTCATTGCAGGTCAGGTATTGCACCTGGCCAACACTCGATGAGTTGAACGTGCACAAGAGAGCCGCAACGTCAGCCTGCAGCGTTGTCAAACTCGGTTGCCAGCGCTTGCGGAGGGGGTTGATCACCGTAGACGCTCCCTGTCTTTTGCCCCGTGGATTGGGGATTGGCATCCTGTCGCCAGACCTGTCGAACACGCCTGGTCAAGGTGCAAAAAGTAAGCGTAAGACCGTCGCGGCAGAACATTCCCACCTCACTAACTACGGCTCGCTTGAAGGGATACTAGCGAGCATATAGTTGGCGTCAAAGAAAAATGTTTAATCCGTTAATAACCGCACTAACGCCACGGAAAAACGGATTAAACACAAGTGATTACTCCGTTTAAATAAAAAACAACCGGATGTTAATTTCATTATCATAAAATGCTAATCAAGCGACTGGAGATGTTCGATTAGTGATCAAAACATGCCAAAAGTATTAAGTAATTAGGCCTTGTTACAATTTGTAATAATTATTTTGAAGCCGAGTAGAAAATCCTGACGAGGAGCCACCTGCACGATCGTTTCTTGCGCCTCTCAAAAATATTTTCTGGCAACCGGGAACGAAAACCACCCGCCACCAGACAACAGTACGATGACCAAGCGGCGCCTTCAGGGAGCGCTGACATACCTGTTTCAACAGGTCTACTATCATCCGACCCCTACCCTGGGGGCATCGAAATGGATAACACGCGGGGCCATCCCCTGCCAGGAGTCGTAGAACCATGAAAGTACTGTCGCTGTTCGGTACTCGCCCGGAAGGTATCAAGATGGCACCGCTGGTCCACGGCCTGGCCGAGGCCGAAGGCATTCAAAGCATTGTTTGCACCACTGGCCAGCACCGGCACATGCTCGACCAGGTGCTGCAGTTGTTCGATATTCAGGCGCACCACGACCTCGACGTCATGGTCCCCGGACAAACCCTCAACGGCCTGTTTGCACGGCTGATGACCCGGGTCGATGCCCTGCTCGAAGAGGTCAACCCCGATTGCGTGCTGGTGCATGGCGACACGTCGACCGCGACCGCCTGCAGCCTGGCGGCGTTTCATCGGCGCATTCCGATCGGTCACGTCGAGGCGGGCCTGCGCACTGGCGACCTGACCCAGCCGTTTCCCGAGGAAATGAATCGGCGGGTAGTCGATGTGATGGGCAAATGGCTGTTCGCCCCGACCGCGACCTCCCGCGACAACCTGCTCAAGGAAAACCTCGAAGGGCGCATCTATGTCACCGGCAACACGGTGATCGATGCGCTGGACCTGACCCTGCGCAAGTTCGACCACAATCCGCAGATGGACGCCGACCTGGCGGCCCGCTACGACTGGGTGGACCCGTCACAACGCCTGGTGCTGGTGACCGGCCACCGTCGCGAGAACTTCGGCGATGGCTTCAAACAGATCTGCACGGCGCTGGCAACAATCGCCCAGCGCGACGACGTGCAGGTCGTTTACCCGGTGCACTTGAACCCGCAGGTGCGGGACGTGGTGATGGCCACTCTGTCGGGCTTGCCCAACATCCACCTGATCGAGCCGCTGGATTACCTGGATTTCGTCTGGTTCATGCGCCGCGCCTACCTGATTCTCACCGACTCCGGCGGCGTCCAGGAAGAAGCACCGCACCTGGGTAAACCGGTGCTGGTGATGCGCGACACCACTGAACGTCCGGAGGCCGTGAGCGCCGGAACCGTGACACTGGTGGGGACTCGCAGCGAGCGCATTGTCAACGCCGTGCAGGGTTTCCTGGATGACGCCGAGCACTATCAGCGGGTCGCGCGCAGCGTCAATCCGTATGGCGATGGACACGCCACCGGCCGCATCATTTCGGCCCTGACAGGCCGGCCGTTTACCGAATTCGGGCCACCGCAGTCGGCAGATCACACAACCTTCGTCTAAACTAACAAGTCAAAATAACGTCACGCCAAACCAAAGGCGTGCATAAGAAAAGAAAACTCATCAAAATATTGACACATGGCATTGCAGCACTACACAGTGTGCGTGCCAATGCGGGGATGGATCCAATGCAGCCAGATGGAAAACCGATGGTCATTGCCCCTCCTGCACTGCCACTTATTGTTCGAGCTCATGTCAGCCCGCTATCGAGGTATGTGCGCCAGCCGGTGTCCCGGCTGAGGACCGCCACTGAGCCCGTGAACATTGCCTGTCGCCTGCGCCAGCGCCCACGCCAGATTGCCGTGGGCCCGCGCAGGGCAGTCGTGACCTCTCACTTACAAGATGCGGCCGATAACCACGCATGAATACTCTCTCGAATCGTAAGCAGTGCCTCACCCTCCTCAAACAGGTTGTGCTTGTCGCACCCTTCGCTGCGCCGCTGTTGGCCATGGCCTCGCCCGGCAGCGACGCGATCCGTACCCTGGCGCAGGACGACTGGGTACAACGCAGCGTGTCATTGGCCGATATGGGCATCACCAATCCGGTGGTGCTGCAAGAAACCGACAACCACCAATCGTTCTTCCTGCCGGTGCCCAAGGGCGTCGCGCTGGATGCTGCCTCGATCAACATCCTCGGCAACTTCATCAAGGGTGAAGAAGCCGCTGCCGCACTGCGCCTGTCCGTCGACAGCCGGCCGCTGTACGCCCAGCGTGTCACCGAACGCGAGGGCGACCTGGCCCGCGTGCTGCCGGTAGAAGCCCGTCGGCACGAGTCCGGTTTTGTCGATTTCACCGTCGACTGGAGCTCCCCCAGCGGCCAGACCCTGTGCGAACCGACACGCCAGAGCAGCAACATCCTGACGCTGTCCCCGGACACCGCGCTGACCTACCGCTACTCGATGCAGGGCCTGCAGACCCTGGCCGATGCCTGGAGCACCCTGCCCGGCAAACCGGTGATCCTGATTGCCGCCGGCAAGCTTGAACAACCAAGTTTCGACAGCGCCTGGCGCCTGGGCGTGGCGCTGGAACGCAACGCCAAGCGGGCACAGGTTCGGGCGTTCCCGTCCGTGGGCGAAACCGTTGCGGTCGATGGGCTGAAAATCCCCACCGCGCTGACCTCGGTCGCCCCCTTCTCGGCCCTCGCCGGCAAGATCCAGCACAAAGTGGCCAGCGCCGCCGAACTGGGTGCGTTGCTGGTGCTCGACGCGAGCGCGACCCGCGCCGACCTGGCGATTGCCGACACCGCGCTGGTCGGCCAGATCAACGCCGCGCTGGATGCCCTGCAAGATCAACTGAAGAACGATGAAGATGCGGTCAAGGCCGTGCAGGAGTGGCGCAGCCGTCACGCCAGCGCTGCGCAGAAAGTCCCGGGCAACCAGCAGATCCAGCTGGTCAGCCTCGGTCACCAGGCGGTGATTGCCGTGGCTGCCGATGCCGGCGCCAAGGCCGCCGGCGTATTCGATTCGCACTGGCGCAATGTGCTGGTCTCCTCCGAAGCGACCATCAGCCAGGCCGGCGAGAGCGGCGATGCCACTGAGCGTGAGTTGCGCGTGAGCACACTGGGTGGTTCGTCCACCGCCTTCGACGTGGTGACCCGCGGTGAGTGGAACGCGGTCTTTCCGCTGAGCGCCGTCGCCGTCCAGGGCCGCATGCCTGGTGAACTGGTACTGGATGTCGCCGCTGCACCGGGCGCATCGAGCACCCAGCCAGTGGCCTCGGTGCTGTGGAACGGCATCCTGCTCAACGCCAAGCAACTGGCCGCCGACGGTCAGCCCGAGCGCCTCACAGCCCGCGTTCCCGGCTATGCACTGGGCGTCACCAACAACCTGCAGGTGCGTTTCCAGCGCCAGCCGGTCTCGCCGAACTGTGCGGAAATTCCCCAGGGTTATCCGGTCAACGTCCTGCCGACCAGCTATCTGCGCTCCTCCGATGCCGAGCCGGATGGCACCTTCGTCGGCCTGCTGCCGCTGCTCGCCGGCAACGCCCAGGTCATTGTGCCGAAAACCGCATTGGATACACCGGCCGCCAACCTGCGCCAGATCATTCGCCTGGCTGCCGCCGCCTCGGTGTCGCCGGTCAATGCCGAGCTGACCCTGGCCGACAGCACTCAGCTGTTCAAGCCGACCAAGCCATTCCTGTCGCTGGACGTGCCGGTCGACGGCGCCAAGCCACTGATCGACGTCAAGGACCTGCAGCGCCTGCGCGCCGGTGGCGACAACAAGCGCCTGCTCGACCTGACCGGACCGCAGCCGTTGAGCGCCGCCTCGGTGGTCGACTCGAACAACCAGCACGGTGTGATCTGGTATGCCCTGGGTAACCAGGTGCTGACCCCGCGCGCGCCGTTCGTGTTCAACCAGGGCAATGCCGTGGTCCTGGGCGAGGAAGGACCGCTGACCTGGGTCGATACCTCCAACCCGCAATTGAGCCAGGCGATGGGCCTGGGCGAGACGCCGTTCCACCAGTGGCGCAAGTACCTGGCGTGGGTGTTGCCACTGTTTGCGGGCTCACTGTTGGTGCTGCTGGTACTGGGTGTTCTGGCCCGTCGCCAGAAAAAGAAACAAGGCTTGTAACGATCACGGGAACAGCCCATGTCCTCGCTATATTTGCCTTACCTGTTAGCGGACTACTATCACGTTCTTGAAATCGTGACCGTGATAGTCGGCGTCCTGATCATGCTCTCCAGCCTCGATGACCTGTTCATCGATGGCTGGTACTGGGTGCGCCAGACGTATCGCTCGCTGACGGTCCGGCACCGCTACAAGAAGCTGACCGCCGAGCAACTGCGCGCCAAGCACCAGCAGCCGCTGGCGATCATGATCCCGGCCTGGCTCGAGTACGACGTGATCGCGCCGATGCTCGAGAACATGGTGGGTTCGCTGGAGTACAAGAACTACCACATCTTCGTCGGCACCTACTGCAACGACGCGCGCACCATCGAGGAAGTGGAGCGCATGCGGCGGCGCTACAAGCAGTTGATCCGGGTTGAAGTCCCGCACGACGGCCCGACCTGCAAGGCCGACTGCCTGAACTGGATCATCCAGGCGATCTTCGCCCAGGACCTGCGCCAGCCGGAGCCGTTTGCCGGGGTCATCCTGCACGACAGCGAGGACGTGCTGCACCACCTGGAACTGCACTACTTCAACTACCTGCTGCCGCGCATCGACTTCATCCAGTTGCCGGTGACGTCCCTGGAGCGGGAGTGGTACGAGCTGGTGGCAGGCACCTATATGGACGAGTTTGCCGAGTGGCACACCAAGGACCTGGTGGTGCGCGAAAGCATGTCGAAGATGGTGCCGTCGGCCGGCGTCGGCACCTGTTTTTCGCGCAAGGCGCTGCTGCAGTTGTCGGCAGAGACCGACAACCAGCCGTTCAACACCGACACCCTTACCGAGGACTACGACATCGGCGCGCGCCTCGCCCGGCGCGGCATGAAGCAGATCTTCGGCAAGTTCCCGGTGGACTACATCGCCAAGCGCACCAAGTGGTTCGGCCATGGCTCGGTGAATATGGTCGCGGTGCACATGCCGCTGGGTGTGCGTGAGTATTTCCCCGACACCTTCCGCACCGCCTACCGGCAGAAAGCCCGCTGGACCCTGGGCATCGGCTTGCAAGGCTGGAGCCAGGTGGGCTGGGAAGGTTCGCTGGCCACCAAGTACCTGCTGTTCCGCGACCGCAAGGGCCTGATCACCTCGTTCGTGGCGATCGTCGCTTACCTCCTGCTGGCCCAGCACCTGCTGTTCATGCTGATGACCTCGATGGGCTGGTGGACCACCTATTTCCCTTCGGTGTTCAGTCCCCACAGCGGCTTGCTGCAACTGATGTGGGCCAACGGCATTCTGCTGAGCATGCGGGTGTTCCAGCGCGGCTACTTTGTCGGCCGTCTTTACGGCTGGGAGCACGCGATTCTCTCGGCGCCGCGGATGATCATCGGCAACTTCATCAACGCCATGGCCGCCGCACGGGCCTGGCGCCTGTACCTGGGCCACCTGTTCCTCGGCAAGCCACTGGTCTGGGACAAGACCATGCACGACTTCCCGTCCTCCGACCAACTCACCCAGCAGCGCCTGCGCCTCGGTGACCTGTTGATGTCCTGGCGGGCGATCGACCAGGAGTCGCTGACCAAGGCCCTGGAGGCCCAGGCCAAGGAGCACAAGCCACTGGGGCAGATTCTGCTGGAGCACGGTTACCTCGACCAGGCCACCCTGAGCGAAGCGATCTCCTTCCAGAACGACAACGACGAGCCACTCGCTACGCGTCCCGATGAACCACGATCGACCGAGCTGCCATGACCCCGACTTCGCGCCTGCTTCTGCTCACCGCAGCCTTGTTCTGCGGCTCGTCCTTCCTGGCATTGCCAGCGTCGGCGGCCGCCTATGAGGCACCTCTGGAGGGCGAGGCCTGGCAGCAGGCCGACCTGGCCTACAAGAGTTACTCGGCCGGGCGTTATCGCGATGCGCTGGAGCAGGTCAACGCGGCGCTGAAACTGCGCCCGGAAGTGGTCCGGCTGAATCTGCTGCAGGTCTACACCCTGCAAAAACTCGGACGCACCACCCAGGCACGCCAGGCAGCGCAGGCGGCGATCAAGCGCGGGGTGGATGATCCGGCGTTGCGCGCCACGGTGAAAAACCTCCAGCCGCAAGGCGCCGCTGCGCCCGGCAAAGGCCCCTCCGCCGCCTATCAAAAGGGTTTCCCCTTGGCGACCAAGGGCTATGCCGCCTATAACGCCGGCGACATGCCCGGCGCCGCCCGCTACGGCGAGCAGGCCTTCCGCGCCGACCCGACTCAGGGACCGTGGGCGCTGCTGTGGCTCGATGCCCTGGAGGCCCAGGAAAAATGGTCGGATGGGGTCAAGGCGGCCAACGAAGCCATCGCCTTGAAGCCACCGAACCTCAGCGACCTTGAAGCACGCCGCGCCATGCTGCAACGGCGCATGGCGGTGCTGCCGACCCAACAGGCGTACAAGGCGCTGATTGAAAATAATCCGGCTGAAGCCGCCCGGCTGGCCCGCGTGGCCGTTGACCTGGCCCCGGATGTCGCCAGCCAGCGCTTGCTGCTGGTCACCGCGCTACTGCAGAACAAACAGCCGGCTGCCGCCGAGCAGGCCGCCACCGAAGCCCTGCAGGAGAACGATGAAAACACCGTGATGCTGGTGATGCGCGCGTATCTGCGCCAACTGCAGGGCAATGCCGACGCAGCCAAAGCTGATTTCGACGCGGCCCTGGCCCAGGACTGGCTCGACGACGACCAACGCCGCAACGTGCGCCTGATCGCCATCGACGGCGCCCTGGCCGCGGGCGACACGGCCCGCGCCGACCAGTTGCTCAGCCAGCTCGACGCCAGCGACGAAGCAACGATCAAGCGCCGCAAGGCCCTCGATGAGGCGAAGAAACCACCGGCCAAACTGACCACCGCACTGTACCCGGCGCCGGCCCAATCCTGTCAGGACACGCCCTACGGCACCCAGTGCGAGCTGCTGCCCTCCGACCAGGTCACCGGCCCGGCAGGCCCCGCCACCGAGGCCTACGCCGCCTACGGTCGCCAGGATTATCAGGAAGCGATCACCCAGGCGCGCCTGGCCGTGGAACAGGCGCCAGACAATCCCGACTACCAACGCCTGCTGACCACCGCCCTGGCCTCGGGCAACCCTGCCCAGGTCGCCGAAGCCGATCAACGCCTGTCACGCGCCCTGGCGGTCACGCCCAACGATGCCGACCTGCTGATCCAGCGCGGCTACGTGCGCCAGCGCAATCGCCAGCCCGAACTGGCACTGCAGGACTACCGCGCCGCCGAGGCAACCGGCAAGGCGCCACCGAGCGTTATCCTCAACCAGGCCTATGCCCAGTCGGCCATGGGTGACAACCCCGGGGCGGTCAAGCAGTTGAAGAAAGCCATCGACATGGCCGACGCCAACAAGCTGGAAATGGACGACGAGCAACGCTACAACACCCGCAGCGCGATTTCCGGACTCGACCGCGAATGGGGCGCGACCGTGTCGCTGGGCTTTCGCGGCGCGCAGCCGACCACCAACAGCAGCGGCGCTGGCCTGAGCACCGCGGGCGACTCACTGTTCAGCACCGCCGAGCTGTACTGGCGGCCGACCCAGTTCAATGATCAGAACGGCATTCTCGAGGTCTATGGGCGGCTGACCAATACCCTGTATGACGAAGGCAGCCAATTCGAATCCAACCAGTTCGTCGACCCCTGCAGCGGCAACACCATCAACAACATCAACAGCAACGATCGCACCAACGGCACCAGCAGCACCACCGGCTTCCCCAGCACCATCGGTTCGCTGGGGGTGCGCTACATGCTCTCGGACACCGGCTTTACCTTCGGCCTGGAGCGGCGTTTCTTCCTCGGTTCGGCCACTCGTGAAGGGACGGTCTACCCGTCCAAGCGCGGCGACCAGTGCGCGATCCAGAATGCCGTCCAGGACGCCAACCGGACCAACAACCCGGCCATCAACGGCATGCTCACCCGTTATCAACTGGACAGCGATGCTGGCGGCTGGCTGTCGTACATCACCTACGGTTTCTACAAGGGCACCGAACTGCGCATGAATGAATCGAACTGGTTCACCATGGATGGGTACGCCCAACTCGGTTACAGCTGGGAAGACAACGATGCAACCTTCACCGCCTACGACGTCGACACCAATGGCAGCCGCACCCGGCAACTGGCCAAGACCGACGGCCAGCTCAAGCGCCAGCAAGTCTTCGCCAGCAGTGAACTGCGGGTCGGCCGCAGCCTGAAGTTCGATGCCCTGGGGCCGAACGTGGTGATCTTTCCGCATGTGGTCACCGCCGCGGACTGGATCTGGCAGAAGGACAAGGCCACCGGCCTGGATTTCGGCAATAACCCGCTGATCGACCTGAGCAACGTCAGCCAGGACTGGTCGCTGACCAACGATGCGACCTCCTGGTCGCTGGGGGTCGGGCCGGGTATCGCGGCGCGCTACTGGTTCCGCGAGGACCACTACCACGCGCCACGCTCGTCCGTCAGTTGGTCGATGCAGTACCGCTACCCGATTGGCGGCGGCGCCACCGAGCGCGCCAAAGGTCTGTTCATGAACCTGATCTTTTCCTATTGAGACCCGTAGTCATAAGGATTTTTACTATGTCTTTTTCACGATTGGTCACTCACACGTTCAAGCCCCTGACCGCCCCTGCGCTCGGCGCCACGCTGTTGCTGTGCATGGGCGCCGCGCAAGCCGATGACTCAGCGCTGGTGATTCGCGGCAACGATGGCTGGCTGTTCCCCGGTTGGGGCAGCCTGACCGTGGTCGACACCAAGAGCATCGACAGCAACACCGCCTTGATCAAGGACACCCGCGATGCCCTGCAGGCCCGTGGGGTGAAGCTGATCGTGCTGATGCTGCCGGACAAGACCCTGTTCTATCAGGACAAGCTGCCGGCCGACAAAACCCTCAGCCCGCAGGTCAAGGAGCGTTACCAGACGATTTACGGCAAGCTCAAGCAGGCCGGCATCCCGACCTTCGACGACGCCGCCGTGCTGAAACAGGTCCAGAGCTCCGGCAAGGACGTGTTCTACCGCACCGACCAGCACTGGGCGCAACCGGCTGCCGATGCCACCGCCGTGGCCACGGCCGAGCTGATCAAGCAGATCGAGCCGAACCTCAAGGGCAGCGCCGGTAGCGGCATGAAGCTGGGTAACGAGTTCAAGGAACGGCGCTTTGGCGACCTCGCCGAACGCTTCCTGACCGAAGACCAACGCAAGGCCACCGGCCGTGAAACCTTCGTGGTGCGCCGCCAGGACACCAGCGGCGGCCTGCTCGACTCCGCCCCGGCGCCGGTGCACGTGACCGGCCACAGCATGGTGCAGCCGTACTTCGGCTTTCCGCAGAAATTGTCCAACGTCCTCGACCGTCCGGTGTCGGTGAACTGGAAGCCGGGCAACATCGGCCACTGGGTGATGCTGCTGGAATACCTGGAGTCCGCCGACTTCAAGAAAAACCCGCCGCAGGTGCTGGTCTGGCAGATGTTTGAACCCAGCTACTCCTACGGCCCGCAAGCCACCGGTTTCTGGGACAACGCGTCAATCATGAGCGACAGCGCCTGGCGCCAGCGTATGCAAAAAGCCCTGGGACGTTGATCGATGGCGACGGAGCAAACCCCGGTCTCGCACCGCATGAGCGGCACCGCGATCATTGCCCTGCTGGTGATCGGCCTGGCCGTGGGCATCGGGATGCTCGCCCAGGCCAAGCTCGAGCCCGGGCAACTGCAGCCGGCGGCCTGGGTCGATGGAACGGCCGGCCAGGTGCTGGGGCACGTGATGAAGTTGCCGCTGCAGGACGAGGCCGACACCATCACTTCGGCGGTGCGCTACCGCTTCTTCGGCGACCTCGGCGCGCAAGTCGTCCAGGGTTGCCCGAGCTGGCTGTTCTACCGCGACGGCCTGCGCCCGCAACCTGGCGTGCACGACGCTTATGACGCCCGTGTGCGGTTGATGGACCACTGGGTCGCAGACCTGCGCAAGCAAGGCCTGCAAGTACTGGTGGTGACCGTGCCCGACAAGTCGCGGATCCAGGTCGAAGGCCTGTGCGGCCTGCAGCAGAGTGCGCAGATGCAGGCGCGATTGCAGCTCTGGCAAACCCGCCTGGAGCGCGATGGCGTGCCTTACACCGATCTCTACCCGGCGCTTGCCCAAGGCAGCGAACCGCGTTTCTTCCATACCGATGTGCACATGACCGCCACCGGCGCCCAAGCCGCGGCCGAGGTGGTTGGCACTCGCGCCCTGGCACTCTTGGGCAGCAAGGGCAGCCAGACCTTCAACGTCTCGCCACTCGGTGCGACCGAGCCGCGCATGGGCGACCTGATCACCCTGGCCGGCCTGGAAAAAGCCGAGCCGGCCTGGCGTCCGCCGCTGGATGTGGTGCAACCGGTGACCATCGAACCGGTGCGCAGTGGCGGCCTGCTGGATGAAACGCCGCCGGTGGAAGTACTGCTGGCCGGCAGCTCGAATGGCCGGCGCAGTGAATTTGCCGAACGCCTGGGGATCACCCTGGGGCGCCAGGTGTGGAACCAGAGCATGGACGGCGGTCAGTTCTCCGGCGCCTTGCTCGCCGCCCTGAAGAAACGCGACAAGTGGCCCGCCAGCCTCAAGCTGGTGATTTGGGAGTTCTCCGAGATGGCCCTGTCCCTGCCGCTGACAGCCGACGAACGTGCCGTACTGGCCACCTTGCCCGCGCAGGACGACCATGCTCTTTAATTCTTATCTGTTCCTCTTCCTGTTCCTGCCGGTGACACTCACGGCCCACTACCTGTTCGCCTCGATCAGCCCGCGGCTGGCCGCCGTGTGGCTGTGCATCACCTCGCTGGTGTTCTACGGCTGGTGGAACCCGCAATTCGTGATGCTGCTGGTCGGCTCGATCGCGTTCAACTATGCGGTCAGCCAGGTGATCCTCAGCACTAGCCATCGCCCGCGCGTGCAATTGGCGGTGGCAACGTTCGGCGTGGCGGCGGACATCGCCCTGCTGATCCACTACAAGTACTTCGTCACCCTGATGAACTTCGCCCACGACTGGGGCTTGGGCAGCGGCCGACTCGACGACATCATCCTGCCGCTGGGGATTTCGTTCTTCACCTTTACCCAGATCGGCTTCCTGCTCGACTGCCGCGCCGGTATCGTCAAGGAGCGCAGCCTGCTCAGCTACGTGCTGTTCGTGACCTTCTTCCCGCACCTGATCGCCGGCCCGATCCTGCATCACAAGGAAATGATGCCGCAGTTCGCCAAGCGCGAAACCTACCGCTTCAACTTCGAAAACCTCAGCGTCGGCGGCATGCTGTTCGTCATTGGCCTGGCTAAAAAAGTCCTGCTGGCCGACCCCATCGCTCCCTTCGCCGATGCCGGCTTCGCCCAGCCCGGTGAATTGCAGTTCTGGACCGCCTGGGGCACCGGGCTGGCCTATGCGCTGCAGCTGTACTTCGACTTTTCCGGCTACTCGGACATGGCCCTGGGCCTGGCGAAGATGTTCGGCATCCGCTTCCCGCTGAACTTCAACTCGCCGTACAAGGCCAGCAGCATCATCGAGTTCTGGGCGCGCTGGCACATGACCCTGACGCGCTACCTGACGGCCTATCTCTACTACCCGGTGGCAATGGCGGTTTCCAACTACCGCACCCGGCACAACATGCCGGTGGGCACCAAGGGCGTGTCGACCGTTGGCGGATTCGCCGCCACCATCATCCTGCCCACCGCCTTCACCATGGGACTGGCCGGTATCTGGCACGGCGCCGGCCTGCAGTTCTTCATCTTCGGCCTGCTGCACGCCGGCTATCTGTCGATCAACCATGCCTGGCGGATTTTCGTGGTTGGCCGCACCCCGGCCGCTGCACGCAAGGACAACTGGCTCAAGGAAGCCGGCTATGTGCTGCTGACCTTTGCCGTGGTGATCATCGCCCAGGCGTTCTTCCGGGCCGCTGATACCTCCGATGCCGTGCGCCTGGTGGAAGGCATGCTCGGGTTGCGTGGATTCGATAGCCTGCCGGACGTGGTGTACCCGGCCGGAATCGCCCTGGGCGACGCGTGGCGGATGTTCATCGGCCGCCATCTTGAGATATTCCATATCCTGGCCCTGCTGGCCGTGGTCTGGTTCCTGCCCAATTCGCACCAGATCATGGGCAACTGGTCGCCATCGCTGGCCAAACCGCAGCCGACCGGCCCGGCCTTCCTGCGCTGGGCGCCGAACGTTAAATGGCTGGTGATTCTGGCGCTGCTGCTGTTCCTGTGCCTGATGAACCTGCACAAGGAAGCGCGCTTCCTGTATTTCCAATTCTGATGACTGATTAGTGGAGTAGTACATCGTGAGCAAAACCAAAGAAGAACTCTTGAAGCCATTGGGCCAAATCATCAAAGACGTTATCCAGACCGAAGTCGAGCCGGACGACCTGCTGATCGAATCCGGCCTGGTCGACTCGTTGACCGCCGTAGATATCGTACTGGCCGTGCAAGCCGACTTTGGCTGCAAGATTCCCGCGACCGAAATCGAAGAACACCTGGAATCCCTGAACGCCCTGGCGGCCTTCGTCGAGGAAAACCAGAAAGCCTGACGCCCGTATCCATCTCTGCACACCCAGGGGGCTATATGCATTTTGATTTCGATCGCTGTGATTTCGTCGAGCAGGATCAGGCCACGGACGCGCTTGCCCTGAGCGATGCCCAACGCCAGATCAGTTGGGGCACCCTGCTGGCAGACACCGACGCCTGGCAAACACGTGCACTCGCCGCTGGCGTACTGCCGGGCCACGCGCTGGTGATCACCGGGCACAAGGAGATCGAGTTCGTGGTCGCCATGCTCGGCTGCCTGCGCCTGGGGGTGACCTATGTACCGGTCGACAGCATCAACCCACCCGAGCGTCTGAAGCTGATTACCGAGCGGGTCGCGGCGGCCAAGGTCTACAACGCCACGCTGAACAGCTTCACCGAAGGCGCCGCGGTGACTGCACCATTGGCGGAGCCAGGCATTGCCTACGTCATGTTCACCTCCGGTAGCACCGGCGAGCCCAAGGGCGTGCAGATCGGCCGCGACAGCGTGGCGCTGTTCGCCAGCTGGATTCGTGACTGCCTGGAACTGAATCCCCATCCGGCGTTCATGAACCAGATGCTGTTCAGCTTCGACTTTTCCCTGTTCGACCTGTGCGGCGCGCTGGCCCTGGGTGGCGCCTGCGTACTCTGCCCACGGGAGACCATTGCCGATCCGGTGGCCTTCGTGCGCTACCTGGCCGACACCGGCGTGCAAGTCTGGGCCTCGACCCCGGCGTTCGTGCGCCAGCAGTTTCTCAACGACGATTTCAACCACGAGCATTTGCCGCAACTGGGGGTGTTCGTGTTCGGTGCCGAGTCGCTGTCACCGGCCATGGCCGAGCAGCTCTGGTCGCGCTTTCCCACTGCGCGGATCATCAACTCCTATGGGCCAACCGAAGCCACCTGCTCGACCACCTGGGTGGAAATCAAACGGCCGCTGGATGGCGCGCGCAACCCGCTGTCGATTGGCCGGGCCAAGCCCTATGCCGAGGTGTTCCTCGATGACGGGGAAATCTGCATCGCCGGCGATCACGTGATGCGCGGCTACCTCGGCCGCCCGGACCTGACCGCCAAGAGCCTGTTCCAGCACAAAGGCAAACGCGCCTACCGCACCGGTGACATCGGCGAGATCGACGACCAGGGCCTGGTGTATTTCCATGGCCGGCGCGACGATCAGATCAAGCTCAACGGCTACCGCATCGAGCTCGGTGAAATCGATGCCGCCCTCTCTGGCCTGCCGGGCGTACACGCCGCCGCGACCATCGCCCTGCGCCGTCCCGATGGCACCCTGGTGCGGATGATCGGCTTCGTTTCGACCCCGGAAAGCCTGGAACCGGGGGTGATCGGCCCGCTGCCGGAACAGCTGCACAACTGGAAAGAAGCGCTGGGCGAACGCCTGCCCCACTACATGGTGCCCTCGGAACTGGTGGCCTGTGGACGCTTCCTCACCAACGTATCGGACAAGGTCGACCGCAAGCGCCTGGAAGCCCAATACCGGGAAACGCGCATGAAACCCGCCAAGGAGAAACCATGAAACCCCGCGTTCTCATCCTGCTGCTGGGCACCTGCCTGGCTGGCCCGGCCATGGCCGAAGGGGTCCTGGCCCAGCTTTACGCGCCGCGTCCTGCGGAGGGCTCAGCGTTCGTGCGGGTGGTCAACCCGACGCCGGACACCCTCAAGGTGAAAATCAGCACCGGCACCGAGCAAGCCATCGGCCCTGCGCAACTGGCCAGCAGCTACGCAATTGTCAAAGGTGACGAGCCCTTCACCGTGACCATCAACGGTAAGTCGGCCGGTCAAATGTCCGTGAAAAAAGACAGCTTCAACACCCTTGTCCAACAGGACGGCACATTCCAGGTGCTGGATGACACGGCCGGCAGCGATGACGCGATGAAGGCCGAGTTGCGCTTCTACAACCTGGCCAGCGACTGCGCCAAAGGCAGCTTGTCGGTGGCCGATGGCGGCCCGCAAGTGATTGGCGACGTTGCGCCAAACAGCTCCAGCACCCGCGCCATCAACCCGGTCAGCGCCTCGCTGACTGCCGGCTGCGGCAGCGCTTCGGCAGAAAAACTGGCGCTGCCGCAACTGCGCGCGGGCGATCACTACAGCCTGTTCCTCACCGGCAGCGCCGCCAAACCGGTGTTGAAGGGCTTGCTCAGCAGCACCGAACCCGTCGGCAAATAGGCCTAGTCATGCGCAAGATATTCCGTGAAGACCATGAGATGTTTCGCGAGCAGGTCCAGCGTTTCATCGCTGATCGCATCCTGCCGCGCTATGACGAGTGGGAAGCCGCCGGGGTGACCCCGCGTGAACTGTGGCGCGAAGCCGGCGAGCAAGGCTTGCTCAACTCGGCCCTGCCTTCGCCTTACGGCGCCGAAGGTGACTTCGGGCATGCAGTGGTGGTGATCGAGGAACTGGCGCGGGCCAACTGCCTGGGCATCGGTTTCTCGATCCATTCGGACATGGTCTCGCCCTACCTGTGGAACCTCGGCACCCAGGCGCAGAAAGACCGTTGGCTGCCGGCAATGGCCAGCGGCGACATGATCGGCGCCATCGCCATGACCGAACCCGGCGCCGGCAGCGACCTCAAGGCCGTGCGCACCCGTGCTGTACGTGATGGCGACGACTTCGTGCTCAGCGGCCAGAAGACCTTCATCACCAACGGCGTCAACGCCGGGCTGGTGATCGTCCTCGCCTGTACCGACCCCGACCTCGGCGCGCGCGGTTTGTCGCTGTTCTGTGTCGAGGAAGGCCTGCCCGGCTTCAGCAAGGGCCCGGCGATGCGCAAGATCGGCCAGCATGCCCAGGACACCTGCGAGCTGTTCTTCGACGAGGTCCGCCTGCCTGCCGATTGCCTGCTCGGCGAGCTGAACTCGGCCTTTACCTACATGAGCCACGAGCTGGCCCGCGAACGCCTGGCGATCGCCCTGCGCGCGGCGGCCTCGACCGAAGGCATGCTGGAGCAGACCAAGGCCTACACCCGCGACCGCAAGGTGTTCGGCAAGCGGGTCATCGACTACCAGAACAGCCGCTTCGCCCTGGCCGACGCCAAGGCGCGCCTGACCATGCTGCGGGTGTTCCTCGATGACTGCGTGGCGAACCTGATGGAAGGCAGCCTTGACCCGGTTGTCGCGGCCATGGCCAAGCTCAACGCCACCGAGATGCAGGGGCAGATTCTCGACGAGTTGCTGCAACTGCATGGCGGTTACGGCTACAGCGCCGAGTATGGGATCGGCCGCGCCTGGTCGGATGCGCGGGCGCTGCGGATCTTCGGCGGCACCAGCGAGATCATGCGCGAGATCATCGGCCGCTCGCTCTGAGCCTCAGGAGCGCGACTTGAGCCACTGCCGACGCAGGCTTTGTGCCTGGGGATCGTCGCCGGTGGCCCAGGGGTCGATGGCGAAAGCGACAACTCGCTCGGCACCAGTGCCCTGCGCCCATTTGAGTTGCCGGGCGACCCGGTGGTAATCGGCGGAAACCGCCTTGAAATCCGTGCCGTCGCCACGCTCCGACGGCAGTTGCTCGAACAGCTCGACAATCACATCGAACGCCACATCGCGCCGGCGCAGGTAGGCCAGCAACGGTTCGATGCCCTCAAGGTTTTTCCAGCCCGCCACGCCGACGCCATCCTGCACCATGGGCCGCAACTGCGCCCGATCCAGCAGGCTTTGCCATAACTGCACCAGGCTGCCGTCGGTCTGCAGGGTGCTGAAGTAGGTGGAAATCGCCGGCACGCCATGGCCGGCGTTCTGCGATACGCCCGACAGCGCCATCAACCACTTGCCCAGGCGCTCCTGGCGGGCCGCCTCGGTCCAGTGGTACTGCTCGATTTCGTAAGGGATGTACCAGCCGGCGAATTGCCCGTGCTTCGACCACTGAGATTCGCGCATGAAGCGGCTCGCGGCCTGCAATGAGCTGCTGAAGAACTCGATCTGGGTCGACTCGTCGGTGGCCGACAGCGCCTGCCACCAGCCGTTGTCATAGGGCAGGCCGATGCGCACCTTGATCCCCTGTTCGCCCGCCGCATCCATCAGCGCCTGCATCACCGGGTCCGGCAGCATCCAGTCCGGCTCGTCGCCACCGAGCAGGCCCACCCATTGCAGCACCAGCTCATCACAGCCCAGATCGCCCATGGCTTTCATGCGTGCCTGCCAGTCCTTGGGACTGAGTTGCGCGTGACTTTTCCAGATCTGCAAAAAGCTCGCGTCCATCCGCGGCTTGGGTGAACAGCCCGCTATCGGGCCCAGCAAGGCCAGCAATGAGACACCACTCGCCAGGCGCAAGAACTGCCGCCGACCTTGGCATGGATCGTTCAATGGAGTGGACATTGAGTGCTCTTCGACAGTGTTTGCATGTCTGGAGGGCTCATCATAGCGTCTATCGAGCGGTTATGATGGGGATTGCCCAATCGGCCCCCTCTTCCACCCACCAGGATTGGCCCCCGCCAATTGAGTGTTTTTTGTACAGACGTTTTTTCGCAGTACTCGTGGCATTGGCCCTGTTGGCCGGCTGTTCGACCACGCCGCCTCGGGACCAGGGCAACATCTGCAGCATCTACCGCCAGTACCCGGACTGGTACGAAGACACGCTGAAGATGGAGAAAACCTTTGGATTGCCGCCGCATGTGGCGATGGCAATCATCAAGCAGGAAAGCAGCTTCGTCGAAGACGCCCTGCCGCCGCGCGACTACTTTTTGTGGGTGATTCCCTGGGGCCGGGTCAGCTCGGCGTATGGCTACGCCCAGGCACAGGATCCGGTGTGGGGCGAGTACAAGAGCGCCGGATACGGCGGCTCGCGAGACAATTTCGACGACGCGGTGATGTTCGTCGGCTGGTACGCCGCCGGCACGCAACGCCAGCTGGGCATTTCCAAATGGGACACCTACAGCCAATACCTGGCCTACCACGAGGGCCGCGGCGGCTTCAGTCGGCAGAGTTATCTACAGAAACCCTGGCTGATCCAGGTGGCGCGCAAGGTCGAGCAACAGGCGAAAACCTACGGCTGGCAACTCAAGCAATGCCGGTCGGAACTGGAGAGCAATCGCAGTTGGTGGTGAGGTCAGGTTTGCGGTGAAGCATCATCGGTGGGATCCGCCTCGCCGTCCTCGCTCTCATCCTCGTCATCCTCTTCCAGCAGATAATCTTTACGCGCTTCAGTGATTGCCCGGCGCATCTCCTCACCCTTGACCGGGCAATTGAGCAATTGGGCTATGCGGTCGATACGTTGTGTCACGGCTGGCCTCCAACTCGCCAGGAATTGCCTCGATAGTGCGCGTTTTCCCGTCGCGACGCCAATGCCTGAAAACAAAACGCCCGGCGTTTCAGGCCGGGCGTTGCGTTCACGCAGGCTGACTTACTGTTCGACTTCCTGGGTGCCCAGTTTGCTCATGACAAAGCCGACGAATTCTTCGACGGTCATTTTCTGGCCGTTGAAGTCCACCTGGTTGTTGGCGTAGTGCAGCTTGGAGACGATGTTATCGCCCGAAAGCGTCGCCAACTGGGTACCAACCGCCATGCTGCTGACCATGTCGCTGGTGGCCAGCGCTTGTTCGGCAATGGCCTTGGCGTCGGTCTGGCCTTCGGCGAGCGCCTGCAGGCTCACCAGGTCGGTGATCATCGGCTTGGAGACTTGCACGTTGAGGTCCAGCAGGGCGATCAGTTGCAGCACCAACTGGTCGACCGGCAGGTCCAGCGACTGCGGCTTGGCCAGGTCAATCACCAGGCTGGCCTTGCTTTCACCGTTGCTGGTGGTAAACGAGAGATTCTCCAAAGCGATTTGCGGCTGGGCGGCCAGGAGTTTTTCCAGGTTGGCCTTGACCTCGGCTTCCTCGGCTTCTGTAAGCTTCAGTTCCGGCAACGGTTGACCCGCCGCCTCTGCTGCCGCGGCGGCCTTTTCGTAGGGCTGCAGTTTGGTCTGATAGAGCTGCACCAGTGCCAGGGTCGAGGGGATGTCGAGGTTCTTCATGCTCCAGGCCATCTTGGCCGAGCCGATGTTCTTGTCGTTGAGGCTGATCTCGGCAATCCGGTAATCGGCGCGCCCCGCCGCGTTGGTCCCCGACTCGCTGGTGGCGGTCTTCATTTCCAGCTTCTTGAAGTTCAGCACTTCCTGCTTGTCGCCGAAGGTGGTCTTGCTGCTGGCCACCTCGACGGTGTTATCCCCCAGGTAGTAGCCAAAGGTGCTCTTGCTGAGATTGCTGGCCAGGGTCAGCCCATTGAGTTCGACTTTGACCGGTGACTCATCCTCGGCCACGCTGGTCAGCACCAGGCTGTCCATGTAACCGTCGGCCTTGACCTTCTGCGCCTCGGCGCTGGCCGAGACCTCGACTTTCAGCCCGGAAAATTTCAGGGTCGACTGTTCGTCCAGTGCCGTATCCACCGGCAGCAGCTCGAGCGTACCGCTGGTCGCGCGGTCGTAGCCGAGATTGACCACGCCCTTGAGCGGCGACACGTCCTTGGTGGCGGCGAACCACTTCTCGGTGAACGGCGTTTTTTCCAGGGTGTAATGACTGGTAGCCATCACCGGCAGCCACTTCAGGGTCACCAGCCGCGAGAACGGCAGCGGACCGTGTTCGATGCGATCGGTGAACAGCAATTCGACGCCATCGGCGTGCTCGCCGAACATCTCGCCCTGGCCCTTGAGCCGGTAATGGGCGGTGCTGCTGAACAGGTGGCGCTCCAGCGACACCAGTTCCAGTGACGCGGTGCCATTGGAGCCGACCATGGCCGCCTGCAGTTGCTGGTTGGCATCGCTGATGGTGGTCTGCAATACCCCTTCCAGTTTGGTCCCGGTGTACCAGGCGCCGCCGACGCTGATCGCACCGATGGCCACGACAATTCCAAGAAGCACGCCTGCTGATTTATTCATGAAGAACCTGATCGATGTCCGTTGTTGGAGGTGCTGTCGTCTTCCCTGAACCCTGTGACAGGCCGTGGCTCGACGTCGCTCAAAGTGGCGAGGAGATTAGCATTAGCTGTATAGCGCAACCCAATGAATAAGGGTTAAAGAGTGTCCAGCGATCACTCCCGGATTGATGTAGGAATAATCGCTGTTTGCTGTGTCGAGCTTCCTGCCTGGCAAAAAATCAGGCTGCGGAGTACTCCATCTCCATTTCATCGAGCTGATGATCGAAGCTTTTCAGGCGCGCGGTCCAGGTGTACACCAGCACTTCGAAATCGCGGTTGATTACCGTGCCGTTGGGGGAGTCGCAACGCGGGTCGCAGACATCCAGCTGATAACGTTCGCGGGCCATGGCGTTGGCGACATTGGACAGCTCGCGAGCATTGTTCAGCCAGTGCCAGCCTTCGCCGGTGACCTGCTGGTCGAGGGCGCGGCATTGCACCTTGAGCGCTTCGAGGCTTTTTTCCAGAGGGGTGCCGGTCAGTTCGCCCATGACTTCCTGAAAGGTGCGTCCCGGCTGCCAGTAGCTGCCCCAGAAATAGCGGTCGAACACTGTCTCGACCCGGCGCAGGGCAACCTTGGTGTCCCAGATCTGCACCAGGGTCTTGCCCTGTTCGAGTTGTTTTTTCTTGATCCGCCGGCTTTGCAGCGAAGCCCAGGCGACGACGACCATCGACAGCACGCCGATCAGGGCGCTGGCGCTGTCGAGAAAGATCAAGGCCTTGTCGAGCTGATGCGTCAGCATGACGCCATAGAAATACGTAGCGGAGAGCAGCACCAGTGCGACGATTGCGCACCAGAAGCCGGGAGCATAAGGGTTTTTCATTATTGGAATCCCCATGACCTGTGCGAGCCTTGATCGACGGATCCGCCCGCGCGGACCCGACATGTCAAAGCATAGCAACGGCCTCAGGGTTGCGTCGGTTTTGCCGCTTGCGTTCGTCCGCTTTCCCAACCGCCGCCCAGGGCCAGGAACAGATCGATCTGGCTCATCGCAACCTGGGTGTTGGCCGTGGCCACTTGTGCCCGTACGTCGGTGTAGGTGCGGGTCGCCTGCAGGTCGGCAAGGAAAGACGCGCGCCCGGCCTGGAAGAAGCGGTGAGTCTGGTCGGCCGCCACTTGCGCCGACTGCTCGGCATCGGCCAGGGCATCGCGGCGCTGCAGCAAGGCGGAGTACTGCGCCAGACCGGTCTGGGTTTCGCGGATGGCGTTGAGCACCACCCCGTCGAAATGCGCCAGCGCGCCCTGGGTGGCGGCTTCGGCTTCACGGACCCGGGCACGCGAACCGTTGGTCGGCACGCTCCAGGTCAGCAACGGGCCGAAGCCCCAGCGATTGGTCTGGGCTTGCCCCAGGTGGTCGAGAATACCCACGGTGCCGACGGTCGCGCCGATGCTGATGTCCGGGTACAGCTCTCCGGTGGCCACGCCAATTTCCGCGGTTGCTGCCGCCAGCCGGCGTTCGGCCTGGCGTACATCCGGGCGACGCTTGAGCATTGCGGCGCCGTCGCCGACTGGCAACAGCTGGGCGATTTTCGGCAACTCATGGCAGGTGTTGGTGCCCGCCGGCAACTGGTCGACGGGTTTGGCCAGCAACATCGACAGCCGGAACAGCCCGGCCTGGCGCGCGGCCTCGTAACGCGGCAGGTCGGCGCGCAACGATTTGAGTTGGGTCTGCGAGCGGGTGACCTGGGTTTCATCGCCACGCCCGGCATCGCGCAGGCGCTGGATCAGGCTGGTGCTCTGGTCTTGCAGGGCCAGGGAGTGCTCGGCGATTTCCCGCTCTTCATTGGCTGCGCAGACCTGGGTGTAGGCCCGTACGACATCGGCCACCAGTGTGATGCGCGCGGTGTCCGCGGCCGCCTGGGTCGCATCGGCATTGGCTTTGGCCGCTTCGATCCCGCGTTGCAAGGTGCCGAACAGATCGAACTGATAGGAGGTGCTGATCGCCACCTCACCGATGTTGGCCACCGGGACCTTTTCCGGCAACAGGAACGCCTCGCCCGACTCCTGCAAGCGCTGCGCGCCGAGTTTCACCCCGCCGCTCCACCCCCCCGCAGCTTCGGCCTGCTCGACCTGTGCCCGAGCGCGGGCCAGGTTGGCCGCCGCCACCCGCAGATCGGTGTTGGCGAGCATGGCCTGGCGCACCAGCTCATCCAGGCGCGGATCCTGATACAGCCGCCACCAGTCGCTCGGCACCGGCGCCGAGACGACATCCTGGTTGCCGGCGCCCAACTCACCTTGCGCATCTTTACGCTGCACCGCCGCATCGGCCGGCAGCTGGTAATCCGGACCGACCACCTGACAGGCAGACAGCATCAAGCCCAGCCCGAGTGTCGCCAAGGCGCTGAGCGCTCTCATTGCGCCGGCTCCTGCACTGGCTTGTCGCCGATGATCGACACCGTGGCGGTGCGCCCGGCGATCATGCGGAAATCTGCCGGTACATCGTCAAACGCAATGCGCACTGGAATCCGTTGCGCCAGGCGCACCCAGCTGAACGCCGGGTTGACGTTGGGCAGCAGGTTGGAGCCGCTGCTGCGATCCCGATCCTCGATGCCGGCAACGATACTTTCGACATGCCCGCGCAACCGCGCGCGATCACCGACCACACGGATATCGACGCTCTGCCCGACATGAATGCCATCGAGCTTGGTCTCTTCGAAATAGCCGTCGATATGGAATGAGTTGCTGTCCACCACCGACAGCACCGGACGCCCGGCGCTGACAAATTCCTGGGGACGCGGCGCGCGGTCGTTGACGTAGCCGTCCACCGGGCTGCGGATCACCGAGCGATCGAGGTTGAGCTGGGCACTGTCAACCGCCACCTGGGCCTCCATCAGCGCCACTTCGGCACGGGCCACGCGCGACTGGCTTTCTTCCAGTTGCTCGCCCGGCACCAGGTTGCCCAGGCCACGATTACGCTTGGCTTCGCGCTGGGCCTGGGCCAGGGTTTCCTGACGGTCGGCAACCGCCGCCTTGGCTTGGCGCAGCGCCAGCTTGAAGCGGTCCTGATCGATGGTGAACAGCACCTGGCCGCGCTTGATCAACTGGTTGTCACGCACGTCCACTTGCTGGATCAGCCCGGACACGTCCGGGGCGATCTGCACGATGTCGGCACGGATGTGCCCGTCCCGCGTCCACGGCGCGAACATGTAGTACATGATCATGCGCCACACGACGAAGCTGGCCAGGGTCACCACCAGCAGGGTCACGACCACGCGGCCCAGGGTCAAAACAGGTTTTTTCATGTCATCAGGTATCGACTGAGTGAGTCCACAGCGCCGAGCAGCAAGGCGTAAAGACCGACGTTGAACAAAGCCCGGTGCCAGACCAGACGATAAAAGTGCAGGCGCGTCAGCAGGCCGTGCACCAGCAAATACAGCAGGTAGGTGATGCCCATCAGCACCAGCAGCGTGGGCAGGAATACCCCGCTGACATCCAGGTCACCGATCATAAAGGCGCTCCATCGATTCCATGGGGAAGCAGTTCTTCGGTCTCGCCGGCGCCGATGAAGGCCACACCGGGCAACAGTGCCAGGCGCAGGCCACTGAGGGCGTGCAGCAGGTTCAGGCGGGTGTCGTCATCACCGGCCAGCGCCTGGCTGTTGAGCGCGCGACGGGCACGGTCCATGGTCATCTGCAAGGGTGCTGGCGCGGGCAAGCGTTCACCGGCTTTCAGGCAAGCATTGAAGTAGTCGCCAACCTCGGCCACCACCTGGCGCACCAGGGCATTCGCCGGGCCGCTCACTCGGGGCGCGTAGGCCAGCAAGTCCAGCAGGTTCAGCGCCACGCGCACTTCACGCAGGGCCACGCCGGTGTCCTGGCCGATCATCGCCAGACGTGGCAGGTGCTGCATCAGGCGGTCGAGCATTTGCACGCCGAGGTAGCGATGCTCATTGAGATTGGCCGGCTCGCTGAGGCCGACGATGTCGCGCCAGCTGAAACGGGTCAGGCGCTTGGCCGCCAGTTCCGAGCCGAAGGGCCGCGCCACCAGGGTCCAGATAAAGGCGAACAGCAAGCCGATAGGCCCGGCCAGGTTGGAGTTGATGAAGCTCAGGAAGTCGGCATCGTAGACGCCCTGCAAGCTGATGAAGGACGAGGTGTTGACGATGGTCAGCAGCATCCCGAGGTAAAACGCCGGCTGCACCGTCAGGGTGCCGACGCAGATGTAGGGCACGGCGAACGCGAGGACCAGCATCGGGAAGTCGTGCAGGTTCGGCAGGATCAGAAACAGGTACAGACTGGCGAACACCACCGACAGCGCGGTCCAGAAGAAGAACCGGTAGATCTGTGGCGCCGGGTCGTCCATCGCGGCGAAAAAGCTGCAGGCCACCGCCGCGAGGATCACCGCGCTGCCACCGTCGGTCCAGCCCAAAAGAATCCACAACACCGAGGCAACGATGATCGCCAGCACCGTGGAGGCGGCGGAATAGAGCATCAGCCCACGATCGAGAAACGGCGTCAGCCGGCCCAGTCGCCAATGCCGATAGACCGCGCGCCAGTTGTCCTGGCTGTCGTTGTGAATGGCCTGCTGCAAGCTGCGCAAGTCCTGCCACAGGTCGATCCACTCGCCGAGGCGATACAGCGCGTTGGAAAACACCAATTGCTTGCGCTCATCCAGCGCCTCGGGACTTGGCTGCAGGGCGCCCAACTGCTCACGCAACGCCTGCCAGCGCTCGACCGAAGCGTCGCGGTGCTCGAGCCACTCCTGGGCGGCGGCGAGCATGGGTTCGATCTTTTCCACCAGGTCCGGCGTGCGCCGTTGCAAGGCGTAGAGCGCATCGTCCAGCGCGTCTACTACCGGCAACAGGTGGATCATCCGCCCGCGCAACTCCTTGGTGTTGCGCACGGTTTGCGGGCGCGCGCCTTCGTGGGGCAACTGGCCAATCATCAATTCCAGGGTGTTGAAGGTCGCCACCATCGAGGCGCGCAGCGCGCTGACTTCCTCGGGCTGCACGTCACGGCTGAGGAAGCGTTGGCTGTAGGTGACTGCCGCGCCAAACCACTTGTTCACCGCATCATCGAGCACCGGCGCCAGCCGCCGGGGCCAGAACAGGCTGCCGACCACCGCCGCGCAGATGATGCCGAGGAAAATTTCTTCGGTACGCGCTTCCGCCACATCCCATACCGCCAGCGGGTTATCCACCACTGGCAGGGCGATCAGCGGCAAGGTGTACCCGGCGAGCATCAGCGCGTAGCTGTTGGCGGTGCGCAGGTGCATGGACAGGAACAACAGGATCCCCGTCCACAGCGCAATGACCACCACCAACACATAAGGGCTCTGCACAAACATCGGGACAAACAGCAAAGCCGCCGCCGCACCGGCAAAGGTGCCGACGGCGCGGTACAGCGCCTTGGAACTGGTAGGCCCGACGAATGGGCTGGAAACGATGTAGACCGTGGCCATCGCCCAATAGGGACGGGGCATTTGCATGAGCATGGCGATGTACAGGGCGATCATCGACGCGGCGAACGTGCGCACGCCGTAGAACCAGTCACGGGCCGGTGGCAGACCGCTGAAAAATCCGCTCAAGACTGGGTCACCGCTGGCTGCTCGGCGCTTTCAAATGCTCGGATGACCCGCAACGCCGCTTCCAGATCGGCGGTATCGATACCCTGCAGCACCTCACGGCGCAGGCGCACCAGTTCCACCTCGACCGCCTGCACCAGCACCCGACCGCTGTCGGTCAGGCTCAGGCACTTGGCGCGCCGGTCGTGGGGATCTTCAGTGCGGCAGACGTAACCGGCCTGGCACAGCTGATCGAGCAGGCGCACCAGCGACGGGCTCTCCATCCCGGCCGCCTGCGCCACCGTCACTTGCCGCACCCCTTCGCCGAGCCGGCCGATCATCAGCAACGGCACGGCACAGGCTTCGGAAATGCCGAAGTTAACCAGGGTGGTCTGGCAGACTTTGCGCCAATGCCGCGAAGCGACCACCATGGCGCTGCTGATGTTCATGTGGAGGGTGTCGAGGGTCTGGGGCACGGGAGGCTTCGCACACTGTTAGTTTGCTAACTATCAATATGACATTGGTGAGGAATTTCAGTCAAGTTTTGAAACAAATTACTGCTAGCCCCCCCGCCCCTTACGCAACAACACATTCAACTGATCCACCACCTCAGCCCAATCAGCATCTTCACGAATTTCCTCGCGCAGGAACTGGGCCTGGCTTGGCGTCCAGAAAAACGCATCCGCCAGATGCAGTTCCGGTTTGAGCGGGGAATGAGTCGCGATGAATTTGTCGATGCTCTCGGCGTCATCCGGCAGGCCGAGTTGCTTGAACAGGCTGGGCAGGCTGTGGGTTGGTTTTTCCATGAGGGGACTCCTTGTGCAGGGGGAAACAGGCGGCGGCGCTGAGTGCGCCGCCCGAGGTTATTGGCTCAACTCGCAGACCTGGGCGTGTGGCACCATTTTCAGGTACTCATCCATGCTCATGTGCAGCAGGTTGTTGTGGTTGCCGGCTTCAACATAGATGTCTTTCTGGCGGGTCAGCAGTGGATCGATGACCATGTTCAAGCCATAGGACTCACCCAGGGCGGGCACGGCACCTCGTTCGCAATCGTTGAACAGGTGCGCCAGGGTGCTTTCGCGGGTGACTTGCCATTCGCCGCTGCCGCGCACCTTGCTCAGGTCCAGATGCCGGCTGGCTGGCAGTACGGCCATCAGGTAGTGACCATGGTGATCGTCGAGGATCACCGATTTCGCCACACGCTCGGCCGCGATCCCCGCGACCCGGGCGCTTTCCAGGCTGGTGGCCGAGTGCGGGTGGGCCACCAGGTCAAATTCGCAGTGCGCGTCTTCCAGGCTGCGCTGCACGGTTCTTGCCATACGCATGATGCACCTCGGTGTCCGCCGCGAAGGCTGACGGACGATGGTTAAACCCTTGGTTAATACTTCAAAGTCTAGGCCGGGTGAGGGTCGACGACGGAAAATCCGCCCACTGGAAGACTCGACCCCGTCTGATCGAAATTCGTTCAACCCAAGGCTCTACTAGACTGTAGAGAGAGCCTTCTTCCGGCTCGCAGACGGATGACTCTCCCGGAGGGTCGAAGTGAATATTCGTGGCTGGTGTGTGGTTGCACTGTTATCGGGCTTGAGCACCTCGGCGCTCGCCACCGATGCGGTGACGCTGATGGCGGGCAATCCGTTTGCCGTCTGGTTGATGCTGTTCGGCGTGGCGTTCCTGGTGGCCGAAGCCCTGTTGCCCAATTACGGCGTGGTCGGCCTGGCCGGGATTGTGATGTTCGTGATTGGCGCGGTGATGCTGAGCAACGCAGAGATTCCCACGCCGCTGATCACCGGCCTGGCGGTGGTCAGCGCGCTGTTGCTGATCGCCTTGCTGATCCATGCCTTTAGAACCCGGCCGCGCCACGCGGTGACTGGCGATACCGAGCTGTTCGGCAGCGTCACCCCGGTGCTCGCCCTGCAGCCCGGCAGCGCCTATCACGGCTGGGTGCACCTGCAGGGCGAACGCTGGCAAGTGCGCAGCACCACGCCGCTGCAACCGGGGCAACGGGTACAGGTGATCGCACGCAAGGGGCTGATGCTCGAAGTGGCCGCCACTGACGCGCCGGCGCTGGGAGAATGATCATGGGCCTGCAATTGGGTTTTGCCGCGCTGCTGGTGCTGCTGATTGCACTGGCGGGCTCGACGTTCCGCATCCTGCGCGAGTACGAACGGGCCGTGGTGTTCCAGCTCGGGCGTTTCTGGCAGGTCAAGGGGCCGGGGTTGATCCTGTTGATTCCGGTGGTCCAGCAAATGGTCCGGGTCGATTTGCGCACCATCGTGCTGGATGTGCCGCCACAGGATGTGATTACCCGCGACAACGTCTCGGTGAAGGTCAACGCCGTGCTGTACTTTCGCGTGCTCGATCCGCAGAAAGCGATCATCCAGGTCGAGGACTTTCTCGCCGCCACCAGCCAACTGGCCCAGACCACCTTGCGTGCAGTGCTCGGCAAGCACGAGCTGGACGAGTTACTCGCCGAGCGCGAGCGCCTGAATGTGGATATCCAGCAAGCCCTCGACGCTCAGACCGATGCCTGGGGGATCAAGGTCGCCAATGTCGAGATCAAGCACGTCGACCTCAACGAATCGATGATCCGCGCCATCGCCAAACAGGCCGAGGCCGAGCGCGAGCGGCGGGCCAAGGTGATCCATGCCGAAGGCGAACTGCAAGCCTCGGAAAAGCTCATGCAGGCCGCCGAAATGCTCGGGCGCCAGCCAGGTGCGATGCAACTGCGCTACATGCAGACCTTGAGCTCGATTGCCGGCGACAAGAGCTCCACTATCGTCTTTCCGCTGCCGATCGAGTTGCTCAAGGGCATGGCGGATTTATCGGCCAAGGACTGAAGCCCGAGCCATCTACGGCAAAACAAACAGCCGCGCCCGCGTCCCGCCCGCCACGCTTTCATTGAGCTGCTGCCAGCCGTGCGGCAAGGGTGCGAACTCATCCGGCTGGTCGGCGGTGCTGATCAGCCAGACCCGCCGGGTCGGCGCAGGCAATTGCGCGAGGTGATCGAGGTAGGTCCGCTGTTGTTCATCATCAATCAGGGTGCCGAAACCATAGGCGTTCGGCCGGCTGCTGCGACCATCGGCCTGCGGTGGCGTGTAGAGCAGCGGCGTGGCCGCGGTGCGGTTGTAGTAGACGTAACTCAGGTACCAGAGCATGTCGCTGATGACGATCTGATCGCCGGCCACATAACGCTTATTGACGAACTCGACCATCACGCTGGTCTGGTCATTCACATCCACCGTGGCGTTGTTTGCCAGGCCGACCAGTTCGGTGCCGATGAACAGCACCAGCACGGCCAGCGCCAACGCCCGCGAGCGCTGCAGCAGCCGATCGACCGCCAGCGCGACAATCAGCGGCAAGCCCAGGGCAAAAGCGGTCAGGTAGCGTTCGATGAACACCGGGGAAATCAACGACACCAGGTACACCAGCACCAGCGGCACAAAGGTGTAGAGGGCCAACAGGACGCTCCAGCGAAACTCGCTGCGGTCCCGCCTCAGTGTCAACAGGGTCACGCCGAGCAACATCAGCGGCATCGCGACAAACACCGGCCTGGACAGGCCCTCTCCGTCATCCTGAATCAGCCAGCTCCAGATCATCGAGGGCACGGAGCTCCAGGTCACCGGCAGCTCCCAACCCACATCGCCATTGGCCTTGAGCTGATCCAGATGCTGCACCAGGTCGATCAGGCTCGGCAGCCAGGGCATGAACAGCACGACAATCGCCGCGTTGGCCAACCACCAGCCAGGACGCTGGATAGGCCGCGACGCCAATGGCGATTGCCAGCGCAGCACCAGCAGATACGCCCAGTGGACGATCACACACAAGGCCGTGAAGTAGTGGGTGTAGAACGCGGCACTCATCAACAGCGCGTAGAACACCAGATAGCGTGACTGCCGGGGCTGCTTGACCCAGTACGCCAACGCCAGGGTGGCGCCCAGCAGCCACACACCCAACAACGAGTACATGCGCACTTCCTGGCTGTAGCGCACCGCCGTCGGCAACAGCGCCAGCAGCAACCCGGCCAGTAGCGCTGCGCGCGGCGTGGCGATCACGCGCATCAGCCAGGCGCCGAGTATCACGCACAGGACGCCGGGAAGCGCACTGAGGCTGCGGATCGACAGCAGGCTGTCGCCGAACAGCTCGATCCAGCCATGCAGGAGCATGAAGTACAGCGGCGGATGGACGTCATGGGCGGCGTGGAACCAGATCCCGGACAGCGAATACTGGCTCATCAGCAGGCTGGAACCCTCATCGCCCCAGACCGCGGCGGCGGTCAGGCCGTAGACACGTGTGGCGATGGCCAGCGTCAGGATCGCCAACCAGCCGTACAGACTTTGCCACGCCCAGGCCCTGCGGGTCGCCGGCAAGGATTGCAGGGCCGGTAAATCGGCGAGTTGAGTACCGCTCTCTATTACGCGTCGGACCGCCATGCCTAACCTCGTCCAAGCCCTCGTTCGCCCTGCAACTGTAGGGCAAGGCAGGCGGCTGTGCATGCCTTTAACGACTCGGCAGCGTCAGCCGCCGACACGCGGCACTGCCCTCAAGCGGGGTCCGGTGCTCGGGCCGCGACCCTGGCCAACGGGTAGACCGACTGCCAGCCGCCGCCCAGGGCCTTGTACAAATCGACCATGGCCAGCGACACACCGGTGGCGCTTTCCACCCACTGCTCCTGGGTCGCCAGCAACTCGCCCTGCACGGTCAGGACGTTGACGAAATCCACCACGCCTTCGACATATTGCTGTTGCGCGGTGCGCAGGGCGATCTGGTTCTGGCGCACGGCTTCGGCCAGGCTGTCGCGGCGCAGTTGGCTGGCGTTGTAGCGGGTCAACTGGTCGTCGATTTCATGCCAGGCGTGCAGCACGGTTTGCTGATAGGCCAGCGCCGCTTCCTGCTGTTGCGCCTCACGCAGTTGCAGCATCCCGCGCAGGCGTCCGCCATCGAACAGCGGCAGACTGAACTGCGGGCCAATGGCGAATTGGCGCGAGCCCCAGGAGCCGAAATCACTCAGTTGCATGGCCTGGGAGCCGAGGCTGCCGGACAGGGTGATGCGTGGGTAGAAATCGCCCTTGGCCACGCCAATGTTGGCGGTGGCGGCATGCAGGCGCGCTTCGGCCTGGCGGATGTCCGGACGCCGCTCGGCGAGTTGCGACGGTAAACCGATCGCCACCTGGCGCGGTGTCTGCGGCACCGGGCCGTCCTCCGCCAACTGGGCCTGCAACGCCTGCGGACGCTCGCCCATCAACAGGCTCAAGGCATTGATCAGTTGCGCCTGTCGCTGTTGCAGTGCGGGCAAGCGCGCTTCGATGGCCGACACCTGGGCGGCCGCTTCGGCGACGTCCAGATCGGTTGCCACGCCGTCCGCCAGGCGCAGTTGCGACAACTTCAGGCTATGCCGGGCGACCTCGAGGTTCTGCTCGGTGACGGCGCGGGTGCTCTGCACGCCACGCAGTTGAATGTAGTCCTGGGCGGTTTCCGCCAGCACCGAGAGCAGCACCCCGCGACGATCGTTTTCAGCGACTTCGAGGCTGGCGTCGGCGGCCTCGGTCTGGCGCCGCACCCGCCCCCAGAAATCCAGTTCCCACGACGCCGAGAAGCCCGCCTCCCACAGGTTGAAGGCGGAATCGCCGTTGCGCCCGGACGGATCGCTCAAGCCCTCGCCGCTGTTACGCTTGCGCCCGTAGCTGCCGGTGGCGGCGCTGTTGGGGTATTGCTCGGCGGTGATCACCTGGCGCACGGCACGGCTCTGTTGCAGGCGGGCGCTGGCCAGTTGCAGGTCGAGGTTGTCGGTCAGGGCGCGGCGGCTGAGGGCAGACAGTTGCGCGTCCTGGAATACCTCCCACCAGCGTTCCTCCATGACTGCCGCCACGGCCTGGCTGGCCGCCGGGTGCTGCGGTTTAGACCATTCAGTGACTTGTTGCGCCTCGGGTATCTGGAAGTCCGGGCCGACGGTGCAGGCTGACACGCTCAAGACGAGCAAGGCACACAGTGTGAGGCGCGGCTTCAGGCCCCATCGCGAGCAGGCTCGCTCCCACACTGGACCTGTGTCTGAACAGGGTTTGTGTGTACTGCCGAGATCACCTGTGGGAGCGAGCCTGCTCGCGAAGGCGGCGGCCCGTTCAACGAACATCTTCATCGCTGAACCACCTCATTCTCCCTCACACCAACGGTATCAATGCTCGCTTCCACCGACATGCCCACCCGCAGGCGCTGGGCCATCGGCTGGCCCGGGTCGAGCATGATTTTCACCGGAATGCGTTGCACGACCTTGGTGAAGTTGCCGGTAGCGTTATCCGGTTTCACCGCCGCGAAGGTCACCCCGGTGGCCGGCGCGATGCTCTCGACCCGCCCGGTCAGCGCCTCACCGCCCAGGCTGTCGACACGCACCACGACCCCCTGCCCCGGCTGCACGTCAGTCAGCTGGGTTTCCTGGAAGTTGCCGATCACATAGGCCTGCGCCAACGGCACCACGGCGAGGATCTTGCTGCCCGGCGTGACGTAGGCGCCGACCCGCACCGCACGCTCGCCGACCATGCCATCCACCGGCGCGACGATACGGGTGTAAGACAGCTCGTAGCTGGCCATTTCCAGCGCGGCGTGGGCGCGCTTGAGCCCGCCTTCAGCGGCGTCGCGCTGGGCGCTGAGGATTTCCACCTGCTTGCGTTCCGCCGCGAGCACTGCCGTGGCATTGGCCAGCCGCGCGGCGGCCTGGTCGATGCGGGTGCGTGCTTGCTGGGCATTCTGTACCGTGCCAGCACCGACGCCCGCCAGGTGGTTGTAGCGGTTCAACTCGTGATCGGCGAAGGCCATTTCCGCCTTGGCAGCCACCACTGTCGCTTGTGCCTGGGCGATCACCGAAGCCTGGCGCTCAAGGGTCGCCCGAGCGTTCTGCAATTGCGCCGCGGCCACCAGCGTGTCGGCGTCGGCCGCCTCGGCGGCGGCGCGCAGGTCGCGGTCGTCGATCAGCGCGAGCAACTGCCCGGCCTTGACCTGCTGGTTATCCTCCACCAGCACCTCCTTGATAAACCCGGCCACGCGCGGCGCCACCAGGGTGAAGTCGGCACTGACAAATGCATCATTGGTGCTTTGCTGGGGCGTGCGGCCAAAGACGCCGGGCGCCAGCAGGTAAACCAATACGCCGACGGCCAGTACCGCGGCCGCGGCGCCGGTGAGTTTTTGCCTGGATGAAATCGTCATAGAAAACCTTCTGTATAAGTCAGGTCGGCGCGCGCGGTGGGTAGATCCGCGTCGGCAGCCAGAAAATCAGCAGGATCAGCGCCAGCGCGACCCCGGCCATGCACAGGTACAAATCGGAAGAGGTCAGGACCACGGCTTGCTGGTGCAGGCGCCGGGCAAGCGCGGCGCTGTCGCCTTCGACCAGCGGCGAATTGCCCAGACTGTCGACCAGCATCGACGAGTGGAAATGCAGGCGCGCCGTGGTCAGCGCTTCCAGCACGCCGGTGGCAATCACCGCCGCCAGGCCCTTGACCGTGTTGAACCAGGCCGAGGCGAACGGCCCCTCCAGCGGGCTGATGCTGCCGGTGGAGAGCATCAGCAACGGCAGCACCGACATCGGCTGGCCGAAAATCTGCAGCAGTTGCAGCACGTAGAAGTCGTCGCGAATCCACACCGAGGTCAGGTGCGAGCCGCCGATGCACGACAGCGCCAACATGCTCAGGCCGATCCCCAGCACCCAGCGGCAATCGACCCAACGCAGGTTGCACAGGGCCGCGACCAACGGCAGCGCGATGAGCTGCGGGGCGGCCATCAGCAGCATGATCGGTGCGGTCTGGATCGGCCGATAACCCTGCACCTGCGCCAGGTAGCTCGAAGGAATGATGATCACCGCCAGCAACACCACCAGCACCCCGGCCAGGGTCATCAAGGCAAAACTGAGGTTGCGGATACCGAGCATCTGCAACTTGAAGAACGGCACCGGCTGCGACCATTCGTTGCACAGGAACAACACCAGCAACAGCAGGCCACCGCCCAGCAGCCAACAGATCAGGCTCGACTCGAACCAGTCCAGGCGATTGCCCTGGAGAATGCCGATCACCAGCATGCAGATCGCCGGAAAACCCAACAGCAGGCCGCGCCAGTTGAAGTGCTTGAGGCGCTCCAGGCGCAGCGGATCCTGGGGCAAGCCGTAGGCCACTGCGGCCATGGCCAGCAGGCTCGGCACGATGATCTGCCAGAAGGTCCAATGCCAGCTGACGTACTCGGTCCACAGCCCGGCCAACGGCGTGCCCAGGCCCGGACCGAAAGTGGCGGTCAAGGCGTAGCCGGCCAGGCCGTAGAGTTTGACGTTGGCCGGCAGAAAACGCAGGGCGACGGTCATCAGCATCGGCGGCAGGGCGCCGCCGGCCAGGCCCTGCACCGTGCGCAACAGCAGCAGGCTTTCGTAGGTCGGGGCGAACGGGATCAACAGGCCCAGCAGGGTGAACAGGCCGATCGCGCACAACGTGAAGCGGCGCAGGGAGAAGGTCACCGCACACCAGGGTGCGAACGCCATGGCCGCCACCGAGGTTGCAGCGTAGCTGGCGACCAGCCAGGTGCCTTCGTCGTAGCCAATGGCCATGCCGCCGCGAATGTCGGCCAGGGCGACCTTGGTCACCATCTCGTTCAGGCCCGACACCAGTACCGCCAGCAGCACGCCCACCAGGCCGAGGATGATCCGTGGGCCGAAACTCGGCGGTGCCGCCACCTTGGGTGCGCTGGCCGCATCGAGCGTGGCGGGAACAGCGAGGGAAGTCATGGGAAGAACCGCTCCGGATTACAGAAATACCGGAGCAGTTTAAGAAGTACGACAACTGACGAAAACTGACTTATCGACAGCTTATAAGTGCGTCAGGCGCACGTATCGCGGGTCACTCCGGCTGCGTCGCCAGCCAGGTCGCATCACAGCTGCTTTTGATCGTTTCGCGCAACCAGCGATGGGCCGGGTCCTTGTCGTAACGCGGGTGCCAGGCTTGGGTCAGCATCATCGTCGGCAACGGGATCGGCAAGGTAAACGAGCGCAAGCGCAGCCCCAGGCGCGCGACGCTGCGCAAGGCCTCCTTGGGCACCGGCAGAATCAGGTCGGAATCGGGCAGGACAAACATCGCCGCGTGGAAGCTCGGGGCAATCAATGCCACCCGCCGCTCCAGGCCCAAGGCTTGCAGCGCGGTGTCGATCGGCCCGCGAGCGATGCCGCGGCGGGACATGCTGATATGGGAAAAACGGGCGTAGCGCTCGGCGGTAATTTCGCCTTCCAGCAAGGGATGCCCTTCGCGCACCAGGCCGACCATGTGCGTGGTGAACAGGTTCTGTACCTTCACTTCCGGCGTACGCGGGACCGTGTTGCTGATCATCAGGTCGATGCGCCCTTCGCGCAGCGCTTCGTCGTCGCCATCGCCTTCCGGCACGAAGCGCAGTTCGCAATGAGGCGCCTGACGGTCCAGGGTATCGATCAGATGACCGCCATAGACGCCGACGAAAAAGTCGTTGGCACGCACGCTGAAGCGCCGACGCAAGGTGCTCAGGTCGACGTCATCAGCGGATCGAAACAGCAGCGCCGCCTGCTCCACCAGGTCGCGCACCTGGGCGCGCAATTCCAGGGCCTTGGGCGTCGGCACCAGGCCGCGCCCGGCACGCACCAGGATCGGATCGCCTAAAGCTTCACGCACCCGGGTCAAGGTCCGGCTCATGGCCGCCGGGCTCAGGTTCATCCGCCGCGCGGCACCGACCACGCTGCCTTCATCGAGCAGCGCATCGAGGGCGACCAACAGGTTCATGTCCGGGAGTTGCATGGCAAGCACTCATGGCAGATGGAAAATGATTCAAGCGCAATTCTGGCCGTGTTGGCTAGCCGGAAATGTCGAATGCCTTTTGCACATTTTTCGGCAGCAAGGTTCCGTACAGCGCTTTGGGATGGTCATGACAACGCTGCACCACCTGGGGCAAGGCACTCAGTAATTCAAGACTGAGGGTCGTGCCCTCCTCGGCATTGCGCGAATTGGCAAACACCGGGTACAACAGCGCGGCGGTGGTCCGGGAGAATGTCGGAGCGCTGCTCAGGGGCTGGCCGGGATAGCGGCTGCGGTGCATCGCCAGCTCAGCATTGAGCATCTCGCAGGTCTGGAACAGCATGCTGTGAATGGCGTTATACGGATTGTTCGGCGACTCGGTGCTGAGCCCCGGTTCAAAGATCAGCGTGTTCTGCGCATCGACCACCGCCGGGGCGTCCTTGTCGACCTTCCACGGCTGGAACCGCCATTGCTCGACCGCCGCCGTCGCTGCCAGGCCGAAGGCCTCATGGGTGGCACTCAAGACTTTCACGTCAGTGACCGAACCGTCGTTATGGATATTCAGGCTGACCCGCACATTGCCCGACACCCTGCCCATCGCCGCCGGATAAGCCGGCTTTGGCAGGTAGGCCGTGTCAGCCGTGGGCGGGAACGCCGCCGAGACATTCAGCGAGCACAGCAGGGCTGCACCGAGGAGGAGAAGACGCATGGAAATCCTTTTGAGGCGCCGAAACAATGGCGACGATTGTCGCGCACCTCGGCGCTAAAGGACAACCATTCTCATCTGCAAAGCTCCAAGCTTGCGGCTTGCAGCAGCGCCCTCACCGCTCATGCAACGCCTCCGCCCTAGCCTTGATGATCGGCTTGAGCAGATAGCTGAGGATGGTTTTCTTGCCGGTGATGATGTCCACCGAGGCGACCATGCCGGGGATGATCAGCAGCGGCTTTTCATCGGTGCCCAGATGGCTGCGTTCGGTGCGCAGGGTGATCATGTAGTAGGTGGTTTTCTTGTCTTCGTCGGTGATGGTGTCGGCACCGATTTTTTCCAGCTTGGCCTTGAGGCCGCCATAGATGGTGTAGTCATAGGCGGTGAACTTGACCACGGCTTCCTGGCCGGGGTGCAGGAAGGCGATGTCCTGCGGACGGATCTTCGCCTCGACCAGCAGGGTGTCGTCCAGCGGCACGATTTCCACCATGTCGCTGCCGGGCTGGATCACCCCGCCGATGGTGTTGACCAGCAACTGCTTGACGATGCCGCGCACAGGCGAGGTCACCAGCGTCCGGCTGACCCGGTCCTCCAGGGCCTTGCCGGTGGCCTGCGCCTTGTTCAGTTCAGTGCGCGCCTCGTTGAGCTGGGTCAGCGCTTCACTGCGGAACTTGCCACGGGTTTCGTCGACCTTGCGCTGCACTTCCTTGATCGCCGACTCGGCACGCGGGATGGCCAGGGTGGTCGCGTCCAGTTGGCCACGGGTCTCGACTTCGGCGCGCTTGAGGCGCAGCACTTCCACCGGCGATACCGCGCCCTGGGCCACCAGCGGCTCGGACATGTTGATTTCCTGGCGCTGCAAACCCAGGGCCTGGCGGTATTGCGCCTGCTTGGAGATGAACTCGCGCAGCTCCTGCTGACGCTGGATCAACTGCTCCTGCAAGCCGCCGATTTCATCGTGCAGTTGCTGGCGACGGCTGATGTACAGGGATTCTTCGTTGGCGGCCTGCAACGGCACGGCCTTCACAACGTCGGCGGCGAAGGCCAGCGGGCGATCATCGACCTCGGCACTCAAGCGCTCCACCCGCAGCAACATCGACAGGCGATCGGCCTCGGTTTCGCCAGCGTTGGAGACAAACCGCGTGTCATCCAGGCGAATCAGCGGCGCACCGGCCTCGACAATCTGCCCTTCGCGGACGAACAGCTCGGAGACGATACCGCCTTCCAGGTTCTGGATTTTCTGCAGCTTGGAGGATGGAATGGCCTTGCCATCGCCGCGGGTCACTTCGTCGATCACCGCGAAGTTGGCCCACAGCAGCATGAACAGGAAGAAGGCGATGATGCCCCAGATGGTCAATCGAACCACCCGCGGGGCGTCTTCGATCAGCGCTTTCTTGACCTCGGGCAATGGCTGCCCGTCGAGGGATTCGGAGCCTTTGAAGTAACTGCGGATCGAGTCGCGCACACCGGACTTAAGCAACACTGATCTGCCCCTTCTTCAATGCTTCCATCACCACGGCTTTCGGGCCATCGGCGAGAATCTGTCCGCGGTCGATCACCAGCAACCGGTCGACCAGCGACAACAGCGAGGCCCGGTGCGTGACCAGCAGCACGGTCTTGCTCTCGATCACCGACTGCAGGCGTTGTTTCAAGCGTTCTTCACCGGTGTTATCCATTGCGCTGGTCGGTTCATCGAGCAGCAGGATCGGCGGATTGAGCAGCAGCGCTCGGGCCAGGGCGACGTTCTGGCGCTGACCGCCGGAAAGGTTTTGTCCGCGCTCGCCGACTTGCAGTTCATAACCCTGCGGGTGCAGGCGGGCAAATTCGTGCACACCGGCCAGTTCGGCGGCCTGCAGCACCAGTTCGTCTTCCATGTAGCGCGCACCGGACACCAGGTTGTCGCGCAGGGTACCGGCCAATAGCTGGATGTCCTGCGGCACGTAGCCGATGTTGTGGCGCAGTTCGCTGACGTCGATCTGACGAATGTCCACGCCGTCGACCAACAAGGCGCCGTCGTCCGGCTGGTAGAGGCCGACCAGCAGCTTGGCCAGGGAGCTCTTGCCCGAGCCGCTGCGGCCGATGATGCCGATCTTCTCGCCCGGCTTGATCACCAGGTTGATGTTTTTCAACGCCGGGTTCTGCTGGCCCGGGTAGGTGAAGTTCAGCTGCCGGCACTCGATGGCGCCTTGCACCACCTGGCGGCTCAGCGGGCGCTCGTCAAAGTTGCGCTCCTGCGGCAGCTCCATCATGTGGTCGACCGAGCCCATGGTGACCCTGGCCTGTTGATAGCGCGTCAGCAGGCCGGACAGCGAGGCCAGCGGGCTGAGTGCGCGGCCGCTGAGCATGTAGCAGGCGATCAGCCCGCCCATGCTCAGGTTACCGGCGATGATCTGATACACGCCGAAGGCGATCATGATCACCCCGGCCAGTTGCTGGATCAGCAAGGTGATGTTGATCGACAGCCCGGAGAGCATTTTCACCCGCAGTTCGAGGCGGCTGAGGGTGCCGATAGTCTGCTCCCACTGGTACTGACGCTCGCTCTCGGCGTTGTTGACCTTGACTGCGTCGAGGCCGGAGAGGGTTTCGATCAGGCTCGACTGCCGCTCGGCGCCGAGCGCCATGGTGCGTTCCATGGTTGCGTGCAATGGCTTTTGCAGCATGTAGCCAATCAGCAGCGCGATCGGGAATGCCAGCACCGGGATCCACACCAGGTGCCCACCCAACAGGGCGATCACCAGGAAAATCAGCAAGGTGAACGGCAGGTCGATCAGGCTGGTGAGTGTCAGCGAGGCAAGGAAGTCGCGCAGGCTCTGGAACTCATGGATGTTCTGCGCAAAGCTGCCGACCCGGGCAGGACGGTATTTCATCGACATGCCGACGATCCGCTCGAACAGGGTCGCGGAGATGATCAGGTCGGTTTTCTTGCCCGCCAGGTCCAGGCACAAGCTGCGCAGACTCTTGAGGATCAGGTCGAACATATAGGCGCCGGTAATCCCGACCACCAGTACCCAGAGGGTCGCTTCGGCCTGGTTCGGCACCACACGGTCGTAGACGTTCATCACGAACAGGGGCGCGGCCATGGCGATGATGTTGATCAGGAAACTGGCGGCGATCGCGTCAGCGTAGAGCCAGCGCGAGCGCTTGAGGGTGTCGCGGAACCACGAGCGCGCGCGCGGGATCAGGGTGCCGTGGTTGACGTCGAATTTATGCTGGGGCTGGGCGAAGAATGCCTGGCCGATGTAATCGTCTGCCAGCAGCTCACGGCTGACCAGGACTTCGCCGCCATCGCTTTCGCTGAGCAGCAGACGTGCCTGATCCTCGCCGTGCCAGCCCAGCAGGACCGCACTGCGGTCGTCCTTGAGCAGCAACAGCGCCGGCATGGCGATCGTCGGAATTTTATCCAGCTTGCGTTGCAGCACCCGCCCTTGCAGGCCGGCACGCGCGGCGGCGCGTGGCAGCAGCTCGACGCTCAGGCGCTGCTTGGGCAGTGGCAGACCGGTGGTCAGCATCGCCGCGCTGGCAGGTTTCTGGTGCAGCATGCACAACGCCAACAATCCGTCGAGTAACGGATCGTCGTGCGAGGCGCGTGGATCATGACTGAGATGAACTCGACTGGCTTCTGATTCCACGCTCAATACTCTCGGCTATCAATTGAACATTAACTAAAGCTCAATTCATGCCAGGAAGCTGAACTTTTGGCTTCACGTCGTTCTGTACGACGGAGGCCATCGGTGCGACCACTCCCTGGCTCTTGAGCAACTCGCCCATGGTCGCCTTGATTCGATACTGAGTAAATAACTGAATGTTCTTGATTTCCACCAAACGGCGGGAAGCGTTGAACAATTCGTTTTCACTGTCGAGCAAGTCGAGCAGGGTTCGCTCGCCAAGGCTGAACTGCTGCTGGTAGGCGCTGCGCACGCTGGTGCTGTAGTCGACGTACTTCTGCGCGATCGGCACCTGGGCGTTGGCGTTGTTCAGGGCGTTCCAGGCCAGGCCCAGTTCTTCATTGAGTACGCGCAGGGCGTTGTTGCGCACGTCCAGTGCCTGGTTGGACAGGTAGGCCTTGGATTCCAGGTCAGCCTTGTTGCTGCCGCCGGCATACAGGTTGAAGCGCATGCGCAGCATGGCCTGCCATTCATTGCTGTGACCGTCCGAGCCATCGATGTCGTTGTCGGCAGAACGCCCCAACTCGGCGTCGAAGCGCGGGTAGAAGGTCGACTTGGCAGTGTCGTACTGCTTTTCCGCCGCGACGATGTCCGATTCCGCCGAGCGCAGGATTGGGCTGTTGTCCAGCATCTGCTGGCGCGCTTCGTTCAGGTCGGCCGGCAGCATGGCCAGGAACGGCGCAGGACGCTCGAGTTGATCGGGCATCTGGCCCACGGCGCTGAGGAAGTTGGTCTGGGCGTCCGCGAGGTTGGTCTGCTCGGTGATCAGGTTGTTGCGCGCCTGGGCCAGACGGGCTTCGGCCTGGTCGCGGTCGGCGGTACGGCCGACGCCACGCTCGGTGCGCAGGCGGATCTGATCGAAGATCCGCTCGTGGTTGCGCAGATTGTCTTCAGCCAACTGCACGAACTCGCGACGGCTCAGCACGTCGAGGTAGACCTGGGCAACGGTCAGCGCGGTGCGCTCGGAGGTGCCCAACAACGAATAAGCACGGGAATTGACGGTGGCTTGTTGACGCCCAACTTCGCTCGACGTCGCAAACCCGTCAAAAACCATTTGCTGCAGTCGCAAACTCGACTCGCCGCGGTTCAGGGTTTCCCAATCGTTACGTCCGGTACCCGAACGAGTGGAAGGGCTGTCGGTGCCTTCCCGACCATAACCGCCGAGCAGATCGACCTTCGGCAGGTATCCCCCTTCAGCAGCTCTTAATTGATAATCCGCGGCCAAACGGCTGTTTACACCTGCCTGGATTTCCGGATGGACATCCAGCGCCTGTTGCATCGCTTGGGGAAGGGTTTGGGCTTGTACGAAAGTAGCGGCGAGCGTGAAAGGCAAAGCTTTGAACAAGTGCGAAAGCATAAAAGAATTTCCCAGGACTTCATGTCTCGAATCACAGCAAAAAAGCGGGCTGCGGCGGAAAATGGCAACCGGAATGACCGTATGTCGTGAGGCTCAAAACTATTAACTGAAATACATGCTGTAGGTCAGGTCGCCGCGTAAATATCAATGTGACATTACTTGGGCGATTGTTTAGGATGCATTGAATAAGGTCAATAGTTTGGCATTGAGTTAAGTGCGAAAAGTTATAGCCAAATTATTGACTAAAAAGAGCGTCATTTGTACGTCTATTATTTTGCAAGTACGTCCAGGCTGAACGGGCAAGAGACCCTTCAGATCAATGGAAGCCTACTGAACGGAACATCGGAGAGTCTTCAATGAGCAGTGTTGTTGCCATCGTCAAAAGCATTGTTGGTCAAGTTTTCGCGGTGTCCCCAGAGGGCACTCGACGCGTTTTGATTGAAGGCGATCGACTGTTCACAGGCGACCAGTTGGACACTGGCCTGGCGGGGGCCGTCACCCTGGAGTTGGCGGACGGTCGCCTGCTCGATCTGGGCCGTGACACGCAATGGAGCGCCAGCGCCCCGGACTCCAGCACTGACCTGGCACAAGCCACTGCGCAGGCCGCGCCGTCGGTAGAAGAACTGCAACAAGCCATCGTCGCCGGCGCCGACCCGACCACCGAACTCGAAGCCACGGCGGCGGGCCAGTCCGCTTCAGGCAGCGGCGGCGACGCCGGTGGCGGCCACAGCTTTGTGATGCTCGAGGCCACCGCCGGGCGGGTTGATCCCACCATTGGCTTCCCGACTGCAGGCATCGACTCGGCCTTCACCGCCGTGGAAGAAACCCAAGGTCCACAGACCAACAACACTGGCAATGACACCACCGTCGTGCCGGGCTCGGTCCTTACCCTGAGCGCCACGCCGACCATCACCGAAGCCGGTGGCGTCCTGGTCTACACCGCCAACGTCAGCCGTGCGCCACTGACCGACCTGACCATCACTCTGTCCAACGGCTCGACCATCGTCATCCCGGCCGGCCAGGTCAGCGGCAGCGTCAACGTGCCATTGGCGCCCAATGACAGTGTCTACGTCGACCCGTCGCAAATCACCGTGACCGTCACCGGCACCACGGGCGGCGGCAACCAGGTCCTGACCGTCGACCCGACCCCGGCCGTGACCCAGATCACGGACACCATCGACACCACCACCGTCACCCTGACCGCGCAGCCGACGATCACCGAAGGCGGCCAGATCACCTACACCGCCACACTGACCAATCCGGCGCAGACGCCGGTTAGCGTGACCTTGAGCAATGGCTCGGTCATTGTGATTGAGGCGGGCAAGACTACTGGCACCGTTGTGGTCGATACCCCCGCCAATGATGTCTACAACAATGGCAGCACTGTCAGTACCACCATTACTGGTGCAACTGGCGGCAACTTCGAGAATCTGGTGCCGAGCACGACGCCGGCTGTTACTACTATCACTGATTCGCCTGATTCGACCGGCCTGACTTTGACCGCTACGGGGGCGATTACCGAAGGCGGGCAGATCACCTATACCGCGACCCTGACCAATCCGGCTGGCACGGCGATGACGGTGACCTTGAGCAATGGCTCGGTCATTGTGATTGAAGCGGGCAAGACCACTGGCACCGTGGTCGTCGACACCCCGGCCAACGACGTGTACGTCAATGGTTCCACCGTTAGCACCACCATCACCGGCACCACCGGCGGCAACTTTGAAAACCTGGTGCCAAGCACTACTCCGGCCGTCACTACTATCAGTGATTCGCTGGATGCGACCGGTCTGACCTTGACCGCTACCGGTGCGATTACCGAAGGCGGCCAGATCACTTACACCGCGACCCTGACCAACCCGGCTGGCACCGCGATGACCGTGACCTTGAGCAATGGCTCGGTCATTGTGATTGAAGCGGGCAAGACTACTGGCAGCGTGGTGGTCGATACCCCGGCCAACGACGTTTACGTCAATGGTTCCACCGTTAGCACCACCATTACCGGCACCACCGGCGGCAACTTTGAAAACCTGGTGCCAAGCACTACTCCGGCCGTCACTACTATCAGTGACTCGCTGGATGCGACCGGTCTGACCTTGACCGCTACCAGCGGCATCACCGAAGGCGGATCGATCACCTACACCGCGACTCTGACCAATCCGGCCGGCACCGCGATGACCGTGACCTTGAGCAATGGCTCGGTCATTGTGATTGAAGCAGGCAAGACCACTGGCACCGTGGTCGTCGACACCCCGGCCAACGACGTGTACGTCAATGGTTCCACCGTTAGCACCACCATTACCGGCACCACCGGCGGCAACTTCGAAAACCTGGTGCCGAGCACCGAGCCGGCTGTCACTACTATCAGTGATTCGCTGGATGCGACCGGCCTGACCTTGACCGCTACCAGCGGCATCACCGAAGGCGGATCGATCACCTATACCGCGACCCTGACCAATCCGGCCGGCACGGCGATGACGGTGACCTTGAGCAATGGCTCGGTCATTGTGATTGAGGCGGGCAAGACTACCGGCACCGTGGTGGTCGATACCCCGGCCAATGATGTGTATGTCAACGGTTCCACCGTTAGCACCACCATTACCGGCACTACCGGCGGCAACTTTGAAAACCTGGTGCCGAGCACTACTCCTGCTGTCACTACTATCAGCGACTCGCTGGACGCGACCGGCCTGACTTTGACCGCTACCGGTGCGATTACCGAAGGCGGCCAGATCACCTACACCGCGACCCTGACCAATCCAGCTGGCTCCGCAATGACCGTGACCTTGAGCAATGGCTCGGTCATTGTGATTGAAGCGGGCAAGACTACTGGCACCGTGGTGGTCGATACCCCGGCCAACGACGTTTACGTCAATGGTTCCACCGTTAGCACCACCATCACCGGCACCACCGGTGGCAACTTCGAAAATCTGGTGCCAAGCACTACTCCGGCCGTCACTACTATCAGTGACTCGCTGGATGCGACCGGTCTGACCTTGACCGCTACCAGCGGCATCACCGAAGGCGGATCGATCACCTACACCGCGACTCTGACCAATCCGGCCGGCACCGCGATGACCGTGACCTTGAGCAATGGCTCGGTCATTGTGATTGAAGCGGGCAAGACTACTGGCACCGTGGTGGTCGATACCCCGGCCAACGACGTGTACGTCAATGGTTCCACCGTTAGCACCACCATCACCGGCACCACCGGTGGCAACTTCGAAAATCTGGTGCCAAGCACTACTCCGGCCGTCACTACTATCAGTGACTCGCTGGATGCGACCGGTCTGACCTTGACCGCTACCAGCGGCATCACCGAAGGCGGATCGATCACCTACACCGCGACTCTGACCAATCCGGCCGGCACCGCGATGACCGTGACCTTGAGCAATGGCTCGGTCATTGTGATTGAAGCGGGCAAGACCACTGGCACCGTGGTGGTCGATACCCCGGCCAACGACGTGTACGTCAATGGCAGCACCGTCAGCACCACCATTACCGGCACCACCGGCGGCAACTTTGAAAACCTGATGCCGAGCACTACCCCAGCCGTCACCACCATCAGTGATTCGCTGGACACCGTCACGGTGAGCATCGCCGGTAATGGTCCGGTATTGGAGAATGCCAATCCGACCTTCACCATCACCCTCAACCAGGCGTTGAAGGATGACCTGACCGTTAAGCTGAGCAACGGCGGCACCGTCACCGTCAAAGCCGGTGAGACCAGTGCGATCTACACGGCCCCAATCCAGGGTGATGACGTCTACAAAGACGGCGGTCCGCTGAGCGTCACCATCACCGAAGCGACGGTGAAGGATCAGGTCTTCGAAGACCTGCAGCTGAGCAAAGAACCAGGCGTCGTGCAGATCAACGACACCACCGATACCGTCACCGTCAGCATCAAAGGCAACGGCGACGTATTTGAGAACGCGAGCCCAACCTTCACCATCACCCTCAACCAAGCGTTGAAGGATGACCTGACTGTCAAACTGAGCAACGGCGGTACGGTTACCGTTAAAGCGGGTGAGACTTCGGCGATCTACACCGCACCGACTCAAGGCGACGACGTCTACAAAGACGGCGGTCCTCTGAGCGTCACCATCACCGAAGCCACGGTGAAGGATCAGATCTTCGAAGACCTGCAACTGAGCAAAGAACCAGGCGTCGTGCAGATCAACGACACCACCGATACCGTCACCGTCAGCATCAAAGGCAACGGCGACGTATTCGAAAACGCCAACCCAACCTTCACCATCACCCTCAACCAGGCGTTGAAAGATGATCTGACCGTCAAGCTCAGCAACGGCGGCACGGTCACCGTTAAAGCTGGTGAGACCAGTGCGATCTACACCGCCCCAGTCCAGGGCGATGACGTCTACAAAGACGGTGGTCCGCTGAGCGTGACCATCACCGAAGCCACGGTGAAGGATCAGGTCTTCGAAGACCTGCAACTGAGCAAAGAGCCGGGCGTGGTGCAGATCAACGACACCACCGATACCGTGACCGTCAGCATCGTCGGCAACGGCCCTGTGCTGGAAAACGCCAATCCGACTTTCACCATCACCCTCAACCAGGCGTTGAAGGATGATCTGACCGTCAAGCTCAGCAACGGCGGCACCGTAACGGTTAAAGCCGGCGAGACCTCGGCGATCTACACCGCGCCAATCCAGGGCGACGACGTCTACAAAGACGGCGGTCCGCTGAGCGTCACCATCACCGAAGCGACGGTGAAGGATCAGGTCTTCGAAGACCTGCAGCTGAGCAAAGAACCAGGCGTCGTGCAGATCAACGACACCGTGGACACCGTCACTGTCAGCATTGCTGGCAATGGTCCTGTGCTGGAAAACGCCAACCCGACTTTCACCATTACCCTCAACCAAGCGTTGAAGGATGACCTGACTGTCAAACTGAGCAACGGCGGCACCGTCACCGTTAAAGCCGGTGAGACCAGTGCGATTTACACCGCCCCAATCCTGGGTGATGACGTCTACAAAGACGGTGGTCCGCTGAGCGTCACCATCACCGAAGCGACTGTTAAGGATCAGGTCTTCGAAGACCTGCAGCTGAGCAAAGAACCAGGCGTCGTGCAGATCAACGACACCACCGATACCGTGACCGTCAGCATCAAAGGCAACGGCGACGTATTCGAGAACGCCAATCCGACCTTCACCATTACCCTCAACCAAGCGTTGAAGGATGACCTGACTGTCAAACTGAGCAACGGCGGCACCGTCACCGTTAAAGCCGGTGAGACCAGTGCGATTTACACCGCCCCAGTCCAGGGTGATGACGTCTACAAAGACGGCGGTCCTCTGAGCGTCACCATCACCGAAGCCACGGTGAAGGATCAGGTCTTCGAAGACCTGCAACTGAGCAAAGAGCCGGGCGTCGTGCAGATCAACGACACCGTGGACACCGTCACCGTCAGCATCGTTGGCAACGGTCCAGTGCTGGAAAACGCCAACCCAACCTTCACCATCACCCTCAACCAGGCGTTGAAGGATGATCTGACCGTCAAACTCAGCAACGGTGGCACGGTTACCGTTAAAGCCGGTGAGACCAGTGCAATCTACACCGCCCCAGTCCAGGGTGATGACGTCTACAAAGACGGCGGCCCGCTGAGCGTTACCATCACCGAAGCCACGGTGAAGGATCAGGTCTTCGAAGACCTGCAACTGAGCAAAGAACCAGGCGTCGTGCAGATCAACGACACCGTGGACACGGTCACCGTCAGCATTGCTGGCAATGGTCCTGTGCTGGAAAACGCCAACCCAACCTTCACCATCACCCTCAACCAAGCGTTGAAGGATGACCTGACTGTCAAACTCAGCAACGGCGGCACCGTAACGGTTAAAGCCGGCGAAACCTCGGCGATCTACACCGCTCCAGTCCAGGGTGATGACGTCTACAAAGACGGTGGTCCACTAAGCGTGACCATCACCGAAGCGACGGTTAAGGATCAGGTCTTCGAAGACCTGCAGCTGAGCAAAGAACCAGGCGTCGTGCAGATCAACGACACCACCGACACCGTGACGGTCAGCATTGCTGGCAATGGTCCTGTGCTGGAAAACGCCAACCCGACTTTCACCATCACCCTCAACCAGGCGTTGAAGGATGATTTGACCGTCAAACTCAGCAACGGCGGCATCGTCACCGTCAAAGCTGGTGAGACTTCGGCGATCTACACCGCCCCAATCCAGGGCGATGACGTCTACAAAGACGGCGGTCCGCTGAGCGTCACCATCACCGAAGCGACTGTTAAGGATCAGGTCTTCGAAGACCTGCAGCTGAGCAAAGAACCCGGTGTCGTGCAGATCAACGACACCACCGATACCGTGACCGTCAGCATTGCTGGCAATGGTCCTGTGCTGGAAAATGCGAGCCCAACCTTCACCATCACCCTCAACCAGGCGTTGAAGGATGACCTGACCGTCAAACTCAGCAACGGCGGCACCGTTATCGTCAAAGCCGGCGAGACTTCGGCGATCTACACCGCGCCGATTCAAGGCGACGACGTCTACAAAGACGGCGACCCTCTGAGCGTCACCATCGACAGCGCCACGGTGAAGGACCAGGTCTTCGAAGACCTGCAGCTGAGCAAAGAACCAGGCGTCGTGCAGATCAACGACACCACCGACACCGTGACGGTCAGCATTGCTGGCAATGGTCCTGTGCTGGAAAACGCCAACCCGACTTTCACCATCACCCTCAACCAGGCGTTGAAGGATGATTTGACCGTCAAACTCAGCAACGGCGGCATCGTCACCGTCAAAGCTGGTGAGACTTCGGCGATCTACACCGCCCCAATCCAGGGCGATGACGTCTACAAAGACGGCGGTCCGCTGAGCGTCACCATCACCGAAGCGACTGTTAAGGATCAGGTCTTCGAAGACCTGCAGCTGAGCAAAGAACCCGGTGTCGTGCAGATCAACGACACCACCGATACCGTGACCGTCAGCATTGCTGGCAATGGTCCTGTGCTGGAAAATGCGAGCCCAACCTTCACCATCACCCTCAACCAGGCGTTGAAGGATGACCTGACCGTCAAACTCAGCAACGGCGGCACCGTTATCGTCAAAGCCGGCGAGACTTCGGCGATCTACACCGCGCCGATTCAAGGCGACGACGTCTACAAAGACGGCGACCCTCTGAGCGTCACCATCGACAGCGCCACGGTGAAGGACCAGGTCTTCGAAGACCTGCAACTGAGCAAAGAACCAGGCGTCGTGCAGATCAACGACACCGTGGACACGGTCACCGTGAGCATCAAAGGCAACGGCGACGTATTCGAGAATGCCAATCCGACCTTCACCATCACCCTCAACCAAGCGTTGAAGGATGATCTGACCGTCAAGCTGAGCAACGGCGGCATCGTCACCGTTAAGGCGGGTGAGACTTCAGCGATCTACACCGCACCGATTCAAGGCGACGACGTCTACAAAGACGGCGGTCCGCTGAGCGTCACCATCACCGAAGCGACTGTTAAGGATCAGGTCTTCGAAGACCTGCAGCTGAGCAAAGAACCAGGTGTGGTGCAGATCAACGACACCACCGACACCGTGACGGTCAGCATCGTCGGCAACGGTCCTGTGCTGGAAAATGCCAATCCGACCTTCACCATCACCCTCAACCAGGCGTTGAAGGACGACCTGACCGTCAAGCTGAGCAACGGTGGCACGGTTACCGTTAAAGCCGGCGAGACCAGTGCGATCTACACCGCCCCAGTCCAGGGTGATGACGTCTACAAAGACGGTGGTCCACTAAGCGTGACCATCACCGAAGCGACTGTTAAGGATCAGGTCTTCGAAGACCTGCAGCTGAGCAAAGAACCAGGCGTCGTTCAGATCAACGACACCGTGGACACCGTGACCGTCAGCATCGTCGGCAACGGCCCTGTGCTGGAAAATGCGAGCCCAACCTTCACCATCACCCTCAACCAGGCGTTGAAGGACGACCTGACCGTCAAGCTGAGCAACGGTGGCACCGTCACCGTTAAAGCCGGCGAGACCTCGGCGATCTACACCGCTCCAGTCCAGGGCGATGACGTCTACAAAGACGGCGGTCCGCTGAGCGTCACCATCACCGAAGCGACTGTGAAGGATCAGGTCTTCGAAGACCTGCAACTGAGCAAAGAGCCGGGTGTGGTGCAAATCAACGACACCGTGGACACCGTGACCGTCAGCATCGTCGGCAACGGTCCTGTGCTGGAAAACGCCAACCCAACCTTCACCATCACCCTCAACCAGGCGTTGAAGGACGACCTGACCGTCAAGCTGAGCAACGGTGGCACGGTTACCGTTAAAGCCGGTGAAACCAGTGCGATCTACACCGCCCCAGTCCAGGGTGATGACGTCTACAAAGACGGCGGTCCGCTGAGCGTCACCATCGACAGCGCAACCGTGAAAGACCAGGTCTTCGAAGACCTGCAGCTGAGCAAAGAGCCAGGTGTGGTGCAGATCAACGACACCGTGGACACCGTCACCGTCAGCATTGCTGGCAATGGTCCTGTGCTGGAAAATGCCAACCCGACTTTCACCATCACCCTCAACCAGGCGTTGAAGGATGATTTGACCGTCAAGCTCAGCAACGGCGGCACCGTAACGGTTAAAGCCGGCGAGACCTCGGCGATCTACACCGCCCCAATCCAGGGTGATGACGTCTACAAAGACGGCGGTCCGCTGAGCGTCACCATCACCGAAGCGACTGTGAAGGATCAGGTCTTCGAAGACCTGCAACTGAGCAAAGAGCCGGGTGTGGTGCAAATCAACGACACCGTGGACACCGTGACCGTCAGCATCGTCGGCAACGGTCCTGTGCTGGAAAACGCCAACCCAACCTTCACCATCACCCTCAACCAGGCGTTGAAGGACGACCTGACCGTCAAGCTGAGCAACGGTGGCACGGTTACCGTTAAAGCCGGTGAAACCAGTGCGATCTACACCGCCCCAGTCCAGGGTGATGACGTCTACAAAGACGGCGGTCCGCTGAGCGTCACCATCGACAGCGCAACCGTGAAAGACCAGGTCTTCGAAGACCTGCAGCTGAGCAAAGAGCCAGGTGTGGTGCAGATCAACGACACCGTGGACACCGTCACCGTCAGCATTGCTGGCAATGGTCCTGTGCTGGAAAATGCCAACCCGACTTTCACCATCACCCTCAACCAGGCGTTGAAGGATGATTTGACCGTCAAGCTCAGCAACGGCGGCACCGTAACGGTTAAAGCCGGCGAGACCTCGGCGATCTACACCGCCCCAATCCAGGGTGATGACGTCTACAAAGACGGCGGTCCGCTGAGCGTCACCATCACCGAAGCGACGGTGAAGGATCAGGTCTTCGAAGACCTGCAGCTGAGCAAAGAGCCGGGTGTGGTGCAGATCAACGACACCACCGACACCGTGACGGTGAGCATCAAAGGCAACGGCGACGTATTCGAAAACGCCAATCCGACCTTCACCATCACCCTCAACCAGGCGTTGAAGGATGACCTGACCGTCAAACTCAGCAACGGCGGCATCGTCACCGTCAAAGCTGGTGAGACTTCGACGATCTACACCGCCCCAATCCAGGGCGATGACGTCTACAAAGACGGCGGTCCACTGAGCGTCACCATCGACAGCGCCACCGTGAAGGACCAGGTCTTCGAAGACCTGCAACTGAGCAAAGAACCGGGCGTGGTGCAGATCAACGACACCGTGGACACAGTCACCGTCAGCATTGCTGGCAATGGTCCTGTGCTGGAAAATGCCAACCCGACTTTCACCATCACCCTCAACCAGGCGTTGAAGGATGATTTGACCGTCAAGCTGAGCAACGGTGGCACGGTTACCGTTAAAGCCGGTGAGACTTCGGCGATCTACACCGCTCCAGTCCAGGGCGATGACGTCTACAAAGACGGCGGTCCGCTGAGCGTGACCATCACCGAAGCCACGGTGAAGGACCAGGTCTTCGAAGACCTGCAGCTGAGCAAAGAACCGGGTGTCGTGCAGATCAACGACACCACCGATACCGTCACCGTGAGCATCAAAGGCAACGGCGATGTGTTCGAGAACGCGAGCCCGACTTTCACTGTCAGCATCAACAGAGCCCTCGCCGACGACCTGACCGTCAAACTCAGCAACGGCGGTACGGTTACCGTTAAAGCGGGTGAGACTTCGGCGATCTACACCGCCCCAATCCAGGGCGATGACGTCTACAAAGACGGCGGTCCACTGAGCGTCACCATCGACAGCGCCACCGTGAAGGACCAGGTCTTCGAAGACCTGCAACTGAGCAAAGAACCGGGCGTGGTGCAGATCAACGACACCGTGGACACAGTCACCGTCAGCATTGCTGGCAATGGTCCTGTGCTGGAAAATGCCAACCCGACTTTCACCATCACCCTCAACCAGGCGTTGAAGGATGATTTGACCGTCAAGCTGAGCAACGGTGGCACGGTTACCGTTAAGGCGGGTGAGACTTCAGCGATCTACACCGCACCGATTCAAGGCGATGACGTCTACAAAGACGGCGGTCCACTGAGCGTGACCATCGACAGCGCCACCGTGAAGGACCAGGTCTTCGAAGACCTGCAACTGAGCAAAGAGCCAGGCGTGGTGCAGATCAACGACACCGTGGACACCGTGACCGTGAGCATCAAAGGCAACGGCGATGTGTTCGAGAACGCGAGCCCGACTTTCACTGTCAGCATCAACAGAGCCCTCGCCGACGACCTGACCGTCAAACTCAGCAACGGCGGCACCGTAACCGTCAAAGCCGGCGAGACTTCGGCGATCTACACCGCCCCAGTCCAGGGCGACGACGTTTACAAAGACGGCGGCCCGCTGAGCGTCACCATCGACAGCGCCACGGTGAAGGACCAGGTCTTCGAAGACCTGCAGCTGAGCAAAGAGCCGGGCGTGGTGCAGATCAACGACACCACCGATACGGTCACCGTCAGCATCAAAGGCAACGGCGACGTATTCGAGAACGCCAATCCGACCTTCACCATCACCCTCAACCAAGCGTTGAAGGATGACCTGACCGTCAAACTCAGCAACGGTGGCACCGTCACCGTTAAAGCCGGTGAGACCAGTGCGATCTACACCGCCCCAGTCCAGGGTGATGACGTCTACAAAGACGGCGGCCCGCTGAGCGTCACCATCACCGAAGCGACTGTGAAGGATCAGGTCTTCGAAGACCTGCAGCTGAGCAAAGAGCCGGGTGTGGTGCAGATCAACGACACCACCGACACCGTCACCGTCAGCATCAAAGGCAACGGCGACGTATTCGAAAACGCCAATCCGACCTTCACCATCACCCTCAACCAGGCGTTGAAGGATGACCTGACCGTCAAACTCAGCAACGGCGGCACGGTTACCGTTAAAGCCGGTGAGACCAGCGCGATCTATACCGCGCCAGTTCAAGGCGATGACGTCTACAAAGACGGCGGTCCGCTGAGCGTTACCATCGATAGCGCCACCGTGAAGGACCAGGTCTTCGAAGACCTGCAGCTGAGCAAAGAACCCGGTGTCGTGCAGATCAACGACACCGTGGACACGGTCACCGTCAGCATCGCTGGCAACGGTCCTGTGCTGGAAAATGCCAATCCGACCTTCACCATCACCCTCAACCAAGCGTTGAAGGATGACCTGACTGTCAAACTCAGCAACGGCGGCACCGTCACCGTTAAAGCCGGTGAGACCAGCGCGATTTACACCGCGCCAATCCCGGGCGACGACGTCTACAAAGACGGCGGCCCGCTGAGCGTCACCATCACCGAAGCGACTGTTAAGGATCAGGTCTTCGAAGACCTGCAGCTGAGCAAAGAGCCGGGTGTCGTGCAGATCAACGACACCGTGGACACGGTCACCGTCAGCATCGCTGGCAACGGTCCTGTGCTGGAAAATGCCAATCCGACCTTCACCATTACCCTCAACCAGGCGTTGAAAGATGATCTGACCGTCAAACTGAGCAACGGCGGTACGGTTACCGTCAAAGCCGGTGAGACTTCAGCGATCTACACCGCACCGATTCAAGGCGACGACGTCTACAAAGACGGTGGTCCACTGAGCGTCACCATCGACAGCGCCACGGTGAAGGACCAGGTCTTCGAAGACCTGCAACTGAGCAAAGAGCCGGGCGTCGTGCAGATCAACGACACCGTGGACACCGTCACCGTGAGCATCAAAGGCAACGGCGATGTGTTCGAGAACGCGAGCCCGACTTTCACCATTACCCTCAACCAAGCGTTGAAGGATGACCTGACCGTCAAACTCAGCAACGGCGGCACCGTCACCGTTAAAGCCGGTGAGACCAGTGCGATTTACACCGCCCCAATCCAGGGTGATGACGTCTACAAAGACGGCGGCCCGCTGAGCGTTACCATCACCGAAGCCACGGTGAAGGATCAGGTCTTCGAAGACCTGCAACTGAGCAAAGAGCCGGGTGTGGTGCAGATCAACGACACCACCGACACCGTGATGGTCAGCATTGCTGGCAATGGTCCAGTGCTGGAAAACGCCAACCCGACTTTCACCATTACCCTCAACCAAGCGTTGAAGGATGACCTGACCGTCAAACTCAGCAACGGCGGCACCGTCACCGTTAAAGCCGGTGAGAGCAGTGCGATCTACACCGCGCCAATCCAGGGCGATGACGTCTACAAAGACGGCGGTCCGCTGAGCGTCACCATCGACAGCGCAACCGTGAAAGACCAGGTCTTCGAAGACCTGCAACTGAGCAAAGAGCCGGGCGTCGTGCAGATCAACGACACCGTGGACACCGTCACCGTGAGCATTAAAGGCAACGGCGATGTGTTCGAGAACGCGAGCCCGACTTTCACTGTCAGCATCAACAGAGCCCTCGCCGACGACTTGACCGTCAAGCTGAGCAACGGCGGCACCGTCACCGTTAAAGCCGGTGAGACCAGTGCGATCTACACCGCGCCGATCCAGGGTGATGACGTCTACAAAGACGGCGGTCCACTGAGCGTCACCATCG
>NZ_JBVATA010000002.1:0-742408 GCF_057814275.1 Pseudomonas sp. F007 | reverse complement strand
TTTGCTGTCAAGTGATTATTTTCAGAAGTTTTCAAGGAATCCTTAACAACTTCAACCACTTGCGCTTTCGATCTCTCGTCAGCGGGAGGCGAATTCTACAGCGTTACACGCTGCTGTCAACACCTCTCTTTCAACTTCCTTCGTGCTTCGATGACCTGAAACACTGACTGCCGAAAACTGCGTAACTCGTTGTTTACCAAGGAGTTTTCCGTTTCGACTGCGCCGGAAGTGGGGCGAATTATAGACACTTACAATTCGCCGTCAACCCCTAATTCAAGCTTTACGCAGATTTGAGCGTAATCCGCGCAAATGCCTTCTTGCCCGCCTGGCAAACATGGGTTGCGCCAAGTACGTATATAAAGGAGCGATCAACCACCTGACCATCAACACGTACACCGCCGGAACCCAACAGATCACGCGCGACCGCCGAGTTCTTCACCAGGCCCGCCTGATTGAGCACAGCAGCAATCGGCATGTCTTCAGTTGCAGTCAGCTCGATCTCCGGCAGGTCATCCGGCAGCTCACCATCCTTCATACGATTGCCCGCCGCACGGTGAGCATTGGCCGCGGCCTCTTCACCATGGAAACGCGCGACAATTTCTTCCGCCAGCTTGATCTTGACGTCACGCGGGTTTGCACCCGCCTCGACATCAGCGCGCAACGCGTTGATCTCATCCATCGAGCGGAAGCTGAGCAACTCGAAGTAACGCCACATCAATGCATCCGGAATCGACACCAGCTTGCCGTACATCACACCAGGCGCTTCTTGAATGCCGACATAGTTGCCCAGGGACTTGGACATCTTCTTCACGCCATCCAGACCTTCAAGCAGCGGCATGGTCAGAATGCACTGAGCTTCCTGACCGTAACCGCGCTGCAACTCACGCCCCATCAGCAGGTTGAACTTCTGATCGGTGCCGCCCAACTCCACGTCGGCACGCAAGGCAACCGAGTCGTAGCCCTGCACCAGCGGATAGAGGAACTCGTGGATCGCGATCGACTGATTGGTCGAGTAACGCTTGTCGAAGTCATCACGCTCGAGCATGCGAGCGACGGTGTACTGGGAGGTCAAACGAATGAAATCCGCCGGCCCCATCGCGTCCATCCAGGTGGAGTTGAACGCGACCTCGGTCTTGGCCGGGTCGAGAATCTTGAACACCTGAGTCTTGTAGGTCTCGGCGTTTTCCAGAACCTGCTCGCGCGTCAGCGGCGGACGAGTAGCACTCTTGCCACTCGGATCACCGATCATCCCGGTGAAGTCGCCGATCAGGAAGATCACCTGGTGGCCCAACTCCTGAAACTGACGCAGCTTATTAATAAGCACCGTATGCCCAAGGTGCAGATCGGGTGCCGTCGGGTCAAAGCCAGCCTTGATACGCAGCGGCTGGCCGCGCTTGAGCTTTTCGACAAGCTCGGACTCGACCAACAATTCTTCCGCACCACGTTTGATCAGCGCTAGCTGCTCTTCAACCGACTTCATAACAGACCCGCAAGGCTCAGATTCAAAGGGGACCAACCATACAAGATCGCGCACCAAATACAAGTTTTGCCCGGCGCACGGACAGCATTCCACGAACAGAGCACTCGCGGCTTGCTTAAGAGATGATTTGGTTATATTTTATACAGTTATTTCATCTTCATCATGTCATTCATCTTTTCCATTTCATCTTTTCCAAAGTCAAATTACCTATGACCACAGAACCGTCTAAAGCGCCGCCGCTTTATCCGAAGACCCACCTGCTGGCCGCAAGTGGCATCGCCGCCCTGCTCAGCCTCGCACTCCTGGTGTTTCCATCCAGTGACGTCGAAGCCAAAAAAACCACGCTGAGCCTTGAGCTGGAAAGCCCTGTTGAACAACTGACACAAGATCAAGACGCTGCCGAGGCCGTCCAAGCCACAAATGAGCCGGTGGAGTCGCCCTTCGCGCAGATCGAAAACAGCACCGATAAAGTCCAGCAAACTGCGCAAGCAGCCCCTGCTCCCGTCATTGAAGAGAAAAAGGCTGCCAGCCATAGAGAGGTCATCGTCGCCAAGGGTGACACCCTTTCGACCCTGTTCGAGAAAGTCGGCCTGCCCTCCTCGGCAGTCAGCGAAATCCTCGCAAGCGACAAGCAAGCCAAGCAGTTCACCCAACTCAAACACGGCCAGAAGCTCGAGTTTGAACTTGGCCCAGACGGCCAGTTGAACACCCTGCACAGCAAGATCAGCGACCTCGACAGCATCAGCCTGAGCAAGAACGCCAAGGGTTATGCGTTCACCCGCACAACCGCCAAGCCGACCGTACGCACCGCCTATGTACACGGGGTTATCAACAGTTCGCTTTCGCAGTCCGCAGCACGCGCCGGCCTGTCCCACAGCCTGACCATGGACATGGCCAGCGTGTTTGGCTACGACGTCGACTTCGCCCAGGATATTCGCCAGGGCGACGAGTTTGACGTGATCTACGAACAGAAAGTGGTCAACGGCAAGGCTGTTGGCAACGGCCCTATCCTCTCGGCACGCTTCACCAACCGCGGCAAAACCTACACCGCCGTGCGTTACACCAACAAACAAGGCAACAGCAGCTACTACACCGCAGATGGCAACAGCATGCGCAAGGCGTTCATCCGCACTCCGGTGGACTTCGCCCGTATCAGCTCGCGCTTCTCGATGGGCCGCAAGCATCCGATTCTGAACAAAATTCGCGCCCACAAAGGTGTCGACTACGCCGCCCCGCGTGGCACACCGATCAAGGCCGCCGGCGACGGTAAAGTGCTGCTGGCCGGTCGGCGTGGCGGCTATGGCAATACCGTGATCATTCAGCACGGAAACTCCTACCGCACGCTGTACGGGCACATGCAAGGCTTCGCCAAGGGTGTGAAGACTGGCGGCAGCGTCAAGCAGGGCCAGGTCATTGGCTACATCGGCACCACCGGCCTGTCGACCGGCCCGCACTTGCACTACGAGTTCCAGGTCAACGGCGTACACGTCGACCCACTGGGACAGAAACTGCCAATGGCTGATCCAATTGCCAAGGGCGAGCGAGCGCGCTTCCTGCAGCAGAGCCAGCCACTCATGGCGCGCATGGATCAAGAAAAGGCCACCATGCTCGCTTCGAGCAAACGTTAAGCCATGGCGCTTTATGTGGGGGTGATGTCCGGCACCAGCCTGGATGGGCTGGACATCGCGTTGATTGAACACACCACCACGCTCAGGCTGGTGGCAACCCACTACACCCCCATGCCTGAAGCCCTACGCTCCGAGTTGCTGGGGCTGTGTGCGAGTGGACCGGACGAGATCGCCCGCTCCGCCATTGCCCAGCAACACTGGGTAACCCTCGCCGCCCAGGGCATCAACAGCCTGCTGGCAGCACAGCAACTCCATCCTGAAGACATCCAGGCAATCGGCAGCCACGGGCAGACCATTCGCCACGAACCTGCGCGCGGCTTCACAGTGCAGATCGGCAACCCCGCCCTGCTCGCAGAACTCACCGGTATCACGGTCGTCAGCGACTTCCGTAGCCGTGACGTGGCAGCCGGTGGACAAGGTGCGCCACTGGTGCCGGCCTTTCACGAAGCGCTGTTTGGAGAGCGCACGGGCAATCGCGCAGTGCTCAACGTGGGCGGATTCAGCAACCTGAGCCTGATCGAAACGGGCAAACCGGTAGCGGGATTTGATTGCGGCCCGGGCAACGTTCTGCTGGATGCGTGGATTCATCAGCAACGTGGTGAAACCTTCGACCGTGACGGCCAATGGGCGGCCAGCGGCCAAGTCGAAGCGGCCTTGCTGAAGGCCCTGCTCAGCGACCCGTTCTTCCAGACCTCAGGCCCGAAAAGCACCGGCCGTGAAGTCTTCAACCTGCAATGGCTGACCCAGCATCTGGCGCAGTTGCCGACATACGCTGAACAAGACGTGCAGGCCACGCTGCTGGAACTGACTGCCTTGACGATCGTCGACTCACTACAAGCTGCCCAACGCGAGACCGAGGAACTGTTGGTCTGCGGAGGTGGTGCACACAATGCCGCGCTGATGACCCGCCTCGCCATGCTTCTACCTGATACCCGCGTTGCCAGCACCGCCATTTACGGAGTGGATCCGGATTGGGTCGAAGCCATGGCGTTTGCCTGGCTGGCGCACTGCTGCCTCGAGGGCATCCCCGCCAATCGCCCCAGCGTCACCGGCGCTCGCGGCCTGCGGATACTGGGCGCCATCTACCCCGCCTGACGCCAGACAGCAAAACGCCGCAAGGCCCCGGAGCCATGCGGCGTTGAGTACAACAACTACTGCACGCGACGATCAGATCGAGAACGAAGAGCCACAACCGCAAGTGGTGGTGGCGTTCGGGTTCTTGATCACGAAACGCGAACCTTCGAGGCCTTCCTGATAGTCCACCTCGGCACCGGCCAGGTACTGGTAGCTCATCGGGTCGACAACCAGGCTGACGCCCTCGCGCTCGACGATGGTGTCGTCATCGGCCACTTCTTCATCGAAAGTGAAACCGTACTGAAACCCTGAACAACCGCCGCCCGTAACGAATACGCGCAACTTCAAGCGATCATTGCCCTCTTCATCGACCAGGCTCTTCACCTTGTGCGCAGCACCGTGAGTGAATTGCAAAGCCGTGGGGGTGAAGGATTCGACGCTCATGCTGACTATCTCCCGGCGTTATGCCGCCATACTGCGTGATGACGCGCATTATCCGCTTCTCCTAGAAAAGCGGTCAACTATTGTTATGGTATAGCAATCAACATAATCACGCTGACAGACAGCAAAAAGGCCCGTTCAAGGGCCTTTTTGCTATGCGCCGCCAGGCTTAAGGCAACATCCCCGCATGGGACAGACCCAGACGCTCATCCAGGCCGAACATGATGTTCAGGTTCTGCACTGCCTGACCCGAGGCCCCTTTTACCAGGTTGTCGATCACCGACAGCACCACCACCAGATCGCCGTCTTGAGGCCGGTGAACCGCAATACGGCACACGTTGGCACCTCGCACGCTGCGAGTTTCTGGATGGCTACCTGCCGGCATGACATCGACAAACGGCTCGTTGGCGTAGCGTTTCTCGAACAGCGCCTGCAAATCGACAGAGCGATCGACCACTGTCGCGTACAGCGTCGAGTGAATGCCACGAATCATCGGCGTCAGGTGCGGAACAAACGTCAGGCCGACTTCCTTACCGGCGGCACGACGCAACCCTTGGCGAATTTCCGGCAGATGGCGATGACCTTTGACCGCATAGGCCTTCATGCTTTCTGATGTTTCGGAGTACAGCGAACCCACAGCAGCGCCGCGACCAGCACCGCTGACGCCAGACTTGCAGTCAGCGATCAGACGCGAGGCGTCGGCCAGCCCGGCTTCGAGCAGCGGCAGGAAACCCAACTGAGTCGCGGTTGGATAGCAGCCCGGCACAGCAATCAGGCGGGCTTGCTTGATCTGTTCGCGATTGACTTCCGGCAAGCCATACACCGCTTCCTCCAACAACTGCGGGGCGCCGTGAGGCTGGTTGTACCACTTGGCCCACTCGTCTGCGTCCTGCAACCGGAAGTCCGCCGACAGGTCGATGACCTTGGTCCCGGCCGCCAGCAATTCGCCCGCCAGGGCATGGGCAACACCATGGGGTGTAGCAAAGAACACGACATCACAGGCACCGAGCGTCTTGATGTCCGGAACGCTGAACGCCAGGCCGTCGTAGTGGCCGCGCAGGTTGGGATACATATCGGCAACGGCCAGACCGGCCTCGGATCGAGAAGTGATGACCACCACTTCCGCTTGCGGATGCTGAGCCAACAAACGCAGCAATTCGACACCGGTGTAACCCGTGCCGCCGACGATACCGACCTTGACCATAAACCTGCCCTCAACGAACCCACTGGAAAGCCGTCGATAATAGGGCTCACCCCGCCCTGCGACAACCGGCAAGGTGACGTACGGAGGCTCAAGCCTCTACTATTCGGGCTACCGTGAACCTGGGAATAACCAAAAATGCTCTATCTGTGGCTCAAAGCCTTTCATATCGTCAGCATCGTCTGCTGGTTTGCCGGCCTGTTCTACCTGCCGCGCCTGTTCGTCTATCACGCCCAAAGCGAGGACAGCATCAGCAAGGAGCGCTTCAGCCTGATGGAGCGCAAGCTGTATCGCGGCATCATGGGCCCCTCGATGATCGCGACGCTGATCTTTGGCGGCTGGTTGATCAGCCTCAACCCAAGCGCCTATTTCACCCAGGGTGGCTGGATGCACGCCAAGCTGGCATTGGTCGTGCTGCTGATCGGCTACCACCACATGTGCGGCGCGCAGGTGAAGCGCTTTGCCCGTGGCGAAAACACCCGCAGCCATGTCTTTTACCGCTGGTTCAATGAAGTTCCGGTTCTGATATTGCTGGCTATCGTAATTCTGGTGGTTGTGCGGCCGTTCTAATCCTACTGACTGAACTGACTCGGGGTACTTCCAATGTCGCTGCCCGCTTTGCTCGAACAACACCTGCGCCTGCCCGTCGTGGCTGCGCCGATGTTCCTGATTTCCAATCCACAACTGGTGCTTGCCTGCTGCCGTAACGGCGTGGTCGGTAGCTTTCCGGCGCTGAACCAACGCGAAAGCAGCGGCTTCAAGGCCTGGCTGGAAGAAATCGAGGCGGGTCTGGCACTGCTGGAAAACCCCGCGCCCTATGCCGTGAACCTGATCGTGCATCAGAGCAATCCGCGGCTGGAGGCGGACCTGGCGATCTGCGTCGAGCACAAGGTACCGATCGTGATTACCAGCCTGGGCGCCGTCAAGGAACTGGTGGACACCGTTCATGGCTATGGCGGCCTGGTGTTCCACGACGTGACGACTCGCCGCCACGCCGAGAAAGCCGCTGAAGCCGGAGTCGATGGACTGATCGCAGTCGCGGCGGGCGCCGGTGGACATGCTGGCACCTGGAGCCCCTTCTCGTTGATTGCCGAGATTCGCCAGTTCTTCGACAAAACCCTGTTGCTTGCCGGCTGCCTGAATCACGGCCATGAAATTCTCGCTGCGCAATTGCTGGGCGCCGACCTGGCCTACTTTGGAACGCGCTTTATCGGCACCACCGAAAGTCACGCGCCTGACGCTTACAAAGAAATGCTGCTGACATCGCGAGCCGCCGACATTGTGCATACCCCGGCGGTCTCCGGCGTACCGGCCAGTTTCATGCGCCAAAGCCTGCTCAATGCCGGTTTCGATATCGAGGCCCTGCAAGGCAAGGGTGAAATCAACTTCGGCGACAAGCTCAAGCCGATCAGCGATGAAGCCAAGGCCTGGAAAACCGTGTGGTCGGCCGGACAAGGTGTCGGCGAAATCGTCGACTTGCCCAGCGTGGATGAACTGGTTGCCCGGCTGGATGCCGAGTACCGCAAGGCACAGCAACTGGCCGCTCAATTGCCCAAGCGCTGGCCGCGCTAACATCGACCTCTCGGGCCAGCCGGAGCAGGCTGGCCTGAACCGGGCAATCAGCCCGCTTTATCGCGACAAGGAAGTACCGGCATGAGCGATTCGCGCTTCAAGATCGTCTTCGATGGCACCCTGCAGAATGGGGTCGATATCACCACCGCAAAACTCAATCTGGCTCAGTTGTTCAAAAGCGATATCACGGCAATTGAACGGCTCTTCAGCGGTAAATCCGTCGCACTGAAACGCGACCTTTCCCAGGCGCAGGCGCAAACCTATCTCGCCGCCCTGTCGAAAACCGGCATTGAAGCGCGGATCGAGGCCGAGACCCCGATCGAGCTCGACTTGAACGAAGTCGTCACCGCTACCGCCCCGCCGGAAACATCGCCAAGCGCCGACACCCCCTCTCCCTACGCGCCTCCCCGGTCTGCCGTGGGTGAGGTGAATAGCGAATACTCTGAACTGAAGGTATTCAGCGTCCAGGGACGAATCGGACGCCTGCGCTATCTCGCCTGGTCACTCGCCGCACTATTGGTCGTCGGTGGCGTCGCCGGCATCCTCGGATTGACCTTAGTGGCCGGCGATCAAATGGTGCTGGGCGCAATTGTTTGTGTCGTCGGGGTGCTGGCTTACTTCTATTTGAATATCACCATCAGCGTGCAGCGTTTGCATGATCTAGGCTGGTCCGGCTGGCTGTGGTTCCTGAATCTGGTGCCGGTGATCGGCAGCCTGTTTCCAATAGCCTTGGCCGTGATTCCGGGGAATGCCGCCAGCAATCGCTATGGCGCCCCTGCCCCCGCCAACAGCACAGCGGTCAAAGTCCTTTGTGCGCTGTGGCTGGTCGTGATCGCACTGATGTTTGTCGGTGGCTTGGCCGGAGGTCTCTCCACGCTCACCGAAGAATATGACAGTGCCGTAGGCAGCAGTTACGAAACCAGTGGAGCCACTGACCGTGTTGAAGCAGATGACGCGGCGCAACCGGTTCAGCCCCCTGTAGACTATGGAAAAGAATAAACGCGCTCGATTCCTGTGACCTCTCTGTCCACAGGCCTCGAGCCGTTGCGATGGAGAACCGCATGACCCGTTACGCTCTGATCACCGGTGCTTCCAGCGGCATTGGCCTGGCCATGGCCGAAGCACTGGCGCGTCGAGGCCGCAGCCTGATCCTGGTGGCTCGTCAACGTGATCAGCTTGAGAGCATCGCCATCGAACTGACCCAACGCTTTGGCGTTGAGGTGCTGTTTCGCGCCTGCGACCTGGGCGAGCCGTTGCGCCTGTCCGGTTTTCTCCTGGAGTTGGAAGAAGGTGAGCGGCAGATCGATCTGCTGGTCAACTGCGCAGGCATCGGGACCTGCGGCCCCTTTCTGGCGCAAGACTGGATGACCGAGCAGGATCTGATAGAGGTCAATATCCTCGCCCTCACCCGCCTCTGCCACGCCGTTGGCAACAGCATGGCGCTCCAGGGCGGCGGCCAGATTCTCAACGTGGCCTCGGTAGCCGCATTCAACCCCGGCCCCTGGATGAGCACTTACTTCGCCAGCAAGGCCTACGTATTGCACTTCTCGGAAGGCCTGCGGGTTGAGCTGAAAAAATGTGCGGTGAAGGTATCGGTGCTGTGCCCGGGGCCGACTCGGACAGCATTCTTTCGTACCGCTCAGCTCGATGACAGCAAACTGAACGCCAACCGACGATTGATGAGCCCCGAGGAAGTGGCGCTCTATACCGTACGAGCCCTGGATAAAAACCGCGCCATCATCATTCCCGGACGGCGCAATCGCTGGCTCGCGTTCCTCCCACGCCTGGGTTCGCGCTGGCTGACCCGCACGATCGCCGGCATGCGCAACAAGGCTTGTTGCCCACGTTGAACGCGGCCAATGCAAAAGGTTGGCCGCATGGGTATCCCGTTCAGTACACTCAGTGCGGCCCATCAACATGGAGAAAACGCTGTGGATACTCTGTTCACCAAGATCATCAACAGAGAAATACCCGCCAAGATCATTTACGAGGATGACCAGGTCCTGGCCTTCCACGATATCGCGCCCCAGGCACCGGTGCATTTTCTGGTTATCCCGAAGAAGCCGGTTCGCACCCTCAACGACCTGACCGAAGACGATAAGGCACTGGCCGGGCATATCCTGTTCACCGCCCAGCGCCTGGCGTTGGAGTTGGGTTGCGAAGAAGGCTTTCGCGTGGTGATGAACTGCAACGAACTGGGTGGGCAGACCGTCTACCACATTCACATGCACGTGTTGGGTCAACGCCAGATGAACTGGCCGCCGGGCTGAATCGTTCCGACGCGCGGATGGCGAAGGGCCTGCTCCTTCGCTATCCACCCACGCCGCAGATCGAGTGCAATGACCCAGCGCAAACCTTGCGCGACAGATTGCGGTAAACTGCCCACCGAGATTCCCCCGGAGGTCAGCATGACAACCCAACGTCACTATTCGCCCATTGATCGCCTGTTACTGCAGGCCGACACCGCAATGCGCACGTTGCTGCCCTTCAGCGGCCAACCGCATCGCCCTTCGCCGGCCATCCTGCAGCCAGATGCCCAGATGAGCGACGAGGACACCCGCCACGTCGCCGGTCTTATGCGTATCAACCACACCGGTGAAGTCTGCGCCCAAGCGCTGTATCAGGGCCAGGCACTGACCGCCAAGCTGCCGCAAGTGCGCGCGGCCATGGAACACGCGGCTGAAGAAGAGATCGATCATCTGGTCTGGTGCGAACAGCGCATCAAGCAACTGGGCAGCCACACCAGCATTCTCAATCCGCTGTTCTATGGCATGTCGTTCGGTATCGGGGCAGTCGCCGGACTGATCAGCGACAAAGTCAGCCTGGGCTTCGTTGCCGCAACCGAAGATCAGGTGTGCAAGCACTTGAACGAACACCTGGTGCAACTGCCCGTCGAGGACGAAAAGTCCCGGGCGATTCTCGAGCAAATGCGCATCGACGAAGAACAGCACGCCGAAAGTGCGCTGGACGCCGGTGGCTTCCGCTTTCCGACGCCGGTCAAATTTGGCATGAGCTTGTTGGCCAAGGTCATGACCAAGAGCACCTACCGGATTTGATAGGCACACAAAAAAGGGCGCTGAATCAGCGCCCTTTCTTTTGCTCGATCGAATCAGCCCAACTCGATGATTTCATAGTCATGAGTGATGGCGACACCGGCTGCACCCAGCATGATCGACGCTGAGCAGTATTTCTCGGCTGACAGTTCAATGGCACGCTTGACCTGGGCTTCCTTGAGGGAACGGCCCTTGACCACGAAGTGCATATGGATCTTGGTGAACACTTTCGGGTCTTCAGTCGCACGTTCGGCTTCGAGGAAGGCTTCGCAGCTTTCGACGGCCTGACGGGATTTCTTCAAGATGCTGACCACGTCGAAATTGCTGCAACCGCCCACGCCGAGCAGGAGCATTTCCATCGGCCGGACACCCAGGTTGCGACCACCGGCCTCGGGCGGACCGTCCATGACCACGACGTGACCACTGCCGGATTCACCGAGGAACATGGCTTCGCCAGCCCATTGGATGCGTGCCTTCATCGCCGAGTCTCCACTGTAAAAAAAGGGTCGCCAGCTTAGCACAGGCCCCTCGATTGACAGCGTGCCGCATCAACTCGGGCCAGTCGCCCAGGTGATTGGTAAAATCTGCCATGACAACAGAATGTGTCTGTTAAGCTGGCGCCAATTCAATGACGCCACGCCCGCGTCGACAAAAAATACACACCTCACCGTGCAGTCTTTTCGGGATACAACCATGGTTGCTATTGCCCCAACCCAGAAAATAAAGAATCTCGACAAGTTGTTGATGCACTGCCAGCGCCGCCGCTATCAGGCCAAGAGCAATATCATTTGCGCCGGTGATCGTTCCGACACGCTGTTTTTCATTATCAAGGGTTCGGTCACCATCCTGATCGAGGATGACGACGGGCGAGAGATGATCATTGCCTATCTCAATGCCGGGGATTTTTTTGGTGAGCTGGGCTTGTTCGAACAAGCCGGTCAGGAGCAAGAGCGCAGCGCCTGGGTTCGGGCCAAGGTCGAATGCGAAGTGGCCGAAATCAGCTACGGCAAATTCCGCGAACTGTCCCAACAGGATCCGGACATTCTCTACGTGCTCAGCGGTCAGATTGCCCAGCGCCTGCGCAACACCACTCGCAAGGTCGGCGACCTGGCGTTCTTCGACGTGACTGGCCGAGTGGCCCGCTGCCTGCTGGAACTGTGCAAGCAACCTGACGCCATGACCCATCCCGATGGCATGCAAATAAAAGTCACCCGTCAGGAAATCGGGCGCATCGTCGGCTGCTCACGGGAAATGGTCGGTCGCGTGCTCAAGGACCTGGAAGAACGCAACCTGGTAAACGTCAAGGGCAAGACCATGGTGGTGTTCGGCACCCGCTAACCCGCCATCACCTCGGCCAGCATCTGCCGGTACAACGCGTCCAGGCGCTCGATTGCCTGTGGCGCAGCGAATCGTTCATGCAGGGCGATGTGGCTCTGCGCACGTACGCGCTGATCAAGGCCGCATACTTCGTTGAAGCGATTCACCGCCTGCACCATCGATTCGCGTTCGTCATCCAGCAGCAACGCACCGTGCACCAGGCCGACCGGACGCTGACCGCCCTTGCTCTGGCGCCAGCGCTGCGCGGTGCCAACCATCTTGCGGCCGTCCAGATTGACGTTGAAGCGCCCATCACAAAAAGCGCCCTCGACTTCACCTAGCGATGCATTACCGCCTAACTCCGTCAGCAGGGTGCAGATCGGATCGCACAGTCGTCGATAGGCGGTTTCGATACGCCCATGATCACCCTCACTGCGCGGCGGTGCGTAAACCAACGCGATATTGATGGTTGCTGCCGACTGCGGCACAGGCTCACCGCCGGTTTCGCGCAACAATACTGGCCAGCCATTTTCCGCCGAGGCCTGACAGGCGGCCTCGAACCCCGGCAGGCGGCTCAAGCGTCGCGGCATGACCAGGGCGCGATCACTCGGTTGCCAGAACAACAGGCCGAATTCCTGGTCCCCGGCACAGACCGTAGCCAACAAATCCTGCTCAGCTTGCAGACCGGCTTCAACGGTCAAGGCGATGGGTTGAGTCATGGCAGTGCAGATCCTTGGCTGTGGATACAAAAAAGCCGGCATCGCCGGCTTCTTCACTGAATGTACATCAGTCGAGCGTCGAACCACTGACCGGTACGCCGCGTTCCGGGAAGAACAGGCGCTGCAACTCTGCTCCTGGGTGCTCGGCACGCATGAACGCCTCGCCGACCAGGAACGAGTAGACCTCGCTGATTTCCATCAGCTCGACATCGGCACGGTTGAGAATGCCACTTTCAGTAATCACCAGGCGATCGCGAGGAATGCGCGGCAACAGGTCGAGTGTGGTTTCCAGGCTGACGTCGAAGGTATGCAGATTGCGGTTGTTGACCCCGACCAGAGGTGTGTCGAGGGTTTTCAGTGCGCGCTCAAGCTCATCACCGTCGTGAACTTCGACCAACACATCCAGGCCAACGCCTTTGGCAACCGCCGCGAGCTCAGCCATCTTCACGTCATCCAGTGCGGAGACGATCAGCAATACGCAATCAGCGCCCAGTGCACGAGCTTCAACGATCTGGTACGGATCGATCATGAAGTCCTTGCGAATCACCGGCAACGCACACGCCGCACGAGCTTGTTGCAGATAAATGTCAGCGCCCTGGAAGTAGTCGACATCGGTCAGCACCGAGAGGCAGGTCGCGCCGCCCTTCTCATAGCTGCGGGCAATGTCGGCAGGCACGAAGTGCTCGCGGATCACACCCTTGCTCGGTGAGGCTTTCTTGATTTCAGCGATGACTGCAGGCTGCTTGCGCTTGGCCTGCTCTATCAACGCCTGGGCAAATCCACGGGGCGCATCCGCCACCTTGGCCAGGGCCTCCAGCTCGGCCAGGGTCACGCGAGCGCTACGCTCGGCGACTTCCTCAACTTTGCGGGCGAGAATCTTTTCCAGCACCGTCGGTACACTCATGCCTCATTCTCCACTTTGAATACCGCGGTAAACGCGCCCAATTCTTCAAGTTTTTCGCGTGCCAGACCGGTATGCAACGCATCATGCGCCAGGGCTACGCCCTCTTTGAGGCTGCTTGCATGGTCTGCTGCGTAGAGCGCGGCACCCGCATTCAGCACGATCATTTCTGCAGCTTTCTGGCCGTTTTCGGTCTTGCGTCGCCCCAATGCATCGCGAATCAGTTCAAGCGAGGCTGCCGGGCTTTCCACCGCCAGACCGTGCAAGCTCTGGCTCTTCATGCCCAGGTCTTCCGGCTCGACCCAATACTCGGTGATCTGATCATCCTTCAGCTCCGCAACAAAGGTCGGCGCAGCCAGGCTGAATTCATCCAGGCCGTCCTTGGAGTGCACTACCAATACATGCTTGCTGCCCAAACGCTGCAGGACTTCGGCCAACGGCCGGCACAAGGCCTGACTGAACACTCCGACGACCTGATGTTTCACTCCGGCCGGATTCGTAAGCGGGCCGAGCATATTGAACAAGGTACGCAAGCCCAGGTCACGGCGTGGACCGGCCGCGTATTTCATCGCGCTGTGGTGGGATTGGGCAAACATAAAACCAATACCAACGTTGTCGATGCAGCGTGCGACCTGTACCGGCGTCAGGTTCAGGTAGATCCCGGCCGCTTCCAGCAAGTCGGCGCTGCCGCTCTTGCCCGACACCGCGCGGTTACCGTGCTTGGCCACCGTGCAACCGGCTGCCGCGACCACAAATGACGAGGCGGTCGAGACGTTGAAGATGTTCGCACCATCGCCGCCGGTGCCGACCACATCGACCACGCCGTTGAGGGTGTTCAACTCGACCTTTTCCGCCAACTCGCGCATGACCGATACGGCACCGACAATTTCATCGATGCTCTCGCTCTTCATGCGCATGGCCATCATGAACGCGCCAATCTGCGCGTCCGTGCATTTGCCAGTCATGATTTCGCGCATCACATCGCGCATTTCCTCAGTGCTCAGGTCCAGATGGCCGACGATACGGCTCAGGGCAGTCTTGATATCCATGGAAAGTCCTTAGCGCGTGCCGCCGGTTTGTTTGAGGAAATTGGCGAACAGTTCGTGGCCCTGCTCGGTGAGGATCGACTCGGGATGGAACTGCACCCCTTCGATGTTCAGCGTTTTGTGGCGCAGGCCCATGATTTCGTCGACCGAGCCGTCTTCATGCTGGGTCCAGGCGGTCAGCTCCAGGCAATCGGGCAGGGTTTCGCGCTTGACGATCAGCGAGTGATAGCGGGTGACGGTCAAGGGATTGTTCAGCCCCTGGAACACGCCCTTGTCCTCATGAAATACCGGACTAGTCTTACCGTGCATCACTTGCCGGGCTCGCACCACATCGCCGCCGAACGCTTGACCAATCGACTGGTGCCCGAGGCAGACGCCGAGGATCGGCAGCTTGCCGGCGAAGTATTTAATGGCTTCGATCGACACACCGGCTTCGGTCGGCGTACACGGACCAGGGGACACCACAATGCGCTCAGGCTTGAGGGCTTCGATCTGAGCGATGGTCAGTTCATCGTTGCGCACCACCTTGACCTCGGAACCTAGCTCGCCGAGGTACTGCACAACGTTGTAAGTAAAGGAGTCGTAGTTATCAATCATCAGCAACATGGGGGCAAACCTCTTGAATTCACTGACTTTCAAAACAGCCTTCGAATGATTGGCCCGCAGTGTTGCAGCGCTCGGTCAGTGGCTGGATCAGCCAACAACAACGGCGGGGCATACGGGCAAAGAAGGCAAACAGGTACAGGTCCGGCCGGGCCGGCAGAGAATATTCAGGCGCGCCAACGCCAACGGGCGTGTGCCTTGACGACTTGATCCAAGAGTTTGCTGACGATCAACACGGGGAAGGTCTCATTCATACGTTCAGGCACAGTAACTTAGCTGAGCAGAGGGTGCAATATGGCGTAGCAATAGCGGGAGATGCGGCCTTTAGCCATAGCAGAGGCGCAAAAGTTTTTGGTACTGTCGTTTTGTTCACTACAACAATAAATAAACGGACTTGATCATGATCAGAAAGACGCTGTTTGTACCGCTGACAGCCAGCCTTCTCGCGTTGGCCTGCGCCCAGGCGATCGCTGCACCCACGCCTTATTCGAACTTTGTGGTGTTTGGCGACAGCCTCAACGACGCCGGCCAGTTTGCCGACCCGGGCGGTCCGGCAGGCGCCACCCAACGCTACACCAACCGGGTCGGCCCCACCTACCGCGACGGGACCGGGGAAGTCCGCTCCGCCAACTCCACACAATTGCTGGGGGGCAAGCTGGGGTTTTCCGAAGATCAGACGGCTGCCTCTACCTCCGCCGTGCGTGCCAATGAAGGCCTGGTGGACGGCAACAACTGGGCGGTCGGCGGCTATCGCACCGACCAGATCCTCGAATCGATCACCACCACCTCGGCCACCGGCGAACGTACGCGCGCCGGCTATCTGCCAAGCAACGGCCTGCGGGCCGACCCGAACGCGCTGTATTACCTCTCCGGTGGCGGCAACGACTTTCTCCAGGGACGCATCCTCAACCTCGCCCAGGCTGACGCCGCTGCCGGCCGACTGGTCGATAGCGTGCAGACCCTGCAACAGGCCGGCGCCAAATACATCATGGTCTGGCTCTTGCCCGATATCGGCCTGACGCCAGCGATCAACGGCAGCCCGCTGCAAGGCTTCGTCTCCCAACTCAGTGCCCAGTTCAACAGCGAACTGGTGCGGCAACTGCAAACTGTAAACGCTGAAGTCATCCCGCTGAACATTCCGGTACTGCTCAAGGAGGCCTTTGCCAACCCGGCGCAGTTCGGCCTGGCCACCGACCAGAACCTCACCGCCACCTGTTTCAGTGGCAGCGGCTGCACGGAAAACGCCCGCTACGGCATCAACAGCGCCACGCCCGATCCGACCAAGCTGATCTACAACGACTCCGTGCATCCCACCGAAGCCGGCCAACGCCTGATTGCCGATTACGCCTACTCCTTGCTGTCGGCGCCGTGGGAAGCGTCGCTCCTGCCAGAAATGGCCCACGGCACGTTGCGCGCGCACCAGGATGAACTGCGCAATCAGTGGCAGGCTGACTGGGAGAACTGGCAGGGCGTCGGCCAGTGGCGGGCGATTGTCGCGGGTGGCGGACAGCACCTGGATTTTGACGGCCAGAACAGCGCCGTCAGTGGCGATGGCAGTGGCTACAACCTGAACATCGGCACCAGCTATCGCGTCAATGACGCCTGGCGCGTGGGTGTCGCGGCGGGCTTGTATCACCAGACGCTGGAAGCCGGCAGCAACGATTCGGACTACAAGCTCAACACCTACATGGGCACCGCCTTCGCCCAGTACCAGCAAAATCGCTGGTGGGCCGATGGCGCACTGACGGCTGGGCACCTGGATTACGACAGCCTCAAGCGCAAGTTCGACCTGGGCGTCAATGAGCGCGGCGAGAAAGGCGATACCAGCGGCACCGTGTTGGCGGCCAGCGGCCGGATCGGTTATGACATCGCGCAACAGGCCAGCAGCCCGTGGCACCTGTCGCCGTTCGTCAGCGCCGACTTTGCCAAGGTCAAGGTCGATGGCTACTCGGAGGATGGCAATGACGCGACTGCGCTGACCTATGACGACCAGACCCGCAACTCACGCCGCCTGGGCATCGGTTTGCAGGGCAAGTACCAGATCACCTCGCAGACCCAGGTGTATGGCGAATACGCCCACGAACGCGAGTACGAGGACGACACTCAAGACGTGACGATGAACCTCAACACCCTGCCCGACAACCGCTACACCCTCGATGGCTACACCCCGCAGTCCCATATCAACCGCCTGAACCTGGGCGTCAGCCACAAGTTGACCGCCGACCTGGCATTGCGTGCCGGGTACAACATCCGCAAGGACGATGACTTCACTCAACAAGGGGTGAACGTCGGCGTGGTGCTGGACTTCTAAAACCTGTGTGCAATAAAAAAACGCTGCCTCCTCACGGGGGCAGCGTTTTTTATGGCGCTCAGTAACGACTACAGATTCAGTCCTGCGGCGTTTGCTCGGCCAGGGCGACCGCACGGAACATCGCGCGTCGCTTGTTCAGGGTTTCTTCCCACTCCAGCACCGGCACCGAGTCGGCCACAATGCCGCCACCGGCCTGCACATGCAGTTCCCCGTCCTTGATCACCGCAGTGCGGATTGCAATTGCCGTATCCATGTTGCCGTTCCAGGCGAAATAACCCACTGCCCCGCCATAGACACCGCGCTTGACCGGCTCCAGTTCGTCGATGATTTCCATCGCGCGGATCTTCGGTGCGCCGGACAAGGTGCCCGCCGGCAGAATTGCCCGCAGCGCGTCCATCGCCGTCAACCCGGCTTTCAGCTGACCGGTGACGTTGGAAACAATGTGCATGACGTTGGAGTAGCGCTCGATGACCATTTTTTCGGTGAGTTTCACCGAACCGATTTCCGAGACCCGCCCCGTGTCGTTACGCCCCAGGTCGATCAGCATCAAATGCTCGGCGATTTCCTTGTCGTCCGACAGCAGGTCTTCTTCCAGCGCCCGATCCGCCTCTTCGTTGGCGCCCCGCGGGCGCGTCCCGGCAATCGGGCGCACGGTGATCAGGTTGTCTTCGACCCGCACCAGCACTTCCGGCGAACTGCCCACCACGTGGAAGTCACCAAAGTTGAAAAAGTACATGTACGGCGTCGGATTGAAGCAGCGCAACGCGCGGTACAGATCTATCGGCGCGGCCTTGAAGTCGATGGACATGCGTTGCGACGGCACCACCTGCATGCAGTCGCCCGCCAGGATGTATTCCTTGATGGTGTCGACGGCGCGCTCGTAGTCGGCCTGGGTGAAGCTGGAGCGGAACACCGGATCGGCGGCCTGCTGCTTGCTGAAATCCAGGCCTCGGCGTGGCGTGATCGGCTGGCGCAGTTGTTCGAGCAGTTGCTCAAGGCGCGCCTGGCCTTGTTCAAAGGCGTTGTCCTGGGCCGGATCGGCCAACACGATGGCGTGCATCTTGCCGGCCAGGTTGTCGAACACCACCACGGCGTCGGAGACCATCAACAGAATGTCCGGCACACCCAGCGGATCAGGGTTCGGGCATTTGCCCAAACGCTTCTCCACGTAACGCACGCAGTCGTAGCCGAAGTAGCCCACCAGGCCGCCGTTGAAACGCGGCAGACCGGCGATGGTCGGTACGTTGTAGCGGGCCTTGAACGCTTCGACAAAGCTCAGCGGGTCTTCGACATCATGACTTTCGACCTCGACACCATCCACCGTCACGCTGACGTGGTGGTCATGCACCCGCAGCACGGTGCGGCATGGCAGGCCGATGATCGAATAACGCCCCCACTTCTCGCCGCCCTGCACCGACTCCAGGAGATAGGAGTTGGGCTGGTCGGCCAGTTTCAGGTAGATCGACAGCGGCGTGTCGAAGTCGGCAAGGGTTTCGCAGGCCAGCGGGATACGGTTGTAGCCGGCAGCGGCCAAACGCAGGAATTCTTCGCGGATCATGGGATGCCTCGTGGCAAGAGGAGCTATCGGTCAGGTATGCAAACGCGCCGGATAACCGGCCAGGATCAAGTCAGGCGCGCCAACGCCAGCGGGCCAGGGCCTTGATGACTTTCATCCAGAGTTTGCGAGTGACCACCACGATGGCGTTTCCAGAAGGGGGTTGGACAGCGTCGGGCAACGTTATCCCAGCGGCGGAGTCCAGGCAACCGGGAATTAGCTTGCGCAGATCGTCGATGACCAGTGCCGGCGACTCCTCGGCAATCGGCCGCCCGTGGTTGTAGCCGTAGCTCAGGGCCACGCACTTGACCCCGGCCGCCTTTGCCGCCAGCACATCGCTGCGCGAGTCGCCGACAAACAACGACTGCGAAGCCGGTACGTTGGCCATTTTCATCACAAAGAACAACGCTGCCGGGTCCGGCTTCTTCTGCGGCAGGGTGTCGCCGCCAATGATCCACTTGAAGTAGCGGCCGATTTTCATCTGGTCCAGCAGCGGCGCGACGAAACGCTCCGGCTTGTTGGTGATCAGCGCCATCTCGACGCCCTGCTTGTGCAACCACTTGAGAGTGTCGCGCACGCCCGGGTAGACCACGGTCAATTCATGACCGTCGGCGTAGGCCTCCATGAAGATTTCCAGCGCGTGTTCGGCCTCGGCATCATCGACGCCGCTGTGGTCGATGGCGCCCGCCAACGCACGCCGGACCAGCACCGGTGCACCGTTGCCCACCCACTCACGCACGGCATCCAGGCCGGCAGGTTGCCGGCCCAGCTTGAGCAGCATGTTATCCACAGCCACTGCCAGATCCGGGACCGAGTCGATCAGCGTGCCATCCAGATCGAACATCACCAGACGCGGCAGTTGCCCCGGGAACAGCTGCTCAAAGCCACTCATGGGCGAGCCAGGGCCAGTTCGGCACGCATTTTTTCAATCACTTCCTGATAGTTCGGCGCGTTGAAGATCGCCGAGCCGGCAACAAAGGTGTCGGCGCCGGCAGCGGCGATTTCACGAATGTTGTTGACGTTGACCCCACCGTCGATTTCCAGGCGAATGTCGCGCCCCGAGGCGTCGATCAGTGCACGCGCTTCACGCAGTTTGTCGAGGGTCGCGGGAATGAACTTCTGACCGCCGAAACCCGGGTTCACGCTCATCAGCAAGATCATGTCGACCTTGTCCATCACATACTTGAGCACGTCCAGCGGCGTCGCCGGGTTGAACACCAGGCCAGCCTTGCAGCCGCCTTCGCGGATCATCTGCAGGGAGCGATCGACGTGAATGGTCGCGTCCGGGTGGAAGGTGATGTAGGTCGCGCCCGCTTCAATGAAGTCGCCGACGATGCGATCGACCGGGGACACCATCAGGTGCGCGTCGATGGGCGCGGTCACGCCATACTTGCGCAATGCCGAGCACACCATCGGGCCGATCGTCAGGTTGGGCACGTAGTGATTGTCCATCACATCGAAGTGCACGATGTCGGCACCCGCGGCCAGGACGTTGTCCACTTCTTCCCCCAAACGGGCGAAGTCGGCGGAGAGAATCGACGGAGCAATAGCGAAGGGCTGCATGACGCACCTTTTTTGAGCAGGATCACGATGGCGCGCATTGTATACCGCCAGCTTTGACCCGCGCACCGTGACAACGATGATCAGTGCGTCACGCGATAGATTTTCTCGAAATCAACGGTGCTCGATTGATGCAGCTTATCGCCCCCTCCCCCTGTAGGAGCGAGCTTGCTCGCGATCGCGTACTGACAGTCACTGTAGGTGTTGACTGAAAGGATGCCTTCGCGAGCAAGCTCGCTCCTACAGGTAATTTCAGGCCCCTTAAACCTGTGCCGTACGCAGCTTCTCGCTACGGCCACGCAACCATTCCAGGGTCAGCAGCAGGATCACCGAAAAAGCAATCAGCAGGGTCGCTGCAGCGGCGATGGTCGGGCTGAGGTTTTCGCGGATGCCGCTGAACATCTGCCGTGGCAGTGTCGCCTGCTCGGGGCCGGCGAGGAACAGCGTCACTACCACTTCGTCGAACGAAGTGGCGAAGGCGAACAGCGCGCCAGAAATCACCCCTGGGGCGATCAACGGCAGCGTCACTCGGCGGAAGGCGGTCAACGGCGAGGCACCCAGGCTGGCCGCTGCACGCACCAGGTTGTGGTTGAAACCCTGCAAAGTGGCCGACACGGTGATGATCACGAACGGCACACCCAGCACCGCGTGCACTACGATCAGTGAGAAGAAGCTGTTGCCCAGGCCCAGCGGCGCAAAGAACAGGTAGCTGGCCACACCGATAATCACCACCGGCACCACCATTGGCGAAATCACCAGTGCCATCACCAACGGCTTGCCGGGGAAGTCGCCGCGGGTCAGGCCAATCGCCGCCAGCGTGCCAAAGACCATGGCCAGCACGGTGGCGGCTGGTGCCACGATGATGCTGTTTTTCAGCGCGCGCATCCATTCCGCCGAGGCGAAGAAGTCCTGGTACCAGTGCAGCGAGAAACCCTGCAGCGGATAGACCAGGAAGCTCCCCGAGTTGAACGACAACGGCACGATCACCAGCACCGGCAGGATCAGGAACAACAGGATCAGCCCGCAGAGAATGCGCAAGCTGTAGAACCACACCCGCTCGACGGGCGACATATACGGACTCAGCATTTCGATTCTCCCCTTAGCTCAAGCGCAGGCGACTCGCGCCCACCAGCCAACTGTAAATCAGATAAAGCACGACGGTTGCCAGCAACAGCAGTCCGCCCAGCGCCGTGGCCATGCCCCAGTTGATACTGGTGTTGGTGTAGAAGGCGACGAAGTAGCTGACCATCTGATCGTTCGGGCTGCCGAGCAGCGCCGGAGTGATGTAGTAACCAATCGCCAGGATGAACACCAACAGGCAGCCAGCGCCGACACCGGCATAGGTTTGCGGGAAATACACCCGCCAGAAGCTGGCGAACGGGTGGCAACCGAGGGAAATCGCCGCGCGCATGTAAGTCGGCGAGATGCCTTTCATCACGCTGTAGATCGGCAGGATCATGAACGGCAGCAGGATGTGCACCATCGAGATGTAGACCCCGGTGCGGTTGAACACCAACTCCAGCGGCTTATCGATGATGCCCATGGCCATCATTGCGCTGTTGATCAAGCCACCCGATTGCAGCAACACAATCCAGGCCGCCACTCGCACCAGGATCGAGGTCCAGAACGGCAGCAGCACCAGGATCATCAACAGGTTGCTCTGGCGTGCCGGCAGATTGGCCAGCAGATAGGCCAATGGATAGGCCAACAGCAGGCAAATACCAGTGATCACCAGGCCCATCCAGAAGGTGCGGGCGAAGATATCCAGGTAAATCGCCTGGTCAGGGGTCGCCGGGGCGACTTCACCGAGGTCGTCGATACGATGGTCAACGGCCGCCAGCAGGTAATAAGGCGTGATGCTGCTGGTGTTTCGACGCACCGCTTGCCAGTACGCAGGATCACCCCACCGCTCATCCAGGGCTTCCATCGCGTCTTTATAAGAAGTCGGCTCGGTCTTGAATGGCAAGGCGCGGGCGGTTTTGGTCAGCAGGCTGCGATAGCCGGCCAATTCCATGTTCAGGCGCTTGGACAGATCGCCCAGGGTTTGATTCTTGCGGGCTTCAGCCAGGTCTTCGCTGGCAGCCTTGTACACCGGATCAGCCGGCAAGCCACGGCCGTCCCAGGCAGCGATGGCGGCGACCGTACGTGGCATGCCGCCAACCACTTCCGGGTTTCCAACGCTTTTGTAGAGCAGCGCCACGATGGGCACCAGAAACACCAGCAACAGAAACAGCACCAACGGCGCAATCAGCGCCTGGGCCTTCCAGCGGTTGACCCGCTCGGCTCGCGCCAGGCGCTGCTTCAGGGTGCGATTGGTGCCCTCGTTCAAGGGAACGGCGATGGCCATGGCGAACTCCGAAAATCTTTGATCGTTGCAGGGGCGCCTGAGCACCCCGAACTTTTTTATGTGGGAACGGACCGGCTCGCGAGGGTGCCTGACTAGTCAGCATTGATGCTGACTGACACACCGCTATCGCGAGCAGGCTCGCTCCTACAGCGTAAGCCCGCGGTGCGGTCTTACTTGGCAGCCCAGGAGTTGAAGCGCTGCTCCAGTTGCTCGCCGTTGTCAGCCCAGAAGCTGACGTCGATCTGCACCTGGTTGGCGATGTTTTCCGGGGTGGTCGGCATATCTTTCAGAATTTCCGGCGCCAGCAGCGGAACGGCTTGGGTGTTGGCCGGGCCGTAGGCGATGTTTTCCGAGTAGGTTTTCTGTTGCTGCGGTTGCACCGAGTAGGCGATGAATTTCTTCGCCGCTTCGGCGCGCTTGGCGTCCAGGCCTTTCGGGATGGCCCATGCATCGAAGTCGTAGATGCCGCCGTTCCATACCACTTTCAGGTTGCTTTCTTTCTGCACTGCAGCAATGCGACCGTTGTAGGCCGAGCTCATGACCACGTCACCGGAGGCAAGGTACTGCGGCGGCTGGGCGCCGGCTTCCCACCACTGGATGTTTGGCTTGAGTTCATCGAGCTTCTTGAAGGCGCGGTCCTGACCGTCCTTGCCCGCCAGCACCTTATAAACGTCTTTCGGCGCGACGCCGTCGGCCATCAAGGCGAACTCCAGGGTGTACTTGGCGCCTTTGCGCAGGCCACGCTTGCCCGGGAAGTTCTTGGTGTCCCAGAAATCGGCCCAACTGGTCGGTGCGGTTTTCAGCTTGTCAGCGTTGTAGGCAAGTACGGTCGACCATACGAAGAAGCCCACGCCGCAAGGCTGGATGGCGCCCTTGACGTAGTCTTCGGACTTGCCGAACAGCGCCGGGTCCAGTTGCTCGAACATGTCTTCGTCGCAACCACGGGACAGCTCCGGCGACTCAACCTCCACCAGGTCCCAGGACACGCTTTTGGTGTCGACCATGGCCTTGATCTTGGCCATTTCACCGTTGTACTCGCCGGCGACGATCTTGCCGTTACCCGCTGCTTCCCACGGTGCATAGAAGGCCTTGACCTGGGCCGCCTTGTTCGCGCCGCCAAACGACACCACGGTCAGGTCCGGGCCGGCCATTGCGTGCGCTGCGCCCATCATGCCCAGTGCCAAAGCGGTGAATTTCAGGGATTTCAACATTTATTGTTCTCTCCACGTGCGGGGTTGGTGAAGCAAGGGGGCGATCAGTTCGCCTCTAGAAGTGGGTCGAGCGCGCGAACGTGTTCGACCTGCCAGCCAAGCGGAACCACGTCTCCGACGGCCAGTGCCGGATCAAGCTCGGCAATCGGCTGTTTCACGAAGAAGTCGGTCTTGCCGCAGACTTCCAGGCGCACGCGAACGTGGTCGCCCAAATAGATGAATTCCGCCACCCGCCCGGAGAAACGGTTGGCACAGGACTCACTGGAACCATTGAGGCTCACGCGCTCCGGACGAATCGACAAGGTCACCGGCTCACCGGCCTTGCCGACATTCACGGCCAGCGCTTCAACCTTCTCCCCACGCCCCAGTTCAACCACGCAGCGGTCACCGGTCTGGCTGTGCAGCCGGCCATTGAGGCGGTTGTTTTCGCCAATGAAGTTGGCGACGAAGGTATTTTTCGGTTCTTCGTACAACGTGCGCGGCGGGGCGATCTGCTGGATCTCGCCCTGATGGAACACCGCCACGCGATCGGACATGGTCAGGGCCTCGCCCTGGTCGTGAGTCACGTACACCACGGTCACGCCGAGGCGCTCGTGCAGGTGCTTGATCTCCATCTGCATGTGCTCACGCAGTTGTTTATCGAGGGCACCCAGGGGTTCGTCCATCAGCACCAGTTGCGGCTCGAACACCAGGGCCCGGGCCAGCGCCACACGCTGTTGTTGACCGCCAGACAATTGCGCCGGATAGCGCTGGGCGAAGCTGTCCAGCTGGACCATGCTCAGCACGCGCTTGACCCGATCGCTGACGTCGCTTTTGTTCAGGCCGCGCACGGTCAACGGGAACGCCAGGTTCTCCGCCACCGTCATGTGCGGGAACAAGGCATAGTTCTGGAACACCATGCCGATGTCACGCTTGTGCGGCGGCACGTTGTTGATCGAGCGACCGGCCAGGAGGATCTCGCCGGCGGTCGGTGTTTCGAAACCGGCGAGCATCATCAGACTGGTGGTCTTGCCGGAGCCGGACGGCCCGAGCAAGGTGAGGAATTCGCCTTTGCGAATGTCCAGGTTGAGGTCTTTGACGATCAGGTTCTCGCCGTCGTAGCTCTTCTGCACGCCACGAAAGCTGACCAGCACATCATTGGTCCCCGCACTTGAATCGACCGCGCTCATACCCACACCTTTATTGTTGATGACTGCCGTGGATTAAGCCTAGTGGCTACGCACAGTCACGCAAATCGGGGCGCAGGAGAGATTCGCCTCAGCCGGATGGAAGGTCGGGGGTAGGGATTGCCCTACAAGGATGGCGCGTTTTGGCATGCCTTACGGCAGAAGGCCAGACACCTGCCGGAAGATCCGGCGACAGCGTCGGGCTGCCCTGTCGTAAATGGATATGTCGCTGCATCAGAGCAGTTTGTGCTCCATCGCGTACTTCACCAGTTCCGCCAGCGAGGTGATGTTGAGCTTCTGCATCAGCCGCGCCTTGTGGGTGCTGATGGTCTTGCTGCTCAAGGCCAGTTGCTGGGCGATATCGTTGACGTTGGCGCCCTGGGCCAGGCGCTCGAACACCGAGAACTCGCGCTCCGACAGCAGCGAATGCAAGGGCCGGGAATCGGTCAGTCCGACTTCGAAGACCATCCGGTCGGCCAGGTCCGGATCGATGTAGCGCCCACCGCCCGCCACCCGGCGAATCGCCGTCAGCAGCAACGAGGGGTCACTGTCCTTGGTGGCATAGCCCGCAGCGCCGACCTTCAACGCCCGCGCCGCCATCTGCGCTTCGTCGTGCATCGACAACACCAGGATTGCCGGCGGGTTATTCAGGGCGCGAATCCGCGGAATCGCCTCCAGGCCATTCACTCCCGGCATCGAGATGTCCAGCAACACCACTTCGCAAGCCACATGGCGCAGGGTCTCCAGCAGTTGCTCGCCATTGCTCGCCTCCCCTACCACCAGCAAGTCCTTGGCCATGCCGATCAACTGCTTGATGCCTTCGCGGACAATGGTGTGGTCTTCAGCTACCAGTACACGGATCACAGACTTCTCCCCAGAACCTCAGTTGCAGACTTCGCGCAACGGCACCCGCACTTTGAGCGAGGTGCCCTCTCCCGGCACGCTGTCGAGCACCAGCGTGCCGCCCATGATCAACACTCGCTCACGCATGCCCACCACCCCGAAGGACGTCGGCCTACCCGTCGCTGCGACAAAACCGACACCATCATCGCTGACCGTCAGGCACAACGCATCGCCCTCAAGCGCCAGCGTCAACTCGACAGTATGCGCCTGGGCGTGACGCATGACATTGGTCAGGGCCTCCTGAAGAATCCGGAACAGGCCGATGGCCTTGGCGTCGCTCAGCACCGGCAGGTTGTCCGGTACCTGGACCAGGCACGGGATCTGCGTTCGCGCCTCGAAACGCCGGGCCTGCCACTCGATGGCCGAGGCGATACCGGCGTCGAGGATCGGCGGACGCAACGCGGTGGCCACATCGCGCACCAACTGGAACAGCTGGGCGATCAGGCGTTTCATGCTGTTGAGCCGCTCGCTCAAACCCGGATCGAGTTCGGCGTACGCCAGTTCGCACATCGAGGTTTCCAGCTTGAGCACCGTCAACATCTGGCCCAACTCGTCGTGAACTTCCCGGGCAATACGCGCCTTTTCTTCCTCACGCACGCTCTCCAGGTGCGCCGACAATTCGCGTAATTGCTCGCGGGAGCTGGCCAGTTCCAGTTCGATCCGCTTGCTCTCGCTGATGTCCCAGACAATTCCGTCCCAGACGTAGGCGCCATCGTCGAGCTGACGGGTAATCGCCTTGATTTCCGCCCAACGTTGCTGCCCTTGGCGGGTGACGATGCGGCCTTGCCAGGACCAGTCGCTGTCGGTGTCCAGCGCGTGATCCTGAGTCTGGTGATAGCTGGCCCTGTCGTCCGCATGCACCAGGCTGCGCAAACCCATGTCGCGATGGCTGAGGGTGGCCGGCGAGTAACCCACCAGGCTCTCGCTGCCTTCACTGATGTAGGCAAAGTCGATCTGCCCTGTCACTGGCGCGCGCTCAAGGCGGAAGACCAAACCTGGTACGTTGGCGGCAATCCCCTGCAAACGCGCCTCGCTTTCACGCAAGGCGGCCAGGGCGCGACGGCGCTCGGTGACGTCATTGAGGTAGACCACCAGATATTCACTGTCGCGAAAGCGCAGAAAGCTCAGGCTCACGTCGGCCGGCAGGATGCTGCCATCGGCGCGCACGCAGTTGGTTTCGAAGCTTTGTGGGCCATCTTCGCTGGCCCGCGCACGCTTCCACAGGTTCAACCAGCGGTCCATGTTCAGGTTGGGCTCGAAGTCGATCAAGGGCCGATCAATCACCCCGCCCGACACGTAACCGAGCATGTCTTCGGCCGCCCGGTTGGCGTAGCGCACATGGCTGTCCCAATTGACCCAGAGTATCCCCACCGTGCTTTGATCGATGGAGAACTGCGTCAGCCGCAAGGCTTCCTCGCTGGCGGCCCGCAGGGCAATGTCTTCGCGGGCAGCGAGCAGTCGCTGCTCCAGCACCTGTTGCTGCCGGCGCTGCCAGATGACGATGGCCATGGCGCTGAGCATGATCACCGCCAGCAGCAGGCTGAGGTTTTTCCAGAACACCGCCGATTCGGACAGCCGCGGGTACTTGGGTTGTAGCCAGCGTGCGTGCAACTGCTCCAGGTCCTTGGCCGGGATGGTGTGCAGGGCGCTCTCGACGATACTGGCCAGCTGAGGCCAGTCACGACGAGTAGCGACCCGCAGCAACTGCGGCAGACCGATATCGCCGACTACTGCCAGGCCGGCGAACTCCGGTTCGGCGGACAAGCGGCTGAGTTGCGCTTCGTCGATCACCGCGTATTGCGCCTGCTGGCTCAGCAGCAATTGCAGAGCCTGGCGCTCCAGTGGCACACCTTGCAGATTGAGGTTGGCGTAATTACTGCGCAGGTAATCGGCGATGGCACTGGGCATGCGCACCGCGACGCGCGCTTGATTGTCGAGCTTCTCCAGGTCGACCGCGCCCGCGCCTTTCTGCTGGCTAACCACCAGTTGTGGCACGCGCATATAAGGATCGGTGAATTGCCACAAGCGCAGGCCGGCGGGTGTCTGGGTCAAGCCAGGAGCCAGATCGACCTCGCCTTCGCGCACAGCCTGTTCCAACTGCGCAACATCTGGAAAGTTGCGCCAGCTCAACTCGATCTTCAGTGCACTGGCCAGCCACTGCATCAATTCGACATTGGCCCCGGACAAGCGTTGCAAGCGCCGGTCGTACTGGGCGTAGGGCGCCTGCAGTACCACCCCGACCCGCAACTCAGGGTGCTGCGCCAGCCACTCGCGCTGTTCGCTGGTCAGTGGCGCCACACGGGCAGGCGGCGCGGAAACCGCCCACGCCATCAAGGGAAGACACAAACAGCCGATAACCAACAGGCAGCGAAGACGCTTCATCCGAACTCTCACACACTGACAAAAACTGACCAACCCATTAGGCTGCCGGGATTACTTCTGGCCTGGAATATCCGATGCCCCCTGTCTACCGCACGGCACTGCCTGCATTGTGCCTGTCGCTGCTGTTGCCTTGCGCCCTTTCTGTGCAGGCCGCCGACCCGGCACCGCCCCCTGCCGAGGTCCAACCCGAGCAGCGCCAGCCCCTGTCCGAGCGCAGCCAGGCAGAAGCTGCGGCCTTGCAGCGCACGGTTCCAGGCGATCAGCAGCAACAGCTCCAGGCCGGCAGCGATACCTTCCTCGCCCTATGGAAGCCGGCCAACACCAGTGAATCCCAGGGCGTGGTGATTATCCTCCCCGGCAGCGGCGAAACCGCTGACTGGCCGCAAGCAATCGCGCCTTTACGCCAGAAACTGCCCGATGCCGACTGGGGCAGCCTGAGTCTTACCCTGCCAGACCTGCAAAGCAATGCCCCGCTACCGCGAATAGTCGAAAGCCCCCCGGCGCCCGTGGACACCGCAAAACCTGACAAGGACGCCAGCACCGCAGCGCCGATCGAGCAAGTGGTCGGCGGTGAAGAAGAAGCGGCCGATCGCCCGGCAGCGCCGAGCGGTGAGGAGTTGACCGAAGCCGACGCCCAACGCATCTACGCGCGCATTGACGCCGCCCTGGCGTTTGCCGAACAACAGAATGCTCGCAGCATTGTCCTGCTCGGGCATGGCACCGGCGCCTACTGGGCTGCCCGGTATCTGAGTGAAAAACAACCGGCGCAGGTCGCAAAGTTGGTGATGGTCGCGGCGCAGACGCCGACTGCACCGCGTAGCGGGCTGGCCGAGCTGACGGCGGGATTGAAGCTGGCCACGCTGGACCTGTATTACAACGACAAGCCATTGCTGCAGCGCGCCGCCCAGGAACGCCTGCAGGCCAGCAAGCGGGTCAAGGACGCGAACTTTCGCCAGGTGTCGCTCAATGCCCTGCCCGGCAACAGCGCTGCCGAACAGGAACAGTTGGTACGGCGGGTACGCGGCTGGCTCAGCCCGCAAAAGCCCGAGTCATGACCCGCGCAGGCCTAGCGAAAATCCCGACGTTGGCGAATCAGCGTGTAGGCGTTGTGCAACTCGCGGGTTTTTTCCGTGGCCTCGCGTACCTGCGACGGCGAAGCGCCACTGCCGGCGATCTTGTCCGGATGATGGCGACTCAATAGACGGCGGTAAGCGCGTTTGATCTGGACAGGCTCACTGGCCAGCGAGACGCCCAGCAAGCGCATGGCCTCCTGGTAGGCTTCGGCGCTGTTGGGCAACGGCCGCTTGTGCGGCTCGTAATCGCTGGCCAATGCCTGCACCTGCTCGGGTGTCCAACCCAACCACTTACCCCATTGGGCCAGTAACTCACGCTCGGCACGGCCGCCACGCCCATCGGCCCAGACCATCCGCCAACAGGCCCGCAATACCCCTTCAGCCGCATGGGGTTGCACACGCAACCGACGCAAATAGCCCCGTAAGCGATCGTGCCCGCTCTTGCCGCGATTGAACGCAGCAATGGCGCGTTTCTGCGCAAACTCGTTCATTTCCAGCGCGCGCATTTCCTGGCGTGCCTGATAGATGTGGCCGTCCACCACCCGACCATCACTCTTGGCCAGACGCCCGAGCAGCACAAACAACAGTTCGTCGTTGCGCAGCATCGGGCGCCCACCCAGGCGCTCACGCAGGTCGCCCAGGCTGTGCAGCTGCAAGCGCCGATCCAGCGCCTGCCCCAGGAGTGCGCCGAGCATGGCCCCCGGGATGCTGGCGATGGCAAAACCGGCTCCGGCTCCAATCAGAGTCCCTGGCCACAACATCTCAGCGGCTCGCTTGCAGCAAGTGCTCGACCTGCGCCAGGCGCTCGTGGGTGCCGACATCCACCCACTGCCCCTGCAGCCGCTCGCCGGAAACCCGGCCCTGGGCCATGGCCTCGCGCAACAGCGGCGCAAGCTTGAACGCACCCTCGGTGCAGCCGGCAAACAGCTGCGGGTGCAACACGGCAATGCCGCTGTAGGTCAGGGTTGGCGCACCAGGTCGAGCATCCTGTACTTGCCCGTCGGCCAGAGTGAAATCGCCATTCGGGTGATGCTCCGGGTTGTCAGCCAGCACCAGATGCGCCAGGCCGGCAAGGGGTTGGCGCAGGCGACTGAAATCGTAGTCGCTCCAAATGTCGCCGTTGACCACCACAAAGGCTTCGTCACCCAGCAACAGCAAGGCACGGAAAATCCCGCCGCCGGTCTCCAGCGGCTCACCTTCCGGCGAATACTGGATCGTCAGGCCAAAACGCGAACCGTCGCCCAGGTGGTCTTCGATCTGCTGGCCCAGCCACGCATGGTTGATCACCACTTCAGTGAAGCCCGCCGCAGCCAGGGCCTTGAGGTGATACTCGATCAACGGCACGCCGCCCACGCGCACCAGCGGCTTGGGGGTAGTCAGGGTCAAGGGCCGCATACGCTCGCCCTTGCCGGCCGCGAGAATCATCGCCTTCATTGCGCAACTCCGGCGGATGGACGCAGGCTGGCCAGCAACTCGGCCAATGGCGCCAGTTCCGGCCGACGCGCCACGACCGCTTCTATATAGGCAAAGAAACGCGGCACATCGGTCAGGTAGCGCGGCTTGCCGTCACGGTGGCAGATACGGGCGAAGATCCCGATCACCTTCAAATGCCGCTGCACGCCCATCAGGTCGCTGGCGCGCAGGAAGTCTTCGAAGTCCGGTTGCACTGGAATATTGAGCGCGCCGGCCTGCTGCCAGTAATCCTCCAGCCAACCACGAACGCGCGCCTGCGGCCAACTGAGGAAAGCATCCTTGAACAGGCAGGTCACGTCATAGGTCACGGGGCCATAGACCGCGTCCTGGAAATCCAGCACACCGGGGTTGGGCTGGCTGAGCATCAGGTTGCGCGGCATGTAGTCACGGTGCACCAGCACTTTTGGCTGGGCGAGCGCGCTGTCGATCAGCAGGTCGCTGGCCTGCTGCCACAAGACTTGCTGCTGGGCATCGAACTCGATTTTCAGCTCACGCTTGACGTACCACTCGGGGAACAACTCGAGCTCCCGGCGCAACAGCGCCACGTCATAGCTGGGCAGTGGCGCGACCATCGGCAACTGCTGGAAAGCCAGCAACGCCTGCAAGGCGTCCTTGAACAGATCATCGGCATTTTCGCCATTGATCACGTCCAGATAGGTCTGGTTGCCCAGGTCATTGAGCAAAAGAAAGCCGCGCTCGAGGTCCTCGGCGTAGATTTTCGGCACGTTGATACCGGATTTACCCAGCAAAAAAGCGATATCGACGAAGGGTTTGCAGTTTTCCTGCGGCGGCGGCGCGTCCATCACGACAAAGCTCCTGCCCTCGCCCTCCCAGCGGAAGTAACGGCGGAAACTCGCGTCGCTGCTGGCGGCGGTCAAGGTGCCCGAGGGCACGGCTCCCCAGCCTTCGTTGGCAAAAACCGTTGCCAACTGTTCATCGAGCCAAACTTTCAGGTGTTGCAAGCGTACATCTTGGTCAGGCATTGCAAGGGTCTCCGACGGCGCTAGCCGTCAAGCGGGTCATGCTTTATTATCCAGCATCTTTTTCAGACCATCGAGAGGCGTGCGGCCCACACCGCGGGCAGATGGCACGCAGGAAGCCCGGACTAATAAGATGGCATTGAAATCCCCCGCGTTTCGTAAAAAATTTCCGTTGTTGGTCACCGGCAGTCTGCTGGCCCTGCAACCACTCGCCACTTCCTTCGTGGTCGCCGCGGAACAGTATGACTGCTCAGTCTCTGCTTCGGGTGCCTGGAATTGCGCCCCCAAAGCCAACGCCGCCCAACTGCCTCCGCGCCCGGTACATGATGCCAGCGCAGTCAGCTCGGAGAACGGATCGGCGACCGAGACCACTGTCGACGGCGATACCGCCGACAAGCCGGTACTGGTCACCGAAGCCAAGGGCCGTGGCCTGAAGTCACGCAGCGCCGACTACAGTCACCTCGACTGGGTCCCGCGTGAACAGCTCACCGCTGCGCAACTGGCTGAAACCGGTCCTTATTGCTCGGGTGCCTACGTCGAACCGACGCGTCCTGGCATGAATGACAAGACGAACAAAAGCGACGCGCCGACCTTTATCGGTGCCAAGGCCTCTCGTTATCAGCAAGACCAGCAGATCGCCAGCCTCGCCGGTGACGTGGTCATGCGCCAGGGCAGCATGCAGGTCGAGGCCGACGAGGCCAACCTGTACCAGGCCGAGAACCGCGGTGAACTCAGCGGCAACGTGCGGGTACGCGACAACGGTGCACTGATCGTCGGCGACCACGCCGATGTGCAGCTCGACACCGGCGAAGCCAAGGTCGACAACGCCGAATACGTGATGCACAAATCCCGCGTGCGCGGTAACGCGCTGTACGCCAAGCGTGCCGAGAACGCGATCATCCGCCTCAAGGATGGTACGTACACCACGTGCGAGCCGAACAGCAACGCCTGGCAGCTCAAGGGCAACAACATCACCCTGAACCCGGCGACCGGCTTCGGCACCGCGACCAACGTGACCCTGCGGGTCAAGGACATTCCAGTCCTGTACACCCCGTATATCTACTTCCCGATCGACGACCGTCGCCAGTCCGGCTTCCTGCCGCCGACCATCGGCAGTGGCAGCGACACCGGGATGATGTTGGTCACCCCGTACTACTTCAACCTGGCACCGAACTACGACGCCACGTTGTACCCGCGCTACATGAGCAAGCGCGGCCTGTTGATGGAAGGCGAATTCCGCTACCTGACCGAATCGAGCGAAGGTCAGTTCGGTGCCGCCTACCTGAACGACGAAGACGACGACCGCAAGCTGCAGTCCGACTACGAAAAAACCCGCTACATGTACAACTGGCAGCACAAGGGTGGCCTGGATTCGCGGGTCATGACTGAAGTCGACTACACCAAGATCAGCGATCCTTACTACTTCCAGGATCTGCAAACCGATCAACTGGGTGTGAAGAGCGTTTCCGACTACGCCAACCAGCAGGGTGCCGTCAGCTACCGGGGTGACACCTACACCGCGCGCGTCAATGCCCAGGCCTTCCAGATGGCGTCGGTGTCCAACCTCACGCCGTACGACCGCCTGCCGCAGATCACCTTCAACGGTTTCCTGCCGCAAACACCGGGCGGGCTGAACTTCGCCTACCAGACAGAACTCGTGCGCTTTGACCGGGATCTGCAAAACGGCGATTTCGTGGATGAGAATGGCGTTGCATCGCCGCGCCTGGACAACAACATCCAGGGCCTGGCACGTGCCACCGGTGATCGCCTGAACCTCGCGCCTTCGGTCAGTTTGCCACTTGATTGGACCTACGGCTTCGTCAAGCCAACGCTCAAGTACCAGTACACCCAGTACCAACTGGACCTGGACAGCATCGGCAAGAGCCAGATCGCAGCGCAGAATGCGGCGGCTGCCGCAGCCGGGACAGACAACGTCAACGGCCAGTTCGACAGCAACCAGAACCGTGGCGTGCCGATCGCCAGCATCGACAGCGGCCTGTACTTCGACCGCAACACCCAGTGGTTCGGCAAGAACTACCGCCAGACCCTGGAGCCCCGCCTGTTCTACCTCTATGTTCCAGAGAAGAACCAGGAAGACATTCCAGTGTTCGACACCAGCGAATACACCTTCAACTACGCCTCGCTGTTCCGCGACAACCGCTTCTCGGGCTCCGACCGTGTCGGTGACGAGAACAAGCTGTCGCTGGGCGTGACCAACCGCTGGATCGAAGACAACGGTTTCGAGCGTCAACGCATCAGCGTCGGCCAGGCCCTGTACTTCAAGGACCGCGAAGTCCAGCTGCCGGGTATCGATGCAAAAGACCGCAAGGATGCTCAATCGAACGTCTCGCCTTACGCCCTGGAATACGAATACCGCTGGAACCGCGATTGGCGCACCACCGCCGACTACAACTGGGACCCGGACAGCCGCAGCCCTCGCTCGGGCAGCGCGATGTTCCACTACCAGCCTGAAGACAACCCGAACAAGGTTATCAACGCCGGCTATCGCTATCGCAACGACCAGGTGATCTACAACCAGAACACCGGTAAATGGCAGTTCGGCGGCGACTATGGCACTCCGGGTCAGCCTGGCTACGTGAAGGACTACTACAAGATCCAACAGCACGACTTCTCGGTTATCTGGCCAGTCGTGCCGCAATGGAACGCCATCAGCCGCTGGCAGTACGACTACAACCGCAACCGTACGCTGGAAGCCTTTGGTGGTTTCGAATATGACAACTGCTGCTGGAAACTGCGCCTGATCAACCGTTACTGGGTTTCCTACGACGAATTCAGTCAGGAAGCCCCGCAAAACGAGAAAGGCGACCACGGCATCTTCCTCCAAATTGTTCTGAAAGGTCTCGGTGGCGTTGTTGGCACCAAAGTAGAGAGCTTCCTCGACAAAGGCATCCAAGGTTATCGTGAACGTGAAGACCAAGCTTTCTGATTGTCTGCGCCCGCTGATGCTGGGCGCGCTGTTCCTGAGTACCGCGGCCAGCGCCGCGGTGCAGTCCATCGACAAGGTCGTGGCCATCGTCGATAACGACGTGGTCATGCAAAGCCAACTGGACCAGCGGGTTCATGAAGTCCAGCAAACCATCGCCAAGCGCGGCTCTGCCGTGCCACCGGCCAACGTACTGGAACAGCAGGTACTGGAACGCCTGATCGTCGAAAACCTGCAACTGCAGATCGGCGAGCGCTCCGGCATCCGCATTACCGATGAAGAGCTGAACCAGGCGATCGGCACCATTGCCCAGCGCAACAACATGACCGTGGACCAGTTCCGCGCCGCCCTGTCCCGCGACGGCCTGTCTTATGAAGACGCTCGCGAACAGGTGCGCCGTGAAATGATCATCAGCCGTGTGCGTCAACGCCGTGTCGCCGAGCGCATCCAGGTGTCCGAGCAGGAAGTGAAAAACTTCCTGGCCTCCGACCTGGGCAAAATGCAACTCTCCGAAGAGCTGCACCTGGCCAATATCCTGATTCCTACCCCGGAAAGTGCCAACTCCGAAGCGATTCAGAGCGCTGCCCGCCAGGCCATGGACATCTACCAGCAACTCAAGCAAGGCGCTGACTTCGCCCAACTGGCAATCGCCCGTTCGGCCAGCGACAACGCCCTGGAAGGCGGTGACATGGGCTGGCGTAAAGCCGCGCAACTGCCACCACCGTTCGATCGCGAGCTGAGTGCCATGGCCGTGGGTGACGTCACCCAGCCAGCGCGCACGCCAGGCGGCTTCATCATTCTCAAGCTGCTGGAGAAACGCGGCGGCGGTAATCAGGTGCGTGACGAAGTCCACGTGCGTCATATCCTGATCAAGCCAAGCGAAATCCGCAGCGAAGCCGAAACCAAGCGCCTGGCCGAGAAGCTCTACGAGCGCATCGAAGCCGGCGAAGACTTTGCCGAACTGGCGAAAAGCTACTCGGAAGACCCAGGTTCGGCGCTCAACGGCGGCGACCTGAACTGGATCGACCCGAACGCCCTGGTGCCGGAATTCCGCGCGGTCATGGACAAGACGCCGCAAGGCACCCTGTCCAAACCGTTCAAGAGCCCATACGGCTGGCACGTACTGGAAGTCCTTGGCCGTCGCGCCACCGACAGCACCACCCAGGCGCGCGAACAGCAGGCAATGACCGTGCTGCGTAACCGCAAATACGATGAAGAGCTGCAAACCTGGTTGCGTCAGATCCGTGACGAAGCCTACGTTGAAATCAAGCTCCCTGGCGCCGACCAGGCAGCGCAGTGAAGCCCAAACGCTTCGCGCTGACACCCGGTGAACCAGCCGGCATAGGTCCCGACCTGTGCCTGCTGCTCGCCTCGCAAGCACAGCCACACCCCCTGATTGCCATTACCAGCCGCGACCTGCTCCTTGAGCGGGCCGCGCAGTTGGGCGTGGCGGTCGATGTCATCAGCGTGAGCCCTGGCCAGTGGCCGAACGCGCCGGCACCGGCCAACAGCCTGTATGTCTGGGACACACCGCTCAAGGCACCGGTCGTTGCCGGGCAATTGGACCAGGCCAATGCGGCCTTTGTCCTGGAAACCCTGACCCGCGCCGGCCAAGGCTGCATGAGCGGCGACTTCGCCGGGATGATCACCGCGCCGGTGCACAAGGGCGTGATCAACGAGTCGGGAATCGCCTTCTCCGGGCACACCGAATTCCTCGCTGACCTGACCCACACCGCCCAAGTGGTGATGATGCTTGCCACACGCGGCCTGCGGGTCGCCCTGGTGACCACCCACTTGCCACTGCGCGAGATTGCCGATGCAATCACCCCTGATCGCCTGGAACGCGTGACGCGGATCCTGCACAGCGACCTGCAACAAAAATTCGGCATTGCCCAGCCACGCATCCTCGTCTGCGGGCTCAACCCGCACGCCGGTGAAGGCGGACATCTGGGCCATGAAGAAATCGATATCATCGAACCCACCCTTGAGCGTCTGCGATCCGAAGGCATGGACCTGCGTGGCCCCTTGCCCGCCGACACTCTGTTTACCCCCAAATATCTGGAGCACTGCGACGCAGTGCTGGCGATGTACCACGACCAGGGCCTGCCCGTGCTGAAGTACAAAGGCTTCGGCGCAGCAGTCAACGTGACCCTAGGCCTGCCGATCATCCGCACCTCCGTCGACCATGGTACCGCCCTGGACCTGGCGGGCAGCGGACGGATCGACACCGGCAGCCTGCAAGTCGCCCTGGAAACCGCCTATCAGATGGCCGAGACCCGTTTATGACCGAGCATTACCAACACCGTGCGCGCAAGCGCTTCGGCCAGAACTTTCTGCACGACGCCGGGGTGATTGACCGCATCCTGCGCTCCATTCACGCCAAGGCCGACGACCGCCTGCTGGAAATCGGCCCGGGCCAGGGCGCACTGACCAAGGGCCTGCTCAACAGCGGCGCGCAGTTGGACGTGGTGGAACTGGACAAGGACCTGATCCCGATCCTCAACGACCAATTCGCCGGCAAGAGCAATTTCAACCTGCACCAGGGCGATGCGCTGAAGTTCGACTTCAACACCCTCAACGCCGCGCCCAACAGCCTGCGGGTGGTCGGCAACCTGCCCTACAACATCTCCACACCGCTGATTTTCCACCTGCTGAACAACGCCGGGATCATCCGCGACATGCACTTCATGCTGCAGAAGGAAGTGGTCGAGCGTCTGGCGGCCGGTCCTGGCGGCGGTGATTGGGGCCGCTTGTCGATCATGGTTCAGTACCATTGCCGTGTGGAACACCTGTTCAACGTCGGTCCTGGCGCGTTCAATCCGCCGCCGAAAGTCGACTCGGCGATCGTGCGCCTGGTGCCCCATGCCGTCCTTCCGCACCCGGCCAAGGATCACCGCCTGCTCGAGCGCGTCGTTCGCGAAGCCTTCAACCAGCGGCGCAAGACCCTGCGCAACACCCTCAAGGCGTTGCTGAGCAACGCCGAAATCGAAGCCGCCGGCGTCGATGGCGGCCTGCGCCCGGAACAACTCGACCTGGCAGCCTTCGTGCGCCTGGCCGACAAGCTCAGCGAGCAAGTCGCCGAGCAGCCTGCCGCTATCTGACCGGCTGCACGCGTGATCGGGTAGGACACCAGCCCCTCAGTCTGGTTTACTACCCGATACTTGGCCTAGACTGCTGCATATCAGTCACGCCCCGCGTCCCGCTTTGCTTTTAAGGCCTTCTTGCATGTCCGATCCTCGTTATCAGGTCGACGTCAGCGTCGTCACCCGCTTCCTGGCAGAACAGTCGCAACCCGAGCAGAACCGTTTCGCCTTCGCCTACACCATTACCGTCCAGAACAACGGCCTGCTGCCGGCCAAACTGCTCTCACGGCATTGGGTGATTACCGATGGCGACGGCCATGTCGAAGAGGTGCGCGGCGCCGGCGTGGTCGGTCAGCAGCCGCTGATTGCTGCGGGCCAGAGCCACACCTACAGCAGCGGCACCGTGATGACCACCCGCGTAGGCAACATGCAGGGCAGCTACCAGATGCTCGCCGAAGACGGCAAGCACTTCGACGCCGTCATCGCGCCTTTCCGCCTCGCAGTGCCCGGAGCCCTGCACTGATGGCAACCTACGCGGTCGGTGACCTGCAGGGCTGCCTCGAGCCACTCAAGTGCCTGCTCGAGCAAGTCGCCTTCGACCCGCAAACGGACCGCCTGTGGCTGGTCGGTGACCTGGTCAACCGCGGCCCGCAATCCCTGGAAACCCTGCGCTTCCTCTACAGCATCCGCCAGTCGCTGGTGTGCGTGCTGGGCAACCACGACCTGCACCTGCTGGCCGCCGGGCACAACATCGAGCGCCTGAAGAAAAACGACACCCTGCGTGAAATCCTCGAGGCGCCGGATCGCAAGGAATTGCTCGACTGGTTGCGTCAGCAGAAGCTGATGCACTACGACGAGATTCGTGAAATTGCCCTGGTGCATGCCGGCATTCCGCCGCAGTGGTCTCTTCGCAAGGCCCTGAAATGCGCCGCCGAAGTCGAAGCAGCCTTGCGCGATGACAACCTCTTTGCGCCCTATCTCGATGGCATGTACGGCAATGAGCCAGCGAAATGGAACAGCGACCTCAAGGGCGTGACTCGCCTGAGAGTGATCACCAACTATTTCACCCGCATGCGTTTTTGCACCAGCGAGGGCAAGCTTGATCTAAAGGGCAAGGAAGGCGCCGACACCGCGCCACCCGGTTACGCGCCCTGGTTCAAGTACAAAGAGCGCAAGACCCGCGGCCTGAAGATCATTTTCGGTCACTGGGCAGCGCTCGAAGGCCAGTGCGACGAGCCCGGCATCATCGCCCTCGATACCGGATGCGTTTGGGGGGGTGCCATGACCCTGATGAACATTGACACCGGCGTACGCCTCAGCTGCAAATGCGATGAGCACGGTCACCTGGCACCACCCGTCGCCTCACCTGCCCCCGAACCCCAGTCGGCCAGCGCCAAGCGCTAGGCTGCACTTTCAGCCTGGACCCAGGAACCCGCCATGAGCGAATTCAAACGTATTCCCCCCGAACAAGCCCAAGCCCTGCGTGAAAAAGGTGCAGTGGTGGTCGACGTCCGCGATCCTGCGACCTTTGCCGCCCTGCACATCAGCGGCTCGAAGCACCTGGACAACCACTCCCTGCACGCCTTCATCACGGCCGCCGACCTCGATGCACCGACTGTGGTGGTCTGCTACCACGGCAACTCCAGCCAGGGCGCCGCGGCCTATCTGGTCAGCCAGGGATTTTCTGACGTCTATAGCCTGGACGGCGGCTTCGAACTGTGGCGTACGACTTATCCTTCGGACACTGCGCAAGGCACTGCCGAATAATTTTTTTCAGCGCTCCAGCCCACGCCTGCCGTGGGCTGACGAACGGTCGTACACAACAAATCACGCATTGCCCCTTTACCTCCCGGATTACCAACTATCCTTAGCCTCAGGCCATCCAAAACAGGGGAGAGCCGGTACACCGGCGAGCGGGTCATCGGGAGTAGCTTTCAGGGTTGATAGCTTTGAAGGTGTTCTGGGGGGATAAAAAACAGCCGATATTTCAGCTGTTTACCAGCATCGACTGATTGATCCGACGTCGGCTCCACGTATCGAGCGAGGTGACGTCATGAGTATCTTTAGCCACTTCCAACAACGCTTCGAGTCCACACGCCAGGAAGAATTCTCGCTGCAGGAGTACCTGGAGCTCTGCAAACAGGACCGCAGCGCCTACGTATCTGCCGCCGAGCGTCTGCTGCTGGCAATCGGCGAGCCGGAACTGCTCGACACTTCGACCAACTCGAGGCTGTCGCGCATCTTCTCCAACAAGGTGATCCGCCGCTACCCGGCCTTTGAAGACTTCCACGGGATGGAAGAATGCATTGACCAGATCGTCTCCTACTTCCGCCATGCCGCCCAAGGCCTGGAAGAGAAGAAGCAAATCCTCTACCTGCTGGGCCCGGTCGGCGGCGGCAAGTCGTCCCTCGCGGAAAAACTCAAGCAACTGATCGAGAAAGTGCCTTTCTATGCCATCAAGGGTTCTCCGGTGTTCGAGTCGCCCCTGGGGTTGTTCAATGCCACCGAGGACGGCGCGATCCTCGAGGAGGATTTCGGCATTCCACGGCGCTACCTGAACACCATCATGTCGCCTTGGGCAACCAAGCGCCTGTCTGAATTCGGTGGTGATATCAGCCAGTTCCGCGTGGTCAAGCTCTACCCTTCGATCCTCAACCAGATTGCCGTGGCCAAGACCGAACCTGGCGACGAGAACAACCAGGACATCTCGGCGCTGGTGGGCAAGGTCGATATCCGCAAGCTCGAAGAATTCCCGCAAAACGACGCCGACGCCTACAGCTACTCGGGCGCCCTGTGCCGGGCCAACCAGGGCCTGATGGAATTCGTCGAAATGTTCAAGGCGCCCATCAAGGTCCTGCACCCGCTGCTGACCGCCACCCAGGAGGGCAACTACAACAGTACCGAAGGCCTGGGCGCGATTCCGTTCACCGGGATCCTGCTGGCCCACTCCAACGAATCGGAGTGGCACACCTTCCGCAACAACAAGAACAACGAAGCGTTCATCGACCGGATCTACATCGTCAAGGTGCCTTACTGCCTGCGCGTCAGCGATGAAGTGAAAATCTACGACAAACTGCTGTTCAACAGCTCCCTGGCCAAGGCCCATTGCGCGCCCGACACCCTGAAGATGCTCGCCCAGTTCACCGTGCTGTCGCGCCTCAAGGAGCCGGAGAACTCCAACATCTATTCGAAAATGCGCGTGTACGACGGCGAAAATCTCAAGGACACCGATCCGAAGGCCAAGTCGATCCAGGAATACCGCGACAGTGCCGGCGTCGACGAGGGCATGAACGGCCTGTCGACCCGCTTTGCCTTCAAGATCCTGTCGAAAGTCTTCAACTTCGATCCGCACGAAATCGCCGCCAACCCGGTGCACCTGCTGTACGTGCTGGAACAACAGATCGAACAGGAGCAGTTCCAGGCGGAAACTCGCGAGCGTTACCTGCGCTTCCTCAAGGAGTACCTGGCACCGCGCTACATCGAGTTCATCGGCAAGGAAATCCAGACGGCGTACCTGGAGTCCTACAGCGAGTACGGGCAGAACATCTTCGACCGCTACGTGCTCTACGCCGATTTCTGGATCCAGGACCAGGAGTACCGCGACCCGGAAACCGGCGAGATCCTCAACCGCGTAGCGCTCAACGAGGAACTGGAAAAAATCGAGAAACCGGCGGGCATCAGCAATCCGAAGGATTTCCGCAACGAAATCGTCAACTTCGTCCTGCGCGCCCGTGCCAACAACAACGGCAAGAATCCGACCTGGCTCAGCTACGAGAAACTGCGGGTGGTCATCGAGAAGAAAATGTTCTCGAATACCGAGGACCTGCTGCCAGTCATCAGCTTCAATGCCAAGGCGAGCAAAGAGGACCAACAAAAACACAACGATTTCGTCACCCGGATGGTCGAGCGCGGCTACACCGACAAACAGGTGCGGCTGTTGTCTGAATGGTATCTGAGGGTCCGGAAGTCGCAGTGACGCGGCTGCAAGCTTCTAGCCACAAGCTGCAAGGGAAAGCCGGTGAAACGGTACCTCCACTTGCAGCTTGAAGCTTACGACTTGAAGCTCCCCGGAGGGGCCTATGAGCTATGTGATCGACCGACGTCTCAATGGCAAGAACAAGAGCACGGTAAACCGCCAGCGTTTCCTGCGGCGCTACCGTGACCACATCAAAAAGGCCGTCGAAGAGGCGGTGAGCCGGCGCTCCATCACCGACATGGAGCATGGCGAACAGATCAGTATTCCCGGGCGGGACATCGACGAGCCGGTGCTTCACCACGGTCGCGGTGGCAAACAGACCGTCGTTCACCCTGGCAACAAGGAGTTCACCAGCGGCGAACACATCGCCCGACCACAAGGCGGCGGGGGCGGCAAGGGTCCGGGCAAGGCCGGCAATTCCGGCGAAGGCATGGACGAGTTCGTCTTCCAGATTACCCAGGAAGAATTCCTCGAATTCATGTTCGAGGACCTCGAATTGCCGAACCTGGTCAAACGCAACCTGACTGGCACCGACACCTTCAAGACCGTACGCGCGGGCATCAGCAACGAGGGCAACCCGTCGCGGATCAACATTATCCGCACCCTGCGCTCAGCCCACGCACGGCGCATCGCCCTGTCGGGCAGCAGCCGCGCAAAACTGCGCGAGGCCAAAGAAGAGTTGGCGCGACTCAAGCAGGAAGAACCAGACAACTTCGGCGATATTCAGGAAATCGAAGCGGAAATCGAACGCCTGAGCGCGCGCATTCACCGCGTGCCGTTCCTCGACACGTTCGACCTCAAGTACAACCTGCTGATCAAGCAGCCCAACCCCAGTTCCAAGGCGGTGATGTTCTGCCTGATGGACGTTTCCGGCTCCATGACCCAGGCGACCAAGGACATCGCCAAACGCTTTTTCATCCTCTTGTACCTGTTCCTGAAACGGAACTACGACAAGATCGATGTGGTTTTCATCCGCCACCACACCAGCGCCCGCGAAGTGGACGAGGAAGAGTTTTTCTACTCTCGGGAGACCGGCGGCACTATTGTCTCCAGTGCCTTGAAACTGATGCAGGAGATCATGGCCGAACGCTACCCAAGCAACGACTGGAACATCTATGCCGCCCAGGCTTCCGACGGCGACAACTGGAACGACGACTCACCGATCTGCCGCGACATCCTGATCAACCAGATCATGCCTTTCGTGCAGTACTACACTTACGTGGAGATTACCCCACGCGAACATCAGGCCCTGTGGTACGAGTACGAGCGAATCGCCGAAGCCTTTTCCGACACATTTGCCCAGCAGCAGCTGGTTTCGGCCGGGGATATCTATCCGGTCTTCCGTGAACTCTTCCAGCGCAGGTTAGTGACATGACCGCCAAAGAGCAGAAGCGCCAACCCATCTCCACGGGCTCCGAATGGACATTCGAGCTCATCCAGGCCTACGACCGCGAAATCAGCCGTATCGCGGCCCGCTATGCGCTGGACACCTATCCCAACCAGATCGAGGTGATCACCGCCGAGCAAATGATGGACGCCTACGCGTCCGTCGGCATGCCGCTGGGCTACCACCACTGGTCCTATGGCAAGCATTTCCTCAGCACCGAGAAATCCTACAGCCGCGGGCAAATGGGCCTGGCCTACGAAATCGTCATCAACTCCGACCCCTGCATCGCCTACCTGATGGAGGAAAACACCATCTGCATGCAGGCACTGGTGGTGGCGCATGCCTGCTACGGCCATAACAGCTTCTTCAAGGGCAACTACCTGTTCCGCACCTGGACCGACGCCAGTTCGATCATCGACTACCTGGTTTTTGCCAAGCAGTACATCATGCAGTGCGAGGAGCGCCACGGCATCGATGCCGTCGAGGACCTGCTGGACTCCTGCCACGCCCTGATGAACTACGGCGTCGACCGTTACAAGCGTCCTTATCCGATTTCCGCCGAAGAAGAGCGGCGTCGGCAGAAGGATCGCGAAGAGCACCTGCAAAAGCAGATCAATGACCTGTGGCGCACCATTCCCAAGGGCGCCGACAAGTACAACGAAAAAGACAACGCACGTTTTCCCGCCGAACCGCAGGAAAACATCCTCTACTTCATCGAAAAACACGCTCCGCTGCTCGAACCCTGGCAGCGGGAAATCGTGCGCATCGTGCGCAAGATCGCCCAGTACTTTTATCCACAGCGCCAGACCCAGGTGATGAACGAAGGCTGGGCCACGTTCTGGCACTACACCCTGATGAACGACCTGTACGACGAAGGCCTGGTGACCGACGGCTTCATGATGGAATTCCTCACCTCCCACACCAGCGTAGTCTTCCAGCCAGGGTTCGACAGTCCGTACTACAGTGGCATCAACCCGTACACCCTCGGCTTTGCCATGTACCGCGACATTCGGCGCATGTGTGAAGAACCCACCGAAGAGGATTACCGCTGGTTCCCGGAAATCGCCGGGACCGATTGGCTCTCGGCTATCAAGTTCGCCATGAGCAGCTTCAAGGATGAGAGCTTCATCCTGCAGTACCTGTCACCCAAGGTGATACGCGACCTGAAGCTGTTCAGCATCCTCGATGACGATCAGAAGGACGACCTGCTGGTGCCGGCCATCCACGACGAGGAAGGCTATCGAACCATTCGCGAAACCCTGGCCGCGCAATACAACCTGGGTAACCGCGAACCCAACGTGCAGATCTACAGCATCGACCGCCGGGGCGATCGTTCGCTGACCCTGCGCCATCAACAGCACGACCGCAAACCGCTGGGAGAATCGACCGAGGAAGTCCTCAAGCACCTGCACCGCCTGTGGGGCTTCGATATTCACCTGGAAACCCTGCAAGGCGACCAGATCATGAAAACCCATCACGTCCCACCCAGGACCGAACACAGCGAGAACGATTACGGCCGCCTCGACCTGGCCGTCATCCATCTTTGAAACCATCGGAGCCTCCGTTGACTCGGCGCAAGGGTTATCCTGTCGAGCTAACGGAGGTTTTTTATGCGGATTTATAAAGTCGGCGGCGCGGTCCGAGACCGCCTGCTCGGCAGGCCTGTTACCGATATCGACTGGGTCGTGGTCGGCGCCAGCAGTGACGAAATGCTTGCCAAGGGCTACCGCCCGGTCGGTTCCGACTTCCCGGTATTCCTGCACCCGCAAACTGGCGAAGAGTACGCCCTGGCGCGCACTGAACGTAAAACGGGTCGCGGCTACGGCGGATTCACCTTCCATGCCAGCCCAGAAGTCACCCTGGAAGAGGACCTGATCCGCCGGGACCTGACGATCAACGCCATGGCCGAAGACGAGCACGGTCAACTGACCGACCCTTACCACGGTCGACGTGATCTCGAAGCGCGCCTGCTGCGCCATGTTTCCCCGGCATTCGCCGAAGATCCCCTGCGAGTCCTGCGGGTTGCTCGCTTCGCGGCCCGTTACGCCGAACTCGGATTCCGCGTCGCTCCCGAGACCCTCGTCCTGATGCGCCAACTCAGCGAATCCGGCGAACTGCAAGCCCTGACGCCTGAACGCAGCTGGAAGGAAATCTCCCGCGCCCTGATGGAAGCCCAGCCCCAGGTGTTTATCCAGGTGCTGCGCGAGTGCGGTGCGCTGAAGGTATTGCTGCCGGAAGTCGATGCCCTGTTCGGCGTGCCGCAACCTGAAGTCCATCACCCGGAAATCGACAGTGGCGTGCACACCTTGAGCGTGCTGCAGCAAGCCGCATTGCACCGGCAACCGCTGACGGTGCGCTGGGCCTGCCTGCTCCACGACCTGGGCAAGGGCCTGACGCCGGAAAGCGAGTGGCCACGGCACATTGCCCACGAGCACAAGGGCCTGAAACTGATCAAGGCGGTCAACGAGCGCTTCAAGGCACCCCGCGATTGTCAGGAATTGGCCTTGTTGGTCGGCCAGTATCACACCCACGGACACCGCGCCCTGGAGCTGAAACCCTCGACCCTGCTGGAGTTGCTGCAAAGCTTTGACGTCTACCGGCGCCCACAGCGATTTGAAGAGTTCATCGTTGCCTGCGAAATGGACGCTCGCGGCCGCAAAGGCCTGGAACAGAGAAGTTACCCACAGGCCGATTACCTGCGAGGCGCGGCAACGGCCGCGCGCAGCGTCGCGGTCCAGCCATTGCTGGAACAGGGATTCAAAGGGCCGGAGCTGGGAGAGGCCATCAAGCGCGAACGCCTCAAGGCGCTGAAGACCTACAAGGAAGCAAAGCAGAGTTGAAGCCTATCGCGGGCTGGTGCAGAACCGCCCGCGACGATCACCTCAAAGCATGCTTGAAGGCGTCAGGGGCTGACCGCGCCAGGAGAAGGCTACCGGTGCCAACACCTGGTCGATCTGCGCTTCTTCCCACAAGCTCGAAAAACTTTTCTCGACCCCAGGGTGAAGCCTGTCAGGAGCGATCAGCGACAACGGCCACAGCACAAAGGCATTTTTCAGGATCTCGGCGCGCGGCAGCACCAAACCATCGAAATTGCCCACCTGATCGCCATACAGCAGCACATCGATGTCCAGTGGCAAGCCTATGCGATCCGGCGCATACCGCCCGTTATCCGCCTCGATGAATTTCAGACGACGATCCAGCTCCATCAACGGCAGATCGGTCAACGCCGACACCACAAAATTGAAAAACGGCCCGCTCTTGATCCCGACCGGCTGGCTTTCGAAGACTGGCGAACAGTGCATGTCCTGCAAAAAGCCGCTGAGTGCTTCAAGCCCCGCCTGCAAATGGGTTTCGCGCTCGACATTGCTGCCGAGCCCGAGAAATACCTGAGTCAGCGACATCCGCGCTCAATCTCCACACCCACACCCGTGGCAGCCGGAACGGCGCCTGGCTTGGTCAACTTGAGACGCAACCAGGTGATCTTGAATTCACTCATCAACACCTGCGCCAACCGCTCGGCAAAGGTTTCCACCAACTGGAACTGCGCGTGTTCGGCGAAGGCCTGGATGCGCGTCGAAACACTGGCGTAATCCAGGGCCAGGGTCAGGTCATCACCCGCCGCCGCGGGACGATTGTCCCAGGCAAAGCTCAGATCAAGTCGCAGGCACTGACGGATGCCGCGCTCCCAGTCGTAGGCACCGATCACCGTGTCGACTTCCAGGCCCTCGATAAACACTCTGTCCAAGCACTTTTCTCCGCAGCACGACAAGGGCGCAATGCGCCGTTAGAATCAGGGCGTCCTCGCCCGGAATAGTTAGCATGTTTTGGTCACTGGCGATTTTCGCCTACCTGCTCGGCTCGCTCTCCTTCGCCATCCTGCTCAGTCGCCTGACCGGCAACCCCGATCCGCGCATGGGCGGATCAGGCAATGCCGGCGCCACGAACATGTTACGCCTGGCCGGCAAAAAACTCGCGGTCCTGACACTCTTCGGCGACCTGCTCAAAGGCTTGCTGCCCGTCCTGCTTGCCGCGATGGCCGGCCTATCCATCCAGCAACAAGGCTGGATCGGCGTCTGTGCCGTGATTGGCCACCTGTTCCCGCTGTACTTTCGCTTTCGCGGCGGAAAAGGTGTCGCCACCGCTGCCGGCATGTTGCTGGGCCTCTACCCGCCGGCCGCACTCCTGGCCATCGGCGGTTGGCTGCTGACCTTCTACCTCACCCGCACCAGTTCGCTGGCGGCACTGATTGCCACGCCCCTGACCCTGCCACTGCTGGCCTGGCAGGAACCGGCCGCTCTGTTGCCGATGAGCGTACTGACCGCACTGATCGTCTGGCGCCATCGCGGCAATCTACGCGACCTGTTTGCCGGACGCGAACGGCATTTCTAACCAAGGAAGTTAAACATCACAACGGTGACAATTGCTCCATCGGCCAGCGGGCCTGAACGCTGATCGCCAGGCTTTCATGCTGTCCTGCCCGCAGGCGTTGGCAACCGGCAAATGCGATCATCGCGCCGTTATCGGTGCAGAACTCCGGGCGAGCGTAGAAAACGTCGCCTTTCATGCTACCGAGCATTTGTTCCAGGGAAACCCGCAACGCCTTGTTCGCGCTCACGCCACCAGCGATCACCAGACGCTTGAGACCAGCCTGCTTCAGGGCCCGCTTGCACTTGATGGTCAAAGTCTCCACCACCGCATCCTGGAAGGCCAGCGCGATGTCGCTGCGGGTTTGCTCGCTGTCGTCCCCAGCGCTGAGGCACTGCTGCCAGGTGTTGAGGGCGAAGGTTTTCAAGCCGCTGAAACTGAATGCCAGGCCTGGGCGGTCGCACATCGGACGGGGAAAAACAAAACGCCCGGCCACACCCTGTGCCGCCAGACGGGCAATTTCCGGACCGCCGGGGTAATTGAGCCCCATCATCTTCGCGGTCTTGTCGAAAGCCTCACCCGCGGCATCGTCGAGGGTTTCCCCCAACAGCGCGTATTGGCCGATGCCATCGACCTGAACCAGCTGTGTATGACCACCCGAGACCAACAAAGCGACGAACGGAAACTCCGGCGGCTGCGGCTCCAGCATCGGCGCCAGCAAGTGGCCTTCCATGTGGTGCACACCGAGCGCCGGAATGCCCCAGGCAAACGCCAGCGCCTGGGCGCAGGAAGCCCCCACCAGCAGCGCGCCGACCAGGCCGGGACCCGCGGTGTAGGCGATGGCGTCGATCTCGGTCGGCACGCAGTCGGCTTCGGCCAACACCTGACGAATCAAGGGCAGCATGCGCTTGACGTGATCTCGAGATGCCAGCTCCGGCACCACGCCACCATAGGCGCGATGCAAGTCGATCTGACTGAACAGTGCGTCGGCCAGCAAGCCTTTTTCACTGTCGTATAATGCGACGCCGGTTTCGTCGCAAGAGGTTTCTAATCCCAGTACTAGCATGGGTTTGCGCCTTGTTTAGGCTAATTTCGAAGGCGCGCATAATAGTCCCCACGGGATGCCCCGACCAGCGGTTTTCGATCAGAGGCTTTGCATTCCGAGCGTTGAGGGGTTAACATCCGCAACCCTTAAAAACCGACGTCTTCAAGTGCTCTTTTGCCGCGAGGATGTTGACCCCGGTAATGAATGAAGGTAGCTCTGGATGCCAGCCGTCAAAGTAAAAGAGAACGAACCCTTCGACGTAGCTCTGCGTCGTTTCAAGCGCTCCTGCGAAAAAGCCGGTGTACTGGCTGAAGTTCGTAGCCGCGAATTTTACGAGAAGCCAACTTCTGAGCGTAAGCGCAAAGCAGCTGCTGCTGTTAAGCGTCACGCCAAGAAAGTTCAGCGCGAACAGCGCCGCGCCGTTCGCCTGTACTAATACACAGACGATCGTAGCAAGCTTCTGCCAAGCCCGGCCCTCAGCCGGGCTTATGGCATTTGCGGATATCGCTTGATGCTTCACTGTCGAAGCCGCACACGCGACCGAGACAAACCTGCTTCACACGTCAGACCTGGCTCTTTTGCCAGCCGTGCACGTCTCTTCTGACGAGCCTTCCAAGGCTACTGACGAGCACACCCTACTGATTCCTCTAATCGACGATCAGCCCAAGGCACCTGCGTGCGTGCCCGCTTTTGAGCTATCCGAGCCTGACTTTTGGGCGCAACCGGACTCAGGGCAACACTTTCGAACAGTCGGATTCTGATTGCTGCTAACGTCAGTGAATTTTCGGCAGATACATTTCCCAACAGCGAATACGCAGTCGATACCGGTCGAGCCGCCTTTTTTGTCGCGTCTCGTAATCATGGCCGCATCAACGCACCCTTCGCCTGAGCCCTACATCTACCAGCAGTGATGACGAGAACGCCATGGCCGGGCTGATTCCCCAGAGCTTCATTGACGACCTTCTGAACCGCACCGACATCGTCGACGTGGTCAGCTCGCGCCTGCAAATGAAAAAAGCCGGCAAGAACTACACGGCCTGCTGCCCGTTTCACAAGGAAAAAACCCCATCTTTCAGCGTCAGCCCGGACAAGCAGTTCTATTACTGCTTTGGTTGCGGCGCTGGCGGCAACGCCCTTGGCTTCATCATGGACCACGACAACCTGGACTTCCCCCAGGCCGTCGAGGAACTCGCCAAGGCCGCCGGCATGGAGATACCCCGCGAGGAAAGTGGCCGAGCGCACAAGCCCCGGCAACCCACCGACTCGCCACTGTACCCCCTGCTGACGGCCGCCGCCGACTTCTACCGCCAGGCCCTGAAAAGCCATCCGGCACGCAAGGCCGCCGTCGACTACCTGAAAGGCCGCGGCCTGACCGGCGAAATTGCCCGGGACTTCGGCCTCGGCTTTGCCCCGCCCGGCTGGGACAACCTGTTCAAGCACTTGAGCAGCGACACACTCCAGCAGAAAGCCATGATCGATGCTGGCCTGCTGATCGAGAACGCCGAAACCGGCAAGCGCTACGACCGCTTCCGCGACCGGGTGATGTTCCCGATCCGCGACAGCCGAGGCCGGATCATCGCGTTCGGCGGCCGAGTACTGGGAGACGACAAACCGAAGTACCTGAACTCCCCGGAAACCCCGGTATTTCATAAAGGCCAGGAACTCTACGGCCTTTATGAAGCACGCAAGAACAACCGCAACCTCGATGAAATCATTGTGGTCGAGGGCTACATGGACGTCATCGCCCTGGCCCAGCAAGGCCTGCGCAATGCCGTGGCCACCCTGGGCACCGCCACCAGCGAAGAGCATCTCAAGCGCCTGTTTCGGGTGGTGCCCAGCGTGCTGTTCTGCTTCGACGGCGACCAGGCTGGTCGCAACGCCGCCTGGCGCGCGCTGGAGTCGACGTTATCGAGCCTGCAGGACGGTCGGCGCGCACGCTTCCTGTTCCTGCCCGAAGGTGAAGACCCGGACACCCTGGTGCGCTCCGAAGGCACTGATGCATTCAAAGCGCGGATCAACCAGCACGCCCAGCCACTGGCCGATTATTTTTTCCAGCAATTGATCGAAGAGTCCGACCCGCGCTCGCTCGAAGGCAAGGCCCACATGGCCACCCTCGCCGCACCGCTGATCGACAAAGTACCCGGCGCCAACCTGCGCACCCTGATGCGCCAGCGGCTGATGGAAATCACCGGACTCAACAGCGAAACCGTCAGCCAACTGGTGCAAAGCGCCCCACAAGAAGCGCCGCCAGCCTACGACCCAGGCATTGATTACGGCGCCATGCCGGATTATTCGGACTACCATCAACCGCAGGAAAGCTACGCACCCCAGCAGGAATGGACGCCGAAAAAACCGGGGGCCGGCGGCAAGAAATGGGACAACAAACCCTGGGACAAAAAAGGCAAGCGTGGCGTCGATCGCGATCAGCCACGTGCCCCGCGCGTCCCGGCCGCCGTCGAACCACCAACACTGGCGGCTTTGCGCACGCTGCTGCACCACCCGCAACTGGCGGAAAAAGTCGAGGACGCCGGGCACTTCGCTGCCGAGGACCACTCCAATACTCAGTTGCTGGTCGCACTGCTCGAGGCCGTACAGAAGAATCCCAAGCTAAACTCATTTCAGCTGATTGCTCGCTGGCACGGGACCGAACAGGGTCGCTTGCTCAAGGCGCTGGCCGAAAAGGAATGGCTGATCGAGGGAGATAACCTTGAACGACAGTTTTTCGACACCATAACTAGTTTGTCAGCCCGCCAACGCGAGCGAAATCTGGAACAACTGCTCAGGAAAGCTCGCCAAAGCGAGCTGAGCAGCGAAGAGAAAAATCAACTGCGCGACCTTCTAAGTCGCAATGTTTCCGCATCAAACCCGACCTCAACTGGCGCGTGAGGTCATAGCTCAGGTATAATCCTCGGCTTGTTTTTTGCCCGCCAAGACCTTCAGTGGATAGGGTGTTATGTCCGGAAAAGCGCAACAGCAGTCTCGTATCAAAGAGTTGATCCTTCTGGGTCGTGAGCAGGGCTACCTGACTTACGCCGAGGTCAACGACCACCTGCCCGAGGATATTTCAGATCCAGAGCAGGTGGAAGACATCATCCGCATGATCAACGACATGGGGATCAACGTATTCGAGGTTGCGCCAGATAAGGATGCCCTTATGCTGGCCGACGCCGATACCGACGAGGCGGCCGCTGAAGAAGCGGCCGCGGCGTTGGCGGCGGTCGAGACCGACATTGGTCGCACTACCGACCCCGTGCGCATGTACATGCGTGAAATGGGTACCGTAGAGCTTCTGACCCGCGAAGGCGAAATCGAAATCGCCAAGCGTATCGAAGAAGGCATCCGTGAAGTGATGAGCGCAATTGCGCACTTCCCAGGCACGGTTGACCATATTCTCTCCGAATACACTCGCGTCACCAGCGAAGGCGGTCGCCTGTCCGACGTCCTGAGCGGTTACATCGACCCGGACGACGGCATCACGCCGCCTGCCGCGGAAGTACCACCGCCTGTCGATGCGAAAGCCGAAAAAGCCGACGACGCTGATGACGACGAAGACGGCGAAGCTTCGGATGACGAAGAAGAAGCCGAAAGCGGTCCGGATCCGGTCGTTGCTGCCCAGCGTTTTGGCGCTGTCGCCGACCAGATGGAAATCACCCGCAAGGCCCTGAAAAAGCACGGTCGTGACAACAAGCTGGCAATCGCCGAGCTGTTGGCCCTGGCTGAGCTGTTCATGCCGATCAAGCTGGTTCCGAAGCAATTCGAAGGCCTGGTCGAGCGTGTTCGCAGCGCCCTGGATCGTCTGCGTCAGCAAGAGCGCGCGATCATGCAGCTCTGCGTTCGTGATGCACGCATGCCGCGTGCCGACTTCCTGCGCCAGTTCCCGGGCAATGAAGTTGACGAAAGCTGGACCGACGCACTGGCCAAAGGCAAGAGCAAATACGCTGAAGCCATTGCTCGCCTGCAGCCCGACATCGTCCGTTGCCAGCAGAAACTGACCGCACTCGAAGCCGAAACCGGCCTGACGATTGCCGAGATCAAGGACATCAACCGTCGCATGTCGATCGGCGAGGCCAAGGCCCGCCGCGCGAAGAAAGAGATGGTCGAAGCGAACTTGCGCCTGGTGATCTCCATCGCCAAGAAGTACACCAACCGTGGCCTGCAGTTCCTCGACCTGATCCAGGAAGGCAACATCGGCTTGATGAAAGCGGTAGACAAGTTCGAATACCGTCGCGGCTACAAATTCTCGACTTATGCCACCTGGTGGATCCGTCAGGCGATCACTCGCTCGATCGCCGACCAGGCCCGCACCATCCGTATTCCGGTGCACATGATCGAGACGATCAACAAGCTCAACCGTATTTCCCGGCAGATGCTGCAGGAAATGGGTCGCGAACCGACTCCGGAAGAGCTGGGCGAACGCATGGAAATGCCTGAGGACAAGATCCGCAAGGTATTGAAGATCGCTAAAGAGCCGATCTCCATGGAAACCCCGATCGGTGATGACGAAGACTCCCATCTGGGCGACTTCATCGAAGACTCGACCATGCAGTCGCCAATCGATGTTGCCACCGTTGAGAGCCTGAAAGAAGCGACTCGCGAAGTACTGTCCGGCCTCACTGCCCGTGAAGCCAAGGTCCTGCGCATGCGTTTCGGCATCGACATGAATACCGACCACACCCTCGAGGAGGTTGGTAAGCAGTTCGACGTTACCCGTGAGCGGATTCGTCAGATCGAAGCCAAGGCGCTGCGCAAGCTGCGCCACCCGACGAGAAGCGAGCACCTGCGCTCCTTCCTCGACGAGTGATCACAAAACCCCCGGCCCTGCCGGGGGTTTTGCTTTGCGCAGATTAAATCCTCGCGCTATCGCCCCACGCCCGCAGCCCGTCTACACTCGAAACATTCTCCCCGAGCCATAACGAGACCGTTATGCCCAGACTCCCGGCCGCGCTGTTACTGTCGCTGATGACCTGGACCGCAACGGCTGACGCGTTGACTCTGACCGACGAGGAACGTGGCTGGCTTGCGGCTCACCCCGAATTGCGCCTGGGTGTCGATGCGTCGTGGCCACCGTTCGAGTTTCGTGATGAACAGGACCGCTACCAAGGGCTGGCGGCCGACTACATCAACGTTGTACGCGACCGCCTGGCGGTGCGTGTCACACCAGTCGAACCGGTCAGCTGGACCGAAGTCCTGGACCAGGTCAAACACGGCAAACTCGACCTGCTGCCCGGCATCATGTCGACCCCGGAGCGCCAGAACTACCTGTCGTTCACCCGGCCCTACCTGGACTTCCCGATCGTCATCCTGGCCCACGTCGGAGGCGCCCAGCCACACACCATCGAAGACCTGTACGGCCTGAAGATTGCCGTCGTGGAGAACTACGCGCCCCACGAACTGCTGCGCACGCAACACCCCGATCTGAATCTGGTGCCCATGCCCAACGTCAGCTCTGCCCTGCAATCGTTGGCCACCGATGAAGTCGACGCCGTAGTCGGCGACCTGGCATCCAGCGTCTGGAGCCTGCGCCAACTCAAGCTCGAAGGGCTTTATGTCAGTGGCGAGACGCCCTATCGCTATCAACTGGCAATGGCCGTGCCCAAGGACAACAAGCTGCTGGTAAGCATCCTCGACAAGGTGCTGGCCGACATGAGCCCGGGGGAAATCAGCGCGATTCAGGAGCATTGGGTTGGCAACGTGCTGGATCACCGCACGTTCTGGTCAGATTTGTTGGTCTACGGCCTGCCCGGGATACTGTTGCTGGTCGGCGTGCTCGCCGTGGTCATCCGCATCAACCGGCGCCTGAGCTCGGAAATTTCCCGGCGCGTCGCGTTGGAGCAGGAACTGCGCAGCAGCGAATACCACTATCGCGGGCTGGTGGAGAGCCTGTCGGCCATTGCCTGGGAAGCCAACATCAATGACTTCACCTACAGCTACGTCTCGCCCCATGCCGAAGACCTGCTCGGCTACCCTCTCTCGCATTGGCTGATCCCGGGATTCTGGCGCAACATCATCCACCCGGCCGACCTCATCCGCGCCCAGACCTTCTGCGAACAGGAGGTACTGGCCGGACGCGATCACAGCCTCGATTACCGGGTCATCACCGCTGACGGCCGCTGCCTGTGGGTGCGCGATATCGTCAGCCTGATCGAGCACGGCCACGAGCCGGTGATGCGCGGCCTGATGATCGACATCAGCGAAGCCAAGCACACCGAAGAAGCCTTGCGCCTCTCCGAGCAGAAATTCGCCTCGGTGTTCCAGCAATGCCCGGACATCCTGGTGATCGCGCGCCTGTCCGACGGCTGCCTGCTGGAAGTCAACGAAGCGTTCGAGGATCAAATCGGCCTGAGCGCCGCAGAGGTGATCGGCCAGACCGCCACCGACCTGAATATCTGGGGCATTCCCGGAGTCGGCCCTGGATTGTTGCAGCGCTTGCAGGCGGGCCCGATCCGCAACCTGGAGATGCCCTTTCGCCGCAGCAATGGCCAGGTGTTCACCGGCCTGATCTCCGCCGAACCCTTCGAACTCGACACCACGCCGGCACTGGTGGTGGTGGTGCGCGACATCAGCCAGCTCAAGGAAACCCAGCAACAGCTGCAGACCTCCGAAGAGAAGTTCGCCAAAGCATTTCACGCATCGCCGGACGGCCTGTTGCTGTCACGGGTCAGTGACGGCCTGCTGATCGAGGTCAACGAGGGCTTCAGCCGCATTACCGGCTTCAACAGCGCCATGTCGCTGGACCGCTCGACCCTCGACCTGGGCATCTGGGTCAACCTCAACGAGCGCCGGCAAATGCTCGACCTGCTCAAGCGCGATGGCTTCGTGCGCGACTTCAGTTGCCACATCCGCCGCAACGACGGGCAGATCCGCCTCTGCGAAATGTCCAGCCGGCCGCTGCCGATTGGCGATGACGAATGCATGCTGACCATCGCGCGCGACATCACCGAACGGCATCTGATGCAGGAAAAACTGCAGCAGGCCGCCACCGTGTTCGAAAGCACCGCCGAGGGTGTGCTGATCACCGACACGCAACAGCACATCAGCGCCGTTAACCGCGCGTTCAGCGAAATTACCGGCTACAGCGAGACCGAGGCCCTGGGTCATACGCCACGGCTGCTGGCTTCAGGTCTACACGACAGCGCCTTCTACGCCGCCATGTGGCACCAGCTTACTGCCGAGGGTCATTGGCAGGGCGAGATCTCCAACCGGCGCAAGAACGGCGAGCTGTACCCCAGCTGGCTGACCATCAGCGCCGTGCGCAACAAGGATCGTTTCATCACCCACTTCGTCGCCGTGTTCGCCGACATTTCCAGCCTCAAGCACGCCCAGGCCAAGCTCGACTACCAGGCCCACCACGACCCGCTGACCGGCCTGCCCAACCGCACCCTGTTCGAAAACCGCTTGCTGATGGCCTTGAACCATCAGCGCGAACAGGGCGGCCAGGGTGCAGTGCTGTTCCTCGACCTGGACCGTTTCAAGCACATCAACGACAGCCTCGGGCATCCGGTTGGCGACCTTCTGCTCAAAGGCATCGCCGTGCGTCTCAAGGAACAATTGCGCGACATCGACACCGTGGCGCGCCTCGGTGGCGACGAGTTCATCATCCTGCTGCCCGGTCTGCAGCAGTCCAGCGACGCCGAACACATCGCCAACAAGCTGCTCAACTGCTTCGGCGCCCCATTCCAGGCCGGCGAACACGAGTTCTTTATCAGCGCCAGCATCGGCACCAGCCTCTATCCCAAGGACGGCAACGACGTCGCCACCCTGGTGAAAAACGCCGACGCCGCCATGTACCGCTCCAAGGCCAAGGGCCGCAACCGGGTCGAAAGCTACACCCGCGACCTCACCGCCCAGGCCAGCGAGCGCATTGCCCTGGAGCATGAGTTGCGTCGCGCCATCGAGCGCAACGAGCTGTCGTTGTACTACCAACCGAAGATCAGCCTGCAGCATCCACGCCTGGTGGGCGCCGAGGCCCTGATCCGCTGGCGTCACCCGATCTTTGGCGATGTGCCGCCTGAGCACTTCATCTCCCTCGCCGAAGAAAACGGCATGATCCTGCAGATCGGCGACTGGGTGCTGGAACAAGCCTGCCTGCAGATGCAGGAATGGAACAAGCGCTATGAGGGCTTCGGCTCGCTGTCGGTGAACCTCGCCGGCGCGCAACTGCGCCAGCCCACCCTGCTCGGCCGTATCGAACAACTGCTCAAGGAATACCGCCTCAAGCCCGGACTGCTGCAACTGGAAATCACCGAAAACTTCATCATGAGCCAGGCCGAAGAAGCCCTCGAAGTCCTGCACCAGCTCAAACGCCTGGGCGTGCAGATCGCCATCGACGACTTCGGCACCGGCTACTCCTCGCTCAGCTACCTCAAGCGCCTGCCCCTGGACTACCTGAAAATCGACCAGTCCTTCGTCCGCGGCCTGCCCGACGACCCCCATGATGTAGCGATCGTCCGAGCCATCATCGCCCTGGGCCGCAGCATGCAATTCACCATCATCGCCGAAGGCGTCGAAACCCAGGCCCAGCAGCAATTTCTCGCCGGCGAAGGCTGCGAACAGATCCAAGGCTACATCGTCAGCCTGCCCCTACCCGCCGACGAATTCGCCGCAACCTTTCTTCGTCTCGCAGTTTCAGACTTTTCGGATAGCACAGCCGAGAAACCACCGTTATAATCCGCGGCCTACTGAGGGCCTATAGCTCAGTTGGTTAGAGCAGAGGACTCATAATCCTTTGGTCCACGGTTCAAGTCCGTGTGGGCCCACCATATAAATCAACGACTTACGCTGTAATGGCGTAGGTCGTTTGTTTTTCTTCCCCACGATTTTCCCCGTTCGTTCCCCGTTTCGCTGGTCCCACAACGCACCTTTGTAAAGTACGCGTGTGGTCGGCACGCCCCTAGCCGCGTAAATCCTTGTCTTCGCGGACATGACTCAAATCTGAGCCATGTTCCTTGAGCTCAGCGAGCATCTCACGGATATCCCGGATGACGTTCTTGTGCTGCTTCCCGGTTAGCCTCGACTTGATACCACTCGGTGGGTGGATAGCGCCTCTTCTGGTTTTACACCCAATATGTGACTGTGAAAAAAAAACGGGGGAACGGGGGAACAGTGGGAACAGCCAATGTTTCCGGGGGCTTCAGCGGGGGAACTTGTACCCCAGTGATTTTTGCGGGGAACAGCAACAGCAGATCGGCAGCAAAGACCCACGGCTCGTGGGAATGAGATTTCCGCCCTATCGCCCTTGGCCATCGAGCAAACGCCACGGCCATCTTTGAGTGGAACAATTCGGGGCGGAAACCGGATTTGTGGACACTTACTGGATGCTGAGTTTTGCGTTGAAGCTGTCGAGTTTTTTGCAAAAGCATTCGAGTTTTGCTTCAAAAGGGGCGAGTTTTGCCTTAGATGAGCAAGGTTTTGGCCTAAGAGTTAACCGAGTAAATTAGTCGGTTAACTGATGTCATAAGCGCTGAACGCCACGGCCGGTGCGGCCTGCGGGGTAATTTAGGGATGCGTTGGTAGTTAACCAAGTAAAACAGTCGGTTAACTCCTAAGTTAACTAAGCTCAAAGCCCCGGCCCGTCTGGCGTTGAGGCCGATTCGCGGTACGCGGAGTTAACCAGGTTAACCCCTTGGTTAACTGGGCTCTAGGCCACGTCCTATACGGGCTACAGCCGATTTTCAGCCTGAGTTAACCAGTTAACTAACTTCTGAGCGCTGCCGCTAAAATTTTCCCGCGAGTCTTCGCACCCGTCTCTCGACGAGATTGCCAGGGTCCCCCTCGCATTGTGGGGAGGCATACGCAGTAATCTTTGAAGCACTGTGCGTTTCGCACGCAAATATTTACCAACCATAAACAGGCAGTGACGACAGGCATCTAACGGCCAAAAGCGGTCAACTGCAGTTAATGGTTAGCGGCTACCTGCTACCCAACTCATTTATCCTGAATGAGCTGCAAGGCGCGATCAAAGTCGAACAGTTCCACCTGCGCCGCGGCGAGTGCCAGCCGTTCTGCCAACGCTCGATCGAGTGGCATATTGCGCAGTGCCACCAGCACGTCCGAAGCCGCCGTATCACCTTCGTCCAAAAGAACAATAAGCCTGCTCAGTTGCTCCCTGATTGCCGAGTCGTCCAGCGGGTAGCCATCCATGGAGGCCGGTGTGTTTGTTTTAAGGTCGGCCAGAGCCGCCAGGGTCGGGAGCAAGCAATGCTCGACGTGCATCGCTAGCGCTTGCACTACCGTAGCCGGCTCGCCGTTCTGGCAGGCCTGTTCTAACAACGTGCACGCCTGCGCCACAGCCTTGGCGCCGATGTTGCCGGCGGTGCCGCGCAAACTGTGCGCCAGCCGTCCCGCGGCACCAGGATCCGGATCGATTCGTGCGGCCTGGAATTGCCCGGCAAAGTCTGTCTGAGTATCGCGAAACTTGCAGAGCAGACGTAAGTAGAGATCCCGCCGCCCCATGCAGGTGGCGAGACCCGCCGCCAGATCAATGCCCTCAAGACGATCTGGCAAGCCATCGGCGAAGACTGCGTTCAGCGGTGCTTGAGCGGCTCGTGGCTTGATCCACTTTGCCATTGTGGCGAACATGGTTTCGACATTCAGTGGCTTGGAGATATGGTCGTTCATGCCGCATTCGAGCGCACGCTCGCGGTCACCGTCCATAGCGTTGGCGGTCATGGCGATCACTGGCAGAGTGCTGAAGCGCGGTTGCTGGCGAATTTGCCGGGTGGCCGTGTAGCCATCCATCACTGGCATCTGGCAGTCCATCAGCACGCCATCGAAGTCGCCATCCTCGTCGAGGATATCCAAGGCCTCTTGGCCGTGCGTGGCGAGTCGCAAGCGTATTCCGACACTTTCCAGCAGCTCGCTGGCCAATTCCTGATTCAGTTCGTTATCTTCGACCAGAAGCAGCCGCGCTCCCTTGAGACTGGCGACGGTATCGGCATTCTGTAAGGAGCGTTCGCCAGCCCGAGTATCGCTGTTCGTGTCTCTGCCCAGCACGACACCGATGGCTTCGAGTAACGAGGACGGCGTAACGGGTTTGGTCAGTATCACCGGCAACTGGAGGCCCTGGCGTTCGGCTTCTTCGCGGGCTTCTTCGCGGCCAAAAGCGGTCACCATGATGACCGATGGTGTGCGCATCAGACTGGCGGAATGCATTCTGCTCACGGCCTCCATGCCATCCATGCCAGGCATCCGCCAGTCCATCAAGACCAGATCGTAAGGCAATACCTTGTGCTCGGCGTCGGCCAACATGCGCAGCGCCAGACTACCGTTCTGCGCGACATCCACTTCCAGGCCAAAGCTGCGTGCCATGCCCGAGAGAATTTCACGGGCACTGGTGTTGTCATCCACGACCAGTACCCGCATACCAAGCAGTTCGCCGGCCTTGAACATGCGACGCGGCAGAACGTTTTGCTGCACGCCGAGTTGCACCTGGAAATGGAATGTAGAGCCGATCCCCGGTTCACTTTCGACCCAGATTCGGCCGGCCATCAGCTCCACCAGTTTCTTCGAGATAGACAGCCCCAACCCGGTGCCACCGTATTTGCGGGTGATCGAACTGTCCGCCTGGCTGAATGACTGAAACAGGCGTGAACACTGCTCGACGGTCATGCCAATGCCTGTGTCGCGGACCCAGAAATGCAGTTGCACACTGTCCGTGTGCGCCCCCACTTCTTCCACTCCGACCACGATCTCGCCGTGCTCGGTGAATTTGGCTGCGTTGTTGCCCAGGTTGATCAGCACTTGCCCCAACCGCAGAGGATCGCCCAGCAGTGCCGTGGGCAAGTCGGGCGGGATCTGGAACAACAACTCCAGGCCCTTGTCCTCGGTCTTCAGGCCAATCATCGAGGTGAAGCTGTCGAATACGTCCTCCAGGCGGAAAGGCACGTGTTCGAGGCTCATCCTGCCGGCCTCGATCTTGGAGAAGTCGAGGATGTCGTTGATGATTCCCAGCAGGTTCTCCGCTGATCGGTGCACCTTTTCAATGTAGTTGCGCTGGCGCTTATCCAGTTCTGTACGCAGCGCCAAGTGGCTCATGCCGATGATGGCGTTCATCGGTGTTCGGATCTCATGGCTCATGTTGGCGAGGAACTCGCTCTTGGCCAGCGTGGCCTCTTCCGCTGCAGCCCTAGCCTCTGCCAGTGCGGTGACGTCGATGTTGATGCCGGTTGCGCGCAATGGCTTGCCGTCAGGCGTGCGTGAGAAGCGATTCAGCGAGCGGAACGTGCGCACCTGCCCATCGTTTTTACGCACGATCCGGAAGTCGAACTCGACGCGATCATCGCCACTCTGAACGGCGTTCTCGAACGTGCTGCTGACTCGCGCCACATCCTCGGGATGCACCAGCGCCTTCCAGTGCGCCAACGAACCACCGAAGCCGCCAGGCTCAAGTCCGAACAATGTTTCAAGCTGGGGAGTCCAATAGTTTGTGCCGCTGACCAGATCGACGTCGAATAACCCGATGTCACCGGCCTCTTGTGCCAGGTTCAGGCGATCGCTGGCAGTTCGCAGCCTGGCTCCCATCGCCCGGCGTTCACTCACGTCGCGCACCGAGGCACACACACAGACGCCACGCCCCTCGAGGCGGGGCAAATGGGAAAGGCCGATTTCCACGGAGAACAGGCTGCCGTCTTTGCGTACTCCGCTCAAATCGTCCAGATCGCCGCCCATCTGCCGGGTTCCGCCGCTGGCAATGAAGCCGTCGCGTAACCTGACATGCCGCTCGCGGGCAGCCTGCGGTACCAGACGCTCGATGCTGGCGCCAATCAGCTCGCCGGTGGCGTAACCAAACAAGGTGTCCATTTGCGGGTTGGTCATCAGTATGCGGCCGTCGGCTCCCAGCACCAACATGCCGTCCGGTGCTGCCTCGATGATGCCGCGGTACCAGGCCTCGGTGGCGCGCAGTTCTGCCTGCTGGGCCTCCAGCTCTCTGGCCTGGTGTTCCAGCAGCAAGGTTTGCGCGCCCATTTCGTCAGCCTGGCGCCGTGTTTCCTGCAGCAGCGCTTGGGCTGCCTCGCTGCGTTCCATAATGGCCATCGCACCGGCCAGCCTGGGCAGGACTTCTTGCAAGAGCAACGCCTCTTTCTCCTCCAGCGAGTGAAAGCCAGCCATTTCCACAACCCCGAGCAGGCGCTCGCCACGCAGCACCGGCTGCACCATCAGATGGCTGGCGGCTGCTGCGCCCAACTGCGCGCGCACATGCCAGAACGATTCGGGCAGATCCTCAAGCTGACGGGGTTGGCGATCCAGTGCGCACTGGCCAAGCAACCCCTCACCGAGTTCAAGCTCGGCGGGCAACGGGTGCTCACTGTCCACCGCATAACCGCCGACTAATTGCAGGCGCGACGCGCCCTCATAAAGCACGTAAAGCGCCCCTTGGCACATGCCCAAACGGGGCGCGATGCGGCTGAAAAAAGCCTGGGCCAACTGATGTGGCGTCTCTGCCTGTTGCAGATCCACTTGCAGGAGCGAGGCATGGCCTTTCACCCAACGCTGGCGTTCAAGTTGACAAGCCTCCACTTGCAGCGTGGCAATGGCCCGCGCCAAGTCGCCGGTTTCGTTGCGCAGGTCGGTGTGGGGGATCTGGCCGTCCAGCTTGCCCGACGCCAATTCATCAACCGCCACGCGGACGCGGTTGAGCGGCACACGAATGGAATAGCTGACCAGCCAGGTCAACAGCAAAGCCAACGTTGAACCGCCCAACAGCAAGACATAGGTGATCATGCTGCTGCGCTGGGCATACTCAGCGAGGTTCTTCGCCGTATCGTGGATGTCGGCTTCCTTGTTTTTCTCGATCTGGTTGAGCAACCCGTCGCCGCCCTGTTCCAACGCAAGAAAATCCTTACTGTTGAGCAACATCAAGGCCTGACCCAAGGAACCCTTGCCGGCGAACTCCAACGCTTCATCGCCATCTTTTTGCAGACGCTGTAATACCCGTTCGAATTCCAGCAGGCTGCTGATGCTGCTCTGTCTGCGCAGTGTTGGACGCACCTGCGCCAACGCTTCGAGGAGGCGCTCTTGGGCGCGGTCCATCTGCGCCCTGGCGCTGATGCGGATGTCGGCGTTATTGGTCGCGATCGCCCGTTGCATGGCCAGCAACAGATGCGGTAGTTGCACCCGAACTTCCTGCACATGCTGGATACCGGCAAGATCCTGTTGGTACAGCTGCTGCATTTCATGCCTGAGCGAATACTGGGTGCGCAGGCTTTGCACGCCGAGTATCAGGATCAATGTCATCAACGCCGCGAAGCCGATGATCAATTTGCTGCGCAGGGACAGGCGCTCGAGCATCTCGAACAGTCTGTTCATAAACGGCCTCTTTCAGCTGGATGTGCAGAGTGATGCGCGGGGCTCAGGGACGATCAGCAATTTGCTCAAGCAGGGCTAACTGCCTGGCCATGTCCTGGTCGCTGTCGGCAAATCGCTCGGCAATTGCGCAAAACTGTTCGGCATTGGCGAGAAACGCGTCACAGATGTCCGGATCAAAATGCGAGCCCCGGCCTTCGCGGATGATTTTCACCGCTTGCTCGTGGGGCATGCCGGGCTTGTACACGCGGCGACTGATCAGCGCATCGTAGACATCCGCCACGGCCATCAATCGGGCGCTGATCGGGATGTCATCGGTGGCCACACCTTGTGGATAGCCACTGCCATCCCATTTTTCCTGGTGGCCGTAGGCAATTTCCTTGGCCAGATGAAGGAAGTCGACGTTTATTCCCAACTGATCCTCGGCGTGCTGGATGGCGTCGCGTCCCAATGTGGTGTGGGTTTTCATGATCTCGAACTCTTCGGCGGTCAGCCGTCCCGGTTTCAGCAGGATGCAATCAGGAATGCCAATCTTGCCGATATCGTGCAGCGGTGCCGATTTGAAGAGCAGTTTGATGGTGTCCTCGTCGAGGAAGTCCCGGAAGCGCGGGTGATTGCGCAACAGTTCAGCCAGGCGTTTGATGTAGTGCTGGGTGCGGCGAATGTGGTTGCCGGTTTCGTTATCACGGGTTTCAGCCAGCGAGGCCATGGCGTGGATCGTGACATCCTGGATGGCGATCACCTCGCGGGTGCGCCGTTGCACTTCCTGCTCCAGAAAATCGTTCTGATTGCGCAGGAAATCGGCAACGGCCTTGAGCTTGATCTGAGTCTCGACCCTGGCCATTAGAACCGGGGGAATGATCGGCTTGGTAATGTAATCCGCAGCACCGAGGCTCAAGCCGCGAATCTCGTCCTCCGTAGCGGTCATGGCGGTCAGGAAAATGATCGGTATGTGGCGAATGCGAGCGTCAAGCTTGAGCTGCTCGGCAACGTCATAACCGGACAGGCCCGGCATCATGATGTCCAGCAGGATCAGGTCGGGAAGCGGGTCTGCCTGTAGCAGGCGCAGGGCCTTTTCGCCGCTGTTGGCGGCCTTGACCCGATATTTGTCCTTGAGCAACTCTGCGATCAGCATCAGGTTATCGGGTGTATCGTCGACCACCAGAACGGTAGCTGATGGGTAAACGTCCTGCATGCTATCCATGTATGTTGGCTCCCGAGTCCGCAATTCAAGAGCTGGCGTACCTACGCCAGTCTCTTGCTGGCAAGCGTAGCTAGAAACGCCGCAATCGCTAGGTGAAGATCGGCAGGTTGGTTCGAAGAGGCACTCAATCGAATGTCTGCTATTGGCCGTTTGCAGCCTCTCGGTACGTTTGCCCCGATGGTGCGATTCGTCCAGTTTCTTCTCGGAAAGCTGTCAACCTTGTCAACTTACTTGACAAGGTTGACAGGCACTTTGATCGTTTATCAGGGTTAACCGTTGACACCGAGCCTCACGCCGCGAGCAGTATTGACGGGGGTTTACGGAAATCTACTGCGCGTTGCACGCATCCATTAGCTCGAAACACAGGCTTTTCTTGTCAACCTGTCAACTAACTTTCAGACCCTGCGGCTAACGCGATCACGCGAGTTTTCGCACCCGTCCCTCGACCAAATTGCCAGGGTCCCTGGCGTGTTTTGGGAGAAAATAAGCCGTTGTTTGGGATGCTGCGAATAGCATCGCACGTGGTCTCCAACTCCTTGTACAGAACAGCGTTTGCCGCACCAGGCAGTCAAGAAATTTGGAGCGCTTACAGCTTTGCAAATCTCCTTTGAAGCTTCGTTAGTTCACGCCCCTTGCCAAAACTCTCTGCGATTACCTGTAGGTCATCCTCATTCAATGCGGTCTCGTCTACGGATTGGAGCACTGCTTGGGTGCCCAACTGATGAGCTAGCAGCGCTAAATTCGCTTTAATCGTCATGGACGAACATTGTGGAATGTTTTTCAACAGGAGCACTGCAATATTGTAGCGATCAGCTTGATCCGTCAGTTGCAGGGCGATTTTCTCCAACTCAGAAGTGACGGCAGCAGCAGTCTCTGGCACCGACGTTAGCAGAAGGATTTGTACGGTTAGATTGATCAGATCCTTGGGGGCAGGCTTGGTACTGAGCGTTACGATCTGCCGCCACAGACGACGCCGACCTTCGTCGGTGATTTCGGGGGCGAGTACCGCTTGCTTCAGTACCTCATATGCATGATTGCCGAGGGATCTAGTCCACAGAGTGAGGCCTTGATCTGGTAGCTCAGTTGAACCGAATTGTCCTTTCGCAAGAATCTGAAGAGTCGCATCCAATCGTTCTGCCAAATTCAGATTTTGGATGGCATTGTTCCAAGCTTGCGCTAGCCAATCCACTTCATCCGTCGTTTCCCAACCAATCGCATCGGGTAGCGCCGCTATTTGGGCAGCTGTGAGTGTTCCAGAGGTACGAGCTAGGAACGCTTCAGCCTCTGTTGGATGGGTTCGCCAAATGAGACAGGCGACCTCCAGAAGCTCGCTCTCATGCTCTGCCCCGACAATTCCCGCGTTAAGCATTGACTCAAGAGAATGCAGCAACCCGCGCTTCGCCTCTTGAGGGCTTCTCTTCGCAACGTTGAATGCATCGATGAAAATGGTTTGAGGGGCATAACCCGGCTTGACGGCTTCGGTTGTAGGCCACGTCCCTGCAAAATGCTGATGTAGCACGTTGTTCTGGGGAGGGTAGTTATTAGCAGTCGCGAAGGTGTCGCGTAAGCAGGTTGCAACCGTCGCGGGATCTGCATAGAGATAGATTTTCGAAAGCCCAGGTAATAGAGCCTCGAGATAGGGCGCTCCGTTACTGACTTTCGAGGGGAACCCACTCAAGGCTTTGTTCAGATGCACTTGAAGTTCACCCGTTTTCCAGCAGTCTGCGGGAATTTCTTCGGCTGCCATCAGGTACAAATCACGGTACCGCACTGGTGGGGATGCTAGCGCGAACCCACTATCGAAGTACGCCGCAATTTGTTGCTTCGCCACTTCAGGTAGATGTACAAGACTTCGGAACAGCGCAGCACAACACTTCAAAGGAAGATTATCAGCTAGCGTTTTGGCCCACTCTTCCCCCACGCGTGCCGTCAGGGCGTCATCGCGTCGAATGAGTCCTTCGTAAAGCGTAACAGCATCCACCTGATAGCTTTCACCGGTTGAAAGATTCACTGCCAATTCAGCGAGACTTGATTTCGCACTCTCTGTCAGCGCTTCAAAACGAGCAGTTGCAACATGCAATAACCATTTGAAACCTCTACTGTAGTCAACCTCCGGTTCCGGATGCTGGATGAGGAGGTTGGCGACACCTATCACGCAGTCAGACAACGGCTGCGCACTAGCCAATGTCTGAGACTGCTCTAGGACTCTTAATGCGCAGCCTTTCAATTCGTTTGATGGTAGCGCCAGGTATTGGCGAACCAGCTTCCACAGCTCAGATCTGCTCTCCTCGCCAAGCTGAGCGAGGTCAGCAAACAAGCCATCCACACGAGATGCAGCGCTAACAAGGTCGATCTCACCCCCTCTACCTGCCTCCACTTCAGCTGCCAAGAGTGAAATGTAATCGGCCCCCAGTACGCCCAGCAGCATCTCTTCGTGGCTGCTCAGCCAAGTTTCGAGCTGGTTAAAGTTGAAGTGGTAAGAGCTAGCTCCGATATTGACATCACGAACTTTAAGCCACTCGATGAACACCTGATCCTGTTGAGCAGGAAGCCCATGTTCCTGGCGAACCCCCAGTACACTCGAACAGGCCTGGAGTACCATTGCTTTGGCTTCGTCGAGGCTTGGAGATTGCATTGTCTCTAGTCGGAACTCGATTTTGTGATTACTGGTGAGCAAATCCTTAACGAGTTCCGCGGCAATCTGGCGCTGCTCCTGGCTATTTGCGATTTTTAAGACTGAACCGATCTTGGACATTCCAACCATTGATCTTAAATCGATAGATGCGGCCAGCTCGGTGCAAAGTGGGCCTAGAACCAAGCGCACAGTTCGTTGAGGAAGATGATCGAGAAGGTTGGCCACGACCCGCATAGCATTGTGTCTTCGGCTCATCGTCTCCAAGTACAAGTCACTGATCATCTGGTGCAGCAGGTGTGCTTGATCGTCGTTAATTGTCACTTTATCCGCACGTGGCGAGAGCTGCTCTATAAGCCCCTTCGTATCACCAGACATCAACAACCCATAAATGGTACTAGTACCCGCACCAAATTTACGGCTGATCGGGTCTTCGGAAAGCAACAACAGACTCTGCAGGGAGTCAGGCCAACGAATCCCCACTAAGCTCGACAAAAACTGCCGAAGCTCTCTGCAGCCTTCTCTTACGTTCGTGCCCGCTGTCTCGTCGTACGTTACATAGCGTTTAAGTAACACGGGACGAGTTTCGACGGGTTGATCCATAACCGACTCTCCACTCACAAGGAGAGCTGTCAGCCTGCCGAGCAGTTGAGGATCGCCTTGAAGGTCTCGATAAAAATCTGGGAAGCTCACCCGCGCCGCGCTAAGCGCTCCTAATGAGACTGGATGCCCTGTGACGGCATTCTCGTGCAACCCACCTGGTCGCTCACTGGAACCACCTTCTCGCTCGCGGCGTTTGGCTAGCCACCAAGATTGCGCAAAGGCGTTCACGATCTGTAATGCGTTACGAGGATCAACTACGTTCACATGGATCATTCGGTCTATTACTTGCTCCGGACTTGAGCCCCGGGCCTTTAGGTCAGTAACGATCTCGTCGAAAGATGATAGGCGTTCAAGTGCAAACTGGCGCATGTCGCTGCGCGGTGGCGGTGGAATTTCTAGACGGAACTGGAAAATTCGATCGAGGTAGCGTCGAGCATCGTTATGGGTGAACACTGTGCCGGGCTGCTCCGGGTTCCCACGGCCGCGAGCCAATGCGTCTGCAACTTTGGCCTCGTCACACGAGATCACAAACACAAGTCCAAGACCTGAAGGTAGCTTCTCGGATGGGATTTCCATGAACGCTCGGACAGCGTCGAGGCCCAGTACCATTTCCTCCGCGGAGAGTCGATCAAGGTCGTCAACAAAAATAACGAGTCGTTCACAGCGAGTTGATCTACCGAAGAGCCCTGATGTCGTCCTCTTGAACTGCTTTAGTTGTTCCAGCAGCATTTCCTCATACTGCTCAGCGCTGGCACTGGGCAACGACACCTTTGTAATGGATCGAAAGCTATCGATCTTTGATGGCTTCAAGTGCTTGAGCATGTAGCTGTAGGCACCGCAAATACCGGCAACGAAAGTCGATTGAACGATTGAGTTACCCCAAGGGAGAATTTCGAGCCCAAGCCATATCAGGCCGAGGAGGAAGAGCATGGCAAGAAGGAAAGCTGGTAGCGGCATCGACCAAGCTCGCCACAGCTGAAACGTATATTCTCTCCAGCCTTTCCATTGTTGCTCAGTATGGGTCACGTTCCGGAAGAGTTTGTCGTGTAACGCCTGCTCGTCTCCTCCAAGCTCCAAAAACACGTGCCGCAGAAGTGCGCGCTTGATGTCTTGGTCTTTTCCTCCAAAACGCCAAGCATTGAATGTGATGCTTTTGATTCGATCCTTCCGAGGTACGTTACCGGATGAGATTGATGCATCGTTCGCCAACCCACGAGTGTAAAGCTCTTTGATCGAGCTCTTTCCAGTACCCCAGCCGCCCAATAATCCGATACTGAATGGAGGCTGGTGATGATCAGACTCGACCAAACTTCGCAACGCTTGAGCGAAATGCCTATGACCAAAAGCGTCTTGGTCTTCTGTTTCTATCTGACGGTCAAGTACTGCCGGCATCGACTCATGTGGGTCATGCATGCGTTGCGTTCCTTCATCAACGAGTTGCTGGCTGGAGGCCACCATTTCGCGAGCCTACTTGATGCTAGAGGTGATTGCTAGGCAGGTTGTATCGGCGCGACGGCCTATGCAATGTGTCCGACCAATGCCCATCAACGGCAGAAACCCGGACTGAGGATGAGGCCGGGCGTTGAGCGATAAGGCGGTTTTCAAATCCTTACCTATGGTTGTTTTCTGAAAGCCCTTGCAGCCCTTGTCCTGTAAGGGCTTCAGAGGATTCTCAGAATCTCCGAATCTAACACCCGTCTGCCTGAGCCGAGCACAATTTGAATCCCGGTCTAACGGCTTCACGTTTCATGAGTGCAGGCCGGTGGCTTCACCCAGTCGACACAGCGAATCGGCGTTATCGTTCAGCGTGCGTTTCGTAGTTCAGTGTTTTTTGAGGGGGCGATCAGGCTGCAGCAGCTTGACTACGGCCATCACCAGATCGTCACTAGACCAGGGCTTGGCCAAGTATGTAGTTGAGTAGGGCACTACTGAGGCGTCCAGCTTGTAACCCGAGGTGAGAATCGTAGCGGTGACGGGCCATTTCGCTTTCACCATCCTTATAAATTCCGCACCTTGAAGTTGACCTGGCAAAACTTGATCCGAGATCACCAGTGAGCAACCGTCCGGCATGCTCCGTAGGTAGGTCAACGCATCATCGGCATTGTCGAAGTCCAAGGAAGGGAGGCCAATCTCGTTCAAAATTTCGACTATCAACGTGCGTACCGTTGGGTCGTCCTCAACAACGATCGCCCATCCCATTATCAGTGAGAGCTTTCCCCATTCTCTGTGCACCCCTGGCTCCTTAATCGAGTTTGAGTTTCCAAGACAGGCATAGACAACGTGTCCAGTGTAGGTGCTTTCTACGCGACTTTGCGCAGCCATTCGGCGGCGTAAATTTCGTAAATGGCACGTTGTGGGTGGGTGAGGCAACGACGGCTCTGGGTCGTAAGCGGGAGTAGCCGTCGAAGGTCCGCGACTGCGCAAGGCGCGCAAATAAAAAGGCCGCCAGGGGTGAACCCAGCGGCCTGCTCTCATCTCACAGCCAGAGGATTAATCCGGCGCTGTCGCGTACTTGGCGGCCAGTTCCAAGGCCACCACGTCATCCATCACTGAACGCTCGAAGACTTCCATCTGAGCGACCTCGACTTCCTTATCGCTGATCTGGCGTAGCAGTGCATACACACGCCCGGGGTAATGCACAGTCAGTACCTGCGCCGCCCATTGGGCCTTTTGCTCAGTGGCAAACGGACGGACAATGCTTCGCTCACCATTTGCCTTGACCGCCTCCCAGCAGACCACCGACCAGAACACGACCTGCTTGCCCACTGTTTTAAAGTCTCGGCACAACGGCCGCTCGACGGCATTACTGACCCATGTACGGTATGGATTCACGGTCTCTAAAGCCGACTTCATCCGTGCAGCACCGACGAATCTTCGAGCAGATCGCGGTAAAGAATTGAGATCCAACGGTCGGCCATGTTGGGGATTTTCAGAGCGCGTAAAGGATCTCCACCGCCGAGGCTCACCAGTTGCCGGCCAATGGTGACCAGTGCTAGCGCCTGTTGATCCCAGGCATCCTCCAGCTTTGCCACCTGCGACGTCCGGACATTTTCCCGGACAATCTCCTGCTCCGTCAGCGCGCTCTTAATCTGAGCATCAATCGCTTCGGCTTCGGCCCGCAAAGCGGTCAGCAGAGGCGCGTCGTGCTCCTTGGCTTGATGGGCCCGCTGGCGCTCGGCCGTCGCTTCCTGCGTCGCCTGCTCCGCGGCAGAATTGGCGAGAAAGTCACCCGTGGCCGTTGCTCGAGCACGTGCCTGCACAGCCAGTTGCAGCGCCATGTCTGCACTTGTAGCGGCGCTTTCATGCTTGGCTTCAATGTCAGTGATGGAGTTCCGCACACGCTCGGCCCCCTCCCGGAGGCGAGCAATCTCCGCCGTCAGTTCCTGCTCCCGTTTGCAGCCAGCCGCAATTTGCTTGTCGGCGTTGACCAGGGTGAACAGGCGATGGATTTCGTTATCCAGGTGCACGAGTTGCGTCTTGAGTCTCGAGGCGGCTTGCTCCAAGGGAGAGACTTCTTTCTGCAACTGAAGTCGCTGCTGCCATTGCTCATAGGTGCAATCATCACAGCGTATTGGTATCCCGGCGAGCGACTCGCGCAAAGGTTCGATCTGCGCTTTGAGCACTTCAACTTCACGCTCCCAATCGGTTTTCTTGCTCTCCAGCTCCTTCAGCAATTTGGCGTTGTTGGGTTTGGCGGCTTGAGTCTTGTCAGTCATGGGTGGTTCTCCAAAAAATAATAAGTGAGGTGGATCGGCGGCTGGCCAAGCCCTATGTGCCGAGCACCTCCCACCAGATCGCTGGGCAGAGGAGTGGTCCTTTATAGAAAAACAGGTGTGTGTTCCCCCTGTTCCCCAACATTTCTATAAGGGGGAACGCGCCAAGCCCCCGGAAACACTGGCTGTTCCCACTGTTCCCCGCGTTCCCCACAAAAATAGGTTCCTGTGAAGTCGGCCATTGAGGTTGAGTGGTCATACATGGGCGACCTCCATGTCCATGGCTTCGGTATCGACGACATACAGGCGCGCAGACCCTCCACCAGGCAGGCGATATTTTTTGGTCTTGCGGCTGTCTCGGTCGGTGTCGCGCTTGGCAAAAGCGCCCACCCCATCCAGCGCCTTGACCACACGACTCAGGCCGTAGCCGTTGGCCGCCTCAACCAGCGCTGACTTGTTGAACAGGTACAGGCGCTTACCGAGGGACACTTCCCAATAACCGGCGCGGTTGAACACCTTCGAGTCGGGTGTGTGGTCATCCACATCGGAGAAGCGGCTGCTGCCGTGCTTGTCGATAAAGTCGAGAATGCCAGCGAGGATCTGCCGATCTTCGGCATTGCCGCTGCCGACCCGGGTTAGCCACTCGCCATACAGCAACTGGCAGTCAGCCAGGGCGCTTCCCGGTGCCCATGGCAGCAGGCCGTAGGCGATGGCCATTTCTCCGGCCAAGGCGATCACGGCGAAACGGTCGGCGACGCGGCCGGCCTGAGCGTTGTCCTCGACGAACTTCGCGCGCACGTTGGCGAAGTTTTCGAGCAGGCCGGGACGGTCGTCGCTGGCGAGCAGTTGCGCGACGAACGCTGAACCCAAGTGACCATGATGGGCACTCACGGCCACCGTGAGCAGGCGGTGAAAGTCGGCACCCTCGAGACCATGCAGTTCATCGAAGGCGCGGTGGGCGCGAGTACCGGCATTCACGTCGACCATGCGCAGTTCGGCGCCAGCATGGGCAGCGTTGCCGGAAATGGCGGCGTGCTCGGAAAGCGAACGTTCGCCGCTCGACAGGGTGAGCAGGCGCCAACTCAGTTTGGCCCGACCTTCACGCTCGCGGGTCATGGTGCCCTTGCCCTGACCATTGGCCAGCGAGTAAGCCATCTCCTGAACTCGCTTGGGATCGGCGCGTTTGATTTCGTCCAGCGGTAAGACGGTGTCATTGCGTCCAGCCGCCTCGATTTCCAGGCCGCCCTTGGTCATGTCCCAACTGGCGGCGAATACGCCAGGGTCACCCCATACCGAGGAGCCAATCAGCTGTGCCAACGACTTGCCGCTGGAGCTGTCGCCCACCAGGTGTACGCCTCCACCGAGTACGCCAACTAGACTCAATAGAGGCCCCGCCAACGCACAGCCAATTGCCAACGTCAGCACGGGATTGCCTGCACATTTGGCGGCTACTTCGCTTTGCCACAGCGCCAGCTCGCCGCGAACGCTGAACAGATTCTGACCCTTGCCGCTGGCCTGATAACGCACCTTGTCGCTGCCAAGGGTGCGGCCCGGCAAGACAAAGGCTCCCGACTCATGCCAGCCAGGACGGGAGGTCGTGGCGAATACATCGACAGGCTGCTGTTCCAGCAGGTACTCCATGAATTGACTGCGTTTCTTCAGGGCGATAATCACGCCCATGCCGAACAACTGGCGGCGGGCATCCTCGCCGCTGCCGCCGAACACCTCCATGGGAATGATCCATTCCTTGACGCCGCTGTCGGTGAGCAAGCGCAAGAAACGCCCCTCACTGCCATCGTCGCTGTTGGTGGTGCGAGCGGCGACGGTCACCGGTGTGGAGATCCATTCGTCAATGATCGGACGGTCGTTGGTGTAGCTGTCGACGTCATCTTCATCCTGGCCCGCGGCTCGTTTGAACCCGTGCCGATAAACACCCGGGCGCAGCTTGCGGCCCTTCTCATTGATCACCCAATGCTCGTACACGCCCCAGCAGGGACGCTCAGGGGCCACACGCATGACGCGTTCAATTTCCAGCCCGGCAAGCTGTTCACTCACTTCGCGCTCGTTCGCTACAGCAGCTTGCAACTGCTCCACGTCCAACGCGCTGAGTGCTTCGCCGCGATCAAGCTGCGCAGCCGCGATGGACTGGATCAGTCGAGCTTGATTGCGAGCGCTCTCGAGTGATTTACGCTTGTACTCGAGCCGTGCTGATTCGCTCAGGCTTCCAGCAAACAAATCCTTCAGTTCAAGGCCAATAGCGGCGAGCACCTCGGTTGTTTGGCAGCCAGCGAAACAATGAATCAACACACGGCCATCGCTGCCTGTAGCAACGCTCAGCGACGGCGACTTGTCCTGATGCGCCGGGCACTTGGCAATGAAACTATCGGCACCGGATTTTTTCACTCCCTCCAGCCTGGGCAGCACGCAGCAATGCAGCAGGTCAGCGGTCACAAGCGAAAGTTTGGCAGTGCTGGTCATGACTTTTCCCCAGCGAATGCGCGGCAAACGCGGCCATTGTTCACGGCATGCCCGAGGGTGACGACGTCAATCGAGTTGACCGATCGGGCACTCACAACAGCATCGGCACTGCGCATGACCATGCGGCCGCACTCCGCGTCGGCCTCACTCAAGAACGGTCCCAGCAAAGGTTTGGGCACTTTGGGATGGGTGACGAAAAACAGTTGGGTGACTTTCTCCAGATAAGCCGAGAGCGTCACCGCCGATTGGCAGTGTTGAAAATTCGTCATGAGTTAGCCCCTCAGTTCAGCGTGGCAGCGAAACTTCTGCTGGCTGGTTTCACCGCGCACGAAGGCGCGCCCGAACAACGCTTGATTGGTGCTGGAGCAATCCGCTAACCAGCGGTCATGATCCGGGTCGGCCCCGACGGTCTGCTCTTTCACCCAGTGCGGCAGCTCACCGCGGTGGCGCATTTCGTTGAGCATCGTCCACCAGTGGGAAGCGTGACTGCGTTCGACTTCAATGAGGTCGATCAGCGTGCGGCGTTGATCGCTGTTCAGGTCAACAATCGGTGTGTCAGGCGTGCTGTGGAAGGTATTCATAGCGACACCTCCATCGCATCAAGTTGAGCCCGCAAACGCTTGGATTGCTCGTCCAGATAGTTGTCCCAATCGCTACCCAGGAAATGGCCCAAACCGGCCAGTTTTTCGAGATCACGCCCCTTGTTGTGCTTTACGTCGGCGCGAATGGCGCTCATCAAGGCGGTGAGCCAGCCGATGTGATCCATCGAGGCGTCAATCAGATCGACTGCCTCGTTAGCGATTTGGCAAGGGGTGTTCATAGCGTCACCCCACCGTTCAGGGAGGTGGCGAGTGTGGCGCGGTCGGTACTGTTCAGGGCACCGAGGGTAACGGCCATCTGCACTAGGCCAAGAAGGCGGGCACGTTGCTCGGGCAGGCGGTTGATGCGATAGGCGATTAGTTCGGCGCCAATGACGGCGATAGCTAGGCGGTTGCTGGACGGATTGATGGCGTGAAAATGCTGCTGCATGGGTGTAGCTCCTTGATTTGAGGAGCTGCCACGGATCGTCGCCAAACGATTAGGGGTGGCAGCTGTACGCAGGTTGGCGAACCGGGAATCAAGAGACCCGGCATACCCGAAGGTATCCCACGCACAGCCGCCATAACTCAGGATTACAGGCGTAAAAAAAGCGCCTGCAATCATAATGGGGGCGCTGTAGCGCCTTGATTTCATCGGGTCGCCAAACCCGGTCGCTGAATTTGCAGCGACGGGCGAAATGTAGTCCTGTGCCGCCTGGAATGCAACCCTCGATTTCCTATCAACTTGAGAGCCGCCGGCCGGTCTTCCGTTTCCAAACCGGTGAACTCCAAGCTGTCGAAAGCCCGCCTTGTACCGCTTATCGTTCGGCCGAGTTGCGCGGATTATTTCGAGACACCGTGAGCTGCGAAAGAAGGCTGTCGACTTTTTCAAGGCGGCCAAGCCTGTTCCTGCATGGGAGCAAGATTGAGTGTTGATCATTGATTAAGCCTCCTGACGAGTCAGGAAGGCATCGACAGGCTCAGGATCCCAACGGACAGAGCGACCAAAGCGGATCGGCTCAGGGAAACCCGGGGTCTTGGACCATCTCCACCAAGTGGCACGACTAACCTGATACTTCGCACAGAGTTGAGCAGCGGTAGCACGGGCACCAGGGACAGGAAGATTTGGTAAGACAGTACTGCGGGTGGTGGTTGAGGACATTTCCAGTATCTCCGAACATGAATATGTCCGAGAGGGCGGCCTGCATACCACCAGATCCCGCAAAAGGATCAAGGTAGCTATCCATCGGAAATAGCACCACTGTAATTAACTACAGGTTGTGTCCTATTCACTACGGGAATACAGTTCGCCGCGAAGCCGCTTCTAACGCTTCTACCCCTCGGGATTGTGTACTAGCTTGCTGGTATACAGAGGACGTTCTAGCGTCCTTTACCGAGCAGCCCCTGGTGGTCGAAGACCAGGGGCTTTTCTATGTCTGCAAATCCAGCATTCGACAGTGCAACTACTTAATCAATCTGTAGCAGGCCGTTGCAAGTGCGGTCATATAGTACCTCAACTTTTATGTCTAGCTATCACCAAAAACAACGAACTCGCTTCGGAATTCCCAAGGTGCTCACCCATGAACCATAAAACTAATTTCGAGGAACTCCCCGTAAGTTATCAGGCGTAACCATGCGTAATCAGGCGAAAGCATATTGAGCCGCTAAGGCTCGTAACGACAGCCCCCAGAAGGAAATTCGCCGTTCGTCGGATCACCACCGATTGGCATCAGAAGCGCGTCGAAAGGACAATGGAGGACTCACAGCTTCATATATTTCCTCGCAACGTAAAATCCACCTTTAAGGGGTAATTTACAGCCCCGCTACACTTCATCCATTTATTATTTCCTAATTGATACAGCATGCAACTTCAGCGAAATAAGTTTTATCACGCGCCCTCGAAGGCACAGCACGTTTATTACTGAATCACTTCACCGGCTAAACAATATCTAACCTTTCCGCCGAGAAAGTAACACCACGTTACCAACTTGTTCCTTACCACTGGCCAAACTATCGAGGTAGTGACCCCATTTCTCCAGCGCGGCCTGCTTTTCAGGTAAATAACTGTATCGATCATAATGCTTAGCCTGCACACCACTACGGCCGTGGGAAAGTAGCCACGCCCGAACCTCGACACTCACGCCCTGGTGCGCAAGCAATGTCTCAGCCGTCACACGAACATTCTTCCAGGTGAACGTTTGGGACTTGCCAGCAGCAGAAAGCGCCCTCCCAGCATCGATAAAGATGTTGCTCAGCGTGTTGGGATTCGCCACCAAGCCGGGAGTAAACGAGAACGGACCGGGCCCAATACGATCAGCAAGCAACGGCTGCATGATTTCACTGATTCGCTCTGTGATAGGCAGCAGGTGCTCCCATGCCTGAACCTTACGTCCCTTACAATCCAAAAGGCTGATGGTGTTTTCGGTAACAGCTTCCCAAGGCACGGCACAAAGCTGTGTTAACCGCTGCCCCCCCAAATAAATCAAAGCCTTGGCTACGGCAGTATGTCGCGCCGGAAGAGTATCGAGATGACGTAACAACTCCCCCAGTTCGGCAGGCGTCAACGATTCAGTGTTTCCTTGGCCCGTGCCTTGCGTGACGGGAATGTCTCGGACTGGATTGGAGCGGATAGAAAAGACTTTCCCATCATTAGCCAAGCGCTCTGGCGCAAGGTGAGCGCTAGCGGCGTAACTGAATGCAGCTTGCAGGTAGCGACGGAGCTTGTCACACGTGGTACGCATTCCATTGAATGCCGTACCGATAGCCCTGTGCCCTATTCCCCTCCCCTTGGGTTTACGCCCAAGCACACCGGCTAAAACCAGTTGTATATCCTCCGGCTCGATGTCAGCAGCAGGTCGAGCCACCATCTGAGGGTGATAGTTCTTCACATGCAGCTTAAACATATTGGATATTTCTTTGGCGCTCACCCTGCCTGCGTCTTCCATGTGACTTATATAACTGTCGAGCAAGTCGCCAAAGGTGCCACGCCTGGCTGCAATCTCGGCTTGGCGCTTGAGCTTAGCTTTCTCTGACTCGACCTTCGCATCTTGCTCCACCAGCATTTCAAGGTACTGAGTCATTCCACCTGCAGCGCCGACCTTGATTGCCATTTGCATGGCGTCTGCTCTCAACGAATCCAAGGAGCGCTCGTCTGTACCAGGGCGGGGTTTTCTCGCGAGTGTTCCCAGTGAAAGGCGCTGATCAGTTTTAGGAGTGCGCTCTCGATAATAGGCGTTGATAACACCCGATGCCTTGCGTTCGAGTAGCAATGATCCTCTTCCTCTCGACCCCACCGGCTCCGATTTTCTTGTCTTCACCGAGTGGGCTTCAAGATCTGTAAGGCGAGTTCGCTTCGTCATTCTTTTCCCCGTTCGTTCCCCGTTTCGCATGCAAACTCAGGGTACGTAGTGAGACACAGAAAGACACTGACCTAACTCATGTCATTGTTTTTATTAGACTTGCTCAGTTATATGACAACTGATGAGACATGCTGAAAAGCCTACTTGGCTCGCTCATAATCCTTTGGTCCACGGTTCAAGTCCGTGTGGGCCCACCATCTTCGAAGCCGCGCATTGCGCGGCTTTTTCGTACGCGTTCGAAAACCAACGAGCAATCCACAGCCGCCAATCCGAATCAACACCGAACGTGGACAGTGAGCCGAATAGCCCTTTTGGTGCACATGCCATCGGCCGCACGCTAACAAGCCAACCATCGGCGCCTCTAAAGCTACTTCGATTGAGGGCTACGATGAGAAAAACGTGCGAAGGGACGATCATGAAATACGACGACCAATTGATTGAAGAAGCTGTCCTTGCCCTGCTGGCAGCCTTCAGTTCCGACAGCGGCAACACATGGAAAGGGTTCGACTTCGAGATAATGAACCGACTGCATGAACAGGGTTTCATCAGTGATCCGGTAAACAGGAACAAATCCATATGGCTGACCGATGAAGGGCTGGAGCGCGGGCGGCAGATCGCTGAACGGCTATTCGCAGCCAGAGCCCAAGAGGAGTAAAGATCAGTTTCAGACACCTGGTTTCCTATCGCTACTACCCAGCAGTGAACCTCTTGGGGGTACCCGCTCTCTCACCGCATCCTCGGCAACTTACCCCCCCAATTTGCGACCGCCCGACCATTCCCACACATTGAGGTTGGTCGCCTCTGCATTGTTTTGTTAGATTCGAGCTTCGTACACGCAACAGCGCATCAGCTTCCAGGAACCCTGAGCACCCACGATCAACCCACCGCACAATTATCGGACACCGAACATGGATGCAGTTCAGGTACAGCCATTCGTTGACTCCCGATTGAGTCACGCCCGTGATTTCGATGAGTGTCGCAACACCGAATCCGGTGCGGTGTTCATTATTGCCTCCGGCATTTCTGCCCGGGAGTTTCCGATACAAGCGTTCGCCCATCTCCCGATGATCACCATGAACGGGGCGATTTCGCTGTTCAAGGGCACGGACATCAAGCCGTACTTCTACATCTGTACGGACATGAGCTTTCCCAGCCAGCAGCCTGAATTTTTCGACCACGCCATGCAGATCAGCCAGCGAGTGGCTCTGTGGGCGGAATATGCGCGGCGCACCAACGCGCGGCCGAAGGGGCAGTTGTATACCCTCAAGCGCGCCCCGAAACAGACCTGGCTTGACTACCTGTTCAGGAGCAACAAGAACCTGGTGCAGAGTCAGTCACTGCTCGGTCATCGAGCGAAAAGCATCGGCTTCAGCAAGAACCTCAGCGAAGGCTTCTACGATGCCCGGACCGTGGCCTACCTGGCGCTGCAACTGGCCCACCACCTGGGCTTCGACAAAGTGATACTGGTGGGTGTCGACCTCGACCAGTCCATTGGGCGCTTCTATGAGAAACCTGACTCGGTGCTGTCGCCCTGCGGTCTCGACCAGCACTTCCACACGCGCATCCTGCCGTCGTTGAAACTGATGAAGAAGAAAGTCATGGGCGAGCGCTTTGCGGTGTACAACCTGTCGCAGAACTCGCGCATTCCGACCAGCGTCATTCCGAAAATCGATCTCCCGGCCTTGCGGACGTTACTCAGCCCGCCATGACGCTGCCGGGGACGGCATGTAACATGCTCGTCCATCGCAACCCGTGTCGGAGAACACCTTGCCTGTCCCACGCCCGCCTGTGCTCGATGAAATCGACCGGCAACTGATTGCCGCCCTGCAAATCAATGCGCGCGAAAGCGTCGCCATGCTCGCCCGGCAATTGGGTATCGCCCGCACCACCGTGACCTCGCGCCTGGCGCGCCTGGAAAATGCCAAGGTCATTACCGGTTACGGCGTGCGCCTCGGCCAACGCGTGGTCGACGGCGGCCTGCAGGCTTACGTCGGCATCACTGTGCAGCCGCGCTCCGGCAAGGAAGTGCTGCGGCGCCTGAGCAGCATGGCCCAGGTCCAGCAACTTTGTGCAGTGAGTGGCGAGTTCGATTACGTCGCTTGGCTGCGCACCGACTCCCCCGAACAACTCGACCAATTGCTCGATCAGATTGGCAGTGTCGACGGCGTCGAGAAGACCACCACATCGATCATCCTCAGCAGCAAGATCGATCGCGCACAACCAATCTGACCAACATGTTCGTCATAACGCATCACAGACATGCAAAACGACAACACTTTGCGTCTTATTAACGTGCGCTACGCTCCCTAGAATGGCGACAGTCTTTTCCTATACTCAGCCTCCCGTGCGAGTCGCCAGCAAGGTCAGCCATGAACAAGAATAATCGCCATCCTGCAGACGGTAAAAAACCGATCACCATCTTCGGTCCCGACTTTCCTTTCGCCTTTGACGACTGGATCGAACACCCGGCCGGCCTGGGCAGCATCCCTGCGCACAACCATGGCGCCGAGGTGGCGATTGTCGGCGCCGGGATCGCCGGCCTGGTGGCCGCTTACGAGTTGATGAAACTGGGTCTGAAACCGGTCGTTTACGAAGCCTCGAAAATGGGCGGCCGCCTGCGTTCCCAGGCATTCGAAGGCACCGAGGGAATCGTCGCCGAACTCGGTGGCATGCGTTTCCCGGTGTCGTCCACCGCCTTCTACCACTACGTCGACAAGCTCGGCCTGCAAACCAAGCCCTTCCCCAACCCGCTGACTCCGGCGTCCGGCAGCACGGTGATCGATCTGGAAGGCCAGACCCACTACGCGCAGAAGCTCGCCGACCTGCCAGCCCTGTTCCAGGAAGTCGCCGACGCCTGGGCCGATGCCCTGGAGGACGGCTCGCGCTTTGGTGACATCCAGCAGGCGATCCGCGACCGCGACGTGCCGCGCCTCAAGGAACTGTGGAACACCCTGGTGCCGCTGTGGGACGACCGCACCTTCTACGATTTTGTCGCCACATCCAAAGCCTTCGCCAAGCTGTCGTTCCACCACCGCGAAGTGTTTGGCCAGGTAGGCTTCGGTACCGGCGGTTGGGATTCGGACTTCCCCAACTCGATGCTGGAAATCTTCCGGGTGGTAATGACCAACTGCGACGACCACCAGCACCTGGTGGTCGGCGGCGTCGAGCAGGTACCGTTGGGCATCTGGCGCCATGTGCCGCAACGCTGCGCCCACTGGCCGGAAGGCACCAGCCTCAGTTCGTTGCACAACGGCGCACCCCGCACCGGGGTCAAGCGCATCGCCCGCGCCGCCGATGGCCGCTTCAGCGTCACCGACAACTGGGGTGACACCCGCGAATACGCGGCGGTGTTGACCACCTGTCAGAGCTGGCTGCTGACCACTCAGATCGAGTGTGAAGAATCGCTGTTCTCGCAAAAGATGTGGATGGCCCTGGACCGCACCCGCTACATGCAATCGTCGAAGACCTTCGTCATGGTCGACCGTCCATTCTGGAAAGACAAAGACCCGGAAACCGGTCGCGACCTGATGAGCATGACCCTCACCGATCGCCTGACCCGTGGCACCTACCTGTTCGACAACGGCGACGACAAGCCCGGCGTCATCTGCCTGTCGTACTCGTGGATGAGCGACGCGCTGAAAATGCTCCCGCAGCCGATCGACAAGCGGGTGAAACTGGCACTGGATGCCTTGAAAAAGATCTACCCGAAAGTCGACATCGCTGCGCGGATCATCGGCGACCCGATCACCGTGTCCTGGGAAGCCGACCCGCATTTCCTTGGCGCGTTCAAAGGCGCGTTGCCGGGTCACTACCGCTACAACCAACGGATGTATGCGCACTTCATGCAGCAGGACATGCCGGCCGAACAGCGCGGGATTTTCATCGCCGGTGATGACGTATCCTGGACCCCGGCCTGGGTCGAAGGCGCAGTGCAGACCTCGCTCAACGCCGTCTGGGGCATCATGAACCACTTCGGCGGGCAGTCGCACGCCGAGAACCCGGGGCCGGGTGATGTGTTCAACGAGATCGGGCCGATTGCCCTGCCCGAGTAAGAGGAATCCGAGATGCGTGTAGCCCTTTACCAATGCCCACCGCTGCCCCTCGACGTCGCTGGCAATCTGCAGCGCCTGAAACAGGTGGTCAATGAAGCCAGCGGCGCCGACCTGCTGGTGTTGCCGGAGATGTTCCTGACCGGCTACAACATCGGCGTCGAAGCAGTCGGCGCGTTGGCTGAGGTGTACAACGGTGAGTCGGCACAGCAGATCGCCAGCATCGCCAAGGCCGCCGGGATCGCCATTGTCTATGGCTATCCCGAGCGTGCCGAGGACGGGCAGATCTACAACGCCGTGCAGCTGATCGACGCGAAAGGCGAACGCCTGTGCAACTACCGCAAGACCCACCTGTTTGGTGACCTCGATCGCTCGATGTTCAGTGCCGGGGAGGATCAACTGCCGATCGTCCAGCTCAACGGCTGGAAGCTTGGTTTCCTGATCTGCTACGACCTGGAGTTTCCGGAAAACGCCCGGCGCCTGGCCCTGGCCGGTGCCGAGCTGATCCTGGTGCCGACGGCCAACATGCTCCCCTTCGACTTCATCGCCGACGTCACCGTGCGCTCGCGGGCCTACGAAAACCAATGCTATGTGGCCTATGCCAACTACTGCGGCAACGAAGAGCAGATCCACTACTGCGGCCAAAGCAGCATTGCCGCGCCGGATGGCAACCGCATCGCCCAGGCCGGACTGGATGAAGCGCTGATCGTCGGCACCCTCGATCGGCCGTTGATGGTCAAATCACGCGCCGAAAACCGCTATTTCCTCGACCGGCGTCCCGAGCTGTACGGCGAGCCGGACAAGCGCTGACCCCGGCTTTTCGCTAGCATGAGCACTTACCCAGTTGCGGAAGTGCTCATGCCTGCGCCGATCCACCTTCTCCCCCACCACGAAACCCTGGCCAACGGCCTGCGGGTCTCGCTTCGTCACGTCCCCGGTTTGCAACGCAGCGCCGCTGTCTTGCGGGTCGCTGCCGGCAGCCACGATGCACCGCTGGCCTGGCCGGGGCTGGCGCATTTCCTTGAGCACCTGCTGTTTCTCGGCACTGAACATTTTCCTGCCGCCGACGGTTTGATGGCCTACATACAACGTCACGGTGGCCAGTTGAATGCGCGTACCAACGAGCGCAGCACCGACTACTTTTTCGAATTGTCGCCGCAGACCTTCGCCGGCGGGCTGGAGCGTTTGGGCGACATGCTGGCCAATGCCCGCCTTGATCCTGCCGAGCAACTGCGCGAACGCGAAGTGCTGGAGGCGGAATTCATTGCCTGGTCGCAGGATGCCGCGGCGCAACAGCATCAGGCACTGTTCAGCGGGTTGGCCGCGGATCATCCCCTGCGCGGTTTCCATGCCGGTAACCGCGCCAGCCTGGCGGTACAAGATCCCGAGTTCCAACAGGCCCTGAGCCACTGGTACCGGCAGTTCTACCAGACCGGGCAGATGACCCTGAGCCTGGTCGGCCCGCAGCCTGTGGATGAATTGCGCCAGCTGGCACACACCCTCAGCGCCCCGCTCCCCAGCGGCGAACAACAAGTACAAGCGCCTGCGCCCGCCTTGCTGACAACGGCCGAGCAGCGTTATCAACAGACTGACGGCAATCGCCTCAACCTGCTGTTTGCCCTGCATGAGCTACCCGACGGCGCCGAACAGGCACTGGACTTCCTCTGCACCTGGCTCAATGCCTCGAAAGCAGGCGGCCTGCTCGCCGAGCTGCGCCAGCGCCAGTGGGTCGACAGCCTGACCGCCAAGCCGCTCTACCACTTTGCCGGCCAAGCCTTGCTGCACATCGAGTTCGGTCTAGGCGACAGTGGTCACGAACACATCGAGGACATTCAGGCCCTGCTCAACGACTGGCTGAACTTCTTTGCCCGCAAGGCAGACTGGCCGACGTTGCGCGAAGAATACGCCCTGCTGCAACAGCGCAAGGGCCAATCAAGCAATGCCCTGGCCCTCACCCGCCTCGATAGCGACTTGCTACAGCGCTCGGCGTCCGAGCACCTGGTGACCACGCTCGACGCGATCTTGCAGCAACTCAATCCCGAGGCTGTGGATAACGCCACCGTTGACTGGCAATTGCCGCCCGCCAATGCCTTCCTGCGCAGCGCCGAAACAGCGGCGCCCGCCGGGCTGATTCGCGGGCAAACCAGCGCGCACCGAGGCCTGCGCACCTTTGCCCAGGACCGTACTCGTGGACGTCGCGAGCGCTCGCCCATGCAGTTCGGCCAGGTCTTGCCCGACAACAGCGGCGAAGGCGCGCTGTGTCTGAGCTGGCATTTCGAAGCAGCGCCGGCGAGCGACCTGCATGCTGCGCTGGCGCGTAGCCTGCAATCACTGATGGACGACGCCGTTCAGGCCGGGGTCGAGCTGTCGTTCAGCGAAACCGGCAATCAATGGCTGCTCAAACTCAGCGGCTGGCATGAGCCGATGCCGGCGATTCTGGAACAGGCACTGCAGCAGCTGACGACCCCGGATGCCGAGCCTTGGCAGGCCACCTCGGCACCGGCGCCGCTGATCGCGATTCGACAACTGCTCAAGGCCCTGCCGCAGGTTTGCCTGGGAGCCGTACCCGCGTCCGCACCCAAGGACCTGCCCTCCCTCTGGGCCAGCGCACAGTGGCACGGCCTGGCTGCAGGGCTGCCCGTCAGTGTGCAAAGCGCCGTGACCCGCGTGCTCGCGCGGGTACCGGGCAACCCGGCCAATCAGTTGCCGCCAGCAGCTTCGATCAGTGGGCAACGCCTGTGGAGCGAATACCCCGGCCAAGGCAACGAATCTGCACTCCTGCTGTTTTGTCCCACACCCACTCAGGCACTGGCTGACGAAGCCGCTTGGCGAATGCTCGCCCACCTCTGCCAGACGCCCTACTACCAGCGCCTACGGGTCGAGTTGCAACTGGGCTATGCGGTGTTCAGCGGGGTGCGCCAAATCAACGGGCAGACCGGCTTGTTGTTCGGCGTGCAGTCGCCCACGGTCAGCGTCGACGAGCTACTGGAACATACCCAGACCTTCCTGCAGCGCCTGCCGCAGTTGATCGACAGCCTCACCGATCAGACGCTTGTCGATCAGTTGCAGAGCCTCGCAGGGCAATTGGACAGCCAGACCCTGACGCTGCCCCAGGCATTCGAGCTGCTCTGGCAGGGCAAACTGGCCAACCACTCGTCGGACTACCTGACTCAGTTGCGCCACGCCATCATGCAACTGCAACGCAGCGACCTGCTTGAGGCCGCACGGCGCCTGAGCCAGGCCGACGGCGGTTGCAGAGCCTTGGCCAGCGCTGCCTGCCCGCCAGGCTGGCAGGCAACCCCGGGATCATTACCGTCGGTGTAACGGCTTTTCTTCACGAGAGGACTGCAATAAGCAGAAACGTTTCAGTAAGATAGGCACCTAAGCATCTAAACATCTCCTGCTGGAGGTGGACTATATGTATAGGTTAATTCGTCCCACCCGCTTGAAGGAGTAGTCCCATGACCTGGTCCAAACCTGCTTACACCGATCTGCGTATCGGCTTCGAAGTCACCATGTACTTCGCCAGCCGTTGATCCTGCCTTCGGGTAGAACATGCGGTATCACGCCTCGGCCAACCCGGGGCGTTTTCATTTTCAGCGTTGATGTCTTGGAGCACCCATGTTTATCCAGATCCTTGGCTCCGCGGCGGGCGGCGGCTTTCCCCAGTGGAACTGCAACTGTGCCAACTGCGCGGGCTTTCGCGACGGCAGCCTGAAGGCGCAGGCGCGCACGCAGTCGTCCATCGCAATTTCCGATGACGGCGTGAACTGGGTCCTGTGCAACGCTTCTCCGGACATCCGCGCGCAACTCCAGGGTTTTGCGCCGATGCAGCCCGGCCGCGCCCTGCGTGATACCGGGATTGGCGCGATCGTCCTGATGGACAGCCAGATCGACCACACCACCGGCCTGCTGATGTTGCGCGAAGGTTGTCCGCATCAGGTCTGGTGCACCGACATGGTCCATGAAGACCTCAGCAGCGGCTTCCCGCTGTTCACCATGCTCAACCACTGGAATGGCGGGCTGAACTGGAACCGCATCGAGCTGGACCAGAGCTTCAGCATCCCGGCCTGCCCGAACCTGCGCTTCACCCCGCTGCCGCTGCGCAGTGCCGCACCGCCCTACTCGCCACACCGCTTCGACCCGCACCCGGGCGACAACATCGGCCTGATCGTCGAGGACCTGCGCACCGGCGGTAAACTGTTCTATGCCCCGGGCCTGGGCAAGGTCGATGGGCCGCTGCTGGAGATCATGGCCGACAGCGACTGCCTGCTGGTGGACGGCACCCTGTGGGACGACGACGAGATGCAGCGTCGCGGCGTCGGCACTCGCACCGGCCGGGAGATGGGCCACCTGGCGCAGAACGGCCCGGGCGGCATGCTTGAAGTCCTTGAGCACTTCCCCAAACAGCGCAAAGTGCTGATCCACATCAACAACACCAACCCGATCCTTGACGAGGACTCGCCCGAGCGCGCGGAGCTGGTGCGGCGGAATGTGGAAGTGGCGTTTGACGGCATGAGTATCGAGTTGTAGCAGATGGCCCTATCGCTAGCAGGCTAGCTCCCACAGGGGTCGTGTGTACACCTCCAAACCCCTGTAGGAGCTGGCTTGCCAGCGAAGGCGCCCGAGCAGACACCCAGAATCCACCGGCCATCCCCGGAGCCCTGCAATGACCCAACTCCCCCTGTCCCCCACCGAATTCGAAGCCGCCCTGCGCGCCAAGGGCGCCTACTACCACATCCACCACCCCTATCACGTGGCGATGTACGAAGGCCGGGCCACCCGCGAGCAGATCCAGGGCTGGGTCGCCAACCGCTTCTACTATCAGGTGAACATTCCCCTGAAAGACGCGGCGATCCTCGCCAATTGCCCGGACCGAGAGATCCGTCGCGAATGGATTCAACGCCTGCTCGACCACGACGGCGCCCCCGGCGAAGACGGTGGCATCGAAGCCTGGTTGCGCCTGGGCCAGGCCGTCGGGCTCGACCCGGACCAACTGCGCTCCCAGGAACTGGTGTTGCCCGGGGTGCGTTTCGCCGTGGACGCCTACGTCAACTTCGCCCGTCGCGCAAATTGGCAGGAAGCCGCCAGCAGCTCACTGACCGAACTGTTCGCCCCACAGATCCACCAATCGCGCCTCGACAGCTGGCCACAGCACTACCCGTGGATCGACCCGGCCGGCTATGAGTATTTCCGCACCCGCCTGGGCCAGGCGCGGCGCGATGTCGAGCATGGGCTGGCGATCACCCTGCAGCACTACACCACCTATGAAGGCCAGCAGCGCATGCTGGAAATTCTTCAGTTCAAACTGGACATACTTTGGAGCATGCTCGATTCCATGAGCATGGCCTACGAACTGAATCGCCCGCCTTATCACAGCGTGACCGGACAACGGGTCTGGCATAAAGGGATCGCCCTATGAGTTTCGACCGCAGCAAAACCCCGACCTGGCGCCCTGGCTACCGCTTCCAGTACGAACCGGCGCAAAAAGGCCACGTGCTGCTGTACCCCGAAGGCATGATCAAGCTCAATGACAGCGCCGCGCTGATTGGTGGGCTGATCGACGGCCAGCGTGATGTTGCCGCGATCATTCATGAACTCGACCAGCAGTTCCCCGGGGTGCCGGAGCTGGGCGAGGACATCGAGCAATTCATGGAGGTCGCCCGTGCACAGCACTGGATCGAACTCGGCTGAGCCATCGGCCCTGCCGGCCAAGCCCGAGATCGGCCTGCCGTTGTGGCTGCTTGCCGAGCTGACCTATCGCTGTCCGCTGCAATGCCCCTATTGCTCCAACCCGCTGGACTTCGCCGAGCAAGGCAAGGAGTTGAGCACCGAGCAATGGCTCAAGGTGTTTCGCGAAGCGCGGGAGATGGGCGCCGCGCAGTTGGGCTTTTCCGGCGGCGAACCGCTGGTGCGCCAGGACCTCGCCGAACTGATCGGCGAGGCGCGCAAGCTGGGCTTCTACACCAACCTGATCACCTCCGGCATTGGCCTCACCGAACAGAAAATCAGCGACTTCAAGAAGGCCGGTCTCGACCATATCCAGATCAGTTTCCAGGCCAGTGACGAGCAGGTGAACAACCTCCTTGCCGGCTCGAAAAAAGCCTTCGCGCAAAAGCTGGAAATGGCCCGCGCGGTGAAAGCCCACGGCTATCCGATGGTGCTGAACTTCGTCACCCACCGGCACAACATCGACAGGATCGACCGCATTATCGAGTTGTGCATTGCCCTCGAAGCCGACTTCGTCGAGCTCGCCACCTGCCAGTTCTACGGCTGGGCCCAGCTCAACCGCGTGGGCCTGCTGCCGACCCGCGAGCAACTGGTACGCGCCGAGCGGATCACCAACGAATACCGGGCGAAACTCGAGGCCGAGGGCCATCCCTGCAAGCTGATTTTCGTCACCCCGGACTACTACGAAGAACGTCCGAAAGCCTGCATGAACGGCTGGGGCAGTATTTTTCTGACCGTGACGCCGGACGGCACTGCGCTGCCTTGTCATGGCGCCCGACAACTGCCGGTGCAATTTCCCAACGTGCGCGAGCACAGCATGCAGCACATCTGGTACGACTCGTTCGGCTTCAACCGCTTCCGCGGCTACGACTGGATGCCGGAACCCTGCCGCTCCTGCGATGAGAAAGAGCAGGACTTCGGCGGCTGTCGCTGCCAGGCGTTCATGCTCACCGGCGATGCGAGCAATGCCGATCCGGTGTGCAGCAAATCCCCTCAGCACGGCGTGATCCTCAAGGCCCGCGAAGAAGCCGAGCACGCCACCCAGACCATCGAACAACTGGCCTTTCGCAATGAACGAAACTCTCACCTCATCGTTAAAGGCTGACGCCTTGAGCGCCCTGCAAGCGGTGTCCGCTGGTGTCGATTTTGCCGACTTGCGGGTCGGCAGCCAGGGCGTGTTCTGGAACGAATACCGCCCCGAAGACGCGGCCTGCCGAATCTGGCACTGGCAGGACGGTCGCGCCGTTTGCCTGACACCCACGGGGTTCAGCGTGCGCAGTCGGGTCTATGAGTACGGCGGTGGTTCGTTCTGCCTGAGCGATGATGGCGTGGTGTTCGTCAACGAGGCCGACCAGCAACTCTATCGCCAGTCCCTGGCGGGTGAAACGCCACAGGCGCTGACTTCGGGTGACTGTCGCTACGGCGATCTGCAGTACAGCAACGGCCAGGTCCTGGCCGTCGAGGAACAGGGCAAACAGCACCGGCTGGTGGCCATCGATCTGCTTGATGGACACCGCCACCTGCTGACAGAGGGTGCTGATTTTTACGCTGCACCGACCTTGAGTCCCGACGCCCGACAACTGGCCTGGATCGAGTGGAGTCGTCCACATCAACCCTGGACATCAACACGCTTGATGCTCGCCGAACGTGGCGCCGACGGCCATTTCACTGCGCCGCACTGCGTGGCCGGCGCGACCTTCGAAGAGTCGCTGCAACAACCGCGCTTCGATGCCGCCGGGCGCTTGTATTGCCTGACCGACCGCGGCGGCTTCTGGCAGCCGTGGATCGAGACTGAATCAGGTTTGCAGCCGCTCGCCAGCAGCGCGGCGGATCACGCGCCGGCGCCTTGGCAACTGGGGGGCAGCAGCTGGCTGGCGCTGGGGCCCGAGCAGTACCTGGCGAGCTGGACCCTTGAAGGCTTTGGCCGCCTGGCTATCCGTGATGGTGAGCAGCTCGACGACTACACCGGGCGCTTCAGCCGCTTTCGCAACCTGGCGCTGGATGAGCAACACATCTACGCCATTGCCGCCTCGCCGGTCAGCCCTTCGGCGGTGGTGGCCATTGATCGTCGCAGTCACCAGGTCAAGGTGCTGGCCGGTGGCGTCGCGTTACTGCCCGCCGAACAGATCAGCCGCCCGCAAACCTTGCGTTATCCCAGCGGTGCGGGTGAAGCCCACGGGTTCTTTTATCCGGCCATGGGCGGTGCAGCGAAACCGCCGCTGGTGGTATTCATTCATGGCGGGCCGACCTCAGCCTGCTATCCGATGCTCGATCCGCGCATCCAGTATTGGGCCCAGCGCGGCTTCGCCGTGGCCGACCTCAACTATCGCGGCAGCAGTGGTTACGGCCGGGCGTATCGGCAGGCGTTGCATTTGCGTTGGGGCGTGGTGGATGTCGAAGACGCTTGCGCGGTGGTCAGCTACCTCGCCGGACAGGGCTTGATCGATGGCGAGCAGGCGTTCATTCGCGGTGGCAGTGCCGGTGGCTACACCGCCCTGTGCGCCCTGGCCTTTCACCAGGTGTTCAGTGCCGGCGCAAGCCTTTACGGGGTCAGCGATCCTGTCGCCCTGGGGCGCGCGACCCACAAGTTCGAGGGCGATTACCTGGATTGGTTGATCGGCGACCCGCAGGCCGACGCCGAACGCTACGCCGCCCGCACGCCGCTGCTGCATGCCGGAAATATTCGGGTGCCGGTGATTTTCTTCCAGGGTGAACTGGACGCCGTGGTCGTCCCGCAACAAACCCGCGACATGCTCAAGGCCCTGCAGGACAACGGCATTCCTGCCCAAGCTCACTACTACGCGGATGAGCGTCACGGCTTTCGCAAGGCCAGCAACCAGGCCCATGCACTGGAGCAGGAGTGGCTGTTTTATCGCGAGGTGATGCGGCGCCACGCAGATTGATCGCAGCGCGGTTTGGCGCTGCGATCCGTTGCCTCAACGCTTGGCGATGATGTACACGGCGTGGACGATGCCGGGGATGTAGCCGCACAGGGTCAGCAGAATGTTCAGCCAGAACGCGCCGCCAAATCCCACTTGCAGAAACACGCCCAGTGGCGGCAACAGGATGGCGATGATGATGCGAATGAAATCCATAGAGCGGCTCCTTGATCAGATGGGCTGCGATCAGCCACACAGTTAATCGACCAACGGCGCTCTCCGGGGTTCCGTGGCGCGATTCAAACAGGGGTATCGCGAAACATTGTAGGAGCCCGCTTGCTGGCGATGGTCGTCAACGATAACGTGCGCTGTCTGGATAAACGCGGCGCCCTCGGATTTTTTGCGAGCAAGCTCGCTCCTACAAAGCCTGGAGAACGCCCTGCAAAAAAAACGCCCCATGCCAAAGGGATCAGGCAGGGGGCGTTGCGATATACCGCGAGACGGTTCGGGAATTCGGGAGCGCGATCGACTCAGACGGCGATACCTTTACGGCATTGCAGCTGGGCCGTGCGGACCCGGGAAAAAGCCCGCGCCAGGCGCAGGAGCATTTCGTCGATGTTGGCCTTGCTCACACTCAGGGCCGGGGTGAAGCGCAGGCAATCGGTGGTCGGGGCGCTGATCAACAAGCCCTCGAACAACGCCGCCTTGACCACCGCTTCGGCGCAGTCATCGCTGAGGGTCAGGCACCAGAGCAGACCCTGGCCATGCAGTTCGCCATGCCCATATCGATTGGCCAGGCGGCCCAGCCCTTCGCGCAGGTGCTGGGCGCTGTCGCGCAGGTGTTCGACGAAACCGTGATCGAGCACGCTGTCGAGTACCGCCACCCCGGCCGCGGCCATCAGGGCGTTGCCGTGATGGCTGCCCTGCAGATCGCCAGGTTCGAAACAACAGGCATTGCCACGGGCCAGCAAGGCGGCCAACGGCACTCCGCCGCCGAGGCCTTCGCCCAGGACGACGATGTCAGCCCGCACGCCGTAATGCTGCTCGACCAGGAGCTGCCCACAACGGCCGATGCCGGTTTGCACTTCGTCGAGAATCAACAGGATCCCCAACTCGCGGCACAAACGCTCGACGCCCTTGAGGTAATGCTCGGTCGCGGGCACCACGTCGCCAGCGGTCTGGATCGGCTCCAGCATGATCGCCACCGTTTGCGCGTCCACCGCCGCATGCAACGCCGGCAAATCGTTGAAGGGCACGCAATCCGACGCCGACGGGTCTTGTCCGTGACGGCTACCGCTGGCGGTGATGAGGCGCGAAGCGCCGCCACGATGCCGTTGCCCCCATTTACGCGCCAGGCGAATCGCCGCTTCACAGGCTTCGCTGCCGGTATTGAGCAAATAGACCTGATCACTGCCGGTGCTGGTGCACAAGCGCTCGGCCAGGTTCAGCTGACTGCGGTTGAGCATGCCAGAGCCCGGGTTGATCAGCGCCTGAGCTTGCGTCGCGAGCGCTTTGACCAGCACCGTCGGGCTGTGGCCGAGGCTGTTGGCGCCCGCGTCCTGGGTGAAATCCAGGTAAGCACGGTCGTCGCTGTCCCACAGCCAGGAACCCTGGCCACGGATAAACACTTGCGTGGATCGCTCGACACTCGGCATCAGGTACTCACGCGAAGGGCTGCTGGCACGTTGAAAACCCTCGGCCGCCAGGTCATCGAGGCTCGGTTGCGGGCGACGCAGATTGAACAGGTTCATGCCGTCAGGCCCTCCAGGGGCAGGCCGAGCAAGCGGGCCGACCAGTCCTCGACGCGACCGGTGCGCAAGCGCTTGATCGCCATGTCACGCCAGCGCGAAGACAGCGCCGGACAATCGATCAGTCTTTTCAAGCCGCCATGCTCCAGCGGTTCGCGATAAAAGCTGCGCAGGGCCGCGGCCACGGTCAGCCCGGGATAACTGCGCTGGATCAGTTCAAAGGGCTGCTCGGCGCTGACAAACCCAGGCTTGAGTACGCGGTAGAACCAGCCGCAGCGCCCGGTGTCCTGGGCCAGTTGCGGGAGGATCGGCAGGCCCCAGCGATGGCTCAGGCGGTAGCACGGCGAACGCGGCTGGCTTACTTGTAACAAGGCACCGCCCCAGCGAAACAGATCGCCCAGGCACACATGCTCTTCAGTCAGGCCGTGGGTCGAGAGGTTTTCGCCGAATGCCGGTGCGCACCAATCGATCTGTGGATAACGTTTACGCCAATACGCGTAGTGCTCGGCCGGGTAGTGATGCAGTGCGCGTTCGGGACCGGTGTGGAAGCGCGGATCGCCGTGCTCGTCGCTGCCCAGGCCCTGTGGCCACAACCAGAGTCGATTGGCAATCCGCTGTTTGTCGGTATCGCTGACCAGACCCTGACCTAGATTTTTTGCCTTGCCTATGTAAACACCATCAACGTAAACGGTATTCATCGCCCTTTCTGGCCCTGTAAGCCCTGTGAATGCGGTTAGACTAGGCTTCTGTCGGGCGCTGAGCCATTTCGATTTCCCAGCATTTTCGATAAGAAATACTTATGGATTTTAAGCAACTGCGTTATTTCGTCGCGGTGTACGAAGAAGGCCATGTCGGGCGGGCCGCCGAGCGCCTGTCGATCTCCCAACCGGCGCTCTCGCAACAGATCCGCCAACTGGAACAAAACCTCGACGTCAGCCTGTTCGAGCGCAGCAGCAAACGCCTGTTGCCAACCCTTGCCGCGCATACCTTGTACAACCACGCCCTGCCCCTGCTCGACGGCTTGCAGCGGGCCCGCGAAGCCCTCGGCAACTTCAAGGGCCAGGCCTTGCGCACCCTGGCCATCGGCGTGCTGCAGACCGTGCACACCAGCCTGGTGCCGAAAATGCTCGAACGGGTGCGCACCGCTCAACCTCATCTGGTGGTGCAGATCTACGAATTGACCGGGCTGGAAATCGAACGGCGCCTGCTCAATGGCTCGCTGGACATTGGCATCAGCTATCTGCCGCCGCGCCAGCCGGGTCTGCATGGGGTGTTGCTGTACGAAGATGAACTGACCCTCGTCATCCCCAACGACCATCCGTTGCGCGAATTCAAGAAGGTCTCCATGAGCCAGGCCGCCGAATTGCCGATGCTGTTGTTGGGCGAAGAGTTCCAGATCCGCCAGATCTGGCAGGGGCAGTTGGCCAGCCTCGGACGCCGCCCGCAGGTGCAGGCCGAGCTGAACAATATGGCGGGGATTCTCGACAGCCTGCCCCACACTCGGTTGGCAACCGTGCTGCCCGGTCGCTCGCAACAGGAACACGCCAATCGGGCGCTGCTGTGGAAACCCTTGAGTGAGCCGCGCGTGCCGCTGAAGATCGGTTTGGTCTGTCGCGATGTGCAACGCCAGCAAGCGACGCTGGAGTTGTTGCGCAATCTGTTGGAAGAGGTGATGCATGGCCCGGACGGGCGTCTGGCGAACCCTACCGTGCTCGACGTACAGGGCTGAAAAACGAAGGCAACTTTTCTAGCGCCCAAAGAAAACCCCGCCGAAGCGGGGCTTTGCAGACTGTTTCCCTGACATCCATTTCACTCCGCCGTCCTGGCAGAATCCTACGTGTCCGTGTTGTTGCTTTGCGCTTCCTGCGCGACGTCCATGTGAGCAAGATTAGCTTCGGATCCAATCTGCGAACAGTGGAGAACAGCAGCACGTCACGTAAGCAAATGCTTACATGCGGTTACATCCCTCAGAACTGCGTCGCATCCAGCAGGTACAACGACTCGCTACCAGCCTTGACCGATGCGCTCAGCGAATGAATTCGCGGCAGCAGGCGGGCAAAGTAAAAGCGTGCGGTGCCCAGCTTGCTGGCGTAGAAATCGTCCTCTGTCTCCTTGCCGAAAGCGGCCTTGGCCATCAGCGCCCACATGTAGGCATACGCCACATAACCGAACACTTGCAGGTATTCGACCGAGGCGGCGCCGATTTCGTTCGGGTTGTTTTTCACCCGGTCCAGCAGCCAGGCCGTCAGTTCGTCCAGAGTATCCACTGCGGCGTTCAACGGCTGGGTGAATTCGCCGAGGTCAGCACTGGCGGTGGCAGTGAAGTGACGGATTTCATCGGCAAACAGCTTATAGAACGCGCCGCCGCTGCCCACTACCTTGCGCCCCACCAGGTCCAGTGCCTGAATACCGTTGGTGCCTTCGTAGATCTGGGTGATGCGCACGTCGCGCACCAGTTGCTCCTGGCCCCACTCGCGGATGTAGCCATGGCCGCCGAACACTTGCTGACCGTGTACGGTGGTTTCCAGGCCGAGGTCGGTGAGAAAGGCCTTGGCGACCGGCGTCAGCAATGCCACCAGGTCTTCGGCGCGCTTGCGGGTGGCCGCGTCTTCGCTGAATTTGGCGGTGTCCAGTTGCATGGCGACATAGGTGGAGAACGCGCGACCGCCTTCGTTCGAGGCCTTCATGGTCAGCAGCATGCGGCGTACGTCCGGGTGGACGATGATCGGGTCGGCGACCTTGTCCTTGTTCTGCGCGCCGGTTGGCGCACGGCTTTGCAGACGATCACGGGCGTACTCGACGGCGTTCTGGTACGAGCGCTCGCCGGTGGCCAGGCCCTGGATGCCGACACCCAGACGCTCGTAGTTCATCATGGTGAACATCGCCGCCAGACCTTTGTTCGGCTCGCCGACCAGGTAGCCAACGGCTTCGTCAAAGTTCATGACACAGGTGGCGGAGGCCTGGATGCCCATCTTGTGTTCAATCGAACCGCAGTTGGCCGGGTTACGCGCACCCAGGCTGCCATCGGCGTTGACCATGAACTTCGGCACCAGGAACAGCGAAATACCTTTCGGCCCCGCCGGCGCATCCGGCAGCTTGGCCAGTACCAGGTGGATGATGTTCTCGGTCAGGTCGTGCTCACCGCCGGTGATAAAGATCTTGGTGCCGCTGACCTTGTACGAACCATCGGCCTGCGGTTCGGCCTTGGTGCGGATGATCCCCAGGTCGGTGCCGGCGTGGGGTTCGGTCAAGCACATGGAGCCGGCCCAGATGCCGGCGTACATGTTCGGCAGGTACGCGGCTTTCAGCTCTTCACTGGCGTGGGCGTTGATCGACAGGCAGGCACCCGCGGTGAGCATCGGGTACAGGCCGAATGACAGGCTGGCGGAGTTGACCATTTCCTCGACCTGGGCCGAAACCGCCTTGGGCATGCCCATGCCGCCAAACGCCGGATCACCGCCAACGCCGACCCAACCGCCCTCGGCATAAGTCTGATAGGCCTGTGGGAAACCGGCCGGAGTGGTCACGGCGCCGTCGCTCCAGTGGCACCCTTCTTCGTCGGCGGCGCGGCTCAGCGGCGCGATACTTTTGCTGGTGACCTTGCCGGCCTCTTCGAGAATTGCCTCGACAGTCTCGGCATCTACAGTGTCGGCCAGCGCTGGGAGTTCAGCCCACAGCTTGGCGACCTCGAACACTTCATTGAGGACGAAGCGCATATCGCGCAGGGGCGCTTTGTAGTCAGCCATGGCAAACCTCGCAAGAACATGAAAAGTGAGTCCCAGGATCGGGATTCAAACAAGTCCCCGAGTGTACCCGAACAACTTTTGCGACACATAGGGTCAACTCGTGACTTGTTTGTAATTTTTAGTCACCAACAAAAAAGCCGCCGCCCGCAGCAACGACTACCAGCATAGCGGCAGGTTTACTGCAGACGGCGGCCTTGGCGATCCGCAGTTGCTTTTAGAGGGCGAACAACTCGGCCGGCATCTTCATCAGGCAATCACTGCCCGCCTCCACCGCGGCGCGATGGGTGGTGGTACGCGGCAGCAGACGCTTGAAGTAGAACTCACAGGTGGCCAGCTTGCCCCGGCACAGTTCTTCATCACCTCCGCCTTCCTGCAATTGCGCCTGGGACACCAGGGCCATGCGCAACCACAGGTAAGCCAGGACGATGTAACCGCTGTACATCAGGTAATCCAGCGCGGCAGCGCCGACCTCGTCAGGATTTTTCATCGCGGCCATACCGACCTGCGCGGTCAATTCGCCCCACTGCCGGTTGAGTCCATCGAGTTGCGCCACATACGCCTTGAGTTGCGGGTGCTCGGCGTTGGCTTCGCAGAATTTGTGGACAATTCTGGTAAAGCCGCGCAGCAGCTTGCCCTGGCTGCCGAGCACTTTTCGCCCCAGCAGGTCCAGCGCCTGAATGCCGTTGGTGCCTTCGTAGATCGGTGCGATGCGGCAGTCGCGCACCAACTGTTCCATGCCCCACTCGCGGATAAACCCGTGACCGCCAAACACCTGCATGCCGTGATTGGTCACCTCCAGCCCGGTCTCGGTCATGAAGGCCTTGCAGATCGGCGTGAGGAACGCCAACAGGTCTTCGGCGTCCTGGCGCTGGGCGGGGTCGGCCGACAGGTGCGCGGCGTCGAGCAGTTGTGCGGTGAAATAGGTCAGCGCCCGATTGCCTTCGTTGAACGCCTTCATGGTCAGCAGCATGCGTCGCACATCGGGGTGGACGATGATCGGGTCGGCGGCTTTTTCCGGGGCCTTGGGCCCGGTCAACGCACGCATCTGCAGGCGCTCGTTGGCGTACTTGATCGCCCCCTGGAAACTCGCCTCGCCCAGACACAAACCCTGCATGCCGGTGCCGAGCCGCGCGTGGTTCATCATGGTGAACATGCAATTGAGGCCCTTGTTCGCCTCGCCTATCAGGAAGCCGGTAGCACCATCGAAGTTCAGCACGCAGGTGGCCGAGGCCTTGATGCCCATCTTGTGTTCGATCGAGCCGCAGGACACGTCGTTGCGCGCCCCGGCCTCGCCCGCTGCATCGGGCAAAAACTTCGGCACGATAAACAACGAGATGCCCTTGGTCCCGGCCGGAGCGTCCGGCAGCTTGGCCAGCACCAGGTGAATGATGTTGTCGCTCATGTCGTGCTCGCCGGCAGAGATGAAAATCTTGCTGCCGGAGATCGCATAGCTACCGTCGGCCTGGGGCACCGCGCGGGTCTTGATGATGCCCAGATCAGTGCCGCAATGGGCCTCGGTCAGGCACATGGTGCCGGTCCATTGCCCGGCCGTGAGTTTGCTCAGGTAGGTGGTTTTCTGCTGCTCGGTGCCATGGGCGTGGATTGCCGACATTGCGCCGTGGGTCAGTCCCGGGTACATGCCCCAGGAGGTGTTGCTGGAGCCGACCATTTCACTGATCACCAGCCCCAGCGAACTCGGCAAGCCCTGGCCGCCGTAAGCCGGGTCCGCCGCCAGACCGTGCCAGCCACCTTCGACATACTGGGCGAAGGCCTGCTTGAAACCCTTGGGCGTGGTCACCACGCCATTGTCGAAATGGCAGCCCTCTTCGTCACCCGAGCGGTTCAACGGCGCCAGCACGTGTTCACAGAACCGCGCGCCCTCCTCGAGGATCGCGCTGATCATGTCCGGGCTGGCATCAACGGCGCCCAACGCAGCGTAGTTGGCGTGGAAATCAAACACGTGGTCGATCAGAAACCGCATGTCACGCAGGGGAGCTTTGTACTCAGGCATGGTCGTTCCTCGGTCAGCAGATCAACTCAACCTACTGCCGTGCGCCACCCCCGACAATCACCGTGCAGCCGCTGAATGCGTCATCATCACTCAATCCACAGCCTCGGCGCTGCGCACCGCGCCACGGCGGTTCTGACCGAAGGCCATGACACAATTTCGCCCCGCGCCCTTGGCGCTGTAGAGCGCCTGGTCGGCACTTTTCAGCACCTGGTCCGGAGTGCGCTGCTCGAGGCGTTCAGCCACGCCAATGCTGACCGTGACCGACACCACCGAGGCGCTGGCCCCGGAGCGCCGCTGGCGACCTTGCTGATCGTCCTTGGGGCGACTGTCCTGATTGCGCAGATGCATCTGATAGCTGGCAATCGACTCACGGATCTCCTCCAGGTGCGGCAGGCACTCCTCGAGCGAGCGCGCCGCAAACACCAGGGCAAACTCTTCCCCGCCGTAACGATAGGCGCGACCGCCGCCACCGATCTTCGACAGCTTGCTGGCCACCAGCCGCAACACCTGGTCACCGACGTCGTGGCCGTGAGTGTCGTTGAATTTCTTGAAGTGATCGACGTCGCTCATCGCCAGCACATAGTTGCGACCCAGGCGTTGCAGGCGCTCGTTCAGCGCCCGCCTGCCGGGCAAGCCGGTCAGTTCGTCGCGAAACGCCATCTGGTAAGCCTCATGGGCAACCGCCGCAGCGATCATCAGCATCACCTGGCTGCACATGATGTTCAGGGTGAAGGGCAGGATGAAGGTCTTGGGCAGCATCCAGAACAACCCGAGCAAGCCCACCAGTTGCGCCGCGTGCAGCGGCCGTGGATGGCGCCAGTACTGGAATGCCAGCAACAGGAAGGCGGCAATGAACACCGGATACGACAGCTGGATCAGGCTCATCCAGGCACCGTGCAGTGCCGGCCAGCGGATCTCGGCGAGCCAGCTTTGCAGCGCCTGAGGATAACTTTGCTCCAGCCCCAGCGCCACACTGCCCACGGCGAGCAGCACGGCAAAACGCGCCACCATGTCCTGGAACAAGTGAGTGCGCTCCTGCCACGCGGCGAAAGTGCCGTACATCAAGGGCAAGAGCAGGCAGCAGAGATGAAACACCACCGCCGCATCCGCCCGTACCTGGCCGAAGTCGCGGTAATAATCGGTCTGGGTGTCGAGCAGAAAATAGGCGATATACACCGTGACCATCAGGAACAGTTCACGTTGGCGCCGATACACCGCGCAGTACGCGCCGCCGAGCAGCAGCACCAGGGTCGGCAGGACATTGAACAGCGACGTGAAGAATACGTTGAGGTCCCTGACGTAAGCCGCCGCCAACCCCGCCAGCAGTAACAGCAACGAGGGCAGGAAGTGACTCAAACGTGCAGCAGAGGAACGCGGCAAGGGAAAAGCTCCGGACCGGCAAATCGAATGGTGGCATTATGCCGTCATTCTTGGCACGACAGTACATGAAAGTGTTGTCACTTTTGTTTAGCGGCCGCTCGACGCTCGGATTGAAAGGATTTACCCGGATATCTGTATCGCGTTATTTCAGGCACAAAAAAGCCGCTGCTCCCGAAGAAGCAGCGGCTCGTTGAAGGACTGCCTTGGCTTAGTAACCCAGGGCGAAGTCTTCTTCTTTCATGTCCATCAGGTTGTTGGCACCCGACAGCATGGTTGCCACGTGAGTGCGGGTCCGCGGCAGGATGCGCTGGAAGTAGAAACGCGCAGTCTGCAACTTGGCGGTGTAGAACGCCTCGTCAGTGGTGCCAGCAGCCAGTTTCTCGGCAGCCAGGCGCGCCATGTCGGCCCAGAAGTAAGCCAGGCAGGCATAACCGGAGTACATCAGGTAGTCCACGGACGCCGCGCCCACTTCTTCGCGGTCCTTCATGGCGGCCATGCCGACCTTCATGGTCAACTCGCCCCATTCCTTGTTCAGTGCTGCTAGCGGTGCGACGAACTCTTTGACAGCGTCGTTGCCTTCGTTGGTCTGGCAGAACTTGTGCACGATCTTGGTGAAGCCTTTGAGGGCTTCGCCTTGAGTCATCAGCACTTTACGGCCCAGCAGGTCGAGTGCCTGAATGCCAGTGGTGCCTTCGTACAGCATGGAAATACGGCTGTCGCGAACGTTCTGCTCCATGCCCCACTCGGCGATGAAGCCGTGGCCGCCATAGATCTGCACGCCGTGGTTGGCCGATTCGAAGCCGACTTCAGTCATGAAGGCCTTGGCGATTGGAGTCATGAAGGCCAGCAGTGCGTCGGCTTTCTTTTTCTCTTCTTCGTCGACGCCGTACTTGACGATGTCCACTTGCTTGGCGGTGAAGTACACCATCGCGCGGTTGCCTTCGGCGAATGCCTTCATGGTCAACAGCATGCGGCGTACGTCCGGGTGCACGATGATCGGGTCAGCGGCCTTGTCCGGCGCTTTCGGGCCCGTCAGGGAGCGCATTTGCAGGCGATCGCGAGCGTACTTCAGGCCACCCTGGAAACCGATTTCGGCGTGGGCCAGGCCTTGCAGCGCGGTACCCAGGCGAGCGGTGTTCATGAAGGTGAACATGCAGTTCAGGCCTTTGTTCGCCGGGCCGATCAGGAAACCGGTGGCCTCGTCGAAGTTCATCACGCAGGTGGCGTTGCCGTGGATACCCATCTTGTGTTCCAGGGAGCCACAGGTCACCGCGTTGCGCGCACCCACAGTGCCGTCGGCGTTAGGCAGGAATTTCGGCACGATAAACAGCGAAATGCCTTTGGTGCCAGCCGGTGCATCCGGCAGGCGGGCCAGGACGATGTGGACGATGTTGTCGGCCATGTCGTGTTCACCGGCCGAGATGAAGATCTTGGTGCCGGAAACTTTGTAGGAACCGTCGGCCTGAGGTTCGGCCTTGGTGCGCAGCATGCCCAGGTCGGTGCCGCAGTGCGGTTCGGTCAGGCACATGGTGCCGGTCCATTCGCCGGACACCAGCTTGGTCAGGTAAGCCTCTTGCTGCTCGGGCGTACCGTGCTCGGAAATGGTGTTCATCGCGCCATGGGACAGGCCTGGGTACATGCCCCACGACCAGTTCGACTCGCCGACCATTTCGCTCACCGCCAGACCCAGCGACTCCGGCAGGCCCTGACCGCCGTGCTCGACGTCATGCGCCAGGCTCGGCCAGCCGCCTTCGACGAATTGTTTGTAGGCTTCCTTGAAACCCGTCGGCGTCTTCACGCCCGACTCGCTCCAGGTGCAGCCTTCGGTGTCACCCACGCGGTTCAGCGGAGCCAGCACCTGCTCACAAAACTTGGCGCCTTCCTCGAGAATGGCGTTAACCATGTCCGGGGTAGCGTCCTGGCAAGCCGGAAGGCTCTGATAGTGCGCCTCGTAGCCGAGCAGCTCGTCACGAACGAAGCGAATATCACGCAAGGGGGCCTTGTAGTCAGGCATAGCGATAAACCTCTGCTGATGTAACCGGGAATGAACGACCGCGATGATTTGTTGTGACGGTCAAACAGTTGTTTGAAACATACGTTTACGCTGAAAAGTTGTCAAGCGTCGATCATTTGCCGTCTGTCATCCACTTCCTGAAATGCACAGGCGCACAGCCACGCAACCGCTGTAGATCGCGGCAGAGCCTGTAGGAAAGATTAGTTGAACGTGTGAGAGACGCCCGAGCGAACGCCAGGAGAATGGCGTCGCCGGGTGAGGATCAGAAAGGGATCAAGCGTAGGTATCGATCAGCGTGCCGAGCACTTCATCCGCAGCCTTGGCCACGTTGACGCCCAACTCCACCTGCAACTTGCCCTGGGCCATTGCCACCTGCTGGCTGGCCACATCAGACTGCTGGCTGCGGTCGACGCCACGCAGGCGATCGACCTGAGCGTCCGAGGATTGGCTACCGGCGGCCCGTTCGACGTAGGTATTGGCGATCTGGCTGGCGGCCTGATCGATGCGGTTCTGGCCTGCGCTGATTGCGCTCAGGCCAGGGTAATAAGCCGTGCTTCCCGAGATTTCCATGGGATCACTACATCCTGCAAAAAGACATCAGTCCTCATTGAAGCAGAGCCCAGCCAGAAACGCCCGACAAAAACACTAATGGCACAGTGCCTTGTGATAGACCGACGTTAGTCCAGCAGGTCCAGTTGCAGGTGTTGCGCCACCGCTTCTGCCGTCACCACCTTGAGTTTCGGCACCCGGCCCAGGCACGGCGCCGGCAAGCGCTCGGCCAGGGTCGCGAGGTTTTCTTCCAGGCGTGAGGTCTTCGCATCGATGATATTCGCCACCCAGCCCGCCAGTTGCAGACCGTCATTGGCAATCGCTTCGGCGGTCAGCAGGGCATGGCTGATGCAGCCCAGGCGCACCCCGACGACCAGGATCACCGGCAGGTCCAGGGCCATGGCCAGGTCCGACAGGTTGTCCTGGCCGGCCAATGGCACCCGCCAGCCGCCCGCGCCCTCGATCAGGGTGAAGTCGGCTTGTTTTTCGAGGATGTGCCGCATTGGCGCCTTCAATGCCTGCACTGTCAATGCCACGCCGGCCTCGCGGGCCGCCAGGTGCGGGGCGATCGCCGGTTCGAAGGCCAGTGGATTGACCTCGGCATAGGTCAGCGGCAATGAACACTCCGCCAGCAACGCCAGGGCATCGGCATTGCGCAGGCCCTTGGGCGTCACCTCGCAACCGGAGGCCACCGGCTTGCCCGCCGCCGTACTCAGGCCAGCCTGGCGTGCCGCGTGCAACAAGCCGGCGGCGATGGTGGTCTTGCCGACATCGGTGTCGGTGCCGGTAATGAAATAGGCAACGCTCATCGAGGTTTCTCCAGTACGGCGTACACCACCTGATAGGTCGCAGGCAGTCCTTGCGCCTGACGAAAGTGCTCGTAGGCGCCAATCAAGCCACTGATCCGAGCCCGCCCCGTCAGCCCGCCCGGCCGTCCAGGATTGAGATTATGCGCACCCAGCGCCTTGAGTTCGTGGGTCAGGCTGCGCACATCGGGATAGTGCAGCACATGCGGGCAACTTTGCAGGCTCAGGACGTTCAAGCCGCTGTCGGCGCACAGTTGCTGGTAGCGGCTGAACTCACGGAAACGGTTGACGTGGACCATGCCATCTACCTGACGCCAGCTGTCGCGCAATTCGTACAAGGTGCCGACGCACAGGCTGGCAAAGGCCAGCACCCCACCTGGCTTGAGCACTCGATACGCCTCGTTCAGCACCGCCGCGAAATCAGCGCACCATTGCACCGCCAGGCTGGAAAACACCAGGTCGCAACTGGCGTCCTGCAGGGGCAGGCGCTCGGCATCGCCGGCGATGAAATACTGCGCGCCACCCAGCGGCCGGGCGTGATTGAGCATGCCTTCGGCGATGTCCAGCGCCACTCCTTCGCCCGCACTGAAGCGCTCGGCCAGTGCACGGCTGAAGTAACCGGTGCCGCAGCCCAGGTCGAGCCAGCGCTGCGGCGCGTGATCGCTGGGCAGACGCCGCAGCAGTTCAGTGCCAACGTCGCGCTGCAACTCGGCCACGCTGTCATAGCTGGCCGCGGCGCGGGAAAAGGACGCCGCCACCTGACGTTTGTCGGGCAAGCCACCGGGCAGTTTTACAAAAGCCAAATCAGTCATCACCGCTCTCATGCAAAAAGGCCTGGATCGCCCCCGCCACTCCGTGGGGATCCTCCAGAAGGAACGCGTGACTGGCCTGTTCAATCAGACCAATTTCGACATCGGGAAGTAACGCCAACAACGCACTGGCCGCCTCGGCCGGAACCAGGCCATCGAGCCCGGCAAACAGATGCAACTGCGGCCCGCGAAAGACCTGCAGCGCCTTGCGGGTGTCCAGTTGCGCCAGCAGTTCGAGCCCACTCATCAGCACCGCGCTCGAGCTATTCGGCGCCCCACCCGACAGCAGCCGCGACAGGCCGCGCGGATCTTCGGCGCCCTGGGCACACAGCAGGCTGAAGCGCTTGAGAGTGGTGCGCGGATCGGCGCTGCAGCCAGCGAGGAATTGATCGAAGGTTTCGCCGGGCATCGCGTTCGGCCATTGCTCATGGGCGACAAACGCCGGGTTGCTCGCCAGGGTCAGCAGGCCACAGCAGCGATCGCCACGGCGCGCCGCCAACTCGCTGGCGAGCATGCCGCCCAGCGACCAGCCACCCAGCCAGGCGTCCTGCGGCACGCTGGCGTCGAGCTCGTCCAGCCATTCTTCGAGATCGGCTGATTCCAACTCCGGCAGCGGCTCGATCTCCACCCGCAAGTGTTCGTCGAGCCCCTGCAAGGCGGCCGCGAGCGGTTCCAGCGGGGAAATGCCGAGGCCCCAACCGGGCAACAGAATCAGTCGATCACGCATGGTCCGAGGTTGCTCCCAGTTGCTCAACACAATCGGCAAGACCCTGTAACAATAGCTCGACCTGCGCTTCGCTGTGGGCCGCGGTCAAGGTCACGCGCAAGCGGGCACTGCCGGCCGGCACGGTCGGAGGACGAATCGCCGTGACCAGCAATCCGCGCTCGCGCAGCATCTGCGAAAAAAGCATCGCCCGTCCGGCATCACCAATCATGATCGGCTGGATCGGCGTCGCGCTGTCCATCAGTTGCAGGCCGATCTGCTCGGCGCCGCGGCGGAACTGTTTGATCAGCACCTGCAGATGTTCACGCCGCCAATGTTCGCTGCGCAGCAGCTCAAGGCTCTTGAGGGTCGCGCAGGCCAGCGCCGGTGGCTGGCTGGTGGTGTAGATGTAGGGCCGGGCGAACTGGATCAGGCTTTCGATCAGCTCTTCACTGCCGGCGACAAACGCACCTGCCGTGCCGAACGCCTTGCCGAGGGTGCCGACCAGCACCGGCACATCCTCCTGGCTCAGGCCGAAATGCTCGACGATGCCGCCGCCATGGGCACCCAAGGGGCCAAAACCGTGGGCGTCGTCGACCATCAGCCACGCGCCCTTGGCCCGGGTTTCGCGGACCAGCGCCGGCAGATCGGCGATATCGCCGTCCATGCTGAACACGCCGTCGGTGACCACCAGGGTATTGCCGGTGGCTTTCTCCAGGCGCTTGGCCAGGCTGTCGGCATCGTTGTGCAGATAGCGATTGAAGCGCGCACCGGACAACAACCCGGCGTCCAGCAGCGAGGCATGGTTGAGGCGATCTTCCAGCACGGTATCGCCCTGACCCACCAACGCGGTGACCGCGCCGAGGTTGGCCATGTAACCGGTGGTGAACAGTAGCGCCCGCGGACGTCCGGTCAAGTCGGCCAAGGCTTCTTCGAGGGCGTGATGCGGGGTGCTGTGACCAATCACCAGATGCGATGCGCCACCGCCTACGCCCCAGCGTTCGGCACCGGCGCGCCAGGCTTCGATCACCTGTGGGTGATTGGCCAGACCCAGGTAGTCGTTGTTGCAGAAGGCCAACAAGGGCTGGCCATCGACCACTACCTGCGGCCCCTGGGGGGATTCAAGCAGTGGCCGCTGGCGATAAAGATTGTCCGCGCGACGGGCAGCCAGGCGTGCGGCGAGATCGAAAGACATGCAGGCCTCGACAGTGCAATAACATCAATCAGAAGGGACACAAACCCTGTAGGAGCTGGCTTGCCAGCGATGGCGGCGAACCAGATTGCATCTCTGGTACCGATACACCGCATTCGCTGGCAAGCCAGCTCCTACGGTGTTTTGCATCGCTTCAAAGAACTCAGACGGCAGCGTTATAAAACTGCTCGCTGCTCTTCTGCTCCACCAGCGCCTGTTCGATGGCGGCCTGGTGCACCTCGTCGGCGTGCTCTTCGCGGGCTTCGGGGAGGATGCCCAGGCGCGAGAACAGTTGCATGTCCTTGTCGGCTTGCGGGTTGGCGGTGGTCAGCAATTTGTCGCCGTAGAAAATCGAGTTGGCGCCGGCAAGGAACGCCAGGGCCTGCATCTGCTCGTTCATCGCTTCACGCCCGGCCGACAGCCGCACATGGGATTGCGGCATCAGGATACGGGCCACCGCGAGCATGCGAATGAAGTCGAACGGGTCGACGTCGTCAGCGTTTTCCAGCGGCGTGCCGGCCACCTTCACCAACATGTTGATCGGCACCGACTCCGGATGCTCAGGCAGGTTGGCCAACTGGATCAGCAGATTGGCGCGATCATCCAGCGACTCGCCCATGCCGAGGATCCCGCCGGAGCAGATCTTCATCCCCGAATCACGCACGTACGCCAGGGTTTGCAGGCGCTCGCTGTAGGTTCGGGTGGTGATGATGCTGGTGTAGAAATCCGGCGAGGTGTCGAGGTTGTGGTTGTAGTAGTCGAGACCGGCCTTGGCCAGGGCAGCGGTCTGCTCCTGATCGAGACGGCCGAGGGTCATGCAGGTTTCCAGGCCCATGGCCTTGACCCCTTCAACCATTTTCAACACGTACGGCATGTCCTTGGCCGACGGGTGTTTCCACGCCGCGCCCATGCAGAAACGGGTCGAACCGATGGCCTTGGCGCGCGCGGCCTCTTCGAGGACCTTCTGCACTTCCATCAGCTTTTCTTTTTCCAGGCCGGTGTTGTAGTGACCGGACTGTGGACAGTATTTGCAATCTTCCGGGCAGGCACCGGTCTTGATCGACAACAGGGTCGACACCTGGACGCGGTTGGCATCGAAATGCGCGCGGTGCACCGTTTGCGCCTGGAACAACAAGTCATTGAAAGGCTGAACGAACAGCGCTTTGACTTCGGCCAAGGACCAATCGTGACGCAATTTGGCGGTGATGCTGGCGCTCATCGGTTCATTTCCTTTCTTATGCTTGATGCTTGAAACGTGTCCGGGCAACAAGACGAAACCCACAGACACAACACGGATGTTTCAGCATATTTAAGGAAGAGTTATGCGCTGTCAACCTCAGTACGAAGGACAGGTTTACATCTGGTTAAAAAACAAACAAACCTGTTTACTGTGCAACGAACTCTCCGACACGCCATTGCCCATTTGCATGCCTTGTGAAAGCGAATTGCCCTGGCTGGGCGACGCCTGCCAGGTCTGCGCCCTGCCCTTGGCCGCGAATGGACTCACCTGTGACCAATGCTTGAAAGCCCGGCCGGCTTTTACCCAAGTGATTGCCCCCTGGACCTACAGCTTCCCCATCGACAGCTTGATTACCCGCTTCAAGCACTCCTCCAACTGGCCTTATGGCCGCCTGTTGGCCGAACTTCTTGCGCAATCACTGCATTATCGCTTCGACGAGGGTCTGCAGAGGCCGGACGCCCTGATCCCCGTGCCACTGGCCCGCAAGCGCCTGCGTCGACGGGGCTTCAACCAGGCCGCGATGCTCGCCGACTGGCTCGGCGACTGCCTGCACATTGCCTGCGATGAGCAGTTGGTGATTCGCACTCAGGACACCAGCGCCCAGCAGGACCTCAACGCCAGGGCCCGCCAGCACAACTTGCGCAAAGCCTTTGCCCTACACCCGCAGGCGGCGATTCGCGGGCGACACCTGGCGTTGGTCGACGACGTACTGACCACCGGCGCCACCGCCGGCAACCTGGCACGCCTGCTGACGGATGCCGGCGCCAGTCGGGTCGACGTGTATTGCCTGGCGCGCACGGCAAAACCCGGCGATCCGGCTTGACGGCGGCGCGGCGAGCGGCCAACGTCCTGCCTTATTACCCGCGCCCGTAGTCCAATTCATGTCCCTACCCAGCTTGTTGTCCCAACACATCGTCCGTCGCCCGCAACGCATTGCTCTGTTGCAGCATATTGCCGAACAGGGCTCGATCACCCGCGCCGCGAAAAGCGCCGGCCTCAGCTACAAGGCGGCCTGGGACGCCATCGACGAACTGAACAACCTGGCGCAAAAGCCACTGGTGGAGCGCAGTGTCGGCGGCAAGGGCGGCGGCGGTGCACGACTGTCCAGCGAAGGCGAACGGGTGCTGCGCCTGTACCAGCGTTTGCAGGCCTTGCAGGCGCAAGTGTTGGAGGCCGCGGAGGATGCCAGCGATCTCGACCTGCTCGGCCGCCTGATGCTGCGCACCAGCGCACGCAACCAGTTGCACGGCACCGTCGCCGGCATCGATGCCCAGGGCCGCAACGACCTGATTACCTTGTCCCTGGCCGAAGGCCTGACCCTGCACGCGCAAATCACCCACGACAGCACCCAGCGCCTGGACCTGCAAACTGGCACCGAAGTGGTGGCGTTGATCAAGGCCGGTTGGCTGGAGTTGCTGCCCCTCGACCAAGCGCCAACCCCGGGCTACAACCAGTTGACCGGAACCCTCGAACAGATCCTCGACGCCGAAGACGGCCCCAGCGAGGTGCGCATCAGCCTGGCCAACGGTCAGACGCTTTGCGCGTTGGCTGAACCCTTGTACCTGCGAACCCGGGGGCTGACGCCCGGCCAAGCGGTGCAGGTGCAATTCTCGCCGTCCAATGTACTGATCGGTACGCCACTCTAGGCCGACGACTGAAACAATTACGTCATGATTCGACATTAAGGTGACTGCCAAAACCAGCAGGGAGCCTGATGTGAGCCTATTAGAAGAAAACCAAGCCACCGACCTCGAACAGATCGTTGGCCTCAGCCGCCGCGGCTTTATCAGTGCCGGCGCACTCAGCGCAGCGGCCTTGTTCCTGGGCGGCAACCTGCTCAGTCGCAGCGTATTGGCCGCCAGCGTCAGCGCCGCTTCGAGCAAACTGCTCGGCTTTGAAAGCATTGCCGCCGCCACCAGCGACACCCTCAGCCTGCCGACTGGCTACACCGCCTCGGTGCTGATCAGCTGGGGCCAGCCCCTGCACAAAGACGGCCCGGCGTTCGACCCTTCGGGCAACGGCACGGCGCTGCAACAGGAAGTCCAGTTCGGCGACAACAACGACGGCATGAGCCTGTTCCCGTTCCCGGGCGACGACAACCGCGCGCTGATGGCCATCAACAACGAATACACCAACTACCGCTACCTCTACCCCCATGGCGGCATGCCACAGTCGGCGGAAGAAGTGCACAAGGCCCAGGCGTGCGAAGGGGTGTCGGTGATCGAAGTGCAGCGCAAGGACGGCCAGTGGCACTTCGTCCAGGGCTCGCGCTACAACCGCCGCATCCACGGCAATGCACCGATCCGCGTCGGTGGCCCGGCCGCCGGTCACGCGTTGCTCAAGACCGCTGCCGACCCCAAGGGTGAACGGGTACTGGGCACGTTCCAGAACTGTGCCAATGGCAAGACGCCGTGGGGCACTTATCTGACGTGCGAAGAGAACTTCACCGACTGTTTCGGCAGCAGCAACCCGGAGCAGCAGTTTGACGCCGCGCAAAAACGCTACGGCGTGGTGGCCGCCAGCAAGGAAATCAACTGGCACCCCCACGACCCACGCTTTGACCTGGCGAAAAACCCCAACGAACTCAACCGCCATGGCTGGGTGGTGGAAATCGATCCGTTCGACCCGCAATCGACGCCGGTCAAGCGTACCGCCCTGGGCCGTTTCAAGCACGAAAACGCCGCCCTCGCCGAAACCCATGACGGCCGCGCCGTGGTCTACATGGGCGACGACGAACGCGGTGAGTTCATCTACAAGTTCGTCAGCCGCGACAAGATCGACCACAAGAACCCCAAGGCCAATCACAACCTGCTCGACCACGGCACTCTGTACGTGGCCCGCTTCGACGCTGGCGACAGCAACCCTGATCGCCCCAAGGGCCAGGGCCAGTGGATCGAGTTGAGCCATGGCAAAAACGGCATCGACGCCAGCAGCGGTTTCGCCGACCAGGCCGAGGTGCTGATTCATGCGCGCCTGGCAGCCACTGTGGTCGGCGCCACGCGCATGGACCGTCCGGAGTGGATCGTTGTCAGCCCTACCGATGGCCAGGTCTATTGCACCCTGACCAACAACGTCAAACGTGGCGAAGACGGGCAACCGGTGGGCGGCCCCAACCCACGGGAGAAGAACGTCTACGGGCAGATTCTGCGCTGGCACACCGCTGGCGACGATCATGCATCCATGACCTTTGCCTGGGACCTGTTCGTGGTCGCCGGCAACCCGACGGTGCATGCCGGCACGGCCAAGGCGGGCTCGTCGAACATCACCCCGCAGAACATGTTCAACAGCCCTGATGGCCTGGGTTTCGACAAGGCCGGGCGCCTGTGGATCCTCACCGACGGCGACTCCAGCAACAGCGGCGACTTCGCCGGCATGGGCAACAACCAGATGCTCTGCGCCGACCCGGCCAGCGGTGAAATCCGCCGCTTCATGGTCGGCCCGGTGGGCTGCGAAGTGACCGGGATCAGCTTCTCTCCCGATCAGAAAACCCTGTTTGTCGGGATTCAGCATCCTGGTGAAAACGGCGGATCGACCTTCCCCGAGCATTTGCCCAATGGCAAGCCGCGGTCTTCGGTGATGGCGATTCGGCGGGAAGATGGCGGGATTGTCGGCGCCTGATTAATTGCTATCGCCAGCAGGCTGGCTCCCACAGGTTTTTGTGTCTACCGCAAACCCTGTGGGAGCCAGCCTGCTGGCGATAAAGGCAACTCGGTGTAGCTGATGACCACTACGCGAGCAAGCCGCAATCGGGCACTCGTTCCTACAACCGCGCCGTCTGCGCTACCATGTCTGGCCGGACGCGGCAGCCTGCTGCGCGCAGGAGTCAGCATGGCCCACCCGTTTGAAACCCTCACCCCAGACCTCGTACTCGATGCCGTCGAAAGCATCGGTTTTCTCAGCGATGCGCGCATCCTGGCGCTCAACAGCTACGAGAACCGTGTCTATCAAGTCGGCATCGAGGACAGCGAGCCACTGATCGCCAAGTTCTACCGCCCACAGCGCTGGAGCAACGAGGCGATCGTCGAAGAACACCGGTTCACTTTCGAACTGGCCGAGGTCGAGGTACCCGTCGTCGCACCGCTGATCCACAATGGCGAAACCCTGCACGAACACAACGGCTTTCGCTTCACCCTGTTTCCCCGTCGCGGCGGCCGGGCGCCGGAACCGGGCAATCTCGACCAGTTGTATCGCCTCGGTCAGTTGCTCGGGCGCTTGCACGCCGTGGGCTCGACCCGCCCGTTCGAGCATCGCGAGGCGCTGGGGGTGAAAAACTTCGGCGAGGATTCACTGAACACCTTGCTCGAAGGCAATTTCGTACCGCGCAGCCTGCTGCCGGCCTACGAGTCGGTGGCCCGCGACCTGCTCAAGCGCGTGCAAGAGGTCTACAACGACACTCCACACCAGAACATCCGCATGCACGGCGACTGCCACCCGGGCAACATGATGTGCCGCGATGAGATGTTCCACATCGTCGACCTCGATGACTGCCGCATGGGCCCGGCGGTGCAAGACCTGTGGATGATGCTCGCCGGCGACCGCCAGGAGTGCCTCGGCCAGCTCTCGGAACTGATGGACGGCTACAGCGAATTCCACGACTTCGATCCGCGCGAACTGGCCCTGATCGAACCCCTGCGCGCCTTGCGCCTGATGCACTACAGCGCCTGGCTGGCGCGGCGCTGGGACGACCCGGCGTTCCCCCGCAGCTTCCCGTGGTTTGGCAGCGAACGGTATTGGGGCGATCAGGTACTGGCCCTGCGCGAACAGTTGGCGGCGTTGAATGAAGAGCCGTTGAAGTTGTTTTGAAGCACAGCTAATTCCACTGTGGAAAGCTAATCACTGTAGGAGCGAGCCTGCTCGCGATGACGGTTTCATGTTCAGCGCAACGGTGACTGACAAACCGCCATCGCGACGGTGCGACGATTCGACAGGCTCGCTCCTACAGTGGCAGGTAGTTGTTCACAAATACCCAACCAATACAGCAGGACATTGGCAGACAAACTTCCTTACAATCCTTGCTTTGTTAGCTACCTAACCAAGGATTCTGCATGCCAGCCGCCAACCTGCGTCGCGGTTACGTATTGGGCCTGACCGCCTACATCATCTGGGGCTTGTTCCCGCTTTACTTCAAAGCCATTGCCAGCGTGCCCGCCGTGGAGATCATCATTCACCGGGCGATCTGGTCGGCGCTGTTCGGCAGCCTGTTGCTGCTGGTCTGGAAGCACCCGGGCTGGTGGCGTGAGCTGCGTGACAACCCCAAACGCCTGGCAATCCTCGCCCTGAGCGGCACGCTGATAGCCGCCAACTGGCTGACCTACGTCTGGTCGGTGAACAACGGACGCATGCTCGAAGCCAGTCTCGGTTACTACATCAATCCGCTGGTCAACGTGTTGCTGGGCATGCTGATCCTCGGCGAACGGTTGCGGCGCATGCAGTGGGTGGCCGTTGGGCTGGCGGCGGTCGGTGTGGCGCAGCAGGTGTGGCAAGTCGGCAGCTTGCCGTGGGTATCGCTGGTGCTGGCGCTGACGTTCGGCTTCTACGGCTTGATCCGCAAGCAGGCACCCGTCAAGGCGCTGCCGGGCCTGGTGGTGGAAACATGGATGTTGGTGCCGCTGGCCATCGCCTGGCTGTTGTTCAACCAGACCGCAATGACCGCCCAACCCGAGTTCTGGACCACCAGTGAAGCCTGGTGGCTGATCGCTGCGGGGCCGGTGACCCTGGTGCCGCTGGTCTGCTTCAACGCCGCCGCGCGCGACCTGCCCTACACCACCCTGGGCTTCCTGCAATACCTCGCGCCGACCCTGGTGCTGTTGCAGGCGGTGCTGCTGTTTGGCGAACACCTGTCCTCGAGCACCCTGATCGCTTTCATGTTTATCTGGGCGGGCCTGGCGGTGTACAGCGTCGATGCATGGCTGAGTTTGCGTCGACGTCGCTGATCAAAAAACGCACAAAGCCTTGCAGGCCACGTCAACCGTGGCCTGCAAGCATCCTTCCCAAGGTTATCCACAGCGTGATCCCCGCCGTTTGTGCACAAGCCGTTGAAATTGCTGGTTTTTTTGATCAGTTCTTGAAGAACCCCGGCCGGCCTGGGCTGCAGAGCGGTCTCTACAGCTTATCCACAGGCAGGTGCAGGATTTCGCTGGATAAACTCAAGGGTCACTGCGCAGCACCAGCTCCACCATCAAATCATCCGCCAGGGTTTCCAGGCGCGACTGCAACACATCCAGCGACAGGGTCAGGGGCACGGCCAGAATCGCCTCGGCATGAAACAGCGGTTCGCTGCTCATCGGCGCGGGCCGCACTTCGGTCACCAGTCGCTCGAGGTTCACCCCCTGCTCGCTGAGCAAGCGCGTGATGTCACGCACAATCCCCGGCCGATCGTTGCCCACCAACTCCATGGCAATCGGCTTCCAGGTGCAGGCCTGCTCGATGCCGCTTTCGGCAATCAGCACCCGGATTCCCTGGCTGGATAACGCCTGCAGCGCGTCCACCAATTCATCGTAAGCCTCGGCCGGAACCCCCACCCGCAGAATCCCGGCGAATTGCCCGGCCATCCGCGACATGCGGCTTTCCAGCCAGTTACCGCCATGCTCGGCAATGCATTGGGCGATGCGCTCGACCTGACCGGCTTTGTCCGGGGCGAATACGGTGAGTACGAGGTGATCCATGGCGCAGCCCTCTGGTCATGATTTTTTTTTGGGGAAAGGCAAGTATAGGCAACGGGGATTGCTGCGTTGAATGAGAGGGCCCCATCGCGAGCAGGCTCGCTCCTACAGGGGAGCGCGATCCCATGTAGGAGCGAGCCTGCTCGCGAATGGGAACACCACTGATCCGGCTTAATCACAAATCGTGTACAAGTTTTTATATTTAACTGGAACAATCCACCAGTTTTTTGAGAACATCCTGTGCCCCGCCGTGACTGCAATGCGTCATGGGGTCGCAGAACGACGTAATTAGTCTAATTTTCACAACCGCAATTCATCATGTAGTATGCCGCAGCGCGCACTACATAATCCTCGATCGATGCCTGCCGCGGGCCTGATCGCAACCCTGAAAGCCCTGTCAGCAAGGCCTCCAAGCCGTTGATCGAGCCAAACCCAGCCGCCCGCAATGGCATGTACTGGTAGACGGGTTTGTGGTTTAAATGGCCGGGGGCTTCATGGTCAAAATTGAAGAGCTGAAAAGCGAAATAGCTGAGCAGAGTGAGGCAAGCAATGACTGAACACGTTCAAGTCGGTGGCCTGCAGGTCGCCAAAGTCCTGTTCGACTTCGTGAACAACGAAGCCATTCCCGGAACCGGCCTCACCGCCGAACAATTCTGGGCCGGTGCCGACAAGGTCATTCATGACCTGGCGCCGAAGAACAAAGCCCTACTCGCCAAACGCGATGATTTCCAGGCGCGTATCGACGCCTGGCACCAGGAGCGTGCAGGCCAGGCGCACGACGCCGTGGCCTATAAAGCCTTCCTGCAAGACATCGGTTATCTGCTGCCAGAAGCGGCCGATTTCCAGGCAACGACGCAAAACGTCGATGAAGAAATCGCCCGCATGGCCGGACCCCAACTGGTGGTCCCGGTGATGAACGCCCGCTTCGCTCTCAATGCCTCGAACGCCCGCTGGGGTTCGCTGTACGACGCGCTCTACGGCACCGACGCCATCAGCGAAGCCGACGGCGCGGAAAAAGGCAAAGGCTACAACAAGGTGCGTGGCGACAAAGTCATTGCCTTCGCCCGAGCCTTCCTCGACGAAGCCGCGCCACTGGCTGCCGGCTCCCATGTCGATTCCACCGGCTACAGCATCGTCGACGGCAAGCTGCAGGTCGCCCTCAAAGGCGGCAGCAACAGTGGCCTGCGCAACGACGCCCAACTGATCGGCTTCCACGGCACTGCCGCGGCCCCGACTGCGGTGCTGCTCAAGCACAACGGCCTGCACTTCGAAATCCAGATCGACGCCAGCACCCCGGTCGGCCAGACCGACGCCGCCGGCGTCAAAGACCTGCTGATGGAAGCCGCGCTGACCACCATCATGGACTGCGAAGACTCGGTCGCCGCGGTCGATGCCGACGACAAGGTGGTGATCTACCGCAACTGGCTCGGCCTGATGAAGGGCGACCTGTCGGAAGAAGTCAGCAAGGGCGGCAAATCCTTCACCCGCACCATGAACGCCGACCGCACCTACACCGCGCCAAATGGCGGCGAGCTGAGCCTGCACGGTCGTTCATTGCTGTTCGTGCGCAACGTCGGGCACCTGATGACCATCGATGCGATTCTCGACAAGGACGGCAACGAAGTCCCTGAAGGCATCCTCGACGGTCTGGTGACCAACCTCGCGGCGATCCACAGCCTGAACGGCAACACCACGCGCAAGAACAGCCGTACCGGTTCGGTCTACATCGTCAAACCGAAAATGCACGGCCCGGAAGAAGCGGCGTTCACCAACGAACTGTTCGGCCGCATCGAAGACGTTCTGCAGTTGCCACGCAACACCCTCAAAGTCGGGATCATGGACGAGGAGCGTCGGACCACGATCAACCTCAAGGCCTGCATCAAGGCTGCCAGCGAACGCGTGGTGTTCATCAACACCGGCTTCCTCGACCGCACCGGCGACGAAATCCACACCTCCATGGAAGCCGGGCCAATGGTCCGCAAGGCCGACATGAAGGCCGAGAAGTGGATTGGCGCCTACGAAAACTGGAACGTCGACATCGGTCTGAGCACCGGCCTGCAAGGTCGTGCGCAAATCGGTAAAGGCATGTGGGCAATGCCTGACCTGATGGCCGCCATGCTCGAGCAGAAAGTCGCTCACCCACTGGCCGGCGCCAACACCGCCTGGGTTCCGTCGCCGACCGCCGCCGCCCTGCACGCCCTGCATTACCACAAGGTCGACGTGTTCGCCCGCCAGGCCGAACTGGCCAAGCGTGCCCGTGCCTCGGTCGACGACATCCTGACCATCCCGCTGGCGGTGAACCCGCAGTGGAGCGCCGAGCAGATCAAGAACGAACTGGACAACAACGCCCAGGGCATTCTCGGTTATGTGGTGCGCTGGATCGACCAGGGTGTGGGCTGCTCGAAAGTGCCGGACATCAACGACGTCGGCCTGATGGAAGACCGTGCCACGCTGCGTATTTCCAGCCAGCACATCGCCAACTGGCTGCGTCACGGCATCGTCACCGAAGCACAGGTCATGGAAAGCCTCAAGCGCATGGCGCCGGTGGTTGACCGCCAGAACGCCAACGACCCGCTGTACCGTCCGTTGGCGCCGAACTTCGACAGCAACATCGCCTTCCAGGCAGCGGTCGAACTGGTGATCGAAGGCACCAAGCAGCCAAACGGCTACACCGAGCCGGTCCTGCATCGTCGTCGTCGCGAGTTCAAGGCGGCCAACGGCCTCTGATCCAACGCTGACGCGGTAAGCAAAAGGCCCTGATCTTTCGATCAGGGCCTTTTTTCATGGCGCCGGCGTCAATCCAAGCTCATGCCGGACCAACTCCAGCAACTTGCCGGTATCGAAGGGTTTAAGCAAAAAATCCACCACGCTCAAATGCATTGCCGCAATGGCGTCCTTAACACTGGCATCGCCGGATACGATGATCACGGGGAGTGCCGCCCTTTCCGACTCGCGTATTTGCCGGATCAGCTCCAGGCCATCGACATGGCCCATACGCAAATCGGTAATCAACAATCCTATGGACGGTTTTGTCGCCAGTAATTCCAGCGCACGTTCGCCACTCGCCGCCGTCAGACAAAGGATGTCCTCCAACGCCAGCACCTCCGCGAGCAACTCTCGGGCGTCCTGGTCATCATCGACAATCAGCACCCGTTGCAGTTGCGGCGCCAGCACCGGCTCCTGCATGACCGCACTCAGCGCCTCACGCTCGGCGTCGCTCAAAATATCGTGGTCGGACATGGCTCTCTCTGAAGGTTCGGTTCGTTAACCTGGCACAACAGTCAGACATCGCTAGGCGGAGCTTAAATGTGCGCTTCGTCGGATACTTTTCCAATAGGGCGCAGAAAAGGTTTTCTCCCCCTCAATGGCACGCAAACGCCTGCGGATATCCCGCGACCTAGACTTACGTCCAATGGGCACTCTGCCTGCGGGGGCCGACCATGGCCGACACCCACAACAACAAATCGAAAAACGGTCATGAGCAAGACGGACGCCTTCACCCAGGCGGGGAAAACCGCGGTGTTGCAGAACATCCAGGGCACCCTGCAATTCCTGCAGCGGTTTCCGCCGTTCAATCAGATGGAACACGCTCACCTGGCCTATCTGGTGGAGCAGTGCCAACTGCGCTTTTACGGACCTGGCGAGAGCATCATCAAACCCACCGACGGCGCGGTGCAGCACTTCTATATCGTCAAACAGGGTCGGGTGGTTGGCGAGCGGCCGCACACGGCCAAGGGCGGCACCGAGACCACCTTCGAGATCACCACCGGTGAGTGCTTTCCACTGGCTGCCTTGCTCGGCGAACGCGCGACCCGCACCGAGCACCTGGCTGGCGAAGACACCTTCTGCCTGCAGCTGAACAAGCTCGCCTTCATCAAGCTGTTTGCCCTCTCCAGCACCTTCCGCGACTTCGCCCTGCGCGGCGTCAGCAGCCTGCTCGACCAGGTCAATCAGCAGGTCCAGCAAAAAGCCGTGGAAACCCTCGGCACCCAGTATTCGCTCAACACGCGCCTCGGCGAATTGGCCATGCGCCACCCGGTGACCTGTGATCCGACCACGCCCCTGCGCGACGCCGTGAGCCTGATGCACGAACAGCAAGTGGGCAGCATTGTGGTGGTCGATGAGCAGAAGGCGCCTGTGGGCATCTTCACCCTGCGCGACCTGCGCCAGGTGGTGGCCGACGGCGCTCGCGACCTCGATCAACCGATCGCCGGGCACATGACCCAGGCGCCGTTTTACTTGAGCCCCGACCACAGTGCGTTTGACGCTGCGATTGCCATGACCGAACGGCACATCGCCCACGTCTGCCTGGTCAAGGACCAGCGCTTGTGCGGCGTGGTCTCCGAGCGTGATCTGTTCTCCCTGCAACGGGTCGACCTGGTGCACCTGGCACGGACCATCCGCAATGCGCCACGGGTCGACAACCTGGTGGCGATCCGCGGCGAGATCGGCCAACTGGTCGAGCGCATGCTGGCTCATGGCGCCTCCTCGACCCAGATCACCCAGATCATCACCCTGCTCAACGATCACACGGTGTGTCGGGTAATCGAACTGACCCTGCAGGAAAAAGGTGACCCGGGCATCCCCTTCAGTTGGCTGTGTTTCGGCAGCGAAGGCCGCCGCGAACAAACCCTGCACACCGACCAGGACAACGGCCTGCTGTTCGAGGCCCGTGATGCCGCGCACGCCGCCGAAATTCGCGGCCGGCTGCTGCCCATTGCGCAACAGATCAACCACAGCCTGGCGTTGTGCGGCTTCACGTTGTGCAAGGGCAACATCATGGCCGGCAACCCCGAGCTGTGCCTGTCCCGCGCTGAGTGGGCACGGCGCTTCGCCGCGTTCATCCGCGAGGCGACGCCGGAGAACCTGCTGGGCTCGAGTATCTATTTCGACTTGCGGGTGGTCTGGGGTGACGAGCAGGGCTGCGAGCAACTGCGTCGGGCAATCCTCGACCAGGTCGCCGACAACCGTCTGTTCCAGCGCATGCTGGCCGAAAACGCCCTGCGCCAGCGCCCGCCGGTGGGCCGCTTCCGCGAGTTTGTGCTGGCGAAGAAAAACGGCGAAAAGGCCACCCTCGACCTCAAGGTCCAGGGCCTCACGCCCTTTGTCGACGGCGCCCGCCTGCTGGCCCTGGCCAACGGCATCGAGAGCAACAACACCCTGGAGCGATTCCGCCAACTGGTGGCCAGGGAGGTCATCGACCCGCTGGATGGCGCGGCCTATGAAGAGGCCTACCACTTCATCCAGCAGACCCGCATGCAGCAGCACCAGCGGCAGACCCGCGAGAACCTGCCCTACTCCAACCGCGTCGATCCCGATAGCCTGAACCACCTGGACCGGCGGATCCTGCGCGAATCCCTGCGCCAGGCCCAACGCCTGCAAGCCAGCCTGGCGCTGCGGTACCAGCTATGAGCCTGTTTTCCTGGCTGCGCCCCGCCTGCCCGACCCTGACCGCCGAGCAACAACAGCGCCTGGGGCAATTGCCCGGCGCCGCGCCGTTGTCCGATTGCAGCCTGCGCGAACAACGCTGGGTGGTGATGGACCTGGAAACCAGCGGGCTGAATCTGAACAAGGACCAGGTGCTGTCCATCGGCGCGGTGGTCATCGAAGACGGCGCGATCGACTTCAGCCAGCAGTTCGAACGCACCCTGCACCGCCGCGAACACAAACTCGCCCCCAGCGTGCTGATTCATGGCCTGGGCCCCAGCGCGATTGCCGCCGGTTGCGACCCGGCCGAGGCCTTGCTCGACTTCATGGACTTTGTCGGCGACAGCCCGCTACTGGCGTTCCACGCCGCCTTCGACCAGCACATGCTCGGGCGCGCCTTGAAAGACAGCCTGGGGTATCGCCTGCAACATACGTTTCTCGATGTTGCGGAAATCGCCCCGCTGCTCTGCCCCCAGGCGCAGATTCGCGAGGCCGGTCTGGATGACTGGATCGACTGGTTCAAGTTGCAAGTCAGCGAACGCCACAACGCCAGCGCCGACGCCATGGCCACTGCCGAGCTGGCGCTGATCCTGTTCAGCCGTGCCCGGGCTCAGCAGATCCCCAGCCCGTTGAACCTGCAGCAGCGGCTTGGCCAGTGGAAACGCCGGCAGCAGGCGCCGTCGTTCTAAATTTCCTTGTAGGAGCGAGCCTGTCGAATCGTCGCTCCGTCGCGAAGAATGTTAACGATGACGCGGGCATCCTGAATGTGCGCGGCGCCCTCAGGTTTTTCGCGAGCAAGCTCGCTCCTACAGGGTGTCCACTCCCAAACTACCCGACCAACGCCAATTGCCTACACGCCCCACCTCTGAGACAATCGCGAACTATTCTCGTTAGTTAAACCTTCCCAATCGGTAATGCGCCGTGTCGTCAGTCCCAAGCCCTCAGAGTGAGCTGGTTGGAGCGTTGTATCGCGACCATCGCACCTGGCTATTGGCCTGGCTGCGACGCAATGTGGCCTGCCCTTCAAAAGCCGAAGACCTGAGCCAGGACACCTTCGTGCGTCTGCTCGGGCGCGACACGGTGACCGTTCCTCGCGAACCCAGGGCCTTCCTGGTGGCGATCGCCAAGGGCCTGCTGTTCGACCATTTCCGACGCGCCGCGCTGGAACAGGTCTACCTCAATGAATTGATGCTGATCCCCGAAGCGGAACACCCCTCGGTGGAAGAACAGCAGATGATCCTCGAAGACCTCAAGGCCATCGACCGCCTGCTCGGCAAACTGTCGAGCAAGGCCCGCGCCGCCTTCCTCTATAACCGTCTCGACGGCCTGAGCCATGGCGAAATCGCCGAACGCCTGGGTGTCTCGGTGCCCCGCGTGCGCCAATACCTAGCCCAGGGCATTCGCCAGTGCTACGTGGCGCTGTACGGCGAGCCGACATGAGCCCGGTCAGCTCCCGGCCGGTCTCGGCCGCGGTGCTCGACGCCGCCATCGCCTGGCAGTTGACCCTCGATGGTGGCGGCGCCAGTCCGGTGGAACGTGAGGAGTTCGCCAAGTGGTACGCCAGCCACGAAGAGCACGCCCGCGCCTGGCGCCAACTGGGCATGCTCGACCAGCGCTTCAACGTGGCCAGTGGCCCGGCCCGGGTCGCCCTGTTGCAATCGCGCGAAAGTATCCGTCGTCGCATACGAAAAATCGGCAGTGGCGCAGCCAGCGTGATGCTGGCACTGGGCGTGGCACTGTTCGCCGGCGAGCGCTACCTGCCGATCGGCTATTGGCTGGCCGACCAGCGCACCGCCACCGGCGAACAACGCACCCTGCGCCTGACGGATGGCACGCTGATCAACCTCAATACCCATAGCGCGCTGGATGTGCGCTTCGATGAGAAAGAACGGCGGATCGTCCTCCAGGAAGGCGAAATTCTGATCGAGACCGGGCACAACGACGCCCGGCCGTTCATCGTCGAGACCCGCGACGGGCACCTGCGCGCCCTCGGCACCCGCTTCCTGGTCAAGCGTGAAGACCAGGGCACGCGCTTGAGCGTGTTGCAGTCGGCGGTGGCCGCGCGTCCCGAAACCCGTTCTGACGAGCAGATTCTCAAGCAGGGCCAGCAAGTGCTGATGCGTGCCGACGGCCTCGGTCCGCTGCTGGCGATCAACCCCGGCGCGGACGCCTGGACCCGCGGCATGCTGGTGGTGGACAACGCGCGCCTGGAAGACCTGGTCGCCGAACTCGCCCGCTACCGCCCCGGCCACCTGGGCGTGGCGCCAGAAGTCGCCAACCTGCGCATCACCGGCAGCTTCCCGCTGCACAACACCGACCTGGCACTGACCACCCTGCTGCCGACCCTGCCGGTGCAGATCGAAAAACATACACAGTGGTGGGTGACGGTGGGCGCCAGGACCAGCGCGCAGGCTGAATAAAAGGCCTCTTCGCTGGCAAGCCCGCTCCTACAGGACCGCGTCGTACATTCACCGCCGAATCTGTAGGAGCCGGCTTGCCGGCGAAGAGGCCATCTGCCACAGCGCAATCTGCTGCATCCTTTTCGCGAAATAAAAATTATTTTCATCCAGCCCTATCACTTTTCCAGTTTCGTTCGGCACACAGGCAATTGAGAAATATTTCCATTCAGGAGCCGCCGTATGTCACGCTCGCTAAACACCTTGTTGCGCCCCAGTCTGCTGGCCCTGGCCATTGCCTTCGGCACCCCGCTGACCAGCACCCTGCTGGTGGCCGCCGAGCAGACGTCCAGTGTGCGTGCCTACAACCTGCCCGCCGCGCCGCTGGCCACCACCCTCAACCAGATCGCCAGCCAGGCCGGCCTCGCGCTGAGCCTCAACCCGTCGCTGGCGGCCGGTAAAACTTCCGCCCCGGTTATCGGCCAGTACGATGCAGCCGGCGCCCTGAGCCAGGCCCTGCGCGGCACCGGCCTGCAACTGGAACAAAGCAGCGCCGGTACCTACAGCCTGGTGGCGGTGCCCGAGGGTGTGCTGGCGCTGCCGGAAACCGCGGTGATCGGCGTAGAAAACAGCGAAACCGCCTGGGGCCCGGTCGATGGCTACCTCGCCACCCGCACCGCCGCCGGCACCAAGACTGACACCTCGCTGCTCGAAGCACCGCGCTCGATCTCCGTGGCAACCCGCCAGCAAATGGACGACCGTGCCGTACAAAACCTGGATGACGCCGTGCGCTACATGCCCGGTATCGTCGCCAGCAGTTACGGCAGCGACACCCGTGCCGACTGGCTGCGGGTGCGTGGCTTCGAGCCAACCCAGTTCCTCGACGGCCTGCCGCTGCCCAAAGGCGTCTACGCCAACCCGAAAATGGAAACCTGGAACCTCGACCGCATCGCCCTGCTGCGCGGTCCTGCCTCCTCGGTATACGGCCAGACCCCACCGGGCGGCCTGCTGGACATGGTCAGCCGCCGTCCCAGTGAAGAAGCCAGCAGCGAAGTGCAGGTCCAGTACGGTAGCGACAACCATCGCCAGATCAACTTCGCCAGCACCGGCAAGATCGACGACGAGGGTCAGTTCCTCTACGGCTTCAGCGGCGTGGTGCGCGACAGCGACACGCAGATCGACGACGTTCCCGACAAGCGCTACAACATCGCGCCCAGCCTGACCTGGAACATCGATCCCGACACCAAGCTGACTTTCCTCTCGCAATTCACCCGCGACGACACAGGTATCACCAGCCAGTTTCTGCCGATCCAGGGCACCAAGATCGACATGCCGTTCGGCGATATCTCCCACAGCAAAAACCTCGGCGATCCCGAGTGGGAATACTACGACCGTACCTACTACGCACTGGGTTATGCCTTCGAACATCGCCTGAACGATGTCTGGCAATTCCGTCAGAACCTGCGCTACACCAAGTCGGATCTTTCCTTCCAGGCCATCACTGTCGGTTCCTACCCGTTCACTGAGGTGGATGACGCAGGCAACGTCGGGCGTACCACCACCAGCACCGACGAAGACATCAGCCAGTTCGCCGTGGACAACAACTTCCAGGCCGACTTCGACACCGGCGAGATCCGCCACACCGTGCTGCTGGGCCTCGACCACCAGCGCACCAACACTAACTACACCTCGATCTTCGGCAGCGCACCGCCAATCAATGTCAACGACCCGGCCCACGGCCTGCCGATCACCCGGCCGCCGCGCTCCAGTGCGTTCTATGACTACAACCAGAAGACCTACCAGACCGGCCTCTACGTCCAGGACCAGATGGCCCTCGATCAATGGCGCCTGACCCTCGGCGGACGTGAAGACTGGGTCCATACCGGCACCCAATACTTCAACAAGAACGACGCGACCAACACCGATCGCAACAAGAATTTCAGCGGCAACGCGGCGATCAGCTACGTCTTCGACAATGGTTTTGTGCCGTACCTGTCCTACGCCGAATCGTTCCAGCCGGCGAGCAACGCCAGCACCTCGCCGGACGACTCGTTCAAACCCACCGAAGGCAAGCAGTGGGAACTGGGTATCAAGTACCAGCCACCGGGCACCAACACCCTGTTGAGCGCGGCGGTGTATGACCTGACCCAGAAAAACGTCGACGTCACCACCAACGTCGGCGGCGTCAACATCACCAGCCAGACCGGTGAAGTGAAAGTGAAGGGCCTGGAGCTGGAGGCTGTCTCCGACGTCACCGAAAACCTCAAAGTGATTGCCGCCTACACCCTGGCCAAATCCGAAGTCCAGGAGGGCATCTACAAAGGCAATCGCCTGCAACTGATGCCGAACCAGCAAGCCTCGCTGTGGGCCGACTACACCTGGCACAGCGGTGCCCTCGACGGCTTCGGCGTGGGTGGTGGCGCGCGCTACACCGGCAACACCTACGGCGACCAGGCCAACACCTGGCTGGGCAAGGCCGACGCCTACACCGTGTTCGACGCCGCCGTGCACTTCGACCTCGGTCGCCTGGACAACAGCCTCAAGGGGGCCTCGGTCGCGCTCAACGCCACCAACGTGTTCGACAAGGACTACATCTCCACCTGCGACAGCTTCTATTGCTACTACGGTGACGAGCGCAGCGTCGTCGCCAGCGCCACCTACAAGTGGTAATCCACTGACGTCATCAGCGTCACGACCGGGCCGCCCTCAATAGGCGGCTTTGGTCTTTTCAAAGGCCATGAGATGAAAAGCAAAACCATCCGCTGCTGGTCCCTGATCCACACCTGGACCAGCCTGATCTGCACTCTGTTCCTGTTGCTGCTGGCCCTGACCGGCCTGCCGCTGATCTTCCATCACGAGATCGATCACCTGCTCGGCGATGCCCCTGAGCTTCGGCAGATGCCCGCCGACACCCCGCACCTCGACCTGCAGCAGTTGGTGGCCAAGGCCGAGGCTCATCGTCCCGGCGAAGTCATGCAGTACTTTGGCTGGGATGAAGACGAGCGCAATGGCGTGATCGCGATCATGGCCAAAACCGCCGGCACCGAGCCCAACCTGTCCCACACCTTCATGCTCGACGCGCGCACCGGCGAGGCCGTGGAAATGCCCTCGGCCAACGGCGGCCTGATGATGGTCATGCTGCGCCTGCACGTCGACATGTTCGCCGGCCTGCCCGGCAAGTTGCTGCTGGCGTTCATGGGCCTGTTGTTCGTCATTGCGATTGTCTCGGGGACGGTGCTGTACCTGCCGTTCATGCGTCGCCTGGACTTCGGCACCGTGCGCCAGGACAAATCCACCCGCCTGCGCTGGCTCGACCTGCACAACCTGATAGGCGTAGTGACCTTGACCTGGGCCCTGGTGGTTGGCGTCACCGGGGTCATCAGCGCCTGCGCCGACCTGCTGATCGCCGCCTGGCGCAACGACGCCCTGAGCGCGATGATCGAACCCTATCGCGATGCGCCGCCGCTGACCCAGTTGGCTCCCGCCAGCCATCTGCTCGACATCGCCAAGCGGGCCACGCCGGAGATGACGCCGGACTTCATCGCCTTCCCCGGCACCCGCTTCTCCAGCGAGCACCACTACGCGGTGTTCATGAAAGGCAGCACCCACCTGACCTCGCACCTGCTGACCCCGGTGCTGATCGACGCCACCACCCTCGACGTCACCGCCATCGCCGAACGGCCGTGGTACATGGACGCCATGGGCATGTCGCAGCCGCTGCATTTCGGCGACTACGGCGGCATGCCGATGAAGATCCTCTGGGCGGCGCTGGATGTGCTGACCATCATTGTCCTCGGCAGTGGTGTGTACCTGTGGATCGTGCGGCGCAAGGCGGCGAAACCGCTGACAGTCAAAGCGCAGGCCCCGGCATGAGACCGCGCCAGTCGAACTTCTGGAAAGTCTTCACCACCCCGCTGGTCATCGCCCTGCTCAGCGCCGCCGGGCTGTTTTCGGCACTGCTGGGTGACGGCATCTGGGATGGCCTGAGTTGGCTAGGATTGGGTGTGCCGGCGGTGTTGGGGTTGCGCGGGTTGTTGCGCCGACGCTGATCTGTGTGGCTGATGACCCCTTCGCGAGCAAGCTCGCTCCTACAGGGGGATGAGGGTGGTTACAGAATCCGGGATCTACCCGGATCTGTAGGAGCTGGCTTGCCAGCGAAGCGGACACCAAGGCCCACCTGGCACACCATCGCCCCGACAGTTTTGATCGCTGTCAAACACCCCCTCGCCAGCCACCCCGCAACTGTTTACCCTACCCCTCTGCTCCCCGATGACCGCCGAGGAATGCCATGTCCACGCCCAGCATGACCCTGTTCCACAACCCCGCCTCGCCCTTCGTGCGCAAAGTGATGGTGCTGCTGCACGAGACCGGGCAGACCGACCGTGTCGCCCTGCAACTCAGCCAACTGAGCCCGGTCAGCCCCGATGCCGTACTGAACCAGGACAACCCGCTGGGCAAGATCCCGGCCCTGCGCCTGGCCGACGGCAACGTGCTGTACGACAGCCGGGTGATCCTCGACTACCTCGACCAGCAGCACGTCGGCAACCCGCTGATCCCCGCCGAAGGCGCGGCCCGCTGGCGGCGCCTGACCCTCGCGGCACTGGCCGACGGGATCATGGACGCGGCGGTGATGGTGCGCTACGAACTGGCCCTGCGCGCTCCGGAAAAACACTGGCCGGAGTGGCTCGACGCCCAGCGCGAAAAAATCCGCCGCGCCCTCGCGGTGCTGGAAGCCGAGGCCATCGCCGAACTGACCTGCCACTTCGACGTCGCCGCCATCAGCGTCGCCTGCGCCCTGGGCTACCTCGACCTGCGCCACCCCGACCTCAACTGGCGCGACGCCCAACCACAACTGGCGGCCTGGTATTCCGAGGTCAGCCAGCGGCCGTCGATGCTGGCGACGGTGCCGAAGGTCTAACCCTCCGGGTGCAGCGCGGCGTGTCGGGCAACGGCACGCCGCGCTGCGCCACCAGCCAGCCGCTGATTTGCAGCAGCAGTCTTTCTACCTGCACCCGCTCCTCACGCAAGCCCAACGACCGGCTCATGCTGCCACCTGCGACTTGCTCGTCTTGCCCACCCCATACCAATCCAGACGACGGGTCAGCACCATGAACACACCGAGCAACCCGAACAGCAGCAACGAGCCCATTAACAGCGCGTAATCCTCGGCGCTCAGCAGGCCATACAACAAGCCGTACAACGCCGCCAATCCCGCGGAAAAACCCAGGCCGTGGGCCACGCTGCGCAGCACATGGCAGACATAAAAGCCAATCAGTAGCACGCAGGCGCTGGCCGACAACAGGTAGGCCAGAGCGAAACCCAAGTGCTCGGACAGCGATAACAACAGCAAGTAAAAGAACGCCAACGCCACACCTACCAGGGCGTATTGCACCGGATGCACCGCCAGGCTCTTCAGAACTTCGAAGAGGAAGAAGCCAGCGAAGGTCAGAACGATAAACAACAGCGCATATTTGATCGCCCGGTCGCTCTTGAGGTACTGGTCCACCGGGTCGATGAAGCTCACGCCAAAACTGCGGCCCCTGAATGCTTCACAGCGGGCGAAGGCCACGCAGTTATCCAGCGCCTCTTGCAGGTTGGTGGAGAAGAACGAAGTCTGCCATTGCGCAGTAAAACCCTCGGCAGTGATCTCGCGCTGGGCCGGTAAGTAGTTGCCGATGAAACTTGGATGGGGCCAGTTGGCAGCCAAACTGACCTGGCTGGTTTTGCCCACCGGGGTCACCTGCAATTGCCCGGTGCCCTGCAACCGCAGGTCGAAGGCAAACGGCAACTCCGTGACCTTGCTCGCATCCAGCGCCGGCAACGTCACGTGCACCCCTTCCCCCAGCCAACCCACCTGACTGCCCGGGACGAAGTCCAAACGCTGGGTCCCGAATTCAAGCTGCAAGGCATTTTCGATGCCGCGGATATCGCTGATGCCGACGGCCAGATAGGGCCTGTCGAATTGATAGTCAGCGAAGTCCTGGCGGATCCCCAGTTGTTCGGGGATCGAGAAGTGCCCGCTGATACGGTTGTCGGCATGAAACAACCGTGCTTCATAAATGCCCCGGGCGCGCAGCTCGGTGCTGACATTGCCATTGAGTTCGAAGCGCTCCGGCAGGAAGTACAGCCGCCCACTTTCCTCGCTCGGCTCCTGATAGCGCTCATTGGTTTTTTCGTTGAGTTTCCAGATACGCACGGTCTTGCGGTACGGCACCACCAGCAACGGCCCGCTCAATTGCTGGCTGTAGCTGGAGCTGCGCGCGATGTCGTCGAGCACGCCATCGCGCAACTGCTGACGGTCGCTGATCACCCCGCCGATCATCAACAGCGGGATCAGCAACAACAGAATCAATAGGGCAATGGCCCCGAGTTTTATAGCCAGGCTGCGGTTCATATGGGCTCTCCCTGTTCGAATGAGGGAGAGTCTGGCGGCGCTGTGTGGAGGCTTTATGCAGACAGTGTGCAGAGTCTGTGGAGAAGCTTCAGGCGGGCAGTCGCAACGTCACTTCGACGCCGCCTGCGACGTTGCCGATCTGCAAACCACCGCCGTGCAGTTGCAGCACTTCCTCGACGAAATTCAGCCCCAGCCCGGTGCTTTTGCGTCCACTGTCCGGGCGCGGCAGCGAATAGAAGCGCTCACTCAGACGCGTCAGGGCATAGTCGGGAATCGGCTCAGCCTGGTTGAACAGACTGAATTCGATCTGCTCGCCGCGCCGCTCCGCCGTGAAGCGCAACACGCCTTGAGATGGGCAGAAATCCAGGGCGTTTTCCAGCAGATTGGCCAGCGCCTGGCGCAGCAGAAAAGCCTCACCCAGCAGGTTGAGGTCGGGGGCGATCTGCCGCTCGATGCGCAACTGTTTGCGCTCGATGCGCGCGTGCTGGGCGTCGAGCAACTCGTCCACCAGGGCTGCCAGCGGCACCATCACTCGTTCTTCCAAACCCTGGCGTTGCTCGACCTGAGCAAGGTTCAACAGCCGTTCGATCAACTGCTGCATTCGCGCACTTTCGCCGTCGATATTGCTGATGAAACGCTGGCGCTGGCTGGTCGGCATCTCCTCCTGCAGCAGCTCGGCGGCGCCGCGAATTGCCGCCAGCGGACTTTTCAATTCGTGGGTCAGGGTGTGCACGTAGCGCTCGACGTAGGCCTTGCCTTCCAGTTGCGTGCGCATGTGCTCCACCGCCGTCGCCAGTTGCTCCAGCTCGCCGCCGCGATAATGCGGCAGCTCGGCGCGATGGCCGTCACTGACCGTCTGGGCGTAAGCAGTCAGGCGGCGCAATGCGCGGCTCAGCCACCAGGACAGCAGCGCGCCGAACAGCAAGCCCAAGCCGATCAACCCGGCGCCGTAAACCAACAAGCGGCGCTCGGTGCGGTCGACATAGGGCTGCAACGAGCTGTTGGGCTTGGCCACGGTGACGGCGCCAATGATCTGCCCGTTGTCACGAATCGGCGCGCCGACGTGCATCACTGACGAAGCCGGGTCGTCCGGATCGCTGCGAGTCGAGCGCGCGCCGTATTCGCCGCGCAAGGTCAGGTACACATCGTTCCAGCGCGAGTAATCCTGGCCCACGGCCGTGGCGCTGGAATCGAGCACGACAATGCCCTGGGCGTCGGTCACGTAGATGCGATGATTGACCTGATTTTTCGCCAGGCCCCAGATGCTCGCCGCCGGCTGTCGCTCACCATAGGCCTTGAGCAGTTCGGGCCAGCGATTCTGATTGAGAGTGCCGGCCTTGAAATCGTCGCGCAGTATTTCCGCCATCAGGTTGGCGGTATCCACCAGGGTCTCTTCGGTGGACTGCCGCACGCCGGGGCGGATTTCTTCCATCACCGTGTTCAACACGAAGTAACCGGTGAGGCCGACGAACAGCAGGTAGACCAGGAAGATGCGAATCGCCAGAGGCATCAGCTGTGGCTCGGACTGTGGCTGTAGCCCAGGCCGCGATGGGTCTGGATCGGCTCGACGTTGGCCGCCACCAACCGCAACTTGGCGCGCACACTCTTGATGTGACTGTCGATGCTGCGCTCGTAACCGGCATCGCGGGCGACCCCCAGCGCATCGAGCAATTGCTCGCGGCTGAATACCCGCTCGGGTTGCTCGAGCAAGCACTGCAACAGGCGAAATTCGTGACGGGTCAGGTTCAGTGGCTGGCCGCGATAGGTAATCAGCACCCGGTCACTGTCGATCACGAACAAGGCGCTGCTGGACTCGATCCCCGGACGCGGCGCCATGCGCTTGAGAATGGCCCGCACCCGGGCCGCGACTTCCCGTGGGCTGAAGGGTTTGACCACATAATCGTCAGCACCGATTTCCAGGCCCACCACCCGGTCGATCTCGGCATCGCGGGCACTCAGGAACAGCACCGGCACTTCACTGAACCGGCGCAACTGGCGACAGGTTTCAAAGCCGCTGATGTCCGGCAGGCCGATGTCGAGAATGATCAAATCCGCCGGCTTCGTTCGCTGCAGGTCAAGCGCCGACAGGCCCAGGCTCGTCCAGGTGGTGGTGAAGCCTTCGCCCTGCAAAGCGAAAATCAGGGTGTCGGCAATCGCCGCTTCGTCTTCGACAATCAGGATATGAGGCATGGCATACGGGCCCGGTGGAGAGGTGGGCGAACGGTGCCCCAGGTGGGGGGCGGCGTCAATCGGGCAAATCTGAAATGGCGGCTCGGTCTGTAATACCTAGCAGTTCTGCTAGTAGGCAAAGGCTGACAAAGCGCCGATGCTTGAGGCAATGCCACTGGCCCCTGCACGGAGCGTTGCCCATGCCTGACTCACCCAAGAGTACCGAGCTGTGCCGCTATCACTACGACCCTCTGGACCGCCAGAGCGGCTGTACGATAGTTCAGCAACCCGCCCTCCAGCGCTTTCTTTGCAAGAATCGCCTGGCCACGGAAATGCAGGGCGCTGCACGCTGGAGCATCTTCCAGCACGACGACCAATTGCTGGCTCAGCAACATCGTCTAGGCACGGACGCGACCACCACCTTGCTGGCAACCAATCAACCGCGCTCCGTACTCAATGCCCTGGAGGGCAATCGACTCAACCCTATCGCCTATTCGGCCTACGGCCATCGTCCGGCGCTCAATGGTTTGCTCAACTTGCTCGGGTTCAATGGCGAAAACCCCGACCCGGTGACCAGGCATTATCACTTGGGCAATGGCTATCGGCAGTTCAATCCGATATTGATGCGGTTTAACAGCCCGGATGGTTTGAGTCCATTTGGAGAGGGCGGGATTAACGCCTACGGGTATTGTGGGGGAGATCCTGTTAATGGAGTCGATCCATCGGGGCATGTTAAGGGTTTTTGGAACAAGTTGTTGTTTTGGCGCACATCCAAAAAACCAACTCAAGCACCAGCGTCACCCATGATTACTCGGACACGCCTTAATCGAGAATCTAACCTGTACACCGCTGGCCCAACACGCGACCCCAGCGCTCCCTCGCTTGCAGACTTTCCCAGTGCCCCCCCGCGTTCAGTCATGAGGAGTGGTTCGTATGAGAGTCTCGACCGGATCGCGCCACCTAAACGTCCTCCCCAATGGAAAAGAGATGGGTTTGCGTCAAAGGAAGACTGGAAAGCTTACTGGGCTGATAAACCAACATTGAATTCTAAAGGCGCACTCAAAGTACCCTTCGAAACGAAACCCGCCGCCCCTGCTAAAAAACCGCTCACCGAAGAAGCAAGAAAACGATACGGCAAATATGAATCAGCAAAGCGCCTTGCACGCCACAGTCACAACGATTCAAAGGTCGATAAAATTAGAAATGGACTGGTAGCCGACGGCTACGACTACTTATTTTAAGAGTTGAGTGATGATAGGCAGTCGCCGATCACCTTGTTCGGCGGCTGCAGCCATTGTCAGCCGTCAACCGCCGAGCCGGATTCGGCCCTCGCTCTGTCCACTCAACACTCCGGCTTATCCGCCGTAAACCGCCGCGCCGGATTCACCGCCGCGCCAAACTCGCGCAGCGCCTTGGCGCCAATCAACAGCGGGTAGTTGAAGCTGCTGCGGTCAGTCAGGTTGACCTCGACCGTGCGCTTGACGTCGCCCAGGCACAGTTCCAGGTCGACCACCGGGCGCTTGCTCGGTGCGACCACTTCTTCGTCCTGGTCCTCTTCGGAGCGGGTCTTGATCTTGCTGATCCGCGCGATCTTGTGTTCGTAGACCTTGTTGCTCGCGTCCTTGGTGGCCAGGCGGAAGCGCACCCAATCCTCGCCATCGCGGGTGAAGGTCTCGATGTCCTTGGCCGACAGCGAAGCCGTAAGGGCGCCGGTGTCCATCTTGGCCTTGAGCACCTCGCCGCCGATTTCCGGCAACTTGATGTATTCGTAGCGGCCATACAGGGTCGGCTCGGCGGCCATCACCGGGAGGGCCAGGAGGGATAACAGTGCGAGAACGGATTTCACGTGGTGGATTCCCTGAAAGTAGGACAGCGGGATTTTAGACCGTCCGAAATGGATTGGTTCGTTCTTTGGATCGCATCGTCGGAACGCCGCCCGGAGCAGGCTCGCTCCTACAGGTGATCCGCAACACACACGGATTGACTGTAGGAGCGAGCCTGCTCGCGAAGAGGCCGGCACATTCACCACAGCCACCCAACCCATGAACATCACCCCAACATACCCCCCAACCTGTGAAACATTCGTCAGCCCGCTGATTTGGCCTAATCACCGAAGCTGCTTATCATGACCCGTCCACCCGCTTGCAAGAGTTCCCTATGCGCCGCCTGCTCACCGGCTGTTTCGTCACCCTGCTGCTGTTGCTCAACACCCTGGTCCTGATCGGTCCGTTACTGGTGTTTGCCCTGCTCAAATTGATCCTGCCCGGCCGTGGTCGCGATGTCGCCAGCGGCGCAGTGATGTGGATCGCCGAAACCTGGGCGGAAATCGACAAGCTGATTTTTGCCCTGTGCATTCCCACCCAGTGGGACATCCGTGGCGGTGAAGGCCTGCAGGTCGACACCTCGTACCTGGTGGTCAGCAACCATCAGTCGTGGGTCGACATTCCGGCGCTGATCCAGACCCTCAACCGGCGCACGCCGTTCTTCAAGTTCTTCCTGAAAAAGGAACTGATCTGGGTGCCCTTCCTCGGCCTGGCCTGGTGGGCGCTGGATTACCCGTTCATGAAGCGCTACAGCAAGGCCTTCCTGCAAAAGCACCCGCACCTGCAAGGCAAGGACCTGGAAATCACCAAGGCCGCCTGCGAGCTGTTCAAGCGCCAACCGGTGACGGTGGTCAATTACCTCGAAGGCACGCGCTTCACCCTGGCCAAGCGCGACCAGCAGCAGTCGCCGTTCACGCATTTGCTCAAACCCAAGGCGGGTGGCGTGGCGTTTGTGTTGGCGGCGATGGGTGAGCAGCTGGACGCCATGCTCGACGTCACCGTGGTTTATCCACAGGCGAAGATTCCGGGGTTCTGGGAGTTGATCAGCGGCGCGGTGCCCCGGGTGATCATCGACATCAAGACCCGCGAGCTGGACCCGGCGCTGTGGCAGGGCGATTACGAAAGCGATCCGGCGTTTCGCCAACGTCTCCAGAACTGGGTCAACCAGCTCTGGAGCGAGAAAGACGCACGCATCGACGCCTTGCGCGCCGAGCGTGACTGAGGCGAATTACACGCCCCAGATGCTGCCCAGGCTGGTCAACAGGTTGCCGGCGACGCCTTGGTTACCCAGGTACTGCAGGAGGATCGGGGCAAACTGGCCGACCATGCCGCTGTCCATGCCCAGGGCGCTGAAGGCGGTGTTCAGGTCATTGGTGTCCTTGACGTTGCCCAGGGCGTTTTCCAGGCCGGCGGCCTTGCCCGACGATCCGAGCAGGCCGGCCAGTTGGCCAAGGTTGCCACTGCCACCGGAGAGCTTGTCGATGCCCGGTACGCTCTTGGCCAGTTCGGCGTAGTCATTGGCGCTCAGCTTGTTTTTCGCCAGGCCGAGCATCGCGCTGGTGCCTCCGATGGCTTGCCCCGGCTCAACGTTCAGCGCTGTCAGGGCGCTCAACAGTTCGGCGGTCTGCGGCGTCGGTGCGACGGCTGCCGCCTTGTCGCCACCTTGCATACCGGCGACTGCACCCGCCACGTCGTTGAGGCTGAAGCCGGCAAACACCGGGCCGGCCGCCACGGTCATTAGCGAAGCCAAAACAAAACCGCGTGCAATTTTCATCAAAAAACTCCTGAACCGGAAAATGCCCTGGAACGGGCGTAAAGCTGGCATTTTGACTCAAAAGCAGCGGGGATTGTTCCGCGATTAACGTAGGATTTCTGCCGGGTGGTTACCTCAGCACGGTATACGCAGTTCTTGTGATCGAACACAAACCCTGTGGGAGCTAGCCTGCTAGCGATGAGGCCATCTGCCACACCGCATTAACCTCATCGCCAGCAGGCTGGCTCCCACAGTTTTTGCATGCTTCAGCGCATTTGCGAACGACGTAAATCCACTGTAGGAGCGAGCCTGCTCGCGATGATCGCCAACCAAAACGCGCCCATCCTGAATACACCCGGCGGCCTCAGGTTCTTCGCGAGCAAGCTCGCTCCCACAGTGTTCAGCGTTTGTCTGACAGGTTTTGGCGCCCCTGCTCCTTGCTGCTCCCCGCAAGGGCGACTCGGGTTTGGCGACTCGGAAATACAACGGTGAAAGCTCCATGCACTTATGCAACGGACTCATACCGGAGACATCATCCATGAACCGCTACCAACCCATCACCGGCATCGACTGCACCCCCGCCGCCCGGCTCATCGACACCCTGGCGCCCCTCGACGTCCTCCACGAAAACGCCGCCCAGCGCATCCGCACCGTCACCCAATGGCTGGAACATCTTGCCGCTGACGCACATCGCAGCAACGATACGATGGTCCCTCGCGACATCGCCCAATTGCTGGCCATAACCCTGCGCGACGGTTGCGACCTGCTCGATGTCATCGGCCGCCGCTTGCAAGCCAGCCCCACGCCCTGACGCCGTTTCGGCATGGGTCAGGACTAGCAGTTCTGTCAGTAGGCAGAAGCATCGGGTTGGTCCAGAGTAAACCCTGCATCGTCACCTCGCTCAGGGAGCTCATCCGATGTCCAATCAACCCAAAACCCTGCTGGGCCAATATCACTACTCAGCCCTGGATACACTCTCCACGTGCACGTTGGGCGAACAGCCCAGCAGCCAGCGCTTCTACCTCAAGCAGCGCCTGGTTACGGAAATCCAGGGTGCGCTGCGGCACTCGGTGATGCAGCATGAGGGTCAACTGCTGGCTCAACAGCAACACCAGGCCGGCACGCTACACACCCACCTGCTCGCCACCGACCAGCAACGCTCGGTACTGGCCCTGCTCGATGCCACGCGCCACCACCTGGTCTATTCATCCTACGGCCATCGCGCGCCGGAAAACGGCCTGCTCAGCTTGCTCGGCTTCAACGGCGAACGGCCGGACCCGCTGACCGGATGCTATTTATTGGGCAATGGGTATCGGGCATTCAACCCGGTGTTGATGCGGTTCAATAGCCCTGACTATTTAAGCCCGTTCGGGAAGGGTGGGTTGAACGCTTATGGATACTGCGCGGGTGATCCGGTGAATCATACAGATCCGTCGGGTCACATTAAACTATTCGGTCTATTAATCAAAAAAATGGGGGCTTTTCTAGGAATGACAAAACAACCTCGAAATACATCCAGCCCCGCTTTTTCAGGAATGGCAAAACAACCTGGCAATACAGCTCGGGTCGACGATAACTATTATCAAATGGATGGCTACATTGCAGCCAGAGATGAAAAGCTTTTTTCCAACGATTTACGCTTAAAACAATACAAGGAATTAAGACAACACATAAAAAACGACCATCCAATTCCGGAAGAACAGGTGAGTGAACGATTCAAGAGGTTCAACTCAAGCGTCTCAAGATCAATATCCCCTTCTGACCCCCCCCTTTACGATGCGCCTTTCAAGATCTCCAAGCGCAAATCAGACGGATCTATTCAGATTTACCTATCAGGCCCTAGCAGGTCAATCAATAGTGGTCAGCCACCCGCTCATCGGTCTTCCCCCCCTCAAACTTTCATGAGCGATATTAGGAACACTATTTATTATCCCGACTAAAATGAGTGAGTTTGCATCGCCTTTTCCGTCATGCAAAGGCCTTACGTCATACCCAAAAGCTCGTACGGAACAATCATCAACTGCTTAGGTGCGCACGCATTAAACTTGCCCCCGCACTTCCGGCGCTTGGTCCGGGCTGAAAATCCTGCGCGACGGTTGCGACCTGCTCGATGTCATCGGCCGCCGCTTGCAAGCCAACCCCACATCATAACGCCGTTTCGGCATGGGGCAGGACTAGCAGTTCTGTCAGTAGGCAGATACGCCTTATTGGTCCAGAGTAAACCCTGCATCGTCACCTCGCTCAGGGAGCTCATCCGATGTCCAATCAACCCAAAACCCTGCTGGGCCAATATCACTACTCAGCCCTGGATACACTCTCCACGTGCACGTTGGGCGAACAGCCCAGCAGCCAGCGCTTCTACCTCAAGCAGCGCCTGGTTACGGAAATCCAGGGTGCGCTGCGGCACTCGGTGATGCAGCATGAGGGTCAACTGCTGGCTCAACAGCAACACCAGGCCGGCACGCTACACACCCACCTGCTCGCCACCGACCAGCAACGCTCGGTACTGGCCCTGCTCGATGCCACGCGCGGCCATCAACTTGCCTATTCACCCTACGGTCATCGTGCCCCGGAGAACGCCTTGCTCAGCCTGCTCGGCTTTAACGGCGAACAGCCCGATCCGCTGACTGGGTGTTATTTGCTGGGTAATGGGTATCGGGCGTTCAGTCCGGTGTTGATGCGGTTTCATTGTCCGGACAGTTGGAGTCCTTTCGGGCGGGGCGGGTTGAATGCCTATGGGTATTGCGTGGGTGATCCGGTGAATCGCCAGGATCCTAACGGGCACTCCAATTTTTTAATGAGCGCCTTCAAGGGAGCGATGAATAGGTTAGGCCTCAGACAGCCCACGCCCCCTACAGCCCAGCCCTTCAATTACGCACCGAGTCCTCAGAACGGAGCAGCGGCCCTGACTCCAGTCGCAGATCGGTCACCCCCACCTTCATACTGGGAGGCTACTCAACGGGACGTCGCTGGCTCATCAGTTGCAAATTCCAGGCAAACTTCCCAGCGCCAACTGAACGTCATAATTAGGGTGAAAGTCCCGGCAAATTATGCTTTCAGAGACCTTCCACGCGCTCCAGGGGGGGCCCACTCACGCGACACAATAGTCACCAACAGCATTGTTATGCCACGGCCCATCTTGGATAGATCAGGAACCGTAAATCCTCACTTCAACATTCTGCCCAATCCAGAGCCTGGTAGCCGAGCGGGCCTACGCTCATATTCCCAAGTTATTGCTGAGGACCGGTATGCGACCCAGTTCCAAAATGCCGAGCGAATTAGGAGCGTCGATAGCCCGAGAAACAATGATCCGAATGCCTTTTTATATTGAATCAAAAACATAAAAAAGGGCGACACCAGTCGCCCTCTTCATTCATCGCTCGACTTACGCCGCACTAAACATCTTATGCGGATCAATCACAAACTTCTTCGGCACGCCGGCATCGAACTCGCCGTACCCTTCCGGCGCCTGATCCAGGCTGATCACCTGCACGCCCACCACTTCGGCGATGTTGATGCGGTCCCACATGATCGCCTGCATCAGCTGGCGGTTGTACTTCATCACCGGGGTCTGGCCGGTGTGGAAGCTGTGGGATTTGGCCCAGCCCAGGCCAAAGCGGATGCTCAGGCTGCCCATTTTCGCCGCGGCATCGACCGCGCCCGGGTCTTCGGTGACGTACAGGCCGGGGATGCCGATTTTGCCCGCTACACGGACCACGCCCATCAGCGAGTTGAGTACCGTGGCCGGTGCTTCGTGCTTCACGCCGTCGTGGCCGTGACCACGGGCTTCGAAGCCGACGCAGTCGACGGCGCAATCGACTTCAGGCTCACCGAGCAGCTCGGCGATCTGTTCGTGCAGCGGGGCGTCTTTGGACAGGTCGACGATTTCAAAACCCTGGGCCTTGGCATGGGCCAGGCGGATGGTGTTGACGTCCCCGATGATCACCACCGCAGCGCCGAGCAGGCGTGCCGAGGCGGCAGCGGCCAGGCCGACCGGACCGGCGCCAGCGATGTACACGGTGCTGCCCGGGCCGACACCGGCGGTGACGGCACCGTGGTAACCGGTGGGGAGGATGTCGGAGAGGCAGGTCAGGTCGCGGATTTTCTCCATGGCCTTGTCGCGATCCGGCAGTTTCAACAGGTTGAAGTCAGCGTACGGCACCAGCACGTACTCGGCCTGGCCGCCGGTCCAGTCGCCCATGTCGACGTAGCCGTAAGCGCCACCGGCACGCGCCGGGTTGACGGTCAGGCAGACGCCGGTGTGTTGCTCTTTGCAGGAACGGCAGCGCCCGCATGCAACGTTGAATGGCACCGACACCAGGTCGCCGATTTTCAGGTTTTCGACGTCACTGCCCTTCTCGATCACTTCACCGGTGATCTCGTGACCCAGCACCAGGCCGGTCTGGGCGGTAGTACGGCCGCGCACCATGTGCTGGTCGGAACCACAGATATTGGTGGAGACCACACGCAGGATCACACCGTGCTCGATCTTCCTGCCGCGTGGATCCTGCATTTTCGGATAGTCGATTTTCTGTACTTCGACCTTGCCCGCGCCGAGATACACCACACCACGATTGCCAGACATGCTTTCACCTCGCTGTTGTTTTTATGGAACCGCGTCACCCAAAAGGGGCAACGCGTTAAGTGCTCGGGTACAGATGCTGTTTCTTGGGTTGCCTGTCAGGGCCCTTTCGCTAGCAGGCTAGCTCCTACAGTGGATTGGGGGTGGCAGCAGATTTGTGAACATCCCCTGTGGGAGCCAGCCTGCTGGCGATAACAATCTAAAGAACGACCGTGCGATTGGCGTTCAAGAACACCCGTCGCTCAATGTGATAACCAACGGCCCGCGCCAACGTCAGGCCTTCAATATCCCGTCCCTTGGCAATCAAATCCTCGGGGTAGTGACTATGATCCACCACCTCGACACCCTGGGCGATGATCGGGCCTTCATCGAGGTCGTTGTTGATGTAGTGCGCCGTGGCACCCACCAGTTTCACCCCCTTGTTGTAGGCCTGGTGATACGGCTTGGCGCCCTTGAAGCCGGGCAGCAGCGAGTGGTGGATATTGATCGCCCGGCCGTCGAGCTTGCGGCACAGTTCCGGCGACAGCACTTGCATGTAGCGTGCAAGGATCACCAGTTCGGCGCCGGACTCCTCGATCACCTGCAACACCTGGCGCTCTTGCGACGGCTTGTCGTTGGGGTCGAGGGGGAAATGGTAGTAGGGAATCTGGTGCCAGTCGGCCAGCGGCTTGAGATCCGGATGGTTGGAGACCACGGCGGCGACGTCCATCGACAATTGGCCGATGCGTTGGCGGTAGAGCAAGTCGTTGAGGCAGTGATCAGCCTTGGAGACCATGATCACCACTTTCGGCCGGTAATGGGGTGGCGTCAGTTCGAAGATCATGCCGAAGCTGGCCCCTCGTGCGGCCAGGCCGGCACGGAATGATTGCTCGTCGAAACCGTCGGGCTGACGGAATTCCACGCGAATGAAAAAGCGCCCGGAAAGGCGGTCATCGAAGGAGTGGTGTTCGGTGACGTAGCAACCCTGTTCGAACAGAAAGCGCGTCACCGCGTCCACCGTGCCGAGCACGCTGGGGCAGTCGGCGGTGAGGATCCATGTGTCTGGGGCGCGGCTCATAGTGCGGGGACTCCTGTTCGTTTATTGGATTCTTCGCTGGCAAGCCAGCTCCTACAGGGACGATGTGAACCGCCAATCAATGCGGCGACACGGTCCACTGTAGGAGCTGGCTTGCCAGCGAAGGCAATCTCAGGCCTGCACGCTCAAGCCGTATTCAGCCGACGCATCCTGCAGCCACAACCACCAGTAATCGGAGAAGCTGCGGCGGATCAGCAGTTCCCAGGTGTCTTCGGCGGTGTGGCGGATCACCAGTTGCGACTTGGCGAACACCGTGCCCACCGCCTTGCCCACCGGGAAGTTGTTGGGATGTACATCGTAGCTGGTGGATTTCATCAGCACCTGGCGCACGTTCGGACCGCTCAGTTCGAGGATCTGCTGGCCGCCGCTGACGTTGACGATCTGGATGTGCAACTCGCCCAGCGCCTCGCGCAGTTTTTGCTCGGCGGCGAATTCTTCACCGCTCGGCACGATCAGCAGCCACTCATCCGGGCCCATCCATTGCAGGCTGGTGTCGCCCTTGACGATGACGCACAGGGCGCCCGGCAATTCGATGCCCAGGGCCTTGTGCACGCCAGCGGCGAAGGCCGCGTCGTGGCCGTCGCCACGAATGGTCAGGTGGCCAAGGAGTTTTTTCTCACGCACGATCACGCCGGCGTTCTTGCGGCCCTTGCCGACCAGGCTGGCGAGGTCGGCATGGTGCAGCGACGACTCGGCCTTGGCGCCGGTGGTTGGGCGTTGTTGGTAAACATTGGCTGCGGTCATAAGGCACCCTTTTTGAATTCTGTTAGCCCTGTGGAGACTGTTCTGGCGCCTTCGCTGGCAAGCCAGCTCCTACAGGGGTTACGCGATCTCCTGTAGGAGCTGGCTTGCCAGCGAAGGCGGCAGCCGGCACCCCACAGGACCCGAGCCTTAAACGTTCTGGCGTTCACCTTTCGGATCGAAGAACACCGAAGAAACGATTTCCGCCTCGATCACGCTGCCATCGGCCAACGGTGCGAACACGCGCTCGCCGAGGCGCTTGAGGCCGCCTTTGACCACGCCCATGGCAAACGAATAGCCGAGGGAGTTGTGGGCGTAGCTGGAGGTCACGTGACCGACCATGGTCATCGGGATCGCCTGCTTGGTGTTGAACACCAGCTGCGCACCTTCCGGCAGCCACTTGGTCGGGTCGATCGGCTTGAGCCCGACCAACTGTTTGCGCTGGTCACGCACGCAGTCTTCACGGTTCATGCCGCGCCAGCCAATCCACGAGAACGGTTTGGTGCGACCGACGCACCAGCCCATGTTCAGGTCGTCCGGGGTCATCGAACTGTCGGTGTCCTGGCCGACGATGATGAAGCCCTTCTCGGCCCGCAGCACGTGCATGGTCTCGGTGCCGTACGGGGTCAGGTTGTACTTCTTGCCGGCCTCGACGATTTTCTCCAGCACGCCCATCGCATAGTCGGCCTGCACGTTGACTTCGTACGACAGTTCGCCAGTGAACGAAATCCGGAACACCCGCGCCGGCACGCCGCCCACCAGGCCTTCCTTCCAGGTCATGAACGGGAAGCCGTCCTTGTCCAGGTCGATGTCGGTGACTTCGCTGAGCAGCTTGCGGCTGTTCGGCCCGGACAGGGTCATGGTCGCCCAGTGGTCGGTGACCGAGGTGAAGTACACCTTGAGGTCCGGCCATTCGGTCTGGTGGTAGATCTCCAGCCACTGCAGCACGCGCGCTGCGCCGCCGGTGGTGGTGGTCATGACGAAGTGGTTGTCGGCGAGGCACGCCGTCACCCCGTCGTCGAAGACCATGCCGTCTTCCTTGCACATCAGGCCGTAACGCGCCTTGCCCACGTCGAGCTTGGTCCAGGCGTTGGTGTAGACGCGGTTGAGGAACTCGCGAGCGTCCGGACCCTGGATGTCGATTTTGCCCAGGGTCGAGGCGTCCAGCAGGCCGACGCTTTCACGCACTGCCAGGCACTCACGCTTGACCGCCGCTTGCAGGTCTTCGCCGTTGCGCGGGAAGTACCACGGACGTTTCCACTGGCCGACGTCTTCGAACTCGGCACCGTTCTTCACGTGCCAGTGATGCAGCGCGGTGTAGCGCACGGGCTCGAAGATGTGCCCGCAGTGACGGCCGGCCACAGCACCGAAGGTCACCGGGGTGTAGTTCGGGCGGAACATGGTGGTGCCCATCTGCGGGATGGTCACGTTCAGCGAGCGAGCAGCGATGGCCAGGCCGTTGACGTTGCCCAACTTGCCCTGGTCGGTGCCGAAGCCCAGCGCGGTGTAGCGCTTGACGTGCTCGACCGATTCGAAGCCTTCGCGGGTCGCCAGTTCGATGGCGGCGGCGGTGACGTCGTTCTGCAGGTCGACGAATTGCTTCGGCGCCCGTGCGGTGTTCTTTTCATGGGGCACCTGGAACAGCGCCAGGGTCGGCTCTTCGTGACGGCTCAGGGCTTTTGGCAACACCCCTTCGACCGACTGGAAGCCCGCTTCAGAGGCTGCACGAACGCCGCCTTCGAAACCGTCGGCCAGTGAATCGCCGAGGCCGTAGACACCGTTGATACCACCCACGCACACGCGTTTCTGCGGTGCTTCACCCGGCACGAAACCGAGAATGTCTTCCCGCCAGATTGGCTTGCCACCGAGGTGCGAAGCCAGGTGCACCACCGGGCTGTAGCCGCCGGAACTGGCAACCAGGTCGCATTCCAGCCACTCGCCGGGGCTGGTCACGGTGTGAGCCTTGACGTCGATCGCGGCGACGCGAGCAGCGGTCACGTGCTTGCTGCCACGGGCCTCGATCACGGCACTGCCGGTAAGGATGCGGATGCCCTTGGCGCGTGCTTCTTCCACCAGCGCGCCACGCGGATTGCTGCGGGCGTCGGCGATTGCCACCACTTGCAGGCTGGCGTCGAGCCAATCCAGGGCAACGCGGTAGGCGTGGTCGTTGTTGGTCGACAGCACCAGCTTTTTGCCCGGTGCCACGCCGTAACGGCGCACGTAAGTCGAGACCGCACCGGCGAGCATGTTGCCCGGCACGTCGTTGTTGCCATAGACCAGCGGACGCTCGTGAGCACCGGTCGCCAGGACCACGCGCTTGGCGCGAACCCGGTGGATGCGCTGGCGCACCTGGCCGATTGGCGCACGGTCGCCGAGGTGGTCGGTGAGGCGCTCGTGAATGGTCAGGAAGTTGTGGTCGTGGTAGCCGTTGACCGTGGCGCGCGGCAACAGCAGCACGTCCGGGGTGTCTTTCAACTCAGCGATGACACTGGCGACCCAGTCGATGGCCGGCTTGCCGTCGAGGCTTTCACGGGAATCCAGCAGGCTGCCGCCGAACTCTTCCTGTTCATCGGCAAGGATCACCCGCGCACCGCTGCGTGCAGCGGCCAGGGCTGCGGCCAGGCCGGCAGGACCGGCACCGACGATCAGTACGTCGCAGTGCTGGTTCATGTAGTCGTAGGTGTCCGGATCGTTCTCGGTCGGCGAGCGACCCAGGCCGGCGGCCTTGCGGATGTACTTCTCGTACGTCATCCAGAACGATTGCGGGTACATGAAGGTTTTGTAGTAGAAACCCGGCGGCATCAGCTTGCCGCCGACCTTGCCGAGAATCCCCATCATGTCGTTGTTGACGCTCGGCCAGCCGTTGGTGCTGGTGGCAACCAGACCCTGGTACAGCGCCTGTTGCGTGGCGCGCACGTTGGGAATCTGGGTGGCTTCGGTGGCGCCGATCTGCAGCACGGCGTTCGGCTCTTCGGAGCCAGCGGCGAAGATCCCGCGAGGACGGGAATACTTGAAGCTGCGACCGATGATATCCACGCCGTTGGCCAGCAATGCAGCGGCCAGCGAGTCGCCTTCGAAGCCTTTGTAGCTCTGGCCGTTGAAGGTGAAGCTCAGCACTTTGTTGCGGTCGATCCGTCCACCGTTGGACAGGCGATTGATCTGGCTCATACCTTCGCTCCCAGAGCCTGCGCGGCCGCTTTCGGACTTTCAGTCTTGTCGGTGAACTGCGGCTTGCTGCCGATCTTGTAGGTTTCGAGAATCTCGTAGGTCACGGTGTCGCGGGTGACGTTGAAATACTGACGGCAGCCGGCAACGTGATCCCACAACTCGTGGTGCAGACCACGGGGGTTGTCACGGAAGAACAGGTAGTCGCCCCACTCCTCGTCGGTGCAGCTGTTCGGGTCCAGCGGGCGCGGAATGTGCGCCTGGCCGGATGCGTGGAATTCCTCTTCGGAGCGCAGTTCGCCGCAGTGAGGACAGAAGATATGCAACATGGAAGAGTCTCCTGTTAGTGGGCGACGGCAGCAGCGCCGTGTTCGTCGATGAGGGCGCCGTTGTGGAAACGGTCGATGGAAAACGGTGCGGCCAATGGGTGCATTTCACCCTTGGCCAGACTGGCGGCAAACACGTTGCCCGAGCCCGGCGTGGCCTTGAAGCCACCGGTGCCCCAACCGCAGTTGAAGAACATGTTCGGCACCGGGGTTTTCGAGATGATCGGGCAGGCGTCCGGCGTGGTGTCGACGATGCCGCCCCACTGGCGGTTCATGCGCACTCGCGAGAGCACCGGGAACATTTCGACGATGGCCTGGATGGTGTGCTCGATCACCGGGTACGAACCGCGCTGGCCGTAGCCGTTGTAGCCGTCGATGCCGGCGCCGATCACCAGGTCGCCCTTGTCGGACTGGCTGATGTAACCGTGCACGGCGTTGGACATGATCACGCTGTCGATGATCGGCTTGATCGGCTCCGACACCAGCGCTTGCAGCGGGTGGGATTCGATCGGCAGACGGAAACCGGCGAGCTTGGCCATGTGCCCGGAGTTACCGGCCGTGACCACGCCGACGCGCTTGGCGCCGATGAAGCCCTTGTTGGTTTCGACACCGATACACACGCCGTTTTCCTTGCGGAAACCGATCACTTCGGTCTGCTGGATCAGGTCCACGCCGAGGGCGTCAGCAGCCCGGGCAAAGCCCCAGGCCACGGCATCGTGACGGGCCACGCCGCCGCGACGCTGGACGGTGGCGCCCATCACCGGGTAACGGGTGTTTTTCGAGCAGTCGAGGTACGGAATCTCGTCGGCCACTTGTTTGGCGTTGAGCAGTTCGCCGTCGACGCCGTTGAGGCGGTTGGCGCTGACCCGACGCTCGGAGTCACGAATGTCCTGCAGGGTGTGGCACAGGTTGTAGACGCCGCGCTGGGAGAACATCACGTTGTAGTTGAGGTCCTGGGACAGGCCTTCCCACAGTTTCATCGCGTGTTCGTACAGGTGCGCCGACTCGTCCCACAGGTAGTTGGAGCGAACGATGGTGGTGTTGCGCGCGGTGTTACCGCCGCCCAGCCAGCCTTTCTCGACCACGGCCACGTTGGTGATGCCGTGCTCTTTGGCCAGGTAGTAGGCGGTCGCCAGGCCATGCCCGCCACCGCCGACGATGACCACGTCGTAGACTTTTTTCGGGGTCGGCGTGCGCCACATGCGCTGCCAGTTTTCGTGGTGGCTGAGTGAGTGTTTGAAGAGGCCGAAGCCCGAGTAGCGTTGCATAGTCATTTACTCCAAGACCGACTCAGCGATAAACCGGGAAGTCTGCACACAGGGCCGCGACATGCTTGGCGACATTGGCCTCGACATCGGCATCGCCGAGGTTGTCGAGGATGTCGCAGATCCAGCCGGCCAGTTCCGTGCACTGCGCAACCTTGAAGCCGCGGGTGGTCACCGCCGGGGTGCCGATGCGCAGGCCCGAGGTGACGAATGGCGACTGTGGATCGTTCGGCACGGCGTTCTTGTTCACGGTGATGTGGGCGCGACCCAGTGCAGCGTCCGCCTCTTTGCCGGTGAGGCCCTGACGGATCAGGCTGACCAGGAACAGGTGGTTGTCGGTACCGCCGGACACTACATCGTAGCCACGTTTGATGAAGACGCTCGCCATCGCCTGGGCGTTGTCGATCACTTGTTGCTGGTAGGCCTTGAAGCCAGGTTCCAGCGCTTCCTTGAAGCACACGGCCTTGCCGGCGATCACGTGCATCAGCGGGCCGCCCTGGGCACCGGGGAATACGGCAGCGTTGAGTTTTTTCTCGATTTCTTCGTTGGCCTTGGCCAGGATCAGCCCGCCACGCGGACCACGCAGGGTCTTGTGGGTGGTGGTGGTGACCACGTCGGCAAACGGAATCGGGTTCGGGTACAGGCCAGCAGCGACCAGACCGGCAACGTGGGCCATGTCGACGAACAGCAGTGCGCCGACCTTGTCGGCGATCTGCCGGAAGCGCGGGAAGTCGAGGGTCTTGGAGTAGGCGGAGAAGCCGGCCACGATCATCTTCGGCTGGCACTCGACGGCCAGGCGCTCGACTTCGTCGTAATCGATCAGCCCGGTGTCGGTGTTGATCCCGTACTGCACGGCGTTATACAGCTTGCCCGAGGACGACACTTTGGCGCCGTGGGTCAGGTGACCGCCGTGGGCCAGGCTCATGCCGAGGATGGTGTCGCCGGCTTGCAGCAGGGCCAGGTACACCGCGCTGTTGGCCGACGAACCGGAGTGCGGCTGGACGTTGGCGTAGTCGGCACCGAACAGTTGCTTGGCGCGCTCGATGGCCAGGGCTTCGACCTTGTCGACGTGCTCGCAGCCACCGTAGTAGCGCTTGCCCGGGTAGCCTTCGGCGTATTTGTTGGTCAGGCCGCTGCCTTGCGCTTGCATGACGCGCTTGCTGGTGTAGTTCTCTGACGCGATCAGCTCGATGTGATCTTCCTGGCGTTGCTCCTCGGCATTCATCGCCGCCAGCAGTGCATCGTCGTAACCCTGGATCTGGTCTTGCTTGCTGAACATCGCGTCTCTCCCAGCGGCGGCGGTGCGCCATTCGTCTCGATAAGGCACGCGCCTTTCGGTGCTGCCCTTTGAGAGCGATGGTATGGCCGGCCAAGGGAGGTCAAATGCCTATGGGCGCCACGCAAAGGTGCGTTTACGACATGGCGTGAAATGACCGGCTGGAATGCCATCGCAAGTACACCCGATAACCCTTGTAGGAGCTGGCTTGTCGGGACGCCGCACCGCAGCGAAGGCGGTGGCACATTCAACACAGATGGCGGCTGCCCCACCGATATCGCTGGCAAGCCAGCTCCTACAGGGTTATGCATTTTTCCCAAGGGTTATGTGATGGCCTGTCGCACTGCGAGCAGAATCACAAAATGCACGGGATAAAGCCCATACGCCCATCGACGCATCGGCGGTGGTTTTACGTCCTTTACATGTCGCAAAAGGAACAGCCCCACCCCGGGCGCAATCAGGCAACTGACCACCGCCGCCATCGCCACGTGACTGCCCAACCGAATCGAGTAGTACAGCACCTGCCATTGATTGGCTGCCAGGCAGATCAACCCTGGCAGCAGGGCGAAATACCAGGGCCGGCGCAACACCAGCAACGTCGCCAGCGGCAGCAGCACACCGAACAAGCCGAACATCAGTTGCGACGAAAACACTGCCGCCAGCACCAATGCGCCGAGTGCCAGCCCACGCGCCTGCAGGGTCGGCGCCTGCCAACCACGCGCCACCAGCAGGCCCAGCACCAGGGTCGGCATCACATTCAGCGTGTCGGCATCGGCAATAAACAGCCGGTAGGGGATTTCACTCAGCGCGCTGAACAGCAGCAACCAACCCAGATAACGCCACGGCAGGCCGCCTGTCGTGGCCTGCCCGCGCGCCAGGTTGGCCGCCATCGCCAGGCAGAACCAGGGAAATGCCAGGCGCCCGGGCACGTACAGCCAATCGATGGCATAACCGATGTAGCGCAGGTGATCGAGCACCATGCACAACAGCGCCAGCCATTTCAGCAGATCGAGTGCACCATCGCGTTGCGTCGCGTGCATAATCACCCTTCGACAGTGGATCTTTCTGACAGACACGTCGCACGCGCCCCCGGATGATCTTCGGCCAGCGCAACTCTCATTGACCACGAGCGCTTCACCCCAAGCGCCTCGAACACGGAAGCCGGCCATGACCGATAAGAGCCAACAATTCGCCAGCGACAACTATTCCGGCATTTGCCCGGAAGCCTGGGCCGCCATGGAGCAGGCCAACCACGGCCATCAGCGCGCCTACGGCGATGATGAATGGACCGCCCGCGCCTCGGATCATTTCCGCAAACTGTTCGAAACCGACTGCGAAGTGTTCTTCGCCTTCAACGGCACCGCCGCCAACTCCCTGGCGCTGTCGTCACTGTGCCAGAGTTACCACAGCGTGATCTGCTCGGAAACCGCCCACGTCGAAACCGACGAATGCGGCGCGCCGGAGTTCTTCTCCAACGGCTCCAAGCTGCTGATCGCCGGCACCGAAAACGGCAAGTTGACCCCGGCTTCGATCCGCGAAATCGCCCTCAAGCGCCAGGACATCCACTACCCCAAGCCCCGCGTAGTGACCCTGACCCAGGCCACCGAAGTCGGCAGCGTCTACACCCCGGATGAAATCCGTGCCATCAGCGCCACCTGCAAAGAGCTGGGCCTGAACCTGCACATGGACGGCGCGCGCTTCTCCAACGCCTGCGCCTTCCTCGGCTGCTCGCCGGCCGACCTGACCTGGAAAGCCGGGGTCGACGTGCTGTGCTTCGGCGGCACGAAAAACGGCATGGCGGTGGGTGAGGCGATTCTGTTCTTCAACCAGAAGCTGGCCGAAGACTTCGACTACCGCTGCAAACAGGCCGGGCAACTGGCCTCGAAGATGCGCTTCCTCTCGGCACCCTGGGTCGGCATCCTGGAAAACGACGCCTGGCTCAAATACGCCCGCCACGCCAACCACTGCGCGCAGCTGCTGGCTGAGCTGGTCAGCGACATTCCCGGCGTCGAACTGATGTTCCCGGTCCAGGCCAACGGTGTGTTCCTGCAACTCTCGGAACCGGCGATTGCCGCGCTGACCGCCAAAGGCTGGCGCTTCTACACCTTCATCGGCAAAGGCGGCGCACGCTTCATGTGCTCGTGGGACACCGAGGAAGCGCGGGTGCGGGAATTGGCGGCGGATATTCGTGAGGTGATGGGGCACTGACCTCACCCAATCCACCCCTGTAGGAGCGAGCTTGCTCGCGAATGCGGTAGTTCAGCCAACATTGATGCTGGATCTGATTACGCCATCGCGAGCAAGCTCGCTCCTACACAGCACGCACCTGAAGACATCGTCTACATTGTCTGTCGAGCCTCGGCTCAGATAACAATAATCAGGAGCGCACGCATGTCCCTACAAGGCAAAACCCTGTTCATCACCGGCGCCAGCCGTGGCATTGGCCGCGAGATTGCCCTGCGCGCGGCGCGGGACGGGGCCAATATCGTGATCGCGGCCAAGAGCGCAGAACCCCACGCCAAACTGCCCGGGACCATTTTCAGTGTCGCCGAGGAAGTCGAAGCAGCCGGGGGCAAGGCGCTGGCCCTGCAGGTGGACGTGCGTGACGAGCTGGCGGTGCACGCAGCGCTGGCCAAGGCCGCTGAGCATTTCGGCGCCATTGATGGGCTGATCAACAACGCCGGGGCGATCAAGCTCACGGGCGTCCAGCACATCGAACTCAAGCGCTTCGACCTGATGCACCAGATCAACACCCGCGCCGTGCTGCTGTGCAGCCAGGCCGCCCTGCCCTATCTGAAAAAAACCGGCGGGCACATCCTCAACCTGTCGCCACCGCTCAATTTGGCCACCCAGTGGTTCGCCCAGTACAGCCCCTACACCGTGACCAAGTACGGCATGAGCATGCTGACCCTGGGCATGAGCGAGGAGTTCAAGAACTACGGGATCAGCGTCAACTCGCTATGGCCGCAAACCATGATCGCCACGGCGGCCATCGAGTTTCAGCTGGGCTCGCGGGAGTCGTTCAAACATGCGCGCACGCCGGCGATCATGGCTGATGCGGCGCATGTGATCCTGAGCAGCAGCGGGCGTCGCCTGACCGGGCGCTTGTTGATTGATGAGGAGATCTTGCGTGAGAACGGCGTGAGCGAGTTTGAGCATTATCGGTTTGAGCCGGGGAGCAAAGAAAAGCTTATGCCCGACCTGTTCGTTGACTGAAGAAACGCAACCTCTGTAGGAGCGAGCTTGCTCGCGAAGGACGTCAACGATGACGCGCATTGTCTGGATGTGCGCGGCGATCTCAGGTTCTTCGCGAGCAGGCTCGCTCCTACAGAGGGATATCGATTACCTCAATAATCAATCCGCACATCACCCTTCGGCACGCTGCAGCACGACAGGATGAAGCCTTCCGCTTCGTCTTCCTCGGTGATCCCGCCGTTGTGCTCCATCTCCACTTCGCCGCCCAGCTTGAGTACCTTGCAGGTGCCGCAGATGCCCATGCCACAGGCCTTGGGGATGAGCAAACCAACCTTGGCCGCCGCCGCATGCACGGTCTCGCCGGGGGCCACGCGAATGCTCTTGCCGGAGGAGGTGAACTCCACTTCGTGCAAATCCGCCGCATCCACTTCGGGCGCGTCGGCCGCCTGCTCGGCTTGCTCCACCGCATCGGCGCGAGCCTCGGGCGGGGTCGCGCCGAAGGATTCTTCGTGATAACGCTTCATGTCGAAACCGGCATTTTCCAGCAGGCGCTTGACCGCATTCATGTACGGCGTTGGGCCGCAGCAGAACACTTCGCGCTCGAGGAAGTCGGGCACCATCAGTTCCAGCATCTTGTGATTCAGGTACCCGCGATACCCCGCCCACGGCTCGCCCAGGCCGTGCTTCTCGCAGATCAGGTGCAGGCTGAAGTTATCGATCCGCGACGCCATGTGTTCCAGTTCGCGATGATAAATGATGTCTTTCGGCGAGCGGGCGCTGTGGATAAACGTCATGTCGACGTTGCCATTGGTGTCGTAGAACCAGCGGGCCATCGACATGCACGGGGTGATGCCGACGCCGCCGCTGAGGTACAGCACTTTCGGGCTGGGGAAGTCGATGGCGTTGAACAGCCCGACCGGCCCGTGTACCGCCAGCTCCTGGCCTTCGTGCAGGGTGTCGTGCAGCCAGTTGGAAACCTTGCCGCCGGGCACCCGCTTGATGGTCACCGAGAAGCTGTAGGGCACCGACGGCGAGCTGGAAATGGTGTACGAACGCATGATCGGCTGGCCTTCGATCTCCAGCTCCAGGGTGACGAACTGCCCCGGTTTGAAGAAGAACATGATCGGCTGGTCGGCCATGAAGCAGAAGGTGCGCACGTCCCAGGTTTCCTGGATGACTTTGACGCAACGGACAATGTGTCGGCCATTGGCCCAGGTCTGGGTGGTTACCGGGTTCAGGAAGCTGTTGGACATGCTGATCTCCACGGCCGACTGTCGGCCTCATGTTGGCGATTCTGCGTATAGCGCGAACCGCCCGTTTACCTATCTGCGACATTCACATGCTTATCGCGACCAGCCCCCAACCACCGGGGCTTGCGCGTCGGGAACAGATTGCACCATGTCGCCCATGGATAAGGTTCTGGCCCGCGCCGGCCCCACACTCGCCCCATACCAAGACACCACACTTACACCTTGCGTAGCATTCCACAGCAGTACACCTGATTAGCCACTTTCGCCGGCCACACAGAATGGCCTTGAGGATCACATCGATGGACGTCACCGCAAAAATCAGCCTGGGCGATCCGCTGGAACCCGCACGCAAGGCCACCGCGCAGATGCTTCAGGAACGCGAGCGCACCTTCTCGTTGCCGCAGCCGTTCTACAGTGACGAGCGCCTGTTCGATATCGACATGCAGGAGATCTTCCAGAAGGAGTGGTTGATCGCCGGCATGACCTGCGAGATCCCGACCAAGGGCAACTACCTGACCCTGCAGATCGGCAAGAACCCGATCATCGTGATTCGCGGCGCCGAGGGTGTGGTGCATGCCTTCCACAACGTCTGCCGGCACCGCGGTTCGCGTCTGTGTACCAGTGAGAAGGGCAAGGTCGCCAAGCTGGTCTGCCACTACCACCAGTGGACCTACGAACTCGACGGGCGCCTGCTGTTCGCCGGCACCGAGATGGGCGACGACTTCGACATGAAGCAGTACGGCCTCAAGCCGGTGAATGTGAAAACCGCCGGCGGCTACATCTTCGTCAGCCTGGCGGAAAATCCGCCTGCGATCGATGATTTCCTGTCGACGCTGAACCACTACATGGAACCCTACGACATGGAGAACACCAAGGTGGCAATTACCACCACCTTGATGGAAAAGGCCAACTGGAAACTGGTGCTGGAAAACAACCGCGAGTGCTACCACTGCAACGCCTCGCACCCGGAATTGCTGAAAACCCTGCTGGAGTGGGACGACGTCACCGACCCCCGCGCCGACCAGGCGTTCAAGGATCACGTGGCCGCCTCCGCCGCTGCCTGGGAGGCCGAGAAGATCCCGTACGCCCACGCCAGCTTCGGCCTGCGTAACCGCATCGTGCGCATGCCGCTGCTCAAGGGCACCGTGTCGATGACCATGGACGGCAAGCAAGGCTGCGCCAAGCTCATGGGCCGCATCAAGAACCCCGACCTCGGCTCGATGCGCATCCTGCACTTACCGCATTCGTGGAACCACTGCATGGGCGATCACATCATCGTCTTCACGGTGTGGCCGATCAGCGCCCAGGAGACCATGGTCACCACCAAGTGGATCGTCCACAAGGACGCCGTCGAAGGCGTGGACTACGACGTCGAGCGCATGCGCAAGGTGTGGGACGCCACCAACGACCAGGACCGTCGCCTGGCGGAAGAGAACCAGCGCGGCATCAACTCCACCGCCTACCAGCCTGGGCCTTACTCCAAGACCTATGAGTTTGGCGTGGTGAACTTTATCGATTGGTACAGTGGGCGGATGTTGCATAACCTGGGGGCGGAGCCGGCGCCGTATCTGAAGGGTGTTGCTGTCAGCAGCTAAGCTGTACGAATTTCGACCAATCACCTGTCCGGCCATGCCGGACAGGGCCTGCAACGATCCGCAAACAACTTATCCACACCTCCGCCCACAGCAAATGTGGGCAACTGTGGATCCTTCGATGATTTTTTCCACACAATGCCAATAAAAACCGTGACTTATTCAAATGAGCGGTTTTCACACGCAGCTGTATGTTTTTTGATCAATCCTCTTCAAGCCACGTTTTTAAAGGCCTATAGAGGATCGCGAACACCTTATCCACAGAACCGCCAACAGACTTTGGGGGCAAGTTGAGCAACGCGGCGACCTGGTGTGGAAAACTCACTCCAGGCTAGGAAAATTGTGGGTTCCAGAGGAAAAACACCTAGGAAATACGCAATCTGGTTAGTTATTGACCAAATCCTTGCAGGCCACGTTTTACATGGTCTACAGCCGACAGCAAACAACTTGTCCACAGAAGCGCCAACAGAGATTGGGGGCAAGTTTGAAAGCGTTGGACCTCTTGTTCACCGAAAAACCCTCGAAAAAACAACCACTCAAGGTGGTTGTTTTTCGTACAAGGGCTTGCAGGGCTTGCTGCGCATGGGGTGCAGCAAGGGGTGAACATGTTATCCACAGAAGCGCTCACAGGGATTGTGGGTAACCTCACCCACCAATACGTATATCGCTAGCCCGACGTGCAAGGATGAAACCGGATGCTGGGTTCGCGCCTGCAGAGGTGCGCGATAAACCATCCATTTCAATCGAAGTCTGCTGCAAAGGTAGATCTCTCGTAGCAGGCGCCGGAGGCGAGGTCGGAGCAGCAGTCGTCGAGGTTCTGGGTGGCGGCGGAGACCCAAGCATATTCCAGAAGTTATCTTTAACCCTTTTCCAAAGTTCGCCTTTTCTATAAAGCTCACGACCAGCTGAAAAAACTCTGTAGCCAATCCCGGCAGTAGACAACGTGATACCAGCGTTTGCTACAAAGGATCCGGACGCCACCCCTGCTAGCTGCATCGCAGCCCCTGTAAAATTCAGGGCTGCACCCGCGACGCTAACTTGAAAGCTGCGCAAAGTCCCGCCGACTGCTGGGGCCACCGTAAACGCGTTGGCGAGAAGTTCCAGATTGAGAGCAACTGACCAGGACCGTTGATAGGCCACACTGACCTCTAGAGCGGTGGAAAAGGCATTAATAGCGACATTGGCGGCGGCGCGCAGATACCTCCCCGTTGGATCGTTGAAGTTGATCGGATCGCCCTGGCAATACGCATAAGCATTGATCCCCCCCTTGCCAAACGGACTCAACCGATCCGGGCTATGAAACCTCATCAACACCGGGTTATAGACCCGATGCCCATTACCCAGGTGATACCAACCGGTAGAACGCTCGCGCAGTTGTCCATTGAAGCCAAGGCTGGCTCCAGGCGGACGCTGGCTGCTGGGCACGCCATAGGCGCTGTAGGCGAGCTGATTGGGGCCGGTGCGGTCGAGTTCGGCGAGGATGGATTGCTGCAGGTCGGTGGCCAGCAGCAGGGTGTGCAAGGCCGCCGGTGGAGTGACGGGGGAACGCGGGTGATTGGCAGAAAAGTTCATCATCTGGCCTCACATCGATCAAGGCGCCCCACAGGGCGTCTCGGATGCAGACCACGCTAGCAAACAGCGTCTGAAAGCAACACTAGCAGTTCTGCTAGTGTTGCCATCGCCGTCAGCGCACCACGCCTTCTTCGATCAGCAGCTTGAGAATCGCCTGGGCGCCCTCTTCGGCGCTGACACCCTTGAGCACCTGGCCCCCGCCGCCGCTGGCCTTGGCCGTGGCGGCTTTCATCCGATCTGCGCCGCTCTTGGCCTTGATCACCTTCAGGCGCTTGGGCCGCGGCTTGGCCGGTTGCAGGGTGGCGCTGGCGAGCAGTTCGTCGTCCAGCACTTCGACTTCATGGGCCTGCAGCACACCCCGACGCGCCGGGCCGTAGGCGCTCTGCCGAGGCTTGGGCGCGGCGTTGTCCACAGTTGCCAGAAACGGCAGGCGCACCTTCAGACGGCGTCGCTGGCCCCGTGGCAAGGCTTGCAGCACCAGGGCCGAGTTGCCGTCGATCGACTCGACCTCGGCCAGCCCCACCACCAGCGGCCAGCCGAGGTTTTCCGCAAGCAGGAACGGCAACATGCCCGAGCCTTCGCCGGTTTCCGCTTGGCTGCCGGTGAGCACCACCTGAGCACCTGCCCCACGCAGGTAGTCGGTCAGCGATGGCAAAGCATCGGCACCCGCCGGTTGCTCCAGCACATGCAACTGCTCCAGGCCCATGCCCAGGTAGGCGCGCAGCGCCGGTTCGGCGGTGTCGCCAGCGTGCAGCACTTGCAGGTTGTCGCCGGCCAGTTGCAGGCCGAGTTCGACCGCCCGCGCATCCTGATCGGCGCGACGCGGCCGGCCGGAGGTCGGGTGGGCGCCGATGGAGACCAGGCTGATGACTTTAGTACTCATGACCCCTTCCTTTCCTTAAGCCGCATCGCGCTTGGCGTCGTTGCGGTAAGCCGCCACCGCCGCGATCAAGGCGTGGAAAATTTCGCTGCTCTCGCCGATCACCGACAGGTCGGCGCGCTTGACCATGTCGCAGCCCGGATCGAGGTTGATCGCCACCACCTTGTCGCAGGCACCGATGCCCTGCAGGTGCTGGATCGCCCCGGAAATCCCCACCGCCACATACACGCGCGCGGTGACCCAGGTACCGGACGCGCCGACCTGCCGATCACGGGCCATGAAACCGTCGTCCACCGCCACCCGCGAGGCGCCTTCGGTAGCGCCCAGGGCCGCGGCGGTCTGATGGAACAGCTCCCAGTCCTTGACGCCGTTGCCGCCCGAGAAGATGAACTCGGCCTCGGCCATCGGAATCGCCCCCGGGTCCACCGCCACCGCGCCCAGATCCTCGATCCGCGACAGACTGCGCGCGACGCTTGTGGATAACTCCACCGGCAAGGCTTCGTGACGGGTTTCGCTGACCGGTTCGGCACATTCGACGGCGCCGAGGATCAAGCGCGCCAGTGGCCGCGCCAGGTCCTGCAAGCCCGCACCAGCACGGCCGATGCAGGCCTGATCCTTGACCTGCCAGACCCGGGTGGCCGGGCGTTCACCGAGGGCGGCGGCAAAGCGCCGACCCAGTTCGCCACCGCCACTGCGACTGTCGGGTAGCAGCCAGTGACGCGGGCTGAACTGGTTATCCACAGCCCGCAGGCCCTGGACCCGTTGCTCCGGTGCATAACCGTTGAATTCTTCGCCTTCCAGCGTCAGCACGTGGTCGACACCGGCGGTAGCGAAGGTGGTTTCCTTGTGCTCGCCAAACAGCACCACCAGCACCGCGCCGTCGTTGCCGGCCAATTGATGAGCCAGGCCCAGCAGGTCGCGGTCGTGGCTGCTCAAGCGGCCGCCGACCATGTCCGGCACCACGCAGATGTAGAACGCCGGGGCTGGCACCTGATGCAACGGCAATTGCACCTCGGCCGCCGCCGTGCGCTTGACCGTGCCGCCTTGCTGGGCGCCGCTGCGGTCAATGCGCTTGAGGCCGTTGGGGCCGATAAAACCCATGCCATGGGGGTTCTTGCGGATCACTCCGTTCGGCCCCATCCAGCTGTGTTGCGCCGGCTGCATGGCCGCGTGCAGCGGGTGCAGGCGGTTGCGGGCGATCCATTCGGCTCGCGGATCGCGACGGATAATCTCGCTCATCAATGCACCTCCGCAGGTTCGCGCTTGGTCGGTGCCTTGGCGGGGGCGGCGTCCTCAAGCAACGCATCGGCCACCAGCTCGGCAATGTCCTTGATCAAGGGTCGCGGTTCGACCACCCCTTCGAGCATCGCCGTGCACTGTGGACAACCCACCGCCACCAGCTCGGCACCGGTCTCGCGGATGTCTTCCATGCGCATGTCGGGGATCCGTTGTTTGCCCGGAATGTCGGTGATCGGCGCACCGCCACCGCCGCCACAGCAGCGCGAGCGGAAACCGGAGCGTTGCATTTCCTTGACCTCGATCCCAAGGGCGCGCAGCACCTGGCGCGGCGCCTCGTATTCGCCGTTGTAGCGGCCGAGGTAGCACGGGTCGTGGTAGGTCACGCTGTCGCCTTTGTGCTGGCCGAGATTGAGTGCGCCGGCATCGATGATTTCCGCCATGTAGGTGCTGTGGTGCTGCACCAGGTAGTTGCCGTCGAAGGCGCCGTACTCGTTTTTCAGCACATGGAAACTGTGCGGGTCGCAGGTGACGATGCGGTTGAAGCGGTACTTGGCCAGGGTCTGGATATTGCGATTGGCGAGCATCTGGAAGGTCGCTTCGTCGCCCAGGCGTCGGGCGACGTCACCGCTGTCGCGCTCTTCGAGACCGAGCACGGCAAAGTCGATTTTTGCTGCTTTCAACACTTTGACGAAGGCGCGCAAGGTACGCTGGTTGCGCATGTCGAAGGCGCCGTCGCCGACCCAGAACAGCACGTCGGTGGCTTTCTTTTCGCTCATGAGATTGAGGTTCAAGTCCGCCGCCCAGTTCATCCGCCCGCCCGGGGCAAAGCCGCCCGGGTTGTCGGTGGCGATCAGGTTTTCCAGGACTTCGGCGCCCTTGTTTGGCGTCGCGCCTTTTTCCAGGGTCAGATGGCGGCGCATGTCGACGATGGCATCGACGTGCTCGATCATCATCGGGCATTCCTCGACGCAGGCGCGGCAGGTGGTGCACGACCACAGGGTCTCGGCGTCCACCAGGCCGTTGACGATTGGCTGGTGCGGATTGCCGGCGTGTTCGCCGATGGCTTTTCCAGGATACGGGCTGCCGGCGAACTTGGCGTCGGAGCCACCGGCCAGGCCGACCACCATGTCCTGAATCAGTTTTTTCGGGTTCAGCGGTTGGCCGGCGGCGAACGCCGGGCACGCCGCTTCGCATTTACCGCACTGCACGCAGGCGTCGAAGCCGAGCAGTTGGTTCCAGGTAAAATCCTTGGGCTTTTCCACGCCCAAGGGGGCTTGAGGGTCGTTCAGGTCAAGCGGTTTAAGACCCGTTGAACGACCACCGCCAAAACGTTCGGCACGACGGTGCCAGGCCAGGTGCAAGGCACCGGCGAAGGCGTGCTTCATCGGCCCGCCCCAGGTCATGCCGAAGAACAACTCGGACACGCCCCACAGCACGCCAATGCCGAGAATCGCCGCCAGTAGCCAGCCGCCAAAATGCTCCGGAAGAATCCCCGCCACCGGCAAGGTCAGCACGAAGAACGACGCCGAGAACGCCAGCAGGCTTTTCGGCAAGCGCATCCACGGGCCTTTCGACAGGCGCGCAGGCGGATTGCGCCGACGCAGGTAGACGAAGATTGCGCCAACGAACATCACCACCGTCATCAGCAACAGGGCGTAGCCGAGCCAGCGGTTATGCAGGCCGAAGCCGTGGACGATGATCGCCAGGACGATCGACGCCACCGCGCCACCGGCTGTGGCTACGTGGGTATTGGCGATGTATTTGTCGCGGGCGACCACGTGGTGCAGGTCGACCATGTAGCGCTTGGGCATGGCCAGCAGGCCACCGAGCAGGTCGACCTTCGAGGCTCGGCCACGGCGCCACATATTCACCCGCCGCAGCGCGCCCAGGACACCAAGGCCCAGGGCGGCGAACAACAGGATTGGAAGAAGGGTGTTCAACATTGGTGTTGCTCCCAAAGATCTCGGGCTTAACAACTTGGATGTCTTGCCGGATACCCTGTAGGAGCGAGCCTGCTCGCGAAAAACCTGAGAACGCCGCGTTAAATCAGACTCTGCGCGTCATCGTTCACGTCCATCGCGAGCAGGCTCGCTCCTACAGGTAGCGTGCTTAGAAATCCTTGCACAGGCGCAGGGCGTCGTAGATGGCGGCGTGAACGTTACGCTGGGCCACGCAGTCGCCGATGCGGAACAGCAAGTAGCCGTCGCCGGCCTCGCTCAGGCATGGCTGCGGCTTGATCGCGAACAGCGCTTCGACGTCGACCTGGCCCTTGTTGCGCGAGCCTTCCTTGAGCGCGTAGTAGATCTGCTCGTCGGGACGCACGCCGTTTTCCACCACCACCTGGTCGACCACCCGCTCCTCTTTGGCGCCGGTGTATTCGTTCTCCAGCACCGCCACCAGCTTGTCGCCTTCGCGGTAGACCTTTTCCAGCATCATGTCGCCGGTCATGATCACTTCTTTCGGGTACATGCTGCGGTAGTAGGTCGGGAACGACGTACCGCCGATGGCCACGCCCGGCTTGATGTCGTCGGTGACGATCTCGACCTGGCTGCCTTTGTCTGCCAGGAAGTCGGCCACCGACATCCCGGTGAACTCGCAGATGGTGTCGTAGACCAGCACGTTCTTGCCCGGCGCCACTTTGCCGTCGAGCACGTCCCAGCTGCTGACCACCAGGCCTTCGTTCGCGCCCCAGTGTTCGTTCTGCTCGAGGAACGGATGACCGCCAACGGCGAGCACTACCACATCCGGACGCAGGTCCATGATGGTCGGCGCATCCGCCGCCACGCCCAGGCGCAGATCGACTTTCAGGCGCGCCAGTTCCAGTTGATACCAACGGGTGATACCGGCGATCTGGTCGCGCTGCGGCGCTTTAGAGGCCGTGGTGATCTGGCCGCCAATGAATTCTTTCTTCTCGAACAGGGTCACGTCGTGGCCACGTTCGGCGGCGACGCGTGCAGCTTCCATCCCGGCCGGACCGGCACCGACAACCACCACCTTGCGCTTGGCGCCGGTGGTTTTCTCGATGATGTGCGGCACGCCCATGTATTCACGGGAGGTCGCGGCGTTCTGGATGCACAACACGTCCAGGCCCTGGTACTGGCGGTCGATGCAGTAGTTGGCACCCACGCACTGCTTGATCTGATCGATCTGGCCCATCTTGATCTTGGCGATCAGGTGCGGGTCGGCGATGTGCGCACGGGTCATGCCGACCATGTCGACGTAGCCGCCTTCGAGAATCCGCGTGGCCTGGTTCGGGTCCTTGATGTTCTGTGCGTGCAGCACCGGGACCTTGACCACTTCCTTGATCCCGGCAGCCAGGTGCAGGAACGGCTCCGGTGGATAACTCATGTTGGGGATAACGTTGGCCAGGGTGTTGTGGGTGTCGCAACCCGAGCCGACCACACCGATGAAATCGAGCATGCCGGTGTCGTCGTAGTACTTGGCGATCTGCTTCATGTCTTCATGGGACAGACCGTCCGGGTGGAACTCGTCACCGCACAGGCGGATGCCCACGCAGAAATCGTCGCCCACCTCGGCACGTACCGCCTTGAGCACTTCGAGGCCGAACTTCATGCGGCCTTCGAAGGTACCGCCCCATTCGTCGGTACGCTTGTTGACCCGCGGGCTCCAGAACTGGTCGATCATGTGCTGGTGCACCGCCGACAGTTCCACACCATCGAGACCACCGGCCTTGGCCCGGCGCGCGGCCTGGGCGTAGTTGCCGATCACCCGCCAGATTTCTTCCGGCTCGATGGTCTTGCAAGTGGCGCGGTGTACCGGTTCACGGATACCGGACGGCGACATCAGGGTCGGCCAGTTGAAGCCGTCCCAACGCGAGCGACGGCCCATGTGGGTAATCTGGATCATGATCTTGGCGCCATGCTTGTGCATGGCGTCGGCGAGGTTCTGGAAGTGCGGGATGATCCGGTCGGTGGACAGGTTCACCGAGCTCCACCACTCCTGCGGGCTGTCGATGGCCACCACCGAGGAGCCGCCGCAAATCGCCAGGCCGATCCCGCCCTTGGCTTTCTCTTCGTAGTACTTCACGTAACGGTCGGTGGTCATACCGCCGTCAGTGGCATAGACCTCGGCGTGCGCGGTGCTGAGCACGCGGTTGCGGATGGTCAGTTTGCCGATCTGGATCGGCTGGAACATTGCTTCGAAAGCCATGGCCGGGTCCTCGACTTACAACGGCTTGACGGTGAACAAGCCGTCTTCGTGACCCTCTTCGGAGCCACCGTAGACTTGTTCGGCCACAGTGCGGATCTGGCTGCCGCGCGCTTGCAGGATCTGGTCCATGGCCCCGGCAAACCAGCCGGTGAACATGTAGTCGACCTTGCGCCCGACCTTGCCGTACACATAGACGAATGCCGAGTGTTCGAGCTTGACGCTGGCGGTGCCTTTATCGAGGTCGATGTCCTGGATCTTGAACAGGCCCCAGCCGCGTTGCGACAGGCGCTTCATGTAGTGCTCGAACACCGCGACGCCCTCCAGGCCGTGACATTCAGCTTCTTTCTCGCACCAGTGCCAGGCGGATTTGTAGCCGGCCTTGTAGAGGATTTCAGCGTAGGCGTCGGCGCCCAGCACTTCCTCGATGCCCATGTGGTTGTTGACGAAGAAGTGCCTTGGCACGTACAGCATCGGCAGGGCATCGGAGGTCCAGACACCGGTCTCGCTGTCGACTTCGATAGGCAATTGCGGGGCGATCTTGGCCATGGAAACTCAACTCCAGAAAAATTGTGTTGTTGCCCGCTGCGCGCAGGGCAGCGGGAAAGGATTCAGCGGCGTGGCGGCTTATTCGCCCCAAACGTCCTTGAGAACATTCACCCAGTTCTCGCCCATGATCTTGCGCACCACCCGCTCCGGGTGACCGCGCTTGAGCAGGGTTTCGGTGAGGTTGGGGAACTCGCCCACGGTGCGGATGCCCAGCGGGTTGATGATCTTGCCGAAGCTGGTCAGGCGGCGGGCGTAGCCCTTGTCGTGGGTCAGGTATTCGAAGAAGTCCTGGCCATGGCCCTGGGTGAAGTCGGTGCCGATGCCGATGGCGTCTTCGCCGACGATGTTCATCACGTACTCGATGGCTTCGGCGTAGTCGTCGATGGTCGAGTCGATGCCCTTGGCGAGGAATGGCGCGAACATGGTCACGCCGACGAAACCGCCGTGGTCGGCGATGAACTTCAGCTCTTCATCGGACTTGTTGCGCGGGTGCTCCTTGAGCCCCGACGGCAGGCAGTGGGAGTAGCAGACCGGTTTTTTCGATTCGAGGATGACCTCTTCGGAGGTCTTGGAGCCGACGTGAGACAGGTCGCACATGACGCCGACGCGGTTCATCTCGGCGACGATCTCGCGACCGAAGCCCGACAGCCCGCCGTCACGCTCGTAGCAGCCGGTGCCCACCAGGTTCTGGGTGTTGTAGCACATCTGTACGATGCCAACGCCGAGCTGCTTGAACACCTCGACATAGCCGATCTGGTCTTCGAAGGCGTGGGCATTCTGGAAGCCGAAGAGGATGCCGGTCTTGCCCTGCTCCTTGGCCTTGCGGATGTCGGCGGTGGTGCGCACCGGCATCACCAGGTCGCTGTTCTCGCGAATCAGTTTCTGGCTGGCAGCGATGTTGTTGACGGTGGCCTGGAACCCTTCCCACACCGACACGGTGCAGTTGGCCGCGGTCAGGCCGCCTTTGCGCATGTCTTCAAACAGCTCTCGGTTCCACTTGGCAATGATCAGCCCGTCGATAACGATGCTGTCGGCGTGCAGTTCGGCTGGGCTCATCAGGCTGTCCCCTTATTGGCGATTCATGCGCCGAATCGTCTGCCGGCGCTTTGGGGCCAGCATATGCCTCGGTGCCGGGGCGCCCGGGTGCAAAAACGACAGGGGGTTTGCCGAAAGCGTCAATCCGCGACAAAGGGTCGGGATGCAGCTGATTTGCCCGGCTGTTCTTTAGTCGGCGCTTGCGCCAGAATCCGCGGCATCACTGGCTGTTTCACTGGATAGGACGGCGGCAATGAAATCGATCTTCCTCGCGTTGGCATTGATAGCGACCGGCGTACAGGCGGCTGAAGAGGCTGACAACACGCCGTGCGATGCGGTGGAAAACGACGTCCAGACCCTGGAATGCGCGACGTACAACAAAACCACCGCCGAGCAGTTGCTCAAGGAAAACTTTCAGGGTTTGTTGGAGCGGGTCCAGAGTCAGGCGAGCAACAAGGCGCAGGCGGCTGACGTTACGGCCAAGCTGCAAGCCGCCGAGCAGCTGTGGATCAAGTCCCGCGATGCCGACTGCGCCATTTCACCCTTCCCTGCTGCCCCCGGCAGCAAGGGTTTTACCATCGACCAGAACGATTGCCTGGCGAACAAGAACGACGAACGGTCAGAGTTCCTCGAGTCGATTGCGCAGGAGTGAGGCTGCGCAATCGCGTTCAACTCAGGCGCCGCCGCGAAAACACGAGACACCCCAGGCTGTCAGCTTAAACGGCAGGTGGTAGTGCTGGTTGCGGTCATCGAGGCCGAAGCGATAGACCAGTTCATCGAGAAACGGAATCGCCGGCAGCACTGCCCCCGAATCCCGATAGAACCGCGCCACCTGCAGACACACCTCATAGGGGCCCGGGGTGAAGGCTTCGGCCATCCATTGCAAGTCCGGCAGCAGCCCCTGGGCGTCGATCGCACCCTGGTACAGCGGCGCCTCGCCCAGGCGCCCGATGCTCACCTGCAAACCCTGCGCGACCTTGCCACTGGCAACATCGACGATATGGATCGACACCCCGCCGCTCATTTCCAGAAGCCCTGGTGCGCCTTCGCCGCCTCCTCTTCAAGCATCGGGCCGAAGGTCGGGATCTGCCGCTGACCACGGGCAAACACTTCGCGACACGGCAACGAGAACGTCGGGTTTTCCGGGTGATCACCGGTGAGACCGAGCAAGGCGTGCTCCGACAACGCGTAAACCACCCGGCCGATCCCCGTCCAGTAAATGGCCCCGGCGCACATGCAGCACGGCTCGGCACTGGTGTAGAGGGTGCATTGAGCCAATTCGGCCGGGCTCAACTTTTTCGCGGCCTGCGCCGCCGCGGCGAGTTCGGCGTGCTGGGTCGGATCGCCTTCCGGCGGCATGGAGTTATTGCCGGCGGCGGCGACCACATTGCCCTCGCCATCGGCCACCAGCGCGGCGAACGGATGTCGCCCGCGCCCCTTGGCCTCTTCTGCCAGTTCGATGGAGCGACGCAGCAGTTGCAGGTCGAGGTCGGTGATGCCAGCCGGTACAACAGCAGTAAAAGCAGTCATGGGATTTCCTTATAGTTTTTATCAGGCCCGTTCCCGGAGGGGTCGGGGCCAGGTTTTTTTCAGTCAGTGACTTCGGCGCCCTGTGCGAGTGATTCGCCTTGAGGGCGTTGCGGGTTGAGCAGAACGTTGAGGACGATCGCGGTGATCGCACCGAGGAAGATGCCGCTTTCGAGAATCAGCTTGAGGGTGCCGCTGGCATGCTCGAACAGCGCCGGAAACGACATCGGCAGGACCCCGACGCTGACCGACACGGCAACGATGATGCCGTTGCGCGTGCCTTCGAATGGCACCCGCGACAACTCCTGGATCCCAGCCACCGTGGTCATGCCAAACATGACGATGGCGCAGCCGCCGAGCACCGGTGTCGGCACCGCCGCAATCAGCGCGCCGAGTTTCGGGAACAAACCCATGAGCACCATGATTGCTCCCGCCGAGGCCACGACGTAGCGGCTCTTGACGTTGGAAAGGGCAATCAGTCCGGTGTTCTGGGTAAAGGCGTTATAGGGGAAGCTGTTGAACAGTCCGCCGAGCATGGTCGACAGGCCGTCGGCGCGGAACGCGTTGCCGAGGGTCTGCTGGGTCGTCGGTTTGCCGGTCAGTTTGCCGATGGCCAGGCAGTTGCCGGTGGTCTCGGCCATGATCACCAGCATCGCCAGGGTCATCACCAGAATCGGCATCAGCGAGAACTGCGGCATGCCGAACGCCATCGGCGGGCTCAGTTCGAACCAGGCGGCGCTGCCGACCTGGGCGAAGTGGGTCATGCCGCAAGCGGCAGCAATCAGGCTGCCCACCAGCAGGCCGATGAGCACGCTGAGGTTGCCGATGAAGCCGGAGAATTTGGCGTAGATCACCAGGGTCACCGCGACCGTCGCCAGGCCCAGCAACAGATTGGCCGGGGCACCGAAGTCTGCGGCATCGGGGTTGCCACCGCCGAGCCAGATCGCCGCGGCGGGCATCAGCGAAATGCCGATGATGGTGATCAGGCTGCCGATCACCACCGGGGGGAAAAACCGCAGCAAGCGACTGAAGATCGGCGCCAGGGCAATGGTGATGGCGCCCGCTGCGATGACCGCGCCGAACACCTCCGTCAGCCCGAACTCCTTGCCGATCATGATCATCGGCGCCAGGGCGATGAACGAGCAACCCTGGATCAACGGCAGGCGTGCGCCGAACTTCCAGAAACCCAGGGTCTGGATCATGGTCGCGATACCGGAGGTCAGCAGGTTGGCATTGATCAACGTCACCACCTGCGCCGAGGTCAGGCCCAGTGCACTGCCAAGAATCAGCGGCACCGCCACTGCACCGGCGTACATCACCAGTACGTGTTGCAAGCCAAATGTCACCAGTTGCCGGATCGGCAGGACTTCGTCCACCGGATGAACCTGTGAAGTGCTCATAGCGCATGTCTCCTGAGGTACTGATTTTTTGTTGTGGTCCTGCGGCATCCACAGGCTGGGTGACGTCGATCTGGATACTCTGTGCTTGTAAACGATGGAGCAAATGAGCAACCATCGTTTTTTCCGATGGACCTGACGATGAGGGCGCGTCGATGCAGTTCTCGCTGGATCAGTTGCAAATGTTCGTCCAGGCGGTGCACAGCGGCTCGTTTTCGGCGGCGGCGCGCAAGCTGGGCAAGACCCAGTCGACGGTCAGCGTGGCCATTGCCAACCTCGAAGCGGACCTCGGCGTGGAGCTGTTCGACCGCTCCAACCGCAGTCCGCTGCTGACCGCCGCCGGGCACAAGATGCTGCTGCAGGCGCAGGCCGTGCTGGAGCGCTGCCTGACTTTGCAGGCCCATGCCGATTGTTTGTCCGATGTGCAGGAGCCAAGCCTGGCGCTGGCCATTGAAACGCCCTACAACGCGCTGATGCCGGTGCTGCTGGAGTTCGAAAAGACCTTCCCTTATGTGGACCTGATCATTCGCCACCCGGTGTATGGCGACGTCAGCGAACTGGTCGCCAAGGGTCAGGCGGTGCTGGGGATTGCCTTTTCCCAGCCCGGCTATCCGGCGGAACTGGAGTTCCAGCAACTGGGCAAACTGATCATGCTGCACGTCTGCCACCCTGGCCACGCACTGGCACAACTGCGGTGCGTGAGCTTTGATGACTTGCACCAACATCGACGCCTGGCCTTCAGCGCGCACGCCGAGAAGCTACCCAGCAGCGAGTACCTGCGTTCCACGCGCATCTGGCAGGCAGAGAACTACCTGGCGTTGATGGACATGGTCCGCGCCGGCCTGGGCTGGGCGACGCTGCCCCGGCAGTTGATCCAGCGTGAACTGGCCAGCGGCGAACTGGTCGAATTGCAACTGGACGCCTATCCCAATACCGACTGGCACGTCGCCGTCGATTTGCTCTGGGCCAGGCAACGCCCCCTGGGCAAGGCCGGGCGCTGGCTGAAGACCCGCCTGCAACAATTCAAGGTCTCGGAGGTGGATCGACGTGGGCAGTCGACCACCCTGTAACACCCACTCTCACCGACTCAAAGGCGACTCCATGAAACTCTGCGGCATTGAAATCAAAGGCAGCGAAGCGATCATCGCCGTGGCCTCCCTCGACGGCTCCACCCTCGGCCACCTCGCTCTCACTACCAAGAAAATCGCGCTGGAGGACGATGAAGACGCCGCCAACGTCAAACTGTTCGCCGCGCAGGTGGCGTCCTTCGTGCGGGAAAATTCCATCGACCGCATTGCGATCAAGAAGCGCAGCAAGAAAGGCGAGTTCGCCGGTGGCCCGACCACCTTCAAGATCGAAGGAGTCCTGCAGTTGCTCGACGGCTGCGAGGTGACCCTGCTGTCGCCACAGACCATCACCGCCCAGGCCAAGAAACAGGGCGGTGAGCTGCCGGCGACGCTGAACAAGTATCAGCATGAGGCGTACAAGACGGCGTGTGCGGCACTGCTGAAGAAGTAACCAATCAACTGTAGGAGCTGGCTTGCCAGCGATGGCGACACCGCGGTGCGCCTGACACACCGCCTTCGCCGGCAAGCCGGCTCCTACAAAATCTGCGGCCGGTCACAAGATCTGCATTCACTGCAAAACCTGTGGGAGCTGGCTTGCCAGCGATGGCGACACCGCGGTGCGCCTGACACACCGCCTTCGCCGGCAAACCGGCTCCTACAAAATCTGCGGCTGGTCACAAGATCTGCATTCACCGCAGAATCTGTAGGAGCTGGCTTGCCAGCGATGGCGACACCGCGGTGTGCCTGACACACCGCCTTCGCCGGCAAGCCGGCTCCTACAAAATCTGCGGCCGGTCACAAGATCTGCATTCACCGCAGAATCTGTAGGAGCTGGCTTGCCAGCGATTCAGACACCTCGGTGTGTCAGGCACACCGCCTTCGCCGGCAAGCCGGCTCCTACAAAATCTGCGGCTGGTCACAAGATCTGCATTCACCGCAAACCTGTAGGAGCTGGCTTGCCAGCGATGGCGACACCGCGGTGCGCCTGACACACCGCCTTCGCCGGCAAGCCGGCTCCTACAGAATTCTAGGCCTGCGCAGTCCGTCGATCTTCCCGCGGACAGCGGGCAAACCTGGCCCGATAGCTGCGGGTGAAATACGACGGTGATTCAAACCCGCAAGCAATGCTCACTTCCAGCACGCTCATGTCAGTCTGGCGCAGCAGTTGCCGGGCTTTTTCCAGGCGCAGGCGCAGGTAGAAGTTGCTTGGGGTGTCGTTGAGGTGCAGGCGGAACAGGCGCTCCAGCTGGCGGCGAGTGACCTTGATCGAGTCCGCCAACTGCAGAGTGGTCAGCGGCGGCTCGCTGTGCTGTTCCATCTCGCCGATCACCTGCACCAGCTTCTTGTTGCTGATGCCGTAGCGCGTGGCGACCTGCATGCGCTGGTGGTCCTTGCGCGGGCGGATGCGCCCGAGGACGAATTGCTCGCTGACCTGGATTGCCAGCTCCGGGCCGTGGGCCTGGGCGATCAAATCCAGCATCAGATCGATGGACGCCGTACCGCCGGCCGAGGTGATGCGCCGGCGGTCGATTTCAAACAGTTCCTGGGTCACGCTCAACTGCGGATAGGATTCCTTGAAGGCTTCAATCGCCTCCCAGTGCAGGGTGACGCGATGGCCGTCCAGCAAGCCGGTCTCGGCGAGCACTACGCTGCCGGTGTCGATGCCGCCGAGGGTCACCCCGTCGTGATCGAGTCGGCGCAGCCAGTGCGCCAGCGCCGGGTCGAGGAACTTCAGCGGCTCGAAGCCGGCAACCACTAATAAGGTCGCCCCCTTCTTCAAAGGCTCCAGCGCCGCATCGGCGTTGAGCGACATGCCGTTACTGGCCAACACCGGCCCACCGTCCGCGCTCAGCACATGCCAGCGGTACAGCTCGCCGCGAAAGCGATTGGCCACGCGCAGCGGCTCGATCGCGGAAATGAAGCCAATGGCGGAAAAGCCCGGCATCAGCAGAAAGTAGAAATCCTGAGACATGCAACGCACTCGACTGACAGGGAGGACGGGTAGCGTGCTGACGGTGATACGCCACTTGCCGGCGACACACAAGAGCGGTGGTCGCTGCAGTGCAAGAGCTGGTCGCCGCAGTGCGTTTTCTGCGAGGGTGAGCTGCGTAACGTGGCATCACCGGCGCGACAGACGCCGGAACCGACAATAACGAACTGCCGAGGATCCCACCATGAAACGACTGATCAGCAGCTGTGTTCTTGCACTCAGCGGTACCGCTTTCCTCAGTTCCGGCGCCATGGCCGCCGACCCCGCCGCGTGCCAGAACGTACGCATGGGCGTGGTGAACTGGACCGACGTGATTGCCACCAGTGCCATGACCCAGGTCCTGCTCGACGGCCTCGGCTACAAGACCAAACAAACCAGCGCTTCCCAGCAAATCATCTTCGCCGGCATCCGCGACCAGCGCCTGGACCTGTTCCTCGGCTACTGGAATCCGCTGATGACCCAGACCATCACCCCGTTCGTCGACGCCAAGCAGGTCACCGTCCTCGAAGAACCAAGCCTCAAGGACGCCCGCGCCACACTGGCAGTGCCCACCTACCTGGCCGACAAGGGCCTGAAGACTTTCGCCGACATCGCCAGATTCGAGAAAGAACTGGGCGGCAAGATCTACGGCATCGAACCCGGCTCCGGCGCCAATACCCAGATCAAGGCGATGATCGCCAAGAACCAGTTCGGCCTCGGCAAATTCCAGCTGGTGGAATCCAGTGAGGCCGGCATGTTGGCCGCCGTGGATCGCGCCGTGCGGCGCAAGGAAGCCGTGGTGTTCTTCGGCTGGGCGCCGCACCCGATGAACGTCAACGTGCAGATGACCTACCTCACCGGCAGCGACGACGCCCTCGGCCCGAATGAAGGCAAGGCCACGGTGTGGACTGTCACCGCACCGACCTACGCCGAGAAGTGCCCGAACATCGGCCGCCTGCTGACCAACCTGACGTTCACCGCCGAAGACGAGAGCCGGATGATGCAGCCGCTGCTCGATCACAAGGACGCACTCGAATCGGCCCGCCAGTGGCTCCAGGATCACCCGCAGGACAAGGCGCGCTGGCTCGAAGGGGTGACTACCTTCGACGGCAAGCCGGCGGCCGAGAACCTGCAGCTGACCAGCCAATAACCATCGCCCGAATCACCGCTTCGCAGCCCGCCACGGGCTGCGAACAGAACCCTCACGCCTGAAGGAAACCGCACCATGAACCACGACGTCATCATCACCTGCGCACTCACCGGTGCTGGCGACACGACCGCCAAGAGCCCGCACGTGCCGGTCACCCCGAAACAGATCGCCGCGGCTGCGGTGGAAGCGGCCAAGGCCGGCGCGACGGTGGTCCACTGCCATGTGCGCAACCCGCAAACCGGCAAGTTCAGCCGCGATGTGGCGCTGTACCGCGAGGTGATGGAGCGCATCCGCGAGGCGGACGTCGACATTATCGTCAACCTCACCGCAGGCATGGGTGGCGACCTGGAAATCGGCGCCGGCGAGAACCCCATGGAGTTCGGCCCCAACACCGACCTGGTCGGGCCGCTGACCCGCCTGGCCCATGTCGAGGAACTGCTGCCGGAAATCTGCACCCTGGACTGCGGCACCCTGAATTTCGGCGACGGCGACACCATCTACGTGTCGACCCCGGCCCAACTGCGTGCGGGGGCCAAACGCATCCAGGAGTTGGGCGTAAAGGCCGAGCTGGAAATCTTCGACACCGGGCACCTGTGGTTCGCCAAACAGATGATCAAGGAAGGCCTGCTCGACGACCCGCTGTTCCAGCTGTGCCTGGGCATCCCGTGGGGCGCACCGGCCGATACCACCACCATGAAGGCGATGGTCGACAACCTGCCGGCCAACGCGGTGTGGGCCGGCTTCGGCATCGGTCGCATGCAGATGCCGATGGCCGCGCAGGCGGTGCTGCTGGGCGGCAACGTGCGGGTCGGGCTGGAAGACAACATCTGGCTGGACAAGGGCGTGCTGGCGACCAACGGCCAACTGGTCGAGCGCGCCAGTGAAATCCTCAGCCGCCTCGGCGCCCGCGTCCTGACCCCGGCGGAAGGACGCAAGAAGATGGGGCTGAAACAGCGCGGTTAAGCCGTTATTCACAACCCTGTAGGAGCCGGCTTGCCGGCGAAGAGGGCGGTACATTCGCCGCATCTTCTGCGGTGCTGCAATCGCCTTCGCCGGCAAGCCGGCTCCTACAGGAGATCATCGAACCCTTCAGGAAATCACCATGAGCTTTATCACCGAAATCAAAACCTTCGCTGCCCTGGGCAGCGGTGTCATCGGCAGCGGCTGGGTTTCCCGCGCCCTCGCCCATGGCCTGGATGTAGTGGCCTGGGACCCGGCACCCGGGGCCGAGGCGGCGCTGCGCAAACGCGTGGCCAATGCCTGGGGCGCACTGGAACAACAGGGCCTGGCACCCGGTGCGTCACAGGATCGCCTGCGCTTCGTCGCCACCATCGAGGAGTGCGTGCGCGACGCCGACTTCATCCAGGAAAGCGCGCCGGAACGCCTCGAACTGAAACTCGAACTGCACAGCAAAATCAGCGCGGCCGCCAAGCCCAATGCGCTGATCGGCTCCAGCACCTCGGGCCTGTTGCCCAGCGAGTTCTACGAGAGCGCCACGCACCCGGAGCGCTGCGTGGTCGGTCACCCGTTCAACCCGGTGTACCTGCTGCCGTTGGTCGAGGTGGTCGGCGGCAAGCACACCGCGCCCGAAGCGGTGCAGGCGGCGATGCAGGTCTATGAATCCCTGGGCATGCGCCCATTGCATGTGCGCAAGGAAGTGCCGGGTTTCATTGCCGACCGTCTGCTGGAAGCGCTGTGGCGCGAGGCATTGCACCTGGTCAACGACGGCGTGGCCACCACCGGTGAGATCGACGACGCGATTCGCTTCGGCGCCGGGCTGCGCTGGTCGTTCATGGGCACCTTCCTCACCTACACCCTGGCCGGCGGCGATGCCGGCATGCGTCACTTCATGGCGCAGTTCGGCCCCGCCCTGCAACTGCCCTGGACCTACCTGCCGGCCCCGGAATTGACCGAGAAACTGATCGACGATGTGGTCGACGGCACCAGTCAGCAACTGGGCCAGCACAGCATTTCGGCGCTGGAGCGCTATCGTGATGATTGCCTGCTGGCGGTGCTGGAGGCGGTGAAGAGCACCAAAGAGAAGCATGGGATGGCTTTCGCCGACTAAACACCGTATGCCTTTGTAGGAGCTGGCTCCCGCTTGCGGCTTGCCAGCGAAAGCGGTGTACCTGTCACACCGTGTCGCCCCATTCGCCGGCAAGCCGCAAGCGGGAGCCAGCTCCTACAGGTACTCATGACTTCAGGATTTGATGACATGCCCACCCTCACCACCTACCAAACCACCATCATCCCCGACTGGGTCGACTACAACGGCCATCTGCGCGATGCCTTTTACCTGCTGATTTTCAGCTACGCCACCGACGCCCTGATGGACCGCCTGGGCATGGACAGCAACAGCCGCGAAGCCACCGGCCATTCGCTGTTCACCCTGGAACTGCACCTCAACTACCTGCACGAAGTGAAGCTCGACACCGAGGTCGAAGTGCACACCCAGATCATCGGCCACGACAGCAAACGCCTGCACCTCTACCACAGCCTGCACCGCGTCGGTGAGCCACAGGAACTGGCCGGCAACGAACAGATGCTGCTGCACGTCGACCTCGCCGGGCCACGTTCCGCGCCTTTCACTGCAGCGACCCTGGAGCGCCTGCAAGGGATCATCGCCGAGCAGACCGATTTGCCCGTTCCCGCTTATATCGGCCGGGTCATTGCCCTGCCACCCGCCCGTTAATCCCACCCATCCCAAGGAGCCGTCATGAACACCGCTGCCGCCGTTGCCGATTTCCGTACTTACCCGTTGATCAGCGCGCTCAATGGCGTGCAGAACCTCACCGACCGCGTGCTGATCGAGTGGGCCGATCGCCGGATCAGCCCGTTCCACCACGTCTGGCTGCGGGACAATTGCCCGTGTGCCGATTGCGTCTACAGCGTCACTCGCGAACAGCTGTTCGAGATCGTCGACGCTGCGCCGGACCTGGCGCCAAACGCGGCCTATATCGACACCGACGGCTGCCTGCGCATCGATTGGCAGGACGGCCATCTCAGCCATTTCGACGCCGGTTGGCTGCGCGCCCACGCCTATGACAACGAATCGCGCGGCGAACGACTGGCGGCCAAGCCCCGCGCGCACTTATGGCACAGCGATCTGCAGATACCGGCGTTCGATTACGCGGCACTGATGCATGACGACCGGGCCCTGTTGCATTGGCTGCTGGCGGTGCGCGACACCGGCCTGACCCAGGTCCGTGGCGTGCCCACTGAACCGGGTTCGTTGAAGCTGATCGCACAGCGTATTTCGTTTATCCGCGAGAGCAATTTCGGCGTGTTGTTCAACGTGCAATCCAAAGCCGATGCCGACAGCAATGCCTACACTGCCTTCAACCTGCCGCTGCACACCGACCTGCCGACCCGCGAGCTGCAACCCGGCCTGCAATTCCTGCATTGCCTGGTGAATGACGCCGAGGGTGGCGAAAGTATTTTCGTCGACGGTTTTGCGATTGCCGAGGCGTTGCGCGAGGAGGATCCCGAGGCCTTCCGCAGCCTGTGTGAAATTGCGGTGGAGTTTCGCAACAAGGACCGCCACAGCGACTACCGCTGCCTGGCGCCGATCATTGCCCTGGATGCGCTGGGACGGGTCACGGAAATACGCATGGCGAACTTTCTGCGCGGGGCGTTCGACACATCGGTGGAGCAGATGCCCAAGCTGTATCGGGCCTATCGGCGGTTCATCGGCATGACCCGCGAGCCGCGCTTTCGCCTGATCCAGCGGCTCAACCCCGGTGAGCTATGGTGCTTCGACAACCGCCGCACCCTGCACGCCCGCAACGCCTTCGACCCCGCCACCGGCGCCCGGCATTTCCAGGGCTGCTACGTGGATCGCGATGAGTTGTTGTCGCGGATTCTGGTGTTGCAACGCTAGACCGCGTCATCGTTGATCGCCTGTAGGAGCGAGCTTGCTCGCGAAGGACGCTAACGATGACGCGGCATCCTGAATGTACGCGGTGCCCTCAGGTTTTTCGCTGGCAAGCCAGCTCCTACAAATAGAGGCGTGCACGAATTCACAGACAAAAAAAGCCCCGATACAAGCCGTGACAGGATCGGGGCACAAAGTACTGTTGAGGAGCCGTTGCGCGAGGGTGACCAAACCTTCGTGTAGCGAGCTGAGGCCAGTGTGCCCACTCCGCCGCAGGCCAAGTTAGCCGAAAACGACATGCTCATAGCCAATGTGGACACTGCGACAAATCGCCCTTGCCCCCATCACCCGTGCCTACCAGAATCGAGTCACCCCATTGTTCCCGGAAGAAGGATTCGCGTCATGATGCACGCCGATTTGATTGATCAGGAAGACCTGTTGGGCCAGCTCAAGGCATTGGGTTTTCAGGTGCCCGTCGGCGCCACGGCCGAGCAGGCCTGCGAATGCGCAGTGAGGGGGCTGGACAATGCCCGGGCGTATGAACTGCGCAAGATGGTCAAGGAAATCTACACCAGCAGTGCCACTATCCTGCCAGCCGTGCGCCAGGCGATCGACAAGCAGCTGTTGCCAGCCTTGGCCGAATTCCAGCAAAGCCACACCAGCCGATAAAGCTTCGCGGGCAAGCCCGCTCCTACAGGATTTTATAGATCCCTGTAGGAGCGAGCCTGTCGAATCGTCGCACCATCGCGAAAAGGTCTCTGCGGTCTAGAGCCTTACACTGGCAAACGTCGACTCATTGCGCGCCTGACTCAGCGCCGACATCGGCCCCGACAGCGGCGCCAATACCAGGGCTTGTGGAATCGGCATCATCGCCACCTGTTGGGTGGTGTTGGAGCCGACGCGCTCGTCGCGCGGTGGAATGCCGAAGTATTCGCGGTAGCACTTGGAGAAGTGCGGCGTGGAGACGAAGCCGCAGACCGATGCCACTTCGATGATCGACATCGGCGTCTGCTTGAGCAACTGCCGGGCGCGGATCAGCCGCAGCTTGAGGTAGTAACGCGACGGCGAGCAGTGCAGGTATTTCTGGAACAGCCGCTCGAGTTGGCGACGGGACACGGCGACGTAAACCGCCAGTTCATCAAGGTCGATCGGCTCTTCGAGGTTGGCTTCCATCAGCGCGACGATTTCCTGCAGCTTCGGCTGGTTGGTGCCGAGCATGTGCTTGAGCGGCACGCGCTGGTGATCCTGTTCGTTGCGGATGCGCTCGTAGACAAACATCTCCGAAATCGCGGCCGACAGTTCGCGGCCGTGATCGCGGCTGATCAGGTGCAGCATCATGTCCAGGGGCGCGGTGCCGCCGGAGCTGGTGAAGCGGTTGCGGTCGAGGGTGAACAGGCGTGTGCTCATCGCGACCCGGGGAAAGGCTTCCTGCATCGCAGCCAGGCATTCCCAATGCACGCTGCAGTCGAAACCGTCGAGCAGACCGGCGCAAGCCAGGGCCCAACTGCCGGTGCAGACTGCGCCGAGGCGACGCGACTGGCGCGCCTGGCTTTGCAGCCATGACACGTGTTCACGGGTCACGGTGCGTTGGATGCCGATACCGCCGCAGACAATGATGGTGTCCATCGCGGGTGCTTTGTGCATGGAGGCGTCAGGGGTGATCTGCAGACCATCACTGGCCCAGACCTGGCCGCCGTCAACGGTGAGGGTGGTCCAGCGATACAGCTCGCGACCGGACAACTGGTTGGCCATGCGCAGTGGCTCGACTGCTGAAGCCAGGGAAATCAGCGTGAAATTGTCCAGCAGCAGAAAGCCGATGGATTGAGGCGCACGGTTCTGGGGTTGGGCCCCTGAGTTGAACGACGTCATCGCGGTATCTCCTCACACAAAGCGGGTGATGGCCTCAGGCGGAGGCTCTTGTTATGGCCATCGTTCTCGAGTGGGAGACGGGCTTTGTAATGACAGAGCAATTGCCATGCCTAAAATTGAATGGCCAATCAATAACTCCTGAAAACGACATCGGAGTGTGTCTGTATATGACATGTAGCGGATGGGGATTCGGGGCTTGGCACGGCCGTGCAACGGCACGGTTCAAGGGGCTGTGAGCAAATCGGTAGCACTTGTGGGAACTGGGTTGCGAGCGATCAGCCAAGAGTGTCACCGCTGGCACGGGTGACGGGCGGTAGCAGCGCGCGAAGAGCCCCCTGCTTTCGATGGGGCATTTATCTGAGAGCGACGCGCTAAAAGGTGGCGGGATGGGCGATGGGTGATCAGTTTACGGGCAGTTTTGACTGGTCTGGCGTATCGCGACGGTGCGACGACTCGACAGGCTCGCTCCTACAGGTTCTGTGAACACCACATACCACTGTAGGAGCGAGCCTGCTCGCGATGTACGATGACGCGGTATCAAGGACTCAACACTCCACAGCACTCACCGCCAACCCCCCACGCGATGTCTCCTTATATTTGTCATGCATATCCGCCCCGGTATCACGCATGGTGCGGATCACCCGATCCAGGGAGATGAAGTGTTGGCCGTCCCCACGCAAGGCCATCTGCGCGGCGTTGATCGCCTTCACCGCCGCAATCGCGTTGCGCTCGATGCACGGCACCTGCACCAACCCGCCGACCGGATCGCAGGTCAGGCCGAGGTTGTGTTCCAGGCCAATCTCCGCGGCATTGCACAACTGCTCCGGCGTCGCCCCGAGAATCTCCGCCAGCCCCGCTGCCGCCATGGCGCAGGCCGAACCCACTTCGCCCTGGCAACCGACTTCGGCACCGGAGATCGACGCGTTCTTTTTACACAGGATGCCCACCGCCGCCGCGCCCAGCAGGTAGTCGACCACGTTGGCGTCGGTCACTGCCTCGCTGAATTTCATGAAGTAATGCAGCACCGCCGGGATGATCCCCGCAGCGCCGTTGGTGGGTGCCGTGACCATGCGCCCGCCCGCGGCGTTTTCTTCGTTGACCGCCAGGGCAAACAGGTTGACCCACTCCATGGCACTCAAGGTCGAGCCGATCACGTTGGGCTTGTTCAGCTCTTGCAGACTGCGGTGCAGCTTGGCCGCACGGCGCCGCACATTGAGCCCGCCCGGCAGGATGCCTTCGTGCTTGAGGCCATGCTCGACGCAATCCTGCATGGCCCGCCAGAGCTTCATCAGGCCGCTGCGGATTTCCTCTTCGCTGCGCCAGACCTTCTCGTTGGCCAGCATCAACTCGGCCACCCGCAGGTTGTGCTTCTGGCACAGCTCCAGCAGCTCGGCGGCGCTGGAAAAATCGTAGGGCAAGACGGTGCTGTCCAGGTCCACCACACCGCTGGAGGCCTGGGCCTCATCGACGACAAAACCGCCGCCGACTGAATAGTAGGTATCGCGATGGATTTCGCCGTTTTCATCAAATACCACCAGGGTCATGGCATTCGGGTGGAACGGCAGGTTCTCGTCGATCAGGCGCATGTCCCGCGACCAGATAAAAGGCACCGGCAAACGACCGTCGAGCAGCAGGGTGTCGGTTTCCCGCAGGGTGTCGATGCGAATGCCAATTTGCGACGGATCGATCGCGTCCGGCCATTCCCCCATCAAGCCCATGATCACCGCGTTGTCGCTGCCGTGACCGATGCCGGTGGCCGACAACGAGCCATACAGCTGCACCTCGACACGCCGCACTTGCTCCAGCAACTGCTTCTCACGCAGCGCCTCGACGAACAGCGCGCCGGCGCGCATCGGCCCTACGGTGTGCGAGCTGGAGGGACCGATGCCGATTTTGAACAGGTCGAAAACGCTGATAGCCATGACGTACGAGACTCCTCGATGAGCAGGTTCCAGGCCGCAAAGCGCCCGGTGACGGAGCTGCTACGCTCAAGCAGCGACCCGTGCATATGGCCGCATCATCGGGCTTTTGCCCGGTCGCTCAACGTCTGACACCGACGCACTCATGCCCACTAACGCCGCAGGCCGCAAGCGACACATTGCGGCGGTTTTTTTTGCGGTTCAGCGGGCAACAACGGTCGGAAAAAAGCTGTAAACGACCTCGCTGACACTGGATGCGACCATCCCTGTACTGGATACGACGCACCCTGTAGGCGTCAGATTTTCGCTGGTCCATGATCAGTTACGACTCGATTGCGAAGCGCCGTGGCAGAGCTGTCTTCATCGCCACCAACCGCAACACTACCCAGTGCGGCTGTCCTGTCGGAACACCGCCAAAAAAACATCCAGGAGTCCACCCCATGAAAGGTAACCCGTTGTTGTTGGCCGCCCTACTGAGTCTTCCCGTGCTGGCGCAGGCCGCGGAGCCGGCTCAATGCAGCACCGTCAACTTCTCCGATGTCGGCTGGACCGACATCACGGCGACCACCGCGACCACCAGCGTCGTGCTCAACGCCCTCGGCTACAAAACCAAGACCACCATGATTTCCGTACCTGTGACCTACAAGTCGCTGGCCGACGGCAAGAACATGGACGTGTTCCTGGGGAACTGGATGCCGACCATGGAAAACGACATCAAGGCCTACCGCGATGCCGGCACCGTGGAGACCGTGCGTACCAACCTCAAGGGCGCCAAGTACACCCTCGCCGTCCCCCAGGCGCTGTACGACAAAGGGCTGCATGACTTCGCCGACATTGCCAAATTCAAGAAAGAACTCGACGGCAAGATCTACGGCATCGAGCCCGGCAACGACGGCAACCGCCTGATCCAGTCGATGATCGACAAGAACGCCTTCGGCCTCAAGGACGCTGGCTTCAAGGTCGTCGAGTCCAGCGAAGCCGGGATGCTGTCGCAAGTCGACCGCGCGCAGAAACGCGACACTGCCGTCGTCTTCCTCGGCTGGGCCCCGCACCCGATGAACAAGCGCTTCAAGATTCAATACCTGACCGGTGGCGATGACTTCTTCGGCCCGGATTTCGGCGCCGCTACCGTGGCCACCAACACCCGCAAGGGTTACGCCACGGAATGCAGCAACGTTGGGCAGTTGTTGAAGAACCTGGAGTTCACCGTCGACATGGAAAGCGAACTGATGGGCAACATCCTCGACGACAAGATGAAGCCTGACGCGGCCGCCAAGGCCTGGCTGAAAAAGAACCCACAGGTGCTCGATACCTGGCTCGCTGGCGTGACCACCATTGACGGTAAACCAGGCCTGGAGGCCGTGAAAGCCAAGTTGCAGTAGTCGCTTATGCCGGACGGCGCATGCCGTCCGGGCTGTTAATTACCTTGCATGCGGACGTTCATTACCATGCTGATTGATCAGAAAATACCCCTAGGCCAGTACATCGCGGCATTCGTTGAATGGTTGACGCAACACGGCGCCAGCACCTTCGACGCGATTGCCGTGTCGCTGGAAACGATGATCCACGGCGTGACGTTTGCGCTGACCTGGTTCAACCCGCTGGCACTGATCGGTCTGATCGCTTTGCTGGCGCACTTCATCCAACGCAAATGGGGCCTGACTGCCTTTGTCGTCGCCTCGTTCCTGCTGATCCTCAACCTGGGGTACTGGCAGGAAACCATGGAAACCCTCGCCCAGGTGATGTTCGCCACCCTGGTCTGCGTGTTGATCGGCGTGCCGTTGGGCATCGTCGCCGCGCACAAACCGATGTTCTACACCATGATGCGTCCGGTACTCGATCTGATGCAGACCGTACCGACGTTCGTGTACCTCATTCCTACCCTGACCCTGTTCGGTCTGGGTGTTGTCCCGGGGCTGATCTCCACGGTGGTGTTCGCGATTGCCGCGCCCATCCGCCTGACCTACCTGGGCATTCGCGACGTACCGCAGGAACTGATGGATGCCGGCAAGGCCTTTGGCTGCTCGCGCCGTCAGTTGCTCTCGCGCATTGAACTGCCCCACGCCATGCCAAGCATCGCGGCCGGTATCACCCAGTGCATCATGCTGTCGTTGTCGATGGTGGTGATTGCCGCGCTGGTGGGTGCCGACGGCCTGGGCAAACCCGTGGTCAACGCACTGAATACCGCTGATATCGCCCTGGGCTTCGAAGCCGGCCTGGCGATCGTATTGCTGGCGATCATGCTCGACCGTATCTGCAAACAACCCGACGCCAAAGTAGGGGGTGACGCATGAGCATAATTCGCTTCGAAAACGTTGACGTGATCTTCACCAAGGATCCGCGCGAAGCACTGAAACTGCTCGATCAAGGCTTGACCCGCAGTGAGATCCTGAAAAAGACCGGGCAGATCGTCGGCGTTGAAAAGGCCAGCCTGGACATCAACAAAGGCGAGATCTGCGTGCTGATGGGCCTCTCCGGCTCCGGCAAGTCCAGCCTGTTGCGCTGCATCAACGGCCTCAACACCGTGAGCCGCGGCAAGCTGTTCGTCGAGCATGAAGGTCGGCAGATCGACATCGCCTCGTGCACCCCGGCCGAACTGAAAATGATGCGCACCAAGCGTATCGCCATGGTCTTCCAGAAGTTCGCCCTGATGCCCTGGCTGACGGTGCGCGAGAACATCAGCTTCGGCCTGGAAATGCAGGGTCGTCCGGAGAAGGAACGGCGCAAGCTGGTGGACGAGAAGCTGGAGCTGGTGGGCCTGACCCAGTGGCGCAACAAGAAGCCTGATGAGCTGTCCGGCGGCATGCAGCAACGGGTCGGCCTGGCCCGCGCCCTGGCGATGGACGCCGATATCCTGTTGATGGACGAACCCTTCTCGGCCCTCGACCCACTGATCCGCCAGGGTCTGCAGGACGAACTGCTGGAGCTGCAACGCAAACTGGCCAAGACTATCGTCTTCGTCAGTCACGACCTCGATGAGGCGCTGAAGCTGGGCAGCCGCATCGCGATCATGAAGGACGGTCGGATCATCCAGTACAGCAAGCCGGAAGAGATCGTCCTCAACCCGGCCGACGACTATGTGCGCACCTTCGTCGCCCACACCAATCCGCTCAACGTGCTGTGCGGCCGCAGCCTGATGCGCACCCTGGACAACTGCAAGCGCATCAACGGTTCGGTGTGCCTGGACCCGGGCGGCGACTCGTGGCTGGACCTGGCCGAAGGCAACACCATCAAGGGCGCCCGCCAGAACGGCTCGGCCCTGGACCTGCAGAACTGGGCACCCGGCCAGTCGGTGGAAGGCCTCGGCCGCCGCCCGACCCTGGTCGACTCCAACATCGGCATGCGCGACGCCCTGCAGATCCGCTACCAGACCGGCAACAAGCTGGTGCTCCACGACAACAACCATGTGGTCGGGATCCTCGGCGACAGCGAGCTGTACCACGCGCTGCTGGGCAAGAACCTGGGCTAACCCAGACCCGCAGACACAAAAACGCCGCGAGAGATCGCGGCGTTTTTGTTTGTGGGATAGACCCTTGTGGGAGCCAGCCTGCTGGCGAAGAAGTTGTTGCGGTGCGGCTGATGCCCCTTCGCGAGCAAGCTCGCTCCTACAGAGATCTGTGTCGGACACATATCCTGCGGATGTTCACAAACCTTGTAGGAGCTGGCTTGCCAGCGAAGAAGTTGATGCGGTGCGGCTGATGCCCCCTTCGCGAGCAAGCTCGCTCCTACAGAGATCTGTGTCGGACACATATCCTGCGGATGTTCACAAACCTTGTAGGAGCTGGCTTGCCAGCGAAGAAGTTGTTGCGGTGCGGCTGATGCCCCTTCGCGAGCAAGCTCGCTCCTACAGAGATCTGTGTCGGAGACATATCCTGCGGATGTCCACAAACCTTGTAGGAGCTGGCTTGCCAGCGAAGAAGTTGATGCGGTGCTTCAGACTGAAACACCGCTCCACTTACCCATCAGGCTGCCGTTGTGCTCTGACGCACTGGCGACGGCGCCGGTTGCAGATCCAGGTCGCTCAGCAGCTCATTGAAACCACGCCGCCCACGCGCCGCCAGTTCGGCTTGTTCCTGTTCGATCTGCACGTCCTGGCGCATCGCCTTGTGCAGGCCGAACATGAAGAACACCAGCACCACCGAGAACGGCAAGCCAGCCAGCACCACCATGGTCTGCATGGCTTCGAAGTTACCGGCGAACAGCAGGCCGATGGTCACCAGGGTGATCACCGCCGACCAGAAAATCCGCAGCCAGTGCGGTGCGTCCTCGTCGACATCGCCGCCTTTGCACGAGAGATTGGCCATCATCACCGCGCCGGAATCCGCCGGGGTCAGGAACAGCACAAAGCCGACAAAGATCGACACACCGATGACGATTTTCGATGCCGGGTAATGCTCAAGCAGTTGGTAGATCGCCATCGACGGCTGCTCCAGCGCCGTCTTGCCCAGCTCCACCGCCCCCTGGTTCATCACCAGATCGAGGGCCGAGTTACCGAAGATCGACAGCCACGCCAGGGTGAAGCCCAGCGGGATCAGTAGCACGCCAGCCACCAGTTCGCGCACGGTACGGCCACGGGAAATACGCGCGATGAACATGCCGACAAATGGCGCCCAGGAAATCCACCAGGCCCAGTAGAACAGGGTCCACAGGCCCAGCCAGCGCTCGGACTTGGCGTTGTCGGCTTCGTACACGTACAGGTCGAAGGTTTTCAGCACCACGCCGTTGAGGTAGTCGCCGATGTTCTGCACGAAGCCGTTGAGCAGGTGCAGGGTCGGGCCGAACAACAGCACAAAAATCAGCAGGCCGCTGAACAGCACGATGTTCAGGTTGGACAGGCGGCGAATGCCGTTTTCCACACCCGATACCGCAGCGATGGTCGCCACGGTGCTCATGACGATGATCACGATCAGCAGGTTGGTGTTGCTGTGCTCGATGCCGAACAGGTTCTCCAGCCCCGACGACACTTGCAGCGAGCCGATCCCCAGGTTGGTCACCAGGCCCAGCAGCGTGACGAACATGCCGAAGCCGTCCACCGCATGCCCGGCCGCGCCCTTGACCCAGCGCTCGCCGACCAGCGGATACAGCGCCGAACGCAAGGCCAGCGGCTGGTTGTGACGGTAGGCAAAGTAGGCCACGGCCAGCCCGACCAAAGCGTAGATCGCCCAGCCATGCAGGCCCCAGTGCAGGAAGGTCAGCTGCACTGCCTGACGCGCCACCTCGTGGGAACCCGGTACGCCTTCCGGTGGATTGAAAAAGTGGTCCAGCGGCTCGGATGCACCGAAGTACAGCAACGAGATACCGATACCGGAGGAGAACAGCATCCCCGCCCAGGCGCCGTAGCTGAAGTCCGGGGTGTCGTCCTTGCTGCCCAGCTTGAGCTTGCCGTAGGAGGAAAACGCCAGGCCGACGACAAACACCAGGTAGGCGGCGATCACCACCATGTAATACCAGCCGAAGCTGCGCGACAGCCAGGCCTGGGCAATGCCCAGCAACCGGCCCGCTTCTTGCGGTGCGGCAATGAGGATGGCAGTCAGCAGCAGAATCAATGCGGTGGAGGTGTAGAACACCCAACCGTTGACCGTCACCTTTTCTGGCGGGGTCTTTATTAGAGAGGCAGAACTCATTGCACAGATGCTCCAGGCAGTGCGAGAGAAGGACACAAGGCAAAGCCGTACCCGACCAATCGGTTAGTGGGCAGCCGACCAGCGGGTGATATAAAGACACCCGTAAAAACGCCCGAAGCCTGCAAGCGCCAGTGCGCGTGGGTTTCGAGCGTTTTTGGATGTCGTTTTTCCGCCATTTACACGTAGGAAAAACCTGTAAGCAGCGACGATTTGTCGCAGATCTTATTCTTTGTTGATTGAACGTTCAATCAAAACAAAATAGACTGGTCCTCAATCCGACAGACGTTTTTCGTCCATCGGGAGGCCTAAGGAGAGGTGCAACATGCCCAAGGTCGGTATGCAACCCATTCGCCGCCAGCAATTGATCGAAGCCACGCTGCTGGCCGTCGATCAGGTCGGAATGGGGGACGCCAGCATTGCGCTGATCGCTCGTTTGGCCGGTGTCTCGAACGGCATCATCAGTCATTACTTTCAGGACAAGAACGGCCTGATCGCCGCCACGATGCGGTATCTGATGAGTGTCCTCAGCGAGAACGTCACCCTGCGCCGTCAGGCGCTGACAGATGACAGCCCGCGGGCCCATCTGCAGGTGATCATCGAAGGCAACTTCGACGCCAGCCAGGTCAATGGCCCGGCAATGAAAACCTGGTTGGCCTTCTGGGCCACCAGCATGCATCAACCGTCGTTACACAGGTTGCAGCGGATCAACGATCACCGCCTGTATTCCAACCTGTGCTGCCAGTTCCGCCGCGTCTTGCCGCTGGACCAGGCACGCAGCGCGGCACGCGGACTGGCTGCACTGATCGACGGCTTGTGGTTGCGCGGCGCCTTGTCGGGAGATGCTTTCGACACCGAGCAGGCGCAGCGGATCGCTTACGAATACATGGATATCCAATTGGCCAAGCAGGTGAGTTAGAGCACACCAGAACGCTCTACCCCTGAACTCCAGCGCACGTGTCGTGCTGTACGACCCGCACGCTGGTTACCGCCAACCCACTCAATGCGCTTGCGAGGACTTTATGGCCCGTTTCGAACTGCAAAAACTCTACATCGATGGCGGCTACACCGACGCTGGCAGCGATGCCACTTTCGAAGCCATCAACCCGGCTACCGGGGAAGTCCTCGCCAAGGTGCAACGTGCGACTTTCGACGACGTCGAACGCGCCGTGGTCAGTGCCGAGAAAGGCCAGAAAATCTGGGCGGCGATGACTGCCATGGAGCGTTCGCGGATCCTGCGTCGCGCCGTCGACATCCTGCGCGAGCGCAACGATGAGCTGGCCGCCCTGGAAACCCTGGACACCGGTAAAGCGTTCTCCGAAACCAAGTACGTCGACATCGTCACCGGTGCCGACGTGCTGGAATACTACGCAGGCCTGGTGCCGGCAATCGAAGGCGAGCAGATCCCGCTGCGCACCACCTCCTTTGTCTACACCCGTCGCGAGCCGGTAGGCGTGGTGGCCGGTATCGGCGCGTGGAACTACCCGATCCAGATCGCCCTGTGGAAATCCGCCCCGGCCCTGGCCGCGGGTAACGCGATGATCTTCAAGCCAAGCGAAGTCACTTCCCTGACCACCTTGAAACTGGCCGAGATCTACACCGAAGCCGGCCTGCCGGATGGTGTATTCAACGTCCTGACCGGCAGCGGCCGTGAAGTCGGCACCTGGCTGACCGAGCACCCGCGCATCGAGAAAATCTCCTTCACCGGCGGCACCGACACCGGCAAGAAGGTCATGGCCAGTGCCTCGGCGTCCTCGCTCAAGGACGTCACCATGGAACTGGGCGGCAAGTCGCCACTGATCATTTTCGACGACGCCGACCTCGACCGCGCCGCCGATACCGCGATGATGGCCAACTTCTACAGCTCCGGTCAGGTCTGCACCAACGGCACTCGCGTGTTCGTGCCGAGCCACCTGAAAGCAGCCTTCGAAGCCAAGATCGCCGAACGCGTTGCACGCATTCGCGTCGGCAACCCGCAAGACGAAAACACCAACTTCGGCCCACTGGTCAGCTTCGCCCACATGGAAAGCGTGCTGGGCTACATCGCCAAGGGCAAGGCCGAGGGCGCGCGCGTCCTGTGCGGCGGCGAACGCATGACCGAGGGCGAATTCGCCAAGGGCGCGTTCGTGGCACCGACCGTGTTCACCGACTGCACCGACGAGATGACTATCGTCCGTGAAGAAATCTTCGGCCCGGTGATGAGCATCCTCACCTACGAAACCGAAGAAGAAGTGATCCGCCGCGCCAACGACACCGACTTCGGCCTCGCCGCCGGCGTCGTGACCCGCGACCTGAACCGCGCCCACCGCGTGATTCATCAGCTCGAAGCCGGTATCTGCTGGATCAACGCCTGGGGCGAATCCGACGCGAAGATGCCGGTGGGTGGCTACAAGCAGTCGGGTGTTGGCCGTGAGAACGGCATCAGCTCGCTGAACAACTTCACCCGCATCAAATCGGTACAGGTTGAATTGGGCGATTACGCCTCGGTGTTCTAAGACCCGAGTGATGCATTGCCCGTAAGGCCGCTTTCGCTGGCAAGCCAGCTCCTACAGGTATTGCGCTGCCCTTGTAGGAGCAGGCTTGCCAGCGAATCGGGTGCAAAGCACTCACAAGGCCCGACCTGACCACCATCAAAGAGGGTGCATTCAATGTCCCAAGAATACGATTACATCATCATCGGCGCCGGTTCGGCCGGTAATACCCTGGCGACCCGTCTGACCGAAGACGCTGGCGTCACCGTCCTGCTGCTCGAAGCTGGCGGCCCGGACTACCGTTTCGACTTCCGCACGCAAATGCCGGCGGCGCTGGCGTTCCCGCTGCAAGGCCGTCGCTACAACTGGGCCTATGAAACCGATCCAGAGCCGCACATGGACGGCCGCCGGATGGAATGCGGTCGCGGCAAGGGCCTGGGTGGCTCGTCGCTGATCAACGGCATGTGCTACATCCGTGGCAACGCCATGGACTACGACGGCTGGGCGAAGAACCCGGGCCTGGAAGACTGGACCTACCTCGACTGCCTGCCGTATTTCCGCAAGGCGGAAACCCGTGACATCGGCCCCAACGATTACCACGGCGGCGAAGGCCCGGTCAGCGTGACCACGCCTAAAGCAGGCAATAACCCGCTGTTCCACGCGATGGTTGAAGCCGGCGTGCAAGCCGGTTACCCCGCTACCTCCGACCTCAACGGCTACCAGCAGGAAGGCTTCGGTCCGATGGACCGCACCGTGACGCCCAAAGGCCGTCGCGCCAGCACCGCGCGCGGTTACCTGGACACCGCCAAGAAGCGTTCGACCCTGAACATCGTCACCCACGCCCTGACCGACAAAGTGCTGTTCGAAGGCAAGCGCGCCGTGGGTGTGCGCTACCTGGTGGGCAGCGCCGAAGAAGTCGTGGAAGCCCGTGCGCGCAAGGAAGTGCTGGTGTGCAGCGGCGCGATCGCTTCGCCACAGATTCTGCAACGCTCCGGCGTCGGCCCGGCCAAGCTTCTGGAAAGCCTGGATATCCCGGTGGTTCATGACCTGCCAGGCGTGGGCGAGAACCTGCAGGATCACCTCGAACTGTACCTGCAGTACGCCTGCACCCAACCAGTGTCGCTGTACCCGTCGCTGCTCTGGTACAACCAGCCGGCGATCGGTGCCGAGTGGCTGTTCAACGGCACCGGGATCGGCGCCAGCAACCAGTTCGAAGCCGGCGGTTTCATTCGTACCCGTCCGGATTTCGAGTGGCCGAACATCCAGTACCACTTCCTGCCGGTGGCGATTAACTACAACGGCAGCAACGGTGTGAAAGAGCACGGTTTCCAGGCACACATGGGCTCCATGCGTTCGCCAAGCCGTGGCCGGATCCAGGTCAAATCCAAGGACCCGCGCCAGCACCCGAGCATCCTGTTCAACTACATGGCCACCGAGCAGGACTGGCAGGAATTCCGCGACGGCATCCGCCTGACCCGGGAAATCATGCAGCAGCCGGCGCTGGATGCGTTCCGTGGTCGCGAAATCAGCCCGGGTATCGAGGTGCAAACCGACGAGCAACTGGACAAGTTCATTCGCGAGCACGCCGAAACCGCGTTCCACCCGTCCTGCTCGTGCAAGATGGGCACCGACGCGATGGCGGTGGTCGATGGCGAAGGTCGCGTCCACGGGATGCTGGGTCTGCGTGTGGTCGATGCCTCGATCATGCCGCTGATCACCACCGGCAACCTCAACGCGCCGACGATCATGATCGCCGAGAAAATCGCCGACAAGATCCGTGGTCGCCAGCCGTTGCCGCGCAGCCAGGCCAAGTACTACGTCGCCGGCGATGCGCCGGTGCGTGGCAAGCCGCTGCGTGAAGTGAGCCGTACCGCGCAGTAAAACAGTTACACCGAGGCGCGCCTTTCGCGACGGTGCGACAGTCTCGCTCTCACAGCTTCTATGGTTATCACAACATTTGTGAACACCAGCGATCCTTGTGGGAGCGAGCCTGCTCGCGAAGGGGGCTCAACTGACCACCACAATCCCAACCCTTCCTACACCCTTGCCCCCACCCCCCGCCCCGGCCTACTCTAGGCATCGCGCAAACGTTTCACCTCCCCGCCCCACCGACAGGCCGCCCCCTGGCTGGCCACGAGGCTTACTCATGTTTGATGTCGTCTCTTCGAGCAAATGGCCCACCGGCTATCTGATCAATCCCAACGTAGAACCCCTCGATCCAAAATGGCTGACCGAGTTCAGCAAGATCCCCGCGGCCGCCGTCAGCGACTGCCTGGGGCGCAACGTCGGCGGTCTGGGCCTCAAGCCGTTCCATGGCAGCGCGCCGATGCTCGGCAGCGCGCTGACCGTGCGTGTGCGCCCCGGCGACAACCTGATGATCCTCAAGGCCATGCAGATGGCCCGCCCGGGTGACGTACTGGTGATCGACGGCAGTGCCGACCTGACCCGCGCCGTGTTCGGCGGCATCATGCGCGCCATGGCCCTCAAGGCCGGGATCGTCGGCGTGGTGATCAACGGCGCCCTGCGTGACCTCGACGAATGGCAGACCGGTGAATTGCCAGCCTATGCCATCGGTGGTGTGCACCGTGGCCCGAGCACCGACGGCGGTGGCGAGATCAACGTGCCGATCTCGTGCGCCGGCATGCTGGTGATGCCGGGCGACCTGATGATCGGCGACGGCGACGGCGTGGTCGCCGCTGCCCGTGCCGAACTGCCTGAGTTGCTGGTGCGCTGCCACGACCTGCTGGCCCGCGAGAAAGCCACCCTGGCCGCCATCGAAGCCGGCACCCTGGACCCGGATCGCTTCGACGCCATCCTCCGCGCCAAGGGCTGCCCGGTCTAAAGCGTCCAACCTCCTGTAGGAGCAGCCCGGGCGGCGTTCCGCTGCTCGCGAAGAACCCGAGAACACCGCGATCTTGTAGGAGCTGGCTTGCCAGCGAAGAACCCGAGGGCACCGCGATCATTCAGGATGACCGCGTCACTGTTCTTTCGCGAGCAAGCTCGCTCCTACAAGGGTATCAAGGCCCCCAAAATCCCCCCCACACGGAGGTAGGCATGTTCGATTTCCATCCCCAACTCAAGCAGCGCTTCGCTGCCCTGCGCACCGGCGCCGAGTTTTTTTCCCTGCGCCATGTGCGCGAGTCGGGCCAGTACCTGTCGGTGCGCAAGAACGTTGCCGAGCCGCCGCACCTGAGCCGTGACGAAGGTGCGATGCTCACCGCCCGGGTGAATGGCGTCGAAGCCTACGCCGCGACCAACGACCTGTCCCTCGCCGGCCTGCAGGCCGCCCTCGAGCGCGCCGAACAGCAGGCCCGCGCACTGGCCGCCTACGCCCTGCTCGACCTGCGCCAGCAAGCGGTGTCCAGCGAGCGCGGCGACTACCTGTCACCGAATCTGCAACAACCCTTCCCCTCGCTCGCCGAGTGCTACCAGTTGCTCGGCGCCGAATCCGCCGCCGTGCCCAAGGACGAGCGCCTGGTGAACTGGCAGGTGAGCATCGGCATCACTCATGTCGAGCAGATCTACCTCAACAGCGCTGGCGCCGAACTGCGCCAGGCGCAACGCTTCGTCTATCCCGGACTGGACGTCACCGCCTACGACGGCAACGACAGCCAGACCCGCAGCCTCGGCCGCGAGAATTTCGGCCAGCAAGGCAGCGCCGACGTCATCAGCCGTTGTGGCCTGATCGGTGCCGCGCCGCAGGTCGCCGACCAGGCCCTGCAGTTGCTGCTGGCGCCCAACACCCCGCAAGACCGCTGCGACCTGCTGCTGATGCCGGACCAGATGATGCTGCAGATCCACGAATCCATCGGCCACCCGCTGGAACTGGACCGCATCCTCGGCGATGAGCGCAACTACGCCGGCACCAGCTTCGTCAAAACCAGCGATTTCGGCAGCCTGCAATACGGCTCGACACTGCTCAACGTGACCTTCGACCCGGAGATCCCCGAAGAGCTCGCCAGCTACGCCCACGACGATGACGGCACGCCTGCGAGCAAGCAGTTCCTGATCCGCGAAGGTTTGCTGCAGCGGCCTTTGGGCGGCGCCCTGTCGCAGTTTCGCGCCAATCTGAATGGCGTCGCCAACAGCCGTGCCTGTGGCTGGAACCGGCCGCCGATCGACCGCATGGCCAACCTCAACATCGAGCCGGGCGAGCAGTCGCTGGAGCAGTTGATTGGCGGCATCGAACGCGGCGTGCTGATGTCGACCAACCGTTCCTGGTCGATCGACGATGCGCGCAATAAATTCCAGTTCGGCTGCGAATGGGGCCAACTGATCGAAAACGGCGAACTCAAGGGCGTGGTCAAGAACCCCAACTACCGGGGCATTTCCGCGCAGTTCTGGAACAACCTCAGCGCGGTCGGCGACAGCAGCACCTTCAAGGTGTTGGGCACGCCGAACTGTGGCAAGGGCGAACCGAACCAGGTGATCCGCGTCGGCCACGCGTCGCCGGCCTGTGTATTCAGCAATATTGATGTATTTGGGGGAGACGCCTGATGAGCACCGCATTGAGTCAGGTCGAGCAATTCAAGGCGCTGGTGAACGCGCTGCGCGAAGCCCTGCGCGAACCGGAGCAATTCACTTTGAGCTATGCCGCCGAGTCGTCGGCGTTCGTGCGCTTCAACCACGCTCAAGTCCGCCAGGCCGGGCAGGTGCAACAGGCGCGCCTCGGTTTCAAGCTGATTGACGCCGGTCGGCATGCCGACTTGAGCATCACCCTGGCCGGCGATCCGCAGGTCGACCGCGAGCGCCTGGCCGACGCCCTGCAGCAACTGCGCGAGACCTTGCCGCTGCTGCCACCGGATCCGTACCTGCTGCTCAACCACGATGCCTGGCAGAGCCATAACGTGCAGGACCATCCGCTGCCGGACACCGCCCAGGCAGTGGCCGAAATCGCCAGCGCCGCCGCTGGCCTGGACCTGGTCGGTTTCTATGCCGCCGGCCCGATCAGCCGCGGATTCGCCAGTTCATCGGGTGCGTTTGGCTGGCATCAGGCCAACAGCTTCAACTTCGACTTCAGCCTGTTCCACGCCAACGGCCAGGCGGTGAAAGCCAGCTACGCCGGCCACGATTGGAACAGCGAAGCCTTCGCCAAGCGCTTCGAGCAGGCTCGGCAGCAGCTGGAATTTCTCGGTCGCCCCTTGCGCACCCTGCCACCGGGTCAGTACCGCGCCTACCTGGCACCGGCAGCCCTGGATGAGCTGGTCGGCATGCTCTGCTGGGGCGGTTTTTCCGCACAGGCGATCGCCAGCAAGAGCAGCCCGCTGCAAAAACTCTATGCCGGCGACCAGGCTTTCAGCCCGCTGCTGTCGCTCGATGAACAGGTCAGCGGCTCGCTGAGCCCGGCGTTTTCCGGCGAAGGTTATCCACGCAGCGACCTCAAGCTGATCGCCGCCGGCCAGGCCGATCAGCGCCTGGTCAGCTCACGCAGCGCCGCCGAATACGGCCTGAACGCCAATGGCGCCGGCGACGGTGAAGCGCCGAGCGCGCTGAACATGGCCGCTGGCACCCTGGCCGAGTCGCAGATTCTCAAGCAACTGGGCACCGGCCTGTACATCAGCAACCTGTGGTACCTGAACTACTCGGACCAACCGGCCGCGCGCCTGACCGGCATGACCCGCTTCGCCACCTTCTGGGTGGAGAACGGCGAGATCCAGGCACCGGTCAGCACCATGCGTTTCGATGACAGCGCCTATAGTCTGTTGGGTTCGCAACTCGAAGCCCTGACCCGGGAGCGCGAGCTGATCCTGTCGGCCAGCACCTACGACCAGCGCGCCACGGCGTCGGCATTGTTGCCGGGGGCGTTGATCAAGCGGTTGACGTTGACCCTGTAAGACCGCAAAACCTTGTAGTAGGAGCTGGCTTGCCAGCGAAGGCGTCTTTGAGGGCGCCAAGAGCTTCGCTGGCAAGCCAACTCCTACGGGAAGCGGTGAGTTGTCAAAATTCAAGAGGTCCCATGCCCAACCGCCCTGTTCTCGATCCCGTCACCGCCCGCTGGATTCCGTGGGTGGTGGCGATTGCGTTTTTCATGCAGTCCCTCGACGGCACCATCCTCAACACCGCGCTGCCGGCCATGGCCCGCGACCTGGCGGAAGACCCGCTGCGCATGCAGGGCGTGATCATCGCCTACATGCTCACCGTGGCCCTGCTGATTCCGGCCTCGGGCTGGATCGCCGACCGCTTCGGCACCAAGAAGATCTTCTTCAGCGCGATTCTGCTGTTCAGCTTCGGCTCATTGCTCTGCGCCCTGTCCAGCAGCCTGAGCATGCTCATCGGCGCCCGGGTGATCCAGGGCCTGGGCGGCGCGCTGATGCTGCCGGTCGGGCGCTTGGTGGTGCTGCGCGCCTACCCGCGCTCGGAACTGGTGCGGATCATGGGCTTCATCACCATTCCCGGGTTGCTCGGCCCCTTGATCGGCCCGACCATGGGCGGCTGGATGGTCGAGTACCTGACCTGGCACTGGATCTTCCTGATCAACCTGCCGGTGGGCCTGATCGGCTGCTACGCCGTGTGGAAGTTCATTCCCGATCTGCGCGGCAGCGAGCGCACGCGCTTCGATAGCCTGGGGTTCGTGCTGTTTGGCGCGGCCATGGTGCTGATCACCATCGCCATGGAAGGTCTCGGCGAACTGCACCTGCCCCACCTGCGGGTGATGTTGCTGCTGTTCGCCGGCATGGCGTGCCTGGCGGCGTACTGGCTGCGCGCCGGGCACATCGACAACCCGATGTTCTCGCCCACGCTGTTCAACACCCGGACCTTCGCCGTGGGCATCCTCGGCAACCTGTTCGCCCGCCTCGGCAGCGGTGCCCTGCCGTTCCTGGTGCCGCTGCTGTTGCAGGTGGCGATGGGGTATTCGCCGTCCCAGGCGGGGATGAGCATGTTGCCGCTGGCCGCTGCGGCGATGGTCGCCAAGTGGGTGGCGCGGCCGCTGATCGAGCGCCTGGGCTATCGCATCGTGCTCACCGGCAATACGTTGGCGCTGGGGATCATGCTGGCGAGCATGGGCCTGGTCAGCGAGCAGACGCCGTATTGGCTGCTGCTGGTGCACCTGGCAATCCTCGGGGCGATCAACTCGCTGCAGTTCACCGCGATGAATACCGTGACTTTGATCGACCTCGACGACGCCAACGCCAGCAGCGGCAACAGCTTGCTCTCGGTGGTCGCGCAGTTGTCCCTGAGCCTGGGCGTGGCCTGCGCCGGTGCCCTGCTCGGCGGCTTTACCGCCGAGGTCGGCAACGATGGCGTGGAGACCATTCTGGGCGCCTTCCAGCTGACCTTTGTCACGGTCGGGATCATGGCGATGCTGGCGGCAGCGATCTTCTTGCAGCTGTCGCCAAAAGACGGACGGCGGGTCACACGTCCGGAAGAACACATCGAGCCTTAGTTTCCGGATGATAAGTGCCTGCGCTCGACCATGCTGCGTTGAAAACAGCCTCGAAATGCTCATTGGCTAAAGCCAACTCCGCTTTCTCGGCAGTTTTCGCCTTGCCTGGTCATCGCTCGGCTACTTCTCATCCGGAAACTACGGGCTAAAGGCAATAGGACTGGTACACTGCGCGACATTTTGTTTTGCAGGCCAGTCCCGTGACCACCATCGCCACCGCTTTTAATACTTTGCCGCTGTCTGCCGCCATGCTGGCTAACCTCGACTCCCTCGGTTATGCCCAGATGACGCCGATCCAGGCGCAAAGCTTGCCGGTGATCCTCAAGGGGATGGACCTGATTGCCCAGGCCAAGACCGGCAGCGGCAAGACCGCAGCCTTTGGCATCGGCCTGCTGAACCCGATCAACCCGCGTTTCTTCGGTTGCCAGGCGCTGGTGATCTGCCCGACGCGCGAGCTGGCCGACCAGGTGGCCAAGGAAATCCGTCGCCTGGCCCGTGCCGAAGACAACATCAAGGTCCTGACCCTGTGTGGCGGCGTGTCGTTCGGCCCGCAGATCGGTTCGCTGGAGCACGGCGCGCACATCATCGTCGGCACTCCGGGGCGGATCCAGCAGCACCTGCGCAAGGGCTCGCTGGTCCTGCACGGCCTGAACACGCTGATCCTCGATGAAGCCGACCGCATGCTCGACATGGGTTTCTACGACTCCATCGAAGAAATCATCGCCCAGTGCCCGGAGCGCCGCCAGACCCTGCTGTTCTCCGCCACTTACCCGGTGGGCATCAAGCAACTGGCGTCGAAATTCATGCGCAACCCGCAGCAAGTGAAGGCCGAGGCGTTCCACGACGACAGCCAGATCGAGCAGCGCTTCTTCGAGATCAACCCGGACGAGCGCATGGATGCCGTGGTCAAGGTCCTCGGCCACTTCCGCCCACAGTCCACCGTGGCCTTCTGCTTCACCAAGCAGCAGGTGCAGGAGACCGTCGATCACCTGACCGCCAAGGGTATTTCCGCCGTCGGCCTGCACGGCGACCTGGAACAGCGCGACCGTGACCAGGTGCTGGCGATGTTCGCCAACCGCAGCACGTCGGTGCTGGTGGCCACCGACGTCGCCGCGCGCGGCCTGGACATTGATGCGCTGGACATGGTGATCAACGTCGAACTGGCGCGGGACTCGGAAATCCATATCCACCGCGTCGGCCGTACCGGTCGTGCCGGTGAGAAAGGCATCGCGATCAGCCTGGTGGCGCCGTCCGAAGCGCACCGTGCCCAGGCCATCGAGCAACTGCAGAAGACCCCGCTGAACTGGGATCAGGTCGACAACCTCACCCAACAGGGCGGCGGCCCGCTGTTGCCGGCCATGAGCACCCTGTGCATCGGCGCCGGGCGCAAGGACAAGGTACGCCCAGGCGACATCCTCGGCGCCCTGACCGGCGACGCCGGCGTGCCGGGTGCGCAGGTCGGCAAGATCGCGATCTTCGACTTCCAGGCCTTCGTCGCCGTCGACCGTAGCATCGCCAAACAGGCCTTGCAGCGTCTGAACAACGGCAAGATCAAAGGCCGTTCGTTGCGTGTGCGGATCCTTTAAGGGATTACCCTCCCCGTAGGAGCTGGCTTGCCAGCGAAGGCGGTCAGGCAGGCAACATCTGTGTTGAATGCGCCAAAGTCTTCGCTGGCAAGCCAGCTCCTACAGAAGGGTGTTGCGTCTGTGAATTTTGTGTGAGGACACCGTTTTGCGCTCTACCGAAGTCGTGATCATTGGCGCTGGCGCCGCAGGGTTGATGTGTGCACTGACCGCCGCCGGGCGCGGGCGCCAGGTGCTGTTGCTCGACCATGCCAACAAGGCCGGCAAGAAAATCCTGATGTCGGGCGGTGGCCGCTGCAATTTCACCAACATGTACACAGAGCCGAGCAATTTCCTCTCGCAGAATGCGCATTTCTGCAAATCCGCGCTGGCGCGTTACACCCAGTGGGATTTTATCGGCATGGTGGCCAAGCACGGCGTGCCGTATCACGAGAAAAAGCTCGGCCAGCTGTTTTGCGACAACAAGTCCAGCGATATCCTCGAGATGCTCCTCAACGAGTGCGATCAGGCCGGCGTCAGCCTGCACCTGGACACCTCGATCCAGACCATCGAGAAGCTCGAAAGCGGCTACCTGCTGGACACCACCCTTGGCCAGGTGAACTGCCAGTCGCTGGTGATCGCCACCGGCGGCCTGTCGATTCCAACCCTCGGCGCCACCGGTTTCGGTTACCAGGTGGCGCGCCAATTTGGTCACGAACTGCTGCCGACCCGCGCCGGTCTGGTGCCGTTCACCATCACCGACCAACTCAAGGAGTTGTGCAGCGAGTTGTCCGGGACCTCGGTGGATTGCCTGGTGAGCTGCAACGACCAGAGCTTTCGCGAGAACATCCTGTTCACTCACCGTGGCCTCAGCGGCCCGGCGATTCTCCAGATTTCCTTGTTCTGGCAATCCGGCGACAGCGTCGAAATCAACCTGATGCCCGACCATGACGCGCACGCCTGGCTGCAACAGCAGCAAGCCGAGCGGCCGAACAGCGAACTGAAAACCCTGCTCGGCGAGATCTTCACCAAGAAGATGGCCAACCTGCTGGCCGACAACTGGTTCGCCTCCAAGCCGATGAAGCAGTACACCCACGCCGAAATCGCCGAGATCGCCGCCAAACTGGCGAGCTGGACGGTGGTGCCCGCTGGCACCGAGGGCTACCGCACCGCCGAGGTGACCCTCGGTGGCGTCGATACTCGCGAGGTGTCATCCAAGACCATGGAATCACTGAAAAGCCCGGGCCTGTATTTCATCGGCGAAGTACTCGACGTCACCGGCCACCTCGGCGGCTTCAACTTCCAGTGGGCCTGGGCTTCGGGATATGCGGCGGCGCAGTACGTCTAAGCCGCATCGCTCCCTGTAAATAACCTTTGTAGGAGCTGGCTTGCCAGCGAAGCTCTTGGCGCTCTCAAGGGCGCCTTCGCTGGCAAGCCAGCTCCTACGGATCACATGCGCGCCGGCGAAGGAACAGATTTTGCTGTCAGATGTGATCGTCGCCATTGCGTCGGCGTCATTACTGGCTCAATTTAGCGGCATTGCCCCGGAAGGCCTTCGCACTTCATGTCATCGACTCCGTTTCGTCAGTCTCTGCGGCGCCTTTGGGCACTGGACAAGTTCAGCTACAGCGTGCGGGTGTTCATCGCCCTGACCGGCAGCATGGCGCTGTGTTGGTACCAGGATGAAATGGCCCTGCTGATTCCGCTGTTCCTGGGGATCATCGCCTGCGCCCTGGCCGAGACCGACGACAGTTGGCAGGGCCGCCTCAACGCGCTGGCCGTGACCCTGGTGTGCTTCAGCGTCGCGGCATTTTCGGTCGAACTGCTGTTCCCTTACCCCTGGATTTTCGTGATCGCCTTTGCGCTCGCCAGCTTCGGCCTGACCATGCTCGGCGCCCTCGGCGAACGCTACGGGGCGATTGCCTCGGCGACGCTGATTCTCTCGGTCTACACCATGATCGGCGTCGACCAGCGTGGCGGTGCGGTGACTGACTTCTGGCATGAACCGGTGCTGCTGGTGGCGGGCGCGGCGTGGTACGGCCTGCTGTCGGTGCTGTGGCAAGCGATGTTCTCCAACCAGCCGGTGCAGCAAAGCCTGGCGCGGCTGTTCCGCGAACTGGGCTACTACCTCAAGCTCAAGTCGGCGCTGTTCGAGCCACTGCGGCAGATGGACGTCGAAGCCCGGCGCCTGGAACTGGCGCAGCAGAACGGCCGCGTGGTCGCCGCGCTCAATGCCGCCAAGGAAATCATCCTGCACCGGGTCGGCAATGGCCGGCCGGGGTCGAAAGTCAGCCGCTACCTGAAGCTGTACTTCCTCGCCCAGGACATCCACGAGCGCGCCAGTTCCTCGCACTACCCGTACAACGCCCTGGCCGATGCGTTCTTTCACAGCGACGTGCTGTTCCGCTGCCAACGCCTGCTGCGCCAACAGGGCAAGGCGTGCCGGGCACTGGCCGAATCGATCCAGATGCGCCAGCCGTTCGTCTATGACGACAGCTTCGCCCAGGCCCTGAGCGACCTGCACGCCTCGATCGAGCATCTGCGCATCCAGAGCAACCCGGCCTGGCGCGGATTGCTGCGCTCATTGCGTGCACTCGCGGCCAACCTCGGCACACTCGACCGCCTGCTCAGCGACGCGAGCAACCCCGACGCCCTCGCCGACGCCACTGACAGCAGCCTGCTCGACCGTTCGCCGCGCAATCTAAAGGACGTCTGGACCCGCCTGCGCACCCAGATGACCCCGACCTCGCTGCTGTTCCGTCACGCCCTGCGCCTGCCGCTGGCGCTGACCATCGGCTATGGCGTGCTGCACTTGATCCACCCCTCGCAGGGCTACTGGATCATCCTCACCACGCTCTTTGTCTGCCAGCCAAACTATGGCGCAACCCGACGCAAGCTCGGCCAGCGGATCATCGGCACCGCCATCGGCCTGACCGTGGCCTGGGCGCTGTTCGACCTGTTCCCCAGCCCGCTGGTGCAATCGTGTTTCGCGATCGCCGCCGGAGTGGTGTTCTTTATCAACCGCACCACCCGCTACACCCTGGCGACGGCGGCAATCACCGTGATGGTGCTGTTCTGCTTCAATCAGGTCGGCGACGGCTATGGACTGTTCCTGCCGCGCCTGTTCGATACCCTGCTCGGCAGCCTGATTGCCGGCCTCGCGGTGTTCCTGTTCCTGCCGGACTGGCAGGGTCGGCGGTTGAACAAGGTGCTGGCCAACACCCTGACCTGTAACAGCATCTACCTGCGCCAGATCATGCAGCAGTACGCCGCCGGCAAAAGCGATGACCTGGCCTACCGCCTGGCCCGACGCAACGCGCACAACGCCGACGCGGCACTGTCGACCACTCTGGCCAACATGCTGATGGAGCCGGGGCATTTCCGTAAGGAGGCGGATGTCGGTTTTCGTTTCCTGGTGCTGTCGCACACCCTGCTCAGCTACCTCTCGGGCCTCGGCGCGCACCGCGAGACCCGGCTACCGGATGAAATCCGCGAGCAGCTGATCGAAGGTGCCGGGTTCAAGCTGGCGAGCAGCATCGATGAAATCGCCCAGGGCCTGGCGAGCAAACAACCGATCGCGATCCAGAGCGACGAAGAAGAAGCCCTGGCGACCGAGCTGGAACAGATGCCCGACGAGATCGACGAAGGCCAGCGCCTGGTGCAGACGCAGCTGGCGTTGATCTGCCGGCAGTTGGGGCCGTTGCGAACGCTGGCGGCACACCTGATAAAGGGATAAAAGCAGCGGCACGTTTTCAGCTGCAAGCTGCAAGTTTTCGGCGCGCCTGACCTTGCCGCTTGTAGCTGAAAACTTGTCGCTGCTCACATCCCGTGCTGCCTCAGCAGCCGCTCATAACTGCCGTCCGCCTTCATCCCGGCAATTTCCCGATCGAACCCGGCCACGATCTTCTCGTGATCCGGGTTCTTCAGGCTGACCAATATATGCAGGCTGTTTTCGCTCAAGGGCCGCGGCACAAACTCCACGGCATTGCGCACCTTGGGTGACTCGCGCGCCAGGTAATAACGCGCCACATACTCGTCTTCCAGGGTCAACTTCACCCGGTCCGCCGCCACCATGCGCACCGCCATGGCGAAATTGTGCACCGGGACTTTCTGCAGCGCGGCATCACCATCGAACTCCGGCGAATAGGCATAGCCGCGCACTACCGCTATCGGATAGGTGTGCAGTTGCTGCAGGTCGTTGTATTCGATGGGTGCATCCTTGCGCTTGATGAAGCGGACGCGATTGAGCAGGTATTCGGCAGAAAATTGCCCGACATGGGTGCGTTCTTCGTTGTACCAGGCGTTCACCAGGACGTCGTAGCGACCCTCGCCCAGCCCCAGCATTGCCCGGGCCCAGGGTACTTGCTGGAAATCACTGGCATAGCCGGCGCGCGCCAGTGCGGTGCTGACGATATCGGTGGCCAGCCCGCCGTTGACCAGCGTGGCGTCGGTGAACGGCGGCCAGGCATCGGCCACCAGTCGCAGCTTCTGAGCCTCCACGTCCTGGCTCAGCCACAGCAACCCCATCAACGCAATGATTCGATGCAATCGCGGCATGCCAAAAAATCCTTAGTGGGCGCCAACCCAACACGTTTTCAGCCGAACTCGATGATCGTAGGCCGCCGGGCGGCGATGTGTGTGCCCTTGTCTCGCAACGAGGAGCAAGGGCCCTGAAGCAGATTACACAAAGATGACGAAGGCGCACTAAATCAATGATGGCATTTTGGACTATGTCGCAGATTTTCACGCAGGCAAGACATACCGGCGGCAGACGCTTAGTATCTGACCAGGCTTTTTAAAGGATAGAACGATGAGCATCGAATGGATCTGCAAGCACCATGAGGACCTGGGCAAAGAGCAGCTTTACGCCATTTTGCAGCTGCGCACCGAGGTGTTCGTGGTGGAACAGAAGTGCGCCTATCAGGAAGTCGATGGCCGCGACCTCGAGGGGGACACCTGCCACCTGATGGCCTGGCAGGATGATCGGCTGATGGCGTACCTGCGCCTGCTCGACCCCTCCTCACAAGGCGGCGATGTGGTGATCGGCCGTGTCGTCATTGCGCCAGAAGTGCGGGGCAAGGGTCTGGGCCACGACCTGATGCAGCAGGCGCTGAAACAGGCCGAGAAGCACTGGCCCGAAACACCGATCTACCTTTCGGCCCAGGCCCATCTGCAGGGTTACTACGGCCGCTACGGCTTTGTCGTGGTGGGCGAGGAATACCTGGAAGACGACATTCCGCACATCGGCATGCGCAAGGGCTGAACATCCTCGAGGACGGTTCAGGGATAACCCAGGACCGCCTTGATCTGCCGCAGATGCTGTTCGATCCAGCGCGGATCGATGGCACCCCAGCTGAGAATCCGATAGCGCCCGGCGTGGTTGCGGGCGCCGTCTTCCTGTTCGAACTCGCAGACCACGTCCAGGTCGGCCAGGGCGGCAATGGTGTCCTGGGCGGTGCGTCGCGGCATGCCGGTCAGCTCGGTCAGCGCCGGCACGCTGCTGGCCAGCCCGCTGTCGATCAGGTAGGCCACGTACAGCCGCCGATAAAAACTGCTCTTGGTCTTGCTGACGTCCATCCAGACTCTCCGTGTGAATTACTGCAGGTCGCGCCAGGTCAGGTAGACCCGCAGATCGAACTCCAGTTGCTGATAGCCGGGCAGCATGTGCTCGCACAGCTTGTAGAAGGCTTTGTTGTGGTCGGACTCTTTGAAGTGCGCCAGCTCGTGGACCACGATCATCTGCAGGAACTGCGGCGCGGCGTCCTTGAACAGCGAGGCGATGCGGATTTCCTTCTTCGCCTTGAGCTTGCCGCCCTGCACCCGGGAAATCGTGGTGTGCAGGCCGAGTGCGCGATGGGTCAGGTCGAGCCGGTTGTCGAACAGCACCTTGTCGATGGCGGGCGCGTTGCGCAGGTATTCCTGCTTGATGTCCAGGGCATAGCTGTACAGCGCCTTGTCGCTCTGCACTGCGTGTTTGTCCGGGTAGCGTTGGTTCAGGTAGTCGCCCAGCCGATCCTGTTCGATCAACTGGCGGACCTGATCTTGCAAGGTGGCGGGATAGGCCTGGAGGTATTTGAGCGCGGTCATGGAGCAACGATCAGAGTGACGACAGGCCGCCAGTGTAGCGAATTCAGGTGCCCAGCGCGCCCCACTCGAACGGCTGCACAAAGTCGCCGACGTCCTCGGCCATCAGCGGCCGCGCCACCAGCGAGCCCTGTCCGAAAGGGCAACCGTTTTCCACCAGCCATCGATACTGCGCTGGACTATCCAGGCCTTCGGCGATCACCAGCACACCGAACTGCCGGCACAGTTCAATGACACTGCGCACCAGCGCGGCGTCGCGCGGTGAATCGACGACCCGCGCCAGCAGGTGGCGGTCCAGCTTCAGGGTGTCGAACGGGATGTCGCGCAGATGGGCCAGCGAGCACGGCCCCGAGCCAAAATCATCGAGCGCCACCCGCACCCCGAGCTTGCGCAACAGGCCGACCTGACGTCGCGACTCATCGAGATTGTGAATCAGCGCCTGCTCGGTGATCTCCAGCTCAAGCTGAGCGGGCTGCAACTGACAGCGCTCCAGCACCTGGCGCAACTCGGCGACCAGGTTGGGCATGGCGAACTGGGTGCTGCTCAGACTGACGGCCAGCACCATGTCCTCGCGAAACAGCGGCTCCCAGTCCTTGCGCTGCTGCGCTGCGCTGCGGTAGATCCAACTGCCCAGGCGACTGATCAGGCGCGCCTCCTCCAGCAACGGCAGGAACAGCCCGGGCGGGACATCGCCGACACTCGGATGCTGCCAGCGCAGCAGGGCCTCGAAGCCGCGCACGCGACCGTCGGCGATGGATACCTGAGGCTGGAACACCAGCTTGAAGTCTTTGCTTTCGATCGCCGAGCGCACGCTCTCTTCGAGCATCAGGCGCGTGCGCGCGCGGCCATTCATGTCGTGATCGTAGAACCGGTACTGCTGGCGCCCGGCGCGCTTGGCCTCGTACATGGCGATGTCGGCGGCCCGCAGCATGCCATCGAGGTCATTGCCGCAATCGGGAACGGTGGCGATGCCGATGTTCGCGCCCTGTGTGACGTCCATGCCCTCGATCTGTTGGCACACCGACACCCGCTCGATCAGCATTTCGGCGATCTTCGCCGCTTGTTCGGGAAACTCCAGGTCGAGCAAGGCAGTGAATTCGTCGCCCCCGATCCGCGCCAGTATGTCGAAAGGCCGTAGGCACGCCTTGAGCTGCTCGGCGACTCGGCGCAGCACCCGATCGCCGGCGTCATGGCCCAGGCAATCGTTGACCCGCTTGAAGCTGTCCAGATCGAGGTACATCAGCACCCAGGTACTACCCGCCCGTTCGCCGCGCAGCAGCAGGTTCTCTGCCGCCTGATAAAAACCACGACGATTGAGCAGCCCGGTCAAGGGATCGCTGACGGCTTGCAGCTCCAGCTGTTGATGCAACTCGCACACGGCTGACATGTCGAGCACCGTCACCACCATGGCCCCCTGCTCCAGCGGCAGCGGCGCACAGGACAGCGCCGCGGGCACCTGCTGGCCGGTTGCAGTGCGCAGGATCGCGTCATGGGCGCGCCAGGTCTGACCCCGGCGCAGGTCGGCGCAGAGGTCCGAGTCGAGCCACTGAGCGATGGTCGGGGTGTGCAGGAAATCGACGAAGCCGGCGCCTTGCAGGGTCTCGATCGGGGCGTCGAGCAGGCGGGAAATGGCTGGGTTGGCGTAGCGAATCACGCCATCCTCGGCGACCACCAGAATGCCCTCGGCAGCGTTCTCCAGCACCGAGGCGTTGAAGGCGCGCGCGACTTCGAGGTCATGGCTCAGGCGTTGCAGGGCACGCCGATTGCGCTGGTGATCGAGCAAGGCCTGGACCTTGGGCTTGAGGATCTGCGGATCGAACGGCTTGAACAGGTAATCCACCGCGCCACTGGCATAGCCCTTGAGCACGGCTTCGGTGGATTGCTCATTGGCGGTGAGGAAAATGATCGGTGTCAGTCGGGTCCGCCGGCTGCCGCGCATCAGCCGCGCCACTTCGAAGCCATCCATGCCGGGCATCTGTACATCCAGCAGGACCAGGTCGACTTCATGCTCAAGCAGCAGGCCCAGGGCTTCGAAGCCCGAGGCAGCGGTCATCACCAGCCAGTCCTGGCGCTGTAGCAACGCGCGCATGCTGATCAGGTTTTCCGGGTAATCATCGACGATCAAAAGAACTGAGCGGCCATCAACTGGCATCGGGTGCGCGCATTCCATGCTGCTTCTCTTTAACGGGGCATCTGGCGGGTTACGGAAAAAGTCGACCCCAGGCTGTGGCTTCACTCTAGACCCGGTTTATGCAAATCAGTAGAAATCAGACAGCCGCCATTGAACAAAGCACCAGGCTCCCGACTAACGGTCTGTCTTTGCAGGCCCCGTAAACCGGTCGGTGTGGCACGTCGCCATTTAGTCGGCGTCAAAAAACCGTTAACAATGGTTGCGCTCACGTTTATAAAGGCCGCCCTTTCATGCGTACGCCAAGGCATTGGCACGCATCAACCGGCAGCACTTGTGGACACCTGACGATGATCGATCTCGCAACCTGGAACCTCAGCGTTCCCGTTGGCAGCCCTCCCGCCACCATCGACACGCCCAAGCTGGTCAGCGGCTTCAAGAACCAGTACTTCCATTCCAGCAGCGGCACCCTGTTTTTCTGGGCGCCGGTCACCGGTACGCGCACCGAAAATGCCATTTACCCGCGTACCGAACTGCGTGAAACCTACAGCAACGGCACCCTGCGCAACTGGCTGTATCCCGAGGCCGACAACTCGCTGCGAGCAACGCTGAAGGTGAGCAAGGTGCCCAGTTCGGGCAAGGTGGTGATTGGCCAGATCCACGCCTACGACAGTCAGAAGCCGTTGGTGAAACTCGAGTATCAATACAAAAGCAAAACCGCGACCGGCAACATCGTCGCCAAGGTCCGCACCCGGCCGGATGACGCCGAGGGCCGGGTGATCACCATCGCCAGCGGGGTCAAGCTCGACCAGGACTTTTCCTACCTGATCCACCTGAGCCCCGGTGGCGCCCTCGGCATCAGCGCCGCCGGCTCGCAGTGGGACTCGAAGATCAGCGCCACCTGGCGCGACAAGCCGCTGTACTTCAAGGCCGGGGTCTATGTGCAGGACAACGCCGGCCCGACCAGCGAAGGGGCCCAGGTGAGCTTCAGCAAACTGGACATCGATCACGACAAATAACCCCTCGCAGATGCAGGACCACGACGCTTTCAGACAGATCCGCGCCGAGGGGCTCGACATTCTTGTAGGACAATTTGAGTATTGCGCCGCGTTATTTAAACGCCCCCCCTACAAGAACGTCATGGAGACACACCGATGCCCTTCACTCGCACCCTTCTCGCACTCTCTCTGGGCATGGCGCTGCTGCACAATCCAGCCTTCGCCGCCCCGCCGCTGTCGATGACCGACGGCGTGGCGCAGGTCAGCACCCAGGACAGCAACGCCTGGGTGGAAATCAACAAACAGGCTTTTGAAAACAACATTCGCGCCCTGCAGGTCACGCTGGCCGGCAAGTCGAAAATCTGCGCGGTACTCAAGGCCGACGCCTACGGCCACGGCATTGGCCTGCTGATGCCCTCGGTGATCGCCATGGGCGTGCCCTGCGTCGGCGTGGCCAGCAACGAAGAAATCCGCGTGGTGCGCGAAAGCGGCTTCAAGGGCCAGTTGATCCGTGTGCGCACCGCCGCCCTCAGCGAACTGGAAGCGGCGCTGCCGTACAACGTCGAAGAACTGGTGGGCAACCTCGACTTCGCCGTTCGCGCCAGCCTGATCGCGGAAAACCACGGCCGGCCACTGGTGGTGCACATTGGCCTGAACTCCAGCGGCATGAGCCGTAATGGCGTGGAAATGACCACCGCCCAAGGCCGCCGCGACGCCGTGGCGATCACCAAGGTGCCAAACCTCGAAGTGCGGGCGATCATGACCCACTTCGCGGTCGAGGACGCTGCGGATGTCCGCGCCGGTCTCAAGGCGTTCAACCAGCAGGCCGACTGGCTGATCAAGGTCGCGCAACTTGACCGCAGCAAAATCACCCTGCACGCGGCCAACTCCTTCGCCACCCTGGAAGTGCCCGAGTCGCACCTGGACATGGTCCGTCCCGGCGGCGCGCTGTTCGGCGACACCGTGCCCTCGCACACCGAATACACCCGGGTCATGCAGTTCAAATCCCATGTCGCTTCGGTCAACAGCTACCCCAAGGGCAACACCGTCGGCTACGACCGCACCTTCACCCTGGCGCGCGACTCGAAACTGGCCAACATCACCGTCGGCTACTCCGACGGCTACCGCCGCGCCTTCACCAACAAAGGCATGGTGCTGATCAACGGCCACCGCGTGCCGGTGGTGGGCAAGGTATCGATGAACACCCTGATGGTCGACGTCACCGACGTACCCAGCGTGAAAAGCGGCGATGAGGTGGTGTTGTTCGGCAAACAGGGCAAGGCCGAGATCGCCCAGGCGGAAGTCGAAGAGATCAACGGCGCGCTGCTGGCGGACTTGTATACGGTGTGGGGCAATTCCAATCCGAAGGTGTTGGTGGATAAGTAAGGTCAAGTAGTCGGAGCAAGCCCTGTGGGAGCGGGCTTGCCCCGAGCGACGTTCCGACGATTGAGCCATCAGCCACACCGCATCAGCGTCATCGCGAGCAGGCTCGCTCCCACAGGATGTTTTCAAACACTAAAAAATTTGTTATCGACACAATCATTATTTACTTTTTCTTAACTTCCTTGAATTCAAAATCTCCTTCCGCTTGAAAAGCACCTTCTTTCAGTTTGAACACCCCAGTAAATTCCGGCCAACCTTTGGTCAAGTGAATCGTCCCTTCAGCAAATAAACCAGCCACTTCACCATCGTATTCCAACTGCGCCCTCAAGCTCGGGTTATCCTTGACGAATGTGTGCTCTACCCCAACCTGAAGATTAACGGGAGCTTTGATCACCATATAATAACGGTGCCCATTAATTTCCTTCCGCCCCGGCCTGACGTAAAAGAACTCATTATCCGCAGCCAAATGGCCATACTCTTTCAAATTCAGAGGAGCGGGATCAAGCTCTCCGTATTTGTACACAACATTAAGATCGCCAAACGCATTGGCGGCTGGATATTTATCTTTCATTTCTCACATCCAACAAAAAGTAAGTGAGTCGAAAGCGTAAACTTTCCCAGGCAAGGACACACCTATCAGATCTGACAGTAATTCATAACCAGTTGAAATTACGGATTAGCGTTAATAACCAAATAATAGCCACCCGTGATTTCTCCGCGCCGATCGTTCGTTAGAGCAGAGCTAAATATTCCAGACAAAAAAATACCCCGACAAGTCGGGGCATTTTTAATTCAGGCCGTCGGCTTAGTTGACCTTCGCGTTCAACTCACCTTTCAGGTAACGCTGGTACATCGCTTCCAGGGAGATCGGCTTGATCTTCGAAGCGTTGCCGGCGGTGCCGAAGGCTTCGTAGCGGGCGATGCACACGTCGCGCATGGCGGTGACGGTGGCGCCGAAGAATTTGCGCGGGTCGAACTCGCTCGGGTTGGTGGCCATCAGGCGACGCATCGCACCGGTGGACGCCAGGCGCAGGTCGGTGTCGATGTTGACCTTGCGCACGCCGTGCTTGATGCCTTCGACGATTTCTTCAACCGGTACGCCGTAGGTCTCTTTGATGTCGCCGCCGTACTGGTTGATGATCGCCAGCCACTCTTGCGGAACCGAAGACGAACCGTGCATCACCAGGTGAGTGTTCGGAATGCGCTTGTGGATTTCCTTGATGCGGTCGATGGCCAGCACGTCACCGGTAGGTGGCTTGGTGAACTTGTAGGCGCCGTGGCTGGTGCCGATGGCAATCGCCAGGGCATCGACCTGGGTGCGCTTGACGAAGTCAGCGGCTTCTTCCGGATCAGTCAGCATCTGGCTGTGATCCAGCACGCCTTCGGCGCCGATGCCGTCTTCTTCACCGGCCATGCCGGTTTCCAGCGAACCCAGGCAGCCCAGCTCGCCTTCTACCGATACACCGCACGCGTGCGCCAGGGCCACGGTTTGCTGGGTCACGCGGACGTTGTAGTCGTAGTCGGTCGGGGTCTTGCCGTCTTCACCGAGGGAGCCGTCCATCATTACCGAGCTGAAGCCCAGTTGGATCGAGCGCTGGCAGACGTCAGGGCTGGTGCCGTGGTCCTGGTGCATGCACACCGGGATGTGCGGGAATTCTTCGATGGCCGCCAGAATCAGGTGACGCAGGAATGGCGCGCCAGCGTATTTGCGAGCGCCGGCCGAAGCCTGGACGATCACCGGGGAGTCAGTCTTGTCAGCGGCTTCCATGATGGCGCGCATCTGCTCAAGGTTGTTGACGTTGAAAGCTGGAACGCCGTAGCCGAATTCGGCTGCGTGGTCCAGCATCTGGCGCATGCTGATAAGTGCCATTGTGAGTGTCTCTCCCGGTTTAGGGTCGTTAATCGTGCAAGCCTGCCGTAGCGGCGGCTGCTATTCAAGTTATTGCAGATCGGGGGTCAAACCCCGGCCTGCGAATCAGGGTGTTACTTGGCCTTGCAGCCACGGCCGATCAAATCATTGGTGGCGACCCAGTACACCAGGCCTTCGTCACCCTTGAGGTGAAACGCCAACTGGTCGTCGCTGTACAGCGATCCACTGCCAGCGGGCTCGAGTTTCAGGCGATGCACCTGATCATCGGCAAGACGCACATCCACTGTTTCCTGCGCGGCATCGGCGAAGCGCCAGTGCACGACGGCCTGGCTGTCACACACCCAATCGGTCCAGTTATCGGACGCGGCAGGGGCTGACGCCAACGGGTTCCAACCAGCACATCCGGCAAGCACTGCCAGGGAGGCCACGGCGATCAAGCCTTTCATCCATTTTCCTCGGCTGGCGGCAACGGCCGCCGGCACTGGCGTTAGTCAGTCAGACCGGTCAGGGACATCCCTGTTCCCTGGCCGGCGTGTGCGTCTCGTATTTATCCAGGCCCTCGGGCCCGGAACGCTTGTTGAGCACCGGATTGGTTTCCGCCTGCCAGTCGGCCTGGTAGCAGCCTTTTTCCGGCGCGCCGGTTTCCGGGTCCTTGGCGGCCTTGGGACTGCTCCCGCAACCGGCCAGTACCGCAGCGGCAATCAACGTCGCTAACGTCTTGACCATGTGAACACTCCTTTGCCTGGTCAACGGGCGGCCTTACGCCTTGGCCCGGCTTTCCAGGACTTCAACGGCTGGCAGCACCTTGCCTTCGACGAATTCGAGGAATGCGCCGCCACCGGTAGAAATGTAGGAGATTTGCTCGGCAACGCCATATTTATCGATGGCCGCCAGGGTGTCGCCACCACCGGCAATGGAGAACGCCGAGCTGTCGGCGATGGCCTGGGCCAGCACTTTGGTGCCGTTGCCGAACTGATCGAATTCGAACACGCCCACCGGGCCGTTCCACAGGATGGTTTGCGACGATTTCAGCAGCTCGGCGAAGTGCGCAGCAGTCTGTGGGCCGATGTCGAGGATCATGTCGTCGGCGGCCACGTCGGCAATCAGTTTGACGGTGGCGGCGGCGCTTTCGGCAAATTCCTTGGCCACGACCACGTCCACTGGCAACGGTACGCTGACCTTGGCGGCGATGGCGCGGGCGGTGTCCAGCAGGTCCGGCTCGTACAGCGATTTACCGACCGGGTGACCGGCTGCGGCGAGGAAGGTGTTGGCAATGCCGCCGCCGACGATCAGTTGATCGCAGATCTGGCTCAGGCTGTTGAGCACGTCGAGCTTGGTCGAGACCTTGGAACCGGCAACGATGGCGGCCATTGGCTGGGCCGGGGCACCCAGCGCCTTGCCCAGTGCGTCCAGTTCGGCGGCCAGCAATGGGCCAGCGGCGGCAACCTTGGCGAACTTGGCCACGCCGTGGGTCGAGCCCTCGGCACGGTGGGCGGTGCCGAAGGCGTCCATCACGAACACGTCGCACAGGGCGGCGTATTGCTGGGCCAGTTCGTCGGCGTTCTTTTTCTCGCCCTTGTTGAAGCGCACGTTTTCGAACAGCACCACGTCGCCGGCCTTGACGTCAACGCCGCCCAGGTAGTCGGCCACCAGCGGCACTTCGCGGCCCAGGGCCTTGCTCAGGTAATCGGCCACCGGCTTGAGGCTGTTCTCGGCCGAGAACTCGCCTTCGGTCGGACGGCCCAGGTGCGAGCAGACCATGACGGCCGCACCTTTTTCCAGGGCCAGCTTGATGGTCGGCAGCGAAGCCAGGATACGCGCATCGCTGGTGACTACACCGTCCTTGACTGGGACGTTGAGGTCTTCGCGGATCAATACGCGCTTACCTTGCAGATCGAGGTCGGTCATCTTCAACACGGTCATGGGTCGCACTTCCTGGGGGTTCACTGTTTTAGACAGCAGGGTTTTGAGAGGCAGAAGGTTTGATAGCGGTTTGCAGATAGTGTTCGGCAACGTCCAGCATGCGGTTGGCAAAACCCCACTCGTTGTCGAACCAGGCCAGTACATTCACCAGCCTGGGGCCGGAAACACGGGTCTGACTGGCATCGACGATGGCCGAATGCGGGTCATGGTTGAAATCGCAGCTTGCATGGGGCAGCTCGGTGTAGGCCAACAGCCCCTTGAGCGGGCCGCTGGTGGCGGCCTCGCGCAGGATCCGGTTGACCTCATCGGCGTCGGTGTCGGTCACGGTTTGCAGGGTGATGTCCAGGCACGACACGTTGACGGTCGGCACCCGTACCGCTTTGGCCTGGATTCGCCCGGCAAGTTCCGGCAACAGCCGCTCGATGCCACGCGCCAGACCAGTGGACACCGGAATCACCGACTGGAACGCCGAACGGGTGCGGCGCAGGTCTTCGTGGTGATAGGCGTCGATCACCGGCTGGTCGTTCATCGCCGAGTGGATCGTGGTGATCGACACGTAGTCCAGGCCAAGGGCCTGGTCCAGCAGGCGCAACAGCGGCACGCCGCAGTTGGTGGTGCAGGAGGCGTTGGACACCAGCAGCTCGTCGCCGCTCAGGCAGTCCTGATTGACGCCGTAGACGATGGTGGCGTCGACATCCGCCTCGCTGGCCATCGGCTGGGAAAACAACACCCGCGGTGCGCCGGCGTCGAGAAAACGCTGGCCATCGGCACGGGTGTTGTAGGCACCGGAACATTCGAGCACCAGATCGACACCCAGGGACGCCCAATCGATGCCTTCGGGGGTGGCACTGCGCAGGACCTTCACGCAGTCGCCATTGATATGCAGACAATCGCCGTCGACCTTCACCTCACCGGGAAACCGGCCGTGGGTGGAGTCGAAGCGTGTCAGGTATTCGACACTGGCCATGTCGGCCAGATCGTTGATCGCGACAATTTCAAACCCGGCCTTCTCGCCTCGCTCAAACAACGCACGCAGGACGCAACGACCAATCCGGCCGTAGCCGTTGAGTGCAACTTTGTAAGGACGCGGTTGAGGCATGGGGTTCTCGATAATGCGCAGCCAGGCGAAAATCTTGTGTGCACAGCCCCTTTGTAGGAGCTGGCTTGCCAGCGAATGGGACATCCGATCCAACACTGCTGTCGACGGAAAGGTCGCTTTCGCTGGCAAGCCAGCTCCTACAGAGGGTTGCGGTGGTCATGAAACCACCGCACTTTGCTTCAGTCTTCCAGCAGCTCTTCAGCCTGACCCAGGATGTTTTCCAGGGTGAAGCCGAACTCTTCGAACAGCGCTGGCGCCGGCGCCGACTCACCGTAGGTGGTCATGCCGATGACGCGGCCTTCCAGGCCCACGTACTTGTACCAGTAGTCCGCGTGAGCGGCTTCGATGGCGATCCGCGCGCCCACTTGCAGCGGCAGGACCGCTTGCTTGTAGCCGGCATCCTGGGCATCGAACACGCTGGTGCACGGCATGGAAACCACGCGCACCTTGCGGCCCTGCTCGGTCAGCTTGTCGAAGGCCTGAACCGCCAGGCCGACTTCCGAACCGGTAGCGATCAGGATCAGCTCAGGCTCGCCCGCGCAGTCTTTCAGCACATAGCCACCACGGCTGATGTCGGCAATCTGGCCGGCATCACGGGTTTGGTGCTGCAGGTTCTGACGCGAGAAAATCAGTGCCGAAGGACCGTCCTTGCGCTCCAGGGCGTACTTCCAGGCCACGGCCGATTCGACCGCGTCACCTGGACGCCAGGTGTCCAGGTTCGGCGTGCAGCGCAGGCTGGCCAGTTGCTCGATTGGCTGGTGAGTCGGACCGTCTTCGCCCAGACCGATGGAGTCGTGGGTGTAGACGTGGATCACACGCTGCTTCATCAGCGCCGACATGCGCACCGCGTTGCGGGCGTATTCCATGAACATCAGGAAAGTCGCGCCGTAAGGCACCAGGCCGCCGTGCAGGGCAACGCCGTTCATGATCGCGGTCATGCCGAACTCGCGCACGCCGTAGTACATGTAGTTGCCGCTGGCATCTTCTGCGCTGACGCCCTTGCAACCTTTCCACAGGGTCAGGTTGGAACCGGCCAGGTCAGCCGAGCCGCCAAGCACTTCCGGCAGCAGCGGGCCGAACGCGTTCAGGGCGTTCTGGCTGGCTTTACGGCTGGCGATGGTTTCGCCCTTGGCGGCGACTTCAGCGATGTAGGCCGAGGCTTTTTCCGAGAAGTCCGCCGGCAGCTCACCGCTCAGGCGACGCACCAGCTCGTTGGCTTCTGTCGGGAAAGCAGCGGAGTAGGCGGCGAAACGCTGATCCCACTCGGCTTCGACCGCACGGCCCGCTTCCTTGGCATCCCACTCGGCATAGATGTCGGCCGGGATTTCGAAAGGACCGTGGTTCCAGTTCAGCGCTGCACGGGTCAGGGCGATTTCCGCGTCACCCAGTGGGGCGCCGTGGCAATCTTCCTTGCCTTGCTTGTTCGGCGAACCGAAGCCGATGGTGGTCTTGCAGCAGATCAGGGTCGGCTGCTCGCTCTTGCGGGCGGTCTCGATGGCAGTCTTGATCTCTTCCGGATCGTGGCCGTCGACGTTGCGGATCACCTGCCAGTTGTAGGCCTCGAAACGCTTCGGCGTGTCGTCGGTGAACCAGCCTTCGACTTCGCCGTCGATGGAGATGCCGTTGTCATCGTAGAATGCGATCAGCTTGCCCAGGCCCAGGGTGCCGGCCAGGGAGGCGACTTCGTGGGAAATGCCTTCCATCATGCAGCCATCACCCAGGAACACATAGGTGTGGTGATCGACGATGTTGTGCGATGGACGGTTGAACTGCGCCGCCAGGACTTTTTCCGCCAGGGCGAAACCCACGGCGTTGGCCAGGCCCTGGCCCAGTGGACCGGTGGTGGTTTCAACGCCTGGGGTGTAGCCGAATTCCGGGTGGCCAGGGGTGCGGCTGTGCAGTTGACGGAACTGCTTGAGGTCTTCGATCGACAGGTCGTAGCCGGTCAGGTGCAGCAGCGAGTAGATCAACATCGAGCCGTGACCATTGGACAGCACGAAGCGGTCGCGGTCGGCGAAGGATGGATTGCTCGGGTTGTGTTTGAGGTAGTCACGCCACAGTACTTCGGCGATATCCGCCATACCCATGGGGGCACCTGGATGTCCGCTGTTGGCTTTTTGCACGGCATCCATGCTGAGGGCACGAATGGCGTTGGCACGCTCACGACGGCTGGGCATCGCTGATCTCCTGGGGGTTCAGAATCAAGAGTGAATAAAATGAAACGGAAAAAAGGCGTGCATTTTCCCTCAGCGGACAGCCTCGGGGCAATGACCGATAGACGATCAGGCACGTTTTTCCTGTGGATAAATGCATCGCAACCGGGTGAAACCTTTCCGCATTCGATTTGTAGAGTAGGGTTGGGCCCAGGAAGTGCCATCCATCGAGCAATATCAAAACTTTTTGATATTGAACTTGCGGTGATTTGACGGCCTGTCTAGACTGCCGGCCATATGAATCTACCTGCGTCCTCCATTCGCCCTGACGATTGCGATGAGCTGGCGGCCCTGTGCAAGGCCGGCGGCGATCCGCTGCGCCTGAATGTTTTGCGCGCCCTGGCCAACGACTCGTTTGGCGTCCTGGAGCTGGCGCAGATTTTTGCCACCGGCCAATCGGGCATGAGCCACCACCTCAAGGTGCTGGCCCAGGCCGATCTGGTGGCCACGCGCCGCGAAGGCAATGCGATCTTCTACCGCCGCGCCCTGCCCCGCACCGAACTGATGGGCGGCAAGCTGCACGCCGCCCTGCTCGAAGAAGTCGACAGCCTGACCCTGCCCGGCGATGTGCAACTGCGCATCACACAGGTTCATGGCCAACGGGCAGCCGCCAGCCAGGATTTTTTCTCACGGGTAGCGGAAAAGTTTCGCGCCCAGCAGGACTTGATCGCCGGCCTGGCGCAGTACCGCGAAAGCGTGCTGGCACTGCTCGACAAACTCAGCTTCGGCGACGGCGCCACGGCGATTGAAGTCGGCCCCGGCGACGGCAGCTTCCTGCCGGAGCTGGCGCGCCGCTTCAGCCAGGTCACCGCGCTCGACAACAGCCCGGCGATGCTCGAGCTGGCGCGCCAGGTGTGTGCCCGCGAAGCACTGGGCAATGTCCACCTGCAGTTGGCCGATGCCCTGAACGGCGTCAGCCTGGTGGCCGATTGCGTGGTGCTGAACATGGTCCTGCACCATTTCGCCGCGCCAGCCGACGCCCTCAAGCACCTGGCTGGCCTGCTGCAACCCGGCGGCAGCCTGTTGGTAACAGAGTTATGCAGTCACAACCAAAGTTGGGCCAGGGAGGCCTGCGGTGATCTTTGGTTGGGCTTTGAACAGGACGATCTGGCCCGTTGGGCCACCGCTGCGGGACTCGTTCCCGGGGACAGCCTCTATGTAGGCTTACGTAATGGTTTCCAGATCCAGGTCCGCCACTTTCAGCGACCGACTGGCGACACTCACCATCGGTAAATTTCAGGAAAACATCGAGATGAGCGAATACTCCCTTTTCACCTCCGAGTCCGTATCTGAAGGGCATCCGGATAAAATCGCCGACCAGATTTCCGATGCGGTGCTGGACGCCATCATTGCTGAAGACAAGTTCGCCCGCGTGGCCTGCGAGACGCTGGTGAAAACGGGCGTGGCGATCATCGCCGGCGAAGTCACCACCACGGCCTGGGTCGACCTCGAGCAGATCGTCCGTGATGTGATCACCGACATCGGCTACACCAGCTCCGACGTCGGCTTCGACGGCGCGACCTGCGGCGTGATGAACATCATCGGCAAGCAGTCCCCTGACATCAACCAGGGTGTCGACCGTGCCAAGCCTGAAGATCAGGGCGCCGGCGACCAGGGCCTGATGTTCGGCTACGCCAGCAACGAGACCGACGTGCTGATGCCAGCGCCGATCACCTACTCGCACCAACTGGTCCAGCGCCAGGCTGAAGCCCGTAAATCCGGCCTGCTGCCGTGGTTGCGCCCGGACGCCAAGTCCCAGGTCACCTGCCGCTACGAAGGCGGCAAGGTGGTTGGCATCGACGCCGTGGTGCTGTCGACCCAGCACAACCCGGACGTGTCGTACAAAGACCTGCGCGAAGGCGTGATGGAGCTGATCGTCAAGCACGTCCTGCCAGCCGAGCTGCTGACCAAGGACACCCAGTTCCACATCAACCCGACTGGCCAGTTCATCATCGGTGGCCCGGTCGGCGACTGCGGCCTGACCGGTCGCAAGATCATCGTCGACAGCTACGGCGGCATGGCCCGTCACGGTGGCGGCGCATTTTCCGGCAAGGACCCATCGAAGGTCGACCGTTCGGCCGCCTACGCCGGTCGTTATGTGGCGAAGAACATCGTCGCCGCCGGCCTGGCCGAGCGTTGCGAGATTCAGGTTTCCTACGCGATCGGTGTCGCCCAGCCGACGTCGATCTCGCTGAACACCTTCGGCACTGGCAAGATCAGCGACGACAAGATCGTACAACTGGTGCGTGAAGTGTTCGACCTGCGTCCTTACGCCATCACCACCATGCTCGACCTGCTGCACCCGATGTACCGTGAAACCGCTTCGTATGGCCACTTCGGCCGTACCCCGGCGACCAAGACCGTGGGCGAAGACACCTTCACCACCTTCACCTGGGAAAAGACCGACCGCGCCGACGCCCTGCGCGCTGCCGCCGGCCTGTAACCCAGCTGCACAAAAGCCCCGCACGGTTCGCCCTGCGGGGCTTTTTCATGGGCGCTGGATAGCTCGCCCGAAGCGCTGGCAGCAAATGGTTACCGGATTGAATGCCCCTCGATGCCCGGGAGCTTGCTAACATTGACGGTTTCCGCGAGCGCAACAGGCGCTATTGCAACCAACGCCCGTTGCCGCGTTCCAACAGACTTTACGTTCGCGACTCCATCACCTTTCAACACGGAGCCTCCATGAAATTTCTTGCACCGCTCGCCCTGCTGACCCTGTGCAGCGTCTTCGCCGCGCCCTCGATGGCCACCGAGCAAGCCCCGGAACTCACCGGCTGCGCCGCCAAGCGCCAGTCCATCAGCACCCAGATCGAACAGGCCAAGGCCCACGGCAATGCCGAACAGCAGGCCGGCCTGGAAAAAGCCCTGAGCGAAGTCACCGCGCACTGCACCGATGCGTCGCTGAAGAAAGAGCGCGAGAACAAGGTGCTGGACGCCAAGCATGAAGTCAGCAAGCGCCAGGCTGATCTCGACAAGGCGATGAAGAAAGGGGATCCGGAGAAGATCAACAAGCGCAAGGACAAGCTCGCCGAGTCGCGCAAGGAATTGCAGCAGGCGCTGGATGAGTTGGATAAGTAACGGGCGGGTTTTGCGGGGGGGGTTGAGGGCCTCTTCGCTACGATGCGGCGGCCCGACAAGCCAGCTCCTACGGGAGCTGGTCACAACTTGCGGCTTATGGCTTGCAACTTGAGGCTCCGGCTACGGCTCAATGATCCCGAAACTGTTTATGGCAGGCACTGCAGGCATCTTCGACTTTCTGCACCGCAGGGCCCAGGTTGCTGGCCTTGTAGGGCTGAACCTGGCTGGCGATCACCAATTCACCGGTGGCCGCCTCGAGGGTGCGGGCCATTTCCTGGAAGCGCGCCTGCTTCTCCCAGACATCGGCGGTGGCACTGCTGTTGTCTTCTTCACGGACCTGCGGGAAATGTTTCCACGGCTCATGGGACAAGGCATCGAGCTTGACCGCGCCCTCGGCGAATTTCGCGCCGTCGAACGGGACACGCCCGCGCAGCATGCCGCCCAGGTCTTCGCCGGTCTTGAGCATTTGCTTGAAGATCGCCTTGCGCTGACCCAACGGCGAGTTGGGATCGACACCGCCACAGGCGGTCAGGGCCAGGCAGGCCAGCAATACAACTGAAATTCGTTTAAGCGTCATGGTGGCTCAAGGTCCGGAAATCGGCGGCCAGTATCCTCGCCTGAACCGCAAAGACCAATAGCCCTATCAACAATACGGGTTGCCGCAGCCGCCAATGCGCTGCGCCAACCAGCACAGGAAGTACCGCATGAACACTCGCTTCAAGGCCTGGGGCAAGACCCTGGCCTGGACCGTCCCGATGATCGCCCTGCTGGCCGGTTGCAACGGCGGCGACAACACCAAGCCGCAAACCCACGCCATCGCCACCTACTCCAGCGCCACCTGGGACGCCTTGCCGGCGGTCTCGGACAGCGACCTGCTGGCCGGTTTCGGCTCATGGCGCAGCGCCTGCACTCGACTCAAGAACGATCCGGTCTGGGGCCAGACCTGCGCTGCGGCAGCCAGCGTCGCCCTGGAACCGGGCGCGGTGCGCAGCTTTCTCAAGGAACACTTGCAGGTCTACGGCCTGCGCTCCTCGGGCGGCAACGCCAATGGCCTGATCACCGGCTACTACGAGCCGGTCTATCCGGGCAGCCTGACCCAGACCCCGAGCGCCCATGTGCCGATCTACGGGGTGCCGGAAGACATGATCATCGTCGCCCTCGACAGCCTCTACCCAGAGCTCAAGGGCAAGCGCCTGCGCGGTCGCCTGGAAGGTCGTGTGCTCAAGCCGTACGACGATTCCGCGACCATCGAGAGCCAAGGCGTGAAGGCACCGGTGGTGGCCTGGCTGACCGACCCGATGGACCTGCAATTCCTGCAGATCCAGGGTTCCGGCCGGGTCCAGCTGGCTGACGGTCGCCAGTTGCGCATCGCCTATGCCGACCAGAACGGCCACCCCTACCGCCCCATCGGCCGCTGGCTGGTGGAACAGGGCGAGCTGAAGAAAGAAGAGGTGACCATGGGCGCCATCAGCGCCTGGGCCAAGGCCAACCCGACGCGCATTCCCGAGTTACTGGCCAGCAACCCGAGCTATGTGTTCTTCACCCGCAACCCGGACAGCAACGAAGGTCCACGTGGTTCGCTGAACGTGCCACTGACCTCGGGCTATAGCGTCGCCGTCGATCGCAAGGTGATTCCGCTGGGCAGCCTGCTGTGGCTCTCGACCACGCGTCCTGACGGCACCCCACTGGTGCGCCCGGTAGCAGCCCAGGACACCGGCGGCGCAATCACCGGCGAAGTGCGTGCCGACCTGTTCTGGGGCACTGGCGAAGCCGCCGGGCAACTGGCCGGCGACATGAAACAGCAAGGCCAGATCTGGATGCTCTGGCCCAAGGGTGCGGCGCTGCCACAATTGCCCCAGGTGGCCGACAAACCTTGAGGTGACTGGCCTGCGGGAGTGCCGGAGCGCTCCCGCAGGGACTTCACATCGATACGAAGAAGAAGCTGGCGATCAGTGCCATGCCGACGAACCACACCAGCGAGCGCAGGATCGCCCAGTCCGCCAAGTAGCAGATGATGTACAACAGGCGACTGGTGATGAACAACACCGCCAGCACGTTGATCGTCACCAGCTCGGCGTTGCCCGCCAGATGGGCGACGATGACCGCTGCGGCAAAGGCCGGGGTGACTTCAAAACTGTTGAGCTGGGCCGCATAGGCACGCCGGGCAAAACCGTCGAGGTTTTCCAGGAAATCCCGTGGGTCGTGGTTATCCGCCAGGCGAAAGCGCCCGCCCAGCTTGGCGATATAGATGCACACGTATGGCAGGAAGATCGCGATCAAAATGCACCACAGGGCAACCGTCATTGCAGAATCCTTGTTCAGAGTTATCGGGAAGTTCGTCTAGAACTTCATGACCAGCATGCCTATCAGTACCAGCCCACAGGCTAAGAGCCGTGGCGTGCCAAAAGGTTCTTTGAGGTAGCGCATGCCGAACAGCACCACCAGGATCACGCTGATTTCACGCAGTGCCGCCGCTTCGGCAATCGACCCCAACTGCATCGCCCACAGCACCAGAGCGTAGCTGAACAACACACAGAACCCGACCGCCAGCCCCAGCCGCCACTGTTCGCGCCAGAACAGCATGAACGCCGGGCGCTTGCGCACCAGCGCCAGCAACGGAAAGGGCCAGGCACTGAGCAGGGTGACCCAGACCAAGTAATCCAGCGGATGGGACCAGCGCCGAATCGCCTGGCCGTCGATAAAGGTGTAGCAGCCGATGCACAGGCCAATCAGCGCCACCACCGGCAACATCGACCACGGCAGGCGCTCGCCGCCACCACCCTGCCACAGCAGGCACAGCATGCCGAACGGGATCAGCAGGATGCCGAGGATCTGCTGGGTGGTCAGCACTTCACCGGCGAAAATCAGGGTCAGAGCCAGCACCACCAAGGGCGACAAGCCGCGCATCAAGGGGTAGACCAGGCCCAGGTCACCGACCCGGTAGGCCTGGATCAACAGGTAGCGATAGAGCAACTCGAAGGCCGCCGAGGCGAGGATCCACGGCCAGATCTCCAGCGGCGGCAGCGCCACGAACGGCAGCATCAAGGCGACGAACAACAGCGCCACGCTGTCCATGCACGCCACCACCAGCAATCGCTCGGCACTGAACTTGATCAGGGTATTCCAGGCCGCGTGCAACAGCGCCGCGACCAAAACCAGAACCGTGGGTAACACAGCGCCTCCTTGCTCAAGAGAATTGATTCGTCATATGTCTGGAGCTGTTTATACTGCAAGCGAACACGCCGTACTCACGTGCGCACATACTTATTCCAATAAATCCCTGCTGCTGCCGACTCTGCCCAGACTCGGACACCGGCATGCGTTCGCCTGATCAAAGCGTCAAGACTACCGACAGAGACCTTGCGCATGCCACTCGCCTTGCTTGCATTGGCCGTTGCCGCTTTCGGCATTGGCACCACTGAATTCGTGATCATGGGCCTGTTGCCCGACGTTGCCCGCGACCTGGCAGTGAGTATTCCGCAGGCCGGCCTGCTGATCACCGGCTATGCCCTGGGCGTGGTATTCGGCGCGCCGATCCTCGCCGTGGGCACCGCCAAGATGCCGCGCAAAGCCACCTTGCTGGGGATGACGCTGATGTTCATCCTCGGCAACATGCTCTGCGCCCTGGCGCCGAACTACGTCACTCTGATGGCCGCGCGCGTGGTCACCGCGCTGTGTCACGGGGCTTTTTTCGGCATTGGCTCGGTGGTGGCCGCCGGCCTGGTGGCGCCGAACAAACGGGCCCAGGCGATTGCCCTGATGTTCACCGGCCTGACCCTGGCCAACGTGCTCGGCGTGCCGCTGGGGACCGCGCTGGGCCAATACGCCGGCTGGCGCTCGACGTTCTGGGCGGTGTCGGTGATCGGCGTGCTGGCCGCCCTCGCTCAATGGCGGTGGCTGCCTCGGGACATCGCCATGGACAAGGCCAACCTGGCCAGTGAGTTCAAGGTGCTGGGCAAAGCCAACGTGTTGCTGGCCCTGGGCATGAGCGTGCTGGCCTCGACCAGCCTGTTCAGCGTCTTCACCTACATCGCGCCGATCCTCCAGGACATTACCGGCGTTAGCCCCCATGGCGTGACGATCATGCTGCTGTTGTTCGGCGTCGGCCTGACCGCCGGCAGTATGCTCGGCGGGCGCCTGGCGGACAGCCGACTGCTGCCGTCACTGGTGGGCATGGCCCTGGCCGTGGTGCTGGTGCTGGCCGCCTTCAGCCAGACCAGCCACTCGGTGATTCCAGCGGCGATCACCCTGGTGCTGTGGGGCATTTTTGCCTTCGCCCTGTGCCCGATCCTGCAACTGCTGATCATCGACCAGGCCCACGAAGCGCCCAACCTCGGCTCGACCCTGAACCAGAGCGCGTTCAATCTGGGCAATGCGGCAGGCGCCTGGATCGGCGGCCTGGTGGTCGGCAGCGGCGCCGACCTCGCCGACCTGCCCTGGACCGGTGCGCTGGTCAGTGGGCTTACCGTGTTGACGGCGCTGTATTTCATTTATCGGCAGCGGCGGGTGGTGGCAGCGCTGGGGCAATCAGCGACACCGCATTAACTTCATCGCCAACAGGCTGGCTCCTACAGGGATCTATGAACACCCATAAAACCTGTAGGAGCTAGCTTGCTAGCGAAGGGGCCATCAGCAACACCGCATCAATTTCATCGCCAACAGGCTGGCGCCTACAGGGATCTGTGAACACCCGCAAATGAACTTTACCGCCAGCAGGCTGGCCTGCATGTCTGGTGTCACTTGGCGAGGGTCGCGCGCAACATTTGCAGCCTGAAACAGGCCAGAGCACGCGCAAGTGTCAGGGAACCCATCCCATTTGCGAGAGTCAACACCCCCCTTCCCGTCCGCTACCAGAATGTGCCGGACACCCTTATCACCCCCTGCCCCGAGACCCCGGATGCTTGAGCTTGTCGCTGCCTTTATCTGCCTCACCACCCTGCTGACCTTCGTCAATTTCCGCTTCATCGGCCTGCCGCCGACCATCGGCGTAATGGTCACCGCACTGCTGTTTTCCCTGTTGTTGCAGGGCCTCAGCCTGATCGGCTATCCCGGCCTGGAAGAACGCGTGGAACAACTGATCGGCCAGATCGACTTCGGCGATCTGCTGATGAACTGGATGTTGTCCTTCCTGCTGTTCGCCGGCGCCCTGCACGTCAACCTCAATGACCTGCGCAGCTACCGTTGGCCCATCGGCCTGCTGGCGACCTTCGGCGTGTTGATCGCCACGGTGGTCATCGGCAGCCTGGCCTATTACATCTTTGCCCTGTTCGGCTGGCACGTCAGCTTCCTCTATTGCCTGCTGTTCGGCGCGCTGATCTCGCCCACCGACCCGATTGCGGTGCTTGGTGTATTGCGTACCGCCAACGCTTCCAAGCCGCTGAAGACCACCATCGTCGGCGAATCGCTGTTCAACGACGGCACCGCGGTGGTGGTGTTCACCGTGCTGCTGGGCATCGCCCAACTCGGCGAAACCCCGACCGTCGGCGCGACCGCCCTGCTGTTCGCCCACGAAGCCCTGGGCGGCGTGGTGTTTGGCGGGCTGATTGGCTATCTGGTGTACCTGATGATCAAGAGCATCGAGCAGCACCAGATCGAGGTGATGCTGACCCTGGCACTGGTGATCGGCGGCTCGGCCATGGCGTCCGAGTTGCATGTCTCGGCGCCCATCGCGATGGTGGTCGCCGGCCTGATCATCGGCAACCTGGGGCGCAACCTGGCGATGAACGACATGACGCGCAAATACCTGGACGGCTTCTGGGAGCTGCTCGACGACATGCTCAACGCCCTGCTGTTCGCCCTGATCGGCATGGAATTGTTGCTGCTGCCGTTCAGTTGGATGCACTTGCTGGCGGCCAGTCTGCTGGCGCTGGCGATCCTGCTGTCGCGCCTGCTGACGGTGGCGCCGGCCATCGTCCTGCTGCGGCGCTGGCGCACGGTGCCACGCGGCACCATCCGCATCCTCACCTGGGGCGGTTTGCGCGGCGGCGTATCAGTGGCATTGGCCCTGGCCCTGCCGCTGGGCCCGGAGCGCGACCTGCTGCTGAGCATCACCTATATCGTGGTGTTGTCGTCGATCCTGTTGCAGGGCCTGAGCATCGGCAAGCTGGTCAAGCACGTGACCCGTGATGAAACGGCGCCGGCGGCACCGGCCGGGCATCACTGATCAGCGGTGCGTGACGGCTGCGCGGGCTGCTTCGGCGGCCCGCTTTCGCTGCGTACCTGGGCGTGACTGAGCAACGCAAAGATGAAGCTGCCGCCGACGATATTGCCGCCCAGCGTCGGCCCGGCGAACACCAGCCAGAAGTCCGCCCAGGACAACTCGCCGGCAAACACCAGGTACGAGACTTCGGCCGAGCCAACCACAATGTGGGTGAAGTCGCCCAGCGCCATCAGGTAAGTGATCAGGATGATGATCCACATCTTGGCGCTTTCCATAGAGGGGATCATCCAGACCATGGTGGCGATCATCCAGCCCGAGACGATGCCCTTGGCGAACATTTTGCCGGCGTCGTTTTCCATGACCTTGCGCCCGATTTCGAGAAAGGCCAGGTCGGTTTTGCTGTCGAAGATCGGCAGGTGCAACATCACGTAGGCCACCAGCAAGGTGCCGCACAGGTTGCCCACCAGCACCACGCTCCACAGGCGCAAGAGCCGGCCGAGGTTGTCCAGGGTGAATTTGGTCATGACCGGCAGCACTGCGGTCAGGGTGTTTTCGGTGAACAATTGCTGGCGCGCGAGGATCACCGCAAGAAAGCCGGCGCAGTAGCCGAAGCTCGCGATCACTTTGAACGCTTCGCCGTCCGGCAAACGTGAGTTGAGCAGCCCCATGGCCATCAGCGACAGCCCCATGGTCAGGCCGGCGGCCAGCGCGGACCACCAGAGCGCAGCGACACTGCGCTCCAGTTCCTGATCGCCCTGGGTGCGGATGATTTCGTGCAGAACGGCCGCGCGTGGCGGCTGGTTCTTGTCGACGTCGTGCTTTTCCTGCGCCGACAGGTTTGGTGTCTTGCCGTCTTTTTCAGTGCTCATTGGCTGCGCTACCCGGGTGGTCATTCTGGTACGACCCGCCGGGTGCGCCGCTGTTCACTGCGCAGGGGATGAATTACTCGACGGCGGTGCCGTCCTGGAACTGATCCTTGACGTAGCGGATCTCGGTCCGCCCGTGGGCCGCCGGCAGGCCGTCTTCGCCGAGGTTGACGAAGACCATTTTCTCGACGGTGAGGATGCTCTTGCGGGTGATCTTGTTGCGCACTTCGCAGGTCAGGGTGATGGAGGTGCGACCGAACTCGGTGGCAGTGATGCCCAGTTCGATGATGTCGCCCTGGCGCGAGGCGCTGACAAAGTTGATCTCGGAAATGTACTTGGTGACGACGCGCTGGTTGCCCAGTTGCACGATGGCGTAGATCGCCGCTTCTTCATCGATCCAGCGCAACAGGCTGCCGCCGAACAGCGTGCCGTTGGGGTTGAGGTCTTCAGGTTTTACCCATTTGCGGGTGTGGAAATTCATATTCGCTCCTGAGGGTCTTGCCGATGGATGCCGCCCATCATGGCAGAGCCCGGCGCAGAGCTCTACGCTGCATCGACTATGGTCTCGATCAAGATAATCAACCAGCCGACAGAAACCCTTTGGCAGATCCGCCCGGCCCGCTATAATCGCCTCCGTTTCAAAACGGTCATCTTCGACGGTTACCGTTTTCCCGCCACCTGTCCGAGGGGCGCTGCAGCAGGCTAGACCTGTCAGGCTCGGATGGGGCGTTGCCTGGCCTAATTGGGCCGGACACTAAACGCACAACGGCGCCCATTCGCATACATTACGAATGGAGGCTCTTCATGAGCGCTGTCAACACGCCTGCAGATTTCACCGACTACAAAGTCGCCGACATGTCCCTGGCCGCCTGGGGCCGTCGCGAAACCATTATCGCCGAGTCGGAAATGCCGGCCCTGATGGGTCTGCGTCGCAAATACGCCGGTGAGCAGCCGCTCAAAGGCGCGAAGATCCTCGGCTGCATCCACATGACCATTCAGACTGCCGTGCTGATCGAAACCCTGGTTGCCCTGGGCGCCGAAGTACGCTGGTCGTCCTGCAACATTTTCTCGACTCAGGACCAGGCCGCTGCGTCCATCGCCGCTGCCGGCATCCCGGTGTTCGCCTGGAAAGGTGAGACCGAGCAGGAGTACGAGTGGTGCCTGGAGCAAACCATCCTCAAAGATGGCGCGCCTTGGGATGCCAACATGATCCTCGACGATGGCGGCGACCTGACCGAGCTGCTGCACAAGAAGTACCCACAGGTACTGGATCGCGTCCACGGCGTGACCGAAGAAACCACCACCGGCGTACACCGTCTGCTGGACATGCTGGCCAAGGGCGAACTGCGCATCCCGGCCATCAACGTCAACGACTCGGTAACCAAGTCCAAGAACGACAACAAGTACGGCTGCCGTCACAGCCTGAACGATGCGATCAAGCGCGGTACCGACCACCTGCTGTCCGGCAAGCAAGCGCTGGTCATCGGCTACGGTGACGTGGGCAAGGGTTCGGCCCAGTCCCTGCGTCAGGAAGGCATGATCGTCAAGGTGTCCGAAGTTGACCCGATCTGCGCCATGCAAGCCTGCATGGACGGCTTCGAACTGGTTTCGCCATTCATCGACGGCATCAACACCGGCACCGAAGCGAGCATCGACAAAGCCCTGCTGGGCAAGATCGACCTGATCGTGACCACCACCGGCAACGTCAATGTCTGCGACGCCAACATGCTCAAGGCCCTGAAAAAGCGCGCCGTGGTCTGCAACATCGGTCACTTCGACAACGAAATCGACACCGCTTTCATGCGCAAGAACTGGGCATGGGAAGAAGTGAAGCCGCAGGTGCACAAGATCCACCGTACCGGCGCTGGCGATTTCGACCCGCAGAACGATGACTACCTGATTCTGCTGGCCGAAGGCCGTCTGGTAAACCTGGGCAACGCCACCGGTCACCCAAGCCGCATCATGGACGGTTCGTTCGCCAACCAGGTGCTGGCGCAGATCTTCCTGTTCGAACAGAAGTACGCCGACCTGTCGCCAGCCCAGAAAGCCGAGCGCCTGACCGTTGAAGTACTGCCGAAGAAACTCGACGAAGAAGTGGCCCTGGAAATGGTCCGCGGTTTCGGCGGCGTCGTGACTCAACTGACCAAGACCCAGGCCGACTACATCGGCGTGACGGTTGAAGGTCCGTTCAAGCCGCACGCTTACCGCTACTGATTCTTGGCAGACAACACGGTGTGCCCGGCGCACCGTGTTGTCTGATTCGCTGGCAAGCCAGCTCCTACAGATTGCACGTCGCATTTGTAGGAGCTGGCTTGCCAGCGAAGGCGTTGTGACGGACACACCGTTTGGCTCTCGAGTTTCCAAGGATATGACCATGTCCCAAGATCGTCGCTACAGCTTCGAGTTCTTCCCTACCAAGACCGACGCTGGGCATGAAAAGCTGCTCGCCACTGCTCGTCAGCTGGCCACCTATAACCCTGACTTCTTCTCCTGCACCTACGGCGCAGGCGGCTCGACCCGGGATCGCACGATCAACACCGTGTTACAGCTTGAAAGCGAAGTGAAAGTACCTGCCGCCCCGCACCTGTCGTGCGTCGGCGACAGCAAGGCTGACCTGCGCGGCCTGCTGAGCCAATACAAGGCGGCCGGGATTACCCGCATCGTCGCCCTGCGCGGTGACCTGCCTTCGGGCATGGGCATGGCCAGCGGTGAACTGCGCCACGCCAATGACCTGGTTGAATTCATCCGTGAAGAAACCGGCGATCATTTCCACATCGAAGTCGCTGCTTACCCGGAAATGCACCCACAAGCGCGCAATTTCGAGGACGATCTCAACAACTTCGTGCGCAAGGCCAACGCCGGCGCCGACAGTGCGATCACCCAGTACTTCTTCAATGCCGACAGCTACTTCTACTTCGTCGAGCGTGTGCGGGCACTGGGTGTGAACATCCCGATCGTGCCGGGCATCATGCCGATCACCAACTACAGCAAGCTGGCGCGCTTCTCCGATGCCTGCGGTGCGGAAATCCCGCGCTGGATCCGCAAGCAACTGGAAGCCTACGGCGACGACACCTCGAGCATTCAGGGTTTCGGCGAGCAGGTGATCACAGAGATGTGTGAACGTTTGTTGCAAGGCGGTGCACCGGGGCTGCATTTCTATACCCTGAACCAGGCTGAACCAAGCCTCGCTGTCTGGAACAACCTGAAACTACCGCGCTGACGGTAGTGTCAGAACAAAGGCCCTGGCGAACCCAGGGCCTTTTTTTTTGCCACTCAACCGGAAAACCGCCGTAGATGTCGACCTCACGCCAAGCACCGACCCCCCAACTGATTTATCTGGTCTATGGGGCCTGCACCTACCACCAGGAGGCGATCTTCAGCATTGCCAGCGCCCTGGCCGGTTTGCGCAAGACGCCGGGGCAAGCGCTCGATATCCAGGTCTTCACCGACAAACCGGAGCACTACCGCGACCTGCCAGTGCGGGTTCGCGAGTTCGACGAAAGCACCCGGCAAGGCTGGATCGCGCCCCACGGCTACCATTTCCGCGCCAAGCACGCGGTCATGCAGCAGGTCATGAAAGAGTCCGAGCTGGCGCTGCTGATCGACACCGATACCTTCTTCCACGGCTCGCCGCTGGAGCTGTTCCGCCGCATCGAGCCCGGCACCCTGTTGTGCAATACCCTGGGCACGGCCTATGGGGCCAACAAGCAGACCTTGCTCTACCGGACACTGGCCGAGGTCCTGCAGCAGCGGCAACTGGCCGATGACAGCACGCCGATGCTCAATTCCGGGGTGATTGGCCTGTACCAGCAGGACGCCGACATTCTCGAGCGCTCACTGGCGCTGATGGACGAGTTGTATCCCCTGGCCCAGGGCGCCTACACCCTGGAAGAGTTCTGCCTGTCGCTGGCGTCCTATCGCACCCTGCAGGTGCGCGAATGCCCGGACCTGATCCACCATTACTGGAGCCGCAAGGAGCTGTTTCGCGCCAAGATCAACGCCTGGCTGGATAAACACCGGAGCAACCCGACCAGCACTCTGGCCCAGGATGAAACCGCCCTGGTCACCGCGACCCTGCCACGCCCGCCGACCCTGCAACGCTTTGCCTACAAAGTCGTGACCCTGGCCCTGCCACGCGAACAACGCCAGTTCATGCGCGAGATTCTCTACGGCTGCTATCGCCACCCCAACCCGTTCGATCAGGCCTGTACCCCGGTCTGGTGGGAAAAAGCCCATGCCAATGTGGAAAAACGCCTGAAGCGACCGCTCAAAGGCGACCAGCTCGAACGCTGGTTCAACCACCCGATCAACCGGCTGGTACTTGGCAAGCGGCGAAGAGCCATCTACCTACACCTGATGCAGGCAAAAGGCGACTAAGCCTCGGGCTAGACCGCCTCTAGCTATTTGCCCGCCACTCGTCGTAATCTCCAGCAATGCCCGTCATTGCCCAATTACTGACAGCCGTGCTTCTTGCTTGCCTGAGCTTCGCTGCCCGGGCGGAAAAACTGCGGATTGTCACCGAGCCCTGGGCGCCTTACGTCTACGAGGAGAATGGCCAGGCTCGCGGGCTGGACTACGAAACAACGGCGATTGTCTTCCAGCGCCTGGGGATCGAGGTGCAATGGCAATTCCTGCCGTGGAAACGCTGCCTGGCCATGCTCGACCAGGGGCTTGCCGATGGCGTGCTGGACATCTTTCACAGCGATGAGCGCGACGCCACCCTGCTCTATCCCAGCGAACCCCTGTCCCAGGTCGAGTTCGTGATGTTCTACGCCAACGCCCGGCCCCACCCGTTCAAGACCCTCGAAGACCTGCGCGGCCTGACCATCGGCACCTCGCCCGGCTACCTGTACAGCGAGGATTTTCGTCAATCGACGCTGTTCACCCGCGAACCTGCGCCGACCCACGAAGCCAATTTCGGCAAGCTGGCGCTGGGACGCATTGACCTGCTGATCACTGATCGCCGGGTCGGCCAGACCCTGCTCGACAGCCTGAGCCTGCGCGGGCAGATCAGCGAAAGCCCCACCGTGATCAGCCAGCAGAGCCAGTTTCTCGCGGTGCGCCGCAATGCCGGCATGGACCTGCTGATACAGCGCTTCGGCGCCGAACTCAAACGCTTCAAGCGTGAACCGGCCTACGCCCAGCTCAGCGCTCGTTATGGTGCTGCACCTGCTCCTGGCATGGCCCTGGCCACGCCTTCGGCCGGTGAAGAAAAGGCCGTTGAGCAGCAGGAACGCAGCGCACAGTGATTGCTCTGTTATACTCCGGCCTTCCCGCCAGGCTTACGCCCGGACGCTCGGCACCGCACATCGCCTCTCGACATCGCTACAGCGCAGCTTTCAGCCCGCGCGAGCACTCGCAGATGAGCCCGCGGCACCCAGCAGGACCGGACGCGATTGCGCTTCTCTTTAATGCCACTCGCGCCAGGCAAGACTATCCCATTGGGCCAAGCCCTAACTAAAAACAGGATTACTCATGTCCTTTGCTTCCCTCGGTCTCTCCGAGGCTTTAGTCGGCGCCATCGAAGCCGCCGGCTACACCCAGCCTACTCCGGTGCAACAGCGGGCCATTCCCGCCGTGTTGCAAGGTCGCGACTTGATGGTTGCGGCACAGACAGGTACTGGTAAAACCGGCGGTTTCGCCCTGCCGATCCTCGAGCGCCTGTTCCCCAACGGTCACCCGGACAAATCCCAGCGCCATGGCCCACGCCAGCCGCGGGTACTGGTCCTGACCCCGACTCGCGAACTGGCCGCCCAGGTGCACGACAGCTTCAAGCTGTATGCCCGCGACCTGAAGTTCGTCAGCGCCTGCATCTTCGGCGGTGTTGGCATGAACCCGCAGGTCCAGGCCATGGCCCGTGGTGTCGACGTACTGGTCGCCTGCCCGGGTCGTTTGCTCGACCTGGCCGGCCAGGGCAGCGTCGATCTGTCCCACGTGGAAATCCTCGTGCTCGACGAAGCCGACCGCATGCTCGACATGGGTTTCGTCCATGACGTGAAAAAGGTCCTCGCCCGCCTGCCGGCCAAGCGCCAGAACCTGTTGTTCTCGGCGACGTTCTCCAAGGACATCACCGACCTGGCCGGCAAGCTGCTGCACAACCCCGAGCGCATCGAAGTCACGCCGCCGAACACCACGGTCGAGCGTATCGAGCAGCGCGTGTTCCGCCTGCCGGCGAGCCACAAGCGCTCGCTGCTGGCGCACCTGATCACCGCGGGCGCCTGGGAACAGGTGCTGGTATTCACCCGCACCAAGCACGGCGCCAACCGCCTGGCCGAGTACCTCGACAAGCACGGCCTGAGCGCGGTGGCGATCCACGGCAACAAGAGCCAGAACGCCCGCACCAAGGCCCTGGCCGACTTCAAGGCCGGTAGTGTGCGGATCCTCGTCGCGACCGACATCGCGGCGCGCGGCCTGGACATCGACCAGCTGCCACACGTGGTCAACTTCGAACTGCCGAACGTCGATGAAGACTACGTGCACCGCATCGGCCGTACCGGTCGTGCCGGTCGTTCGGGCGAGGCGATCTCGCTGGTCGCCCCTGACGAAGAAAAACTGCTGAAAAGCATCGAGCGCATGACCAAGCAGAAGATCGCCGATGGCGACCTGATGGGTTTTGATGCCAGCAGCGTCGAAGCCGAGAAGCCGGAAGTTCGCGAGCGTCCGGATGTGCGCAACCCGCGCAATGCCCGCGGCCCACGTGGTGACGGTCCGAACGGCGGTGGCGGTGGCGGCGGTCGCAAGGACAAGGGCAAGGACAAGGGCGGCAAGGAGAAACCGGCTGCCGGCCGTGGCGAACGCCAGGCGCAAAAGCCGCGTGAAGGCACCCCGGCCCGCGAACAGCAGCGCCCTGCTCCACGCGCTGCCGCGCCGGACCGCGCACCGGACGAGTTCCTCGACGATGATGTCGATAACTTCGGTAACCGCGTCGATTACGTGCCCCAGCAGAAACCGGCCCAGGGCCGTGGCCGTCGTCCAGGTGCTCCGGCACAAGGCGCTGGCGCGGGTGGCGGTGCACGCACCGGTCAGTCGCAAGGTCGCCAGAGTAATCCACGCAACAGCAGCGGCGGCGCCTCCACTGGCACCCCGGCAGCCAAGCGCAGCGGTCCACGCAGTGGTGCAGCGCGTGACGGCCAGGGCGGTCGTCGCGAAGACTCGCGCAACCGTCGACCAGCCCGTGACGATCAATCGCGCCAGGAACCGGCCGTGCAAAACCCGCGCGGCGGCCCGGCACCGAAGATCATCCACAAGGAGTCGAAGTCTGACCGCTTCCCGACACCTGAGCAGCTCGATCAACTGCCGAGCCGTCCACGTGGTGAAAAACCAGCGCTGCTGACCCGCAACCGCTGATTTTCAAAGCGCCATAAAAAATGCCCCGCATCTTTCGATGCGGGGCATTTTTCTGTGCGCGGCGAAAATTACTTCGCTTTCACGCCTTCAAACGAAACATACAGTTCAACGGCGTCGGATTTTGGACCCAGGTCTTTCTGCTTGCCGAAATCGGAGCGCTTGATGCTGGTAGTGCCTTCGAAGCCGGCACGGTAGCCGCCCCATGGATCCTTGCCTTCACCCAGGAAAGTGGCCTTGACCACAACTGGTTTGGTCACGCCTGCGATGGTCAGGTCGCCGGTCACGTCAGCGGTGTTGGCACCGGTGGATTTGACGCTGGTGGAAACAAAGGTCGCTTTGCCGAATTTGCTCGCGTTCAGGAAGTCAGCGCTGGCAATGTGCTTGTCGCGCTCGGCGTGGTTGGTGAACACGCTCGCAGTGTTGACGTTGAACTCGATCTTGCTGTCTTCCGGCTTGGCAGCGTCGAAGCTGAACTTGCCGTCGATGTCCTTGAAGGTACCGGTGATGTAGCTGTAGCCCAGGTGGCTGATCTTGAAGTCGACGAAGGCGTGCTGGCCTTCCTTGTCGACCACGTAGTCAGCGGCCATCACGTTGGCCGACAACAGTGCAGAACCGATTGCCAGAGCGGCGAGAGATTTTTTCAACATGCTTTCTATTCCTTGGAGTCGAGGTTGAATTTCAGGCTTTGCGACCGAGCATTCGCTTCAGGGTCACATCACGGTCGATAAAGTGGTGCTTCAGTGCTGCCAACGCATGGAGGCCGGAGAAAATCACCAGCGCCCAGGCCAGGTACAGATGAATCACACCGGCCACATCTGCCTGGTCCGGTAGCCCGGAAACCAGTGCAGGTACTTCGAACAAGCCAAACACCGGAATTCCGACACCGTCTGCGGTGGAAATCAGGTAACCGGCAATCATTACAGCGAACAAACCGATGTACAAAAATCCGTGACCCAACTTGGCGCCGATGCGCGTCAGGCGGTCGTAGCTGGTAAGCGTTGGTGGCGGTGGGCTGATAAAACGCCAGATCACCCGCAGCAACATCACCGCGAACAACACCAGGCCAATGCTCTTGTGCAGGTCCGGCGCGTCTTTGCGCCAGGTGCTGTAGTAGTCCAGACCGACCATCCACAAGCCCAGGGCAAACAGACCAACCACTGCCAGGGCGACGCCCCAGTGCATGAAAATGCTGACCCAACCGTAGCGGGAGGTAGAGTTACGTAGCTGCATTGCTCAGATCCTGTAAGAACTGCGACCAAGACTATCGAGTTATCTATCGAATTAAAGCCGAAAATTTCGCTTTGAAATATCGAGAAAAACGATAAAGAGTGTGAATCGGGTTGGTTAAGGAAAGATTAACCGCGAATCAGATTAGTCCTCTATACAGCCACCCGCGTGCCCCCGCTCACAGATTTCTCGTCAATTCAGACGGCTGAAAAACCACAATGGGTTGTCCGCACCCCTTTCATTGCATAGGCTTGCGCGACCGTTTGCCCGCGAAACCAGCGCGCCGTCTCGAGGAGAATGAACATGGGCTTGAATAATCAGTGGATGCAGCGCGATCTCGCGGTGCTGTGGCATCCCTGCACCCAGATGAAAGACCACGAACAACTGCCGCTGATCCCGATCAAGCGCGGCGAAGGTGTGTGGCTGGAAGATTTCGAAGGCAAGCGCTACCTCGACGCGGTCAGTTCCTGGTGGGTCAACGTGTTCGGCCATGCCAATCCGCGGATCAACCAGCGCATCAAGGACCAGGTCGATCAACTGGAACACGTGATCCTCGCCGGCTTCAGCCATCAGCCGGTGATCGAGTTGTCCGAGCGCCTGGTGAACATCACCCCCGAAGGCCTGACTCGGTGCTTCTACGCCGATAACGGTTCGTCCTGCATCGAAGTCGCGCTGAAAATGAGTTTTCACTACTGGCTCAACCGCGGCCAGCCGAACAAGAAACGCTTCGTCACCCTGACCAACAGCTACCACGGCGAAACCATGGCCGCGATGTCGGTCGGCGACGTGCCGCTGTTCACCGAAACCTACAAGGCGCTGCTGCTGGACACTATCAAGGTGCCGAGCCCGGACTGCTACCTGCGTCCCGAGGGCATGAGCTGGGAAGAACACTCGCGCAACATGTTCGCGGCCATGGAGCAGACCCTGGCGGAAAACCACGACAACGTCGCGGCGGTGATCGTCGAGCCGCTGATCCAGGGCGCCGGCGGCATGCGCATGTATCACCCGGTGTACCTCAAACTGCTGCGCGAAGCCTGCGACCGCTACGGCGTGCACCTGATCCACGATGAAATTGCCGTCGGTTTCGGCCGCACCGGGACGATGTTTGCCTGCGAACAGGCCGGCATCCGCCCGGACTTCCTCTGCCTGTCCAAGGCCCTGACCGGTGGCTATCTGCCACTGGCGGCCTGCGTCACCACCGAAGAGGTGTACAGCGCCTTCTACGATGATTACCCGACCCTGCGCGCCTTTCTCCATTCCCACAGCTACACCGGCAATCCGCTGGCCTGTGCTGCAGCCTTGGCGACCCTGGATATCTTCGAGCAGGACAAGGTGATCGAGAACAACCAGGCGTTGGCCCAGCGCATGGCCTCTTCTACCGCCCACCTGGCCGACCACCCGAACGTCTCGGAGGTGCGCCAGACCGGCATGGTGCTGGCGATCGAGATGGTCAAGGACAAGGCCAGCAAGGAAGCCTACCCCTGGCAGGAGCGTCGCGGCCTGAAAGTGTTTCAGCACGCCCTGGAACGCGGTGCGCTGTTGCGCCCGCTGGGCAGCGTGGTGTATTTCCTGCCGCCTTACGTGATCACCCCGGAGCAGATCGACTTCCTCGCCGAAGTGGCCAGCGAAGGTATCGATATCGCTACCCGTGATTCGATCAGCGTGGCGGTACCGAAGGATTTCCACCCGGGGTTTCGTGATCCGGGTTGAGAGGGGCCAAAATGGGATTTCCTCTTGCGGTATTGCCCTCCTGTGGGAGCGAGCCTGCTCGCGAAGGACGTCAACGATAACGCGCTTATTCTGGACGTACGCAGCGCCCTTGAGTTTTTCGCGAGCAGGCTCGCTCCTACAGATAGATCACCAGCATTTTTAACAGAGAACCCGAATGAGACTGTCCCGCTTCTTTATCGACGCCCCGCTGAGCCTCGGCGAACACGAGTTACCGGAGGCCCAGGCGCATTACATCAGCCGGGTGCTGCGCATGGCGCCGGGCGATGCCGTGCAGGTGTTCGACGGCTCAGGCCAGGAGTTTCTCGGCAGCCTGGCCGAAGTCGGCAAGAAACACGTGCGCGTGGCACTGACTGAAAGCTTTGCCGGGCAAGTCGAATCGCCGCTGCACATCCATCTCGGCCAGGGTTTGTCCCGGGGCGAGCGCATGGACTGGGCGATTCAGAAGGCCACCGAGTTGGGGGTGAGTGAAATCACGCCGATCTTCAGCGATCGTTGCGAAGTACGGCTCAAGGACGAACGCGCCGACAAGCGCCTGCAACACTGGCGCCAGGTGGCAATCAGCGCCTGCGAACAATGCGGGCGCTCGACAGTGCCGGTTATTCATCCGCCGCTGCTGCTGGCGGACTGGATCAAGCAGACCCAGGCCGAACTCAAGCTGGTGCTGCACCCGGTGGCCGAGCCCATGGTCAGCCATGCCAAACCGGCGACCCTGGCGTTCCTGATCGGCCCGGAAGGCGGCTTGAACGACAACGAAGTGGAACAGGCCCAGGCCGCCGGCTACCACGCCGCCCGCCTCGGCCCACGGGTGCTGCGCACCGAAACCGCGCCAGTGGTGGCACTGGCGGTGGCGCAGCAACTGTGGGGCGACTTCTAAGACGTTATTGCACCGGGTCGCTGGTGGGTTTGGCGATGATTGCCTTGAGTTCGCTGGTCATCGGGAACTCGAGGTTCAAACCCTTCGGCGGAATCGGCTGCTCGAACCAGCGCTGGTAGATGCCATTGATCTCGCCCGAGCTGTAGAGGTCGCCCAGGGCACCGTTGACCAGCGCGAGGAACTGCGGATCGTCCTTGCGCACCATGCAGCTGTAGATTTCCCGCGATTGCTCTTCGCCCACCACCACCCACTTGTGCGGATCGCGAGCCTTGGCACGCTCGCCGTAGAGCAACGCGTCGTCCATGTAGAACGCCGCCGCCCTTCCCGATTGCAGCATCTGGAAGGCTTCGCCGTGGTCCTTGGCGCTGATCACGAACATGTCCAGCTTGTTGTCCAGGTTGTAGCTCTTCAGGAAGCGCTCGTTGGTGGTGCCGGCGGTGGTCACTACATTCTTCCCGCGCAGGTCGGCAAAGCCCTTGATGCCGCTGTCGTTGGCGGTCAGCAACTGGCCTTTGACGTAGATAAAGCCATAGGAAAACGCCACCTGCTTCTGCCGCTCGGCAGTCACCCCGGTCGAACCACATTCCAGGTCGACGGTACCGTTCTGCACCAGCGGAATGCGGGTCTGCGAGGTCACCAGGTTGTATTTGACCTTGAGCGGTCCGGTCGCCAGTTTCTGCTCGATGCGCTCGACGATTTTGCCGGCCAGGTCCACCGAATAGCCCATGGGTTGACCGGTGTGGTCACCGACGTAGGAAAACGGTACCGACGCATCGCGATAACCCAGGGTAATGCCCTTGGCCTCGGCGATTTTGCTCAGGGTCGGCCCCAGCGGGGCTTCGTTGGCCTGGACCTGCGCAGCCAGCAACAGGCTCAGGGTGCAGCCGAGCAACGTGATTTTTTGCATTGTTATTCTCCGTTGTAGGGGTTCGATGGCTTAGCGGCGCGCCGCGATCACGGTGATTTCCACCAGCACCTGCGGGCGTGCGAGCTGCGCCTGCAGGGTGGTGCGACTCGGTGCCTGGCCAGGTGACAACCAGGCCGACCAGACGTCATTCATCGCGGCAAAATCGGCCTCGATGTCCTTCAGGTAAATGGTCGCGCTGAGCAGATGGTCCTTGTCGCTGCCGGCTTCGGCCAGCAGGGCGTCGATTTTTGCCAGCACCTCGCGGGTCTGCCCGGCGGCGTCGGTTGCATCGCCCGGCACCTGGCCGGAGAGGAACACCAGTTCGCCATAGGTCACGGCAGCGGATAAACGTGGGTTGCTGTGGAGACGTGTGAGGGTCATCGCAAGGTCCTTCTAAGGGATTGGAATTCAGGCTGCGCGGGGGGTAAAACCCTGCAGGTCGATGGATGGCCGGCGCTGGCCAATCAGTTCGCTGAGCACCCGGGCACTGCCACAGGCCAGGGTGAAACCGAGCGCGCCATGGCCGAGGTTCAGCCACAGGTTGCGATAAGCGGTGGCGCCCAACAGCGGCACACCGCTGGGAGTTGCCGGGCGCATGCCGGCCCATTCGACGGCCGCATCATAATCGCCGGCCTGGGCAAAGGTATCGCGGGCCTGGCGCTTGATCAGGGCCAGGCGCTTGGGGTCCAGCGTGGCATCGAAGCCGACGATGTCGACCATCGCCGCCACCCGCAACTGCTCGCCGATCCGCGCGTAGACGATCTTGCGGTTGTAGTCGGTGATGCTCAGTTCGGGCGCGCGGTGTTCAGGACCGATCGGCACCGTCAGGCTGTAGCCCTTGAGCGGATACAGCGGCAGGTCGAGGCCGGGCAAGGCCAGCAACGGGCTGCGGTGGCCGGCGGCGATCACCAGTTGCTCGACCGCCAGCACCTCATCGCCCAACTCGATTGCGCTCACCGCGCCCTGGTTATGGCGAATCGCAGTCACGGCCTGGCCCAGGCGGAACTCGCAACGGCCGGAAGCTCGCAGCCGTGCGGCCAACTGTTGGCAAAAAGCGTGGCAGTCGCCGACTTCTTCATCCGGGGTGTAGATGGCGCCGACAAAGGGCGCATCGGCCAGCGCCGGCTCCAGTTGCGCGCACTCTGCGGCCGACAGCACCTGCTGTTGCTGCGGATCGGCGAGCCCGGCGCGGGCGTGCTCGAAGCTGGCGGTCTCGCGGAAGGTCACCAGCTTGCCGTTGCGCCGCCAGTTGAACTCCCCCAGCGCATCGTCTTCGCGCCAGTGGTTCAGGGTCGACTGGCTGAACAACGCCAGGCGCAGCAAATGGGCAGCATTGGCGCGATTCACCGAGGACCGGCAAGCGCCCAGGAACGAGGCCATCCAGCGCCACTGCGCCGGATCGAAACGCGGCCGCAGCTTGAGCGGCGAGTCGCCGCGCAGCATCCAGCCGATCGCCTGCAACGGCACGCCGGCATCGGCCAAGGGCGCCACATAGCGATAGGACAACTGGCCACCGTTGGCGAAACTGGTCTCGCTGCCCAGCGAATCACGGGCCTCGACCAGGGTCACCTCGACGCCGTCGCGCACCAGGGCGTAGGCCGTTGCCAGGCCGATGACGCCGCCGCCAATGATGCATACACGCTGAGCCATGTCAGTCCTTAAGTGTTGATGAGACATGGACCGAGGGTAGAGCCAGGTGACAGGCGCCGAACAATGAATAAAGATGGCCATCCCATAAACAAAGGTTATGGACTCGCCATGCGCCTTCGTCACATCGAGATTTTCCAGGCCATCCGCCAGACCGGTTCGATCAGCGGTGCCGCGCAGTTGTTGCACGTGTCCCAACCCGCCGTGACCAAGGTCCTGCAACACGCCGAGCAGCAACTGGGATTCCCATTGTTCCTGCGAGTACGCGGCAAGCTCCAGGCCACCCCTGAAGCGCTGGAACTGGAGCGCGAAGTGGACAAGGTCACCGAGAGCCTGCAAGGCGTGCGGCGCCTGGCCCAGAGCCTGCGCCGCGAACCGGGCCACAGCCTGCGGATTGGCGCAACTCCCGCACTGGCCCTGTCGCTGCTGCCGCCGGCGATTCATGAGTGGACCCAGGGTTATCCGGACATCGCCTGCGAACTGGCCAGCGCCCACAGCCGTGAACTGATGCAGAACCTGCTGATGCGCGAAATCGATGTCGCCCTGACCCTGCAACGCCCGGACCATCCGGGCCTGAAGGCCGAGGCATTGGCCAGCGGCGTGCTGGTGGCGTTGGCGCCCAAGGGGTTCTGGCCCGACGACGAACAAGGCAAGCCATTGCCGCTGCAGGCCCTGGCGGATGCGCCGTTGATTGGCCTGTCCAGCGCCGACCCGCTGTCAGCTCGGCTCGACAGCTACCTCAAGACCGTGGAACCGCCGCCACGGGTGAGCATCGCGGTGCAGACCTATTCGCTGGCGCGGGCAATGGTCGAATCCGGTGCCGGGCTGGCGGTCATCGATCCGTTCACCGCCCTCGGTGCCGCACCGGACAGCACCGCCATCCGCCCGCTGGCACCGCCGCTGCCGATCACCTTGTATGCGGTCACCCGTGCCAGCGAACCACCGCCACACACCGTCAGCGCGCTGCTGACGATTTTCAGCCGCCGCGCCCGCGAGCAACTGGATCGGGTCTACAACACGTAGAACAGAATCGCCACGAAGTGCAGGACGCTGCCGGTGATCACAAACAGGTGCCAGATGCCATGGGCGTGACGCAGGCGGCTGTCGAGGGCGAAGAAAATGATGCCGACGGTATAAAACACCCCGCCCGCCGCCAGCCAGGCGAACCCCGCTGTGCCCAGCGCGGCCAGCAACGGCTTGACCGCCACCAGCACGATCCAGCCCATCACCGCATAAATCACGATCGACAGGATCCGCGCCTCGCTGCGCGGCTTGATCTCTTGCAGCATGCCGATCACCGCCAGCCCCCAGACGATGCCGAACAGGGTCCAGCCCCACGGACCGCGCAAAGTCACCAGGCAAAAAGGTGTGTAGCTGCCGGCGATCAGCAGGTAGATCGACAGGTGATCGACCTTCTGCATGATCTTCTTCGTCCGCCCGCGCACGCTGTGATAGACCGTGGAAACGCTGTACAGCGCCAGCAGGGTCACACCGTAGATCGCCACGCTGACGATCTTCCAGGGACTGCCGTCGAAGCTGGCAACCACCAACAGCCACACCGCACCGACAAACGCCGCGACCGCCCCCAGCAAATGCGTCCAGGCGTTGAATCTTTCCCCGTAATACATAAGCCTCCCGTCAGGTTTGCTTGCTTGAATCAGACCAGCCCGGCCTCCACCAGTCGCTGTTCCAGCGCCAGCAGGTCGGGAATCTTCGCTACCTGTTCGGCCACTTGCACCGCCGCTTGTTCCAATCCGCAAAGCGCAACGTCGACATAACTCAACTGACTGTCGAGCTTGCACGAGCGCGGGATGCCCTGGACCAGCAGCGCCATGAACTTGAGGTCCGGCCGGCCACCGAGGGCGTTGAGCACGACGATGCGCGCGCGGTCGCCGATCACGGTCTTGCCGCCGCAGGCCGACTCGAAACTGAGCAACGGGATCTGCCGGTTGCGCCAGTTGACCCGCCCCAGGTACCAGGGCGGCGAATCCATGTCGAAGCTCCCGGGTTGGTAATCGATCAGTTCGGCTACGGCCACGTTGGGCAGGATCAGGGTGCGGTCAGCCAGGGGCAGGAGCAGCCCGGTGAGCTGGCGGGTGCGATGTTCAAGCATGGGTTTTGCTCCACAAGGCGATGCTCTCGAGCAACACCGACTCCTGATACGGCTTGCCGAGGTAGTCATTGACGCCGATGGCCATGGCCCGGTCGCGGTGTTTCTGCCCGGTACGCGAGGTGATCATGATGATCGGCAGGTGTTGCAGGCGTGGGTCATTGCGCACCTGGGTGGCCACTTCAAAGCCGTCCATGCGCGGCATCTCGATGTCCAGCAGCATCAGGTCGGGCATGTGTTCTTCCAGCAACAACATGGCATCCACACCGTCCTTGGCCGTGAGCACGCTCATGCCATGGCGCTCCAGCAAGCGGCTGGTGACCTTGCGCACGGTGACCGAATCGTCGACCACCAGCACCAGCATCGAACGCTGCGGTTGTGCCTCGCCAGCGTGCGGCAGCTGCGTCGGCAAGCGCACCTGCATCGCCCGCAGCGGCGCCAGCAGATCGAGAATCAGCACCACCCGGCCGTCGCCGAGAATGGTCGCCCCGGACAAGCCCTGCACCGCCGCAAATTGCGGGCCGAGGCTTTTCACCACGATCTCGCGGGTGCCCAGCATCGCGTCTACCTGCACGGCAATGTGCCGCTCGTTGCACTGCACCAGCAGCACCGGCAACGCCTGGCTCTGCCCCAGCAGCCGCGGGCGAACCGTGGTTTTCAGCAGCTCGCCGAGATGGCACAGCTCGTAGCGCTGACCCGCGTACTGGTACACCGGCGGATCGAGCTGGTAGTAACCCTCCAGCTCGTTGGGCAGCACCCGCACGATGCCTTCGATGGTGTTCAGCGGAATCGCGTACTGCTCATCGGCGCACTGCACCATCAGCGCCCGGTTGACCGAAACGGTGAACGGCAGGCGGATGCGAAAGTGCACGCCCTTGCCCGGAATCGAGTCGATGCTCATCGAGCCGCCGAGTTGCCGCACCTCTTCATGGACCACATCCATGCCGACGCCGCGCCCGGAGATCTGGGTGATTTTCTCGGCGGTGGAGAACCCGGGCTGAAGGATGAACTGCAGCACGTCGCGATCAGTCATGTCGCTCTCGGGCGCCAGCAACCCGCGCTTGATCGCCTTGCGCCGCACCGCTTCAAGCGGCACGCCGGCACCGTCGTCGCGGATGTCGAAAATCATGTCGCCGCCTTCGCGGGACAGGTCCAAGGTGATTCGGCCCTGGCTCGGCTTGCCGGCGGCGCGGCGCACCTCGGCCGACTCCAGGCCGTGGTCGACGGCGTTGCGCAGCATGTGCTCCAGCGGCGCCGCCATGCGCTCGAGGACATTGCGATCCATCTCGCCCTCGGCATTGCCGACCACGAACTCGACGTCCTTGCCCAACTCGCTGGCGACCTGGCGGACGATGCGCTTGAGGCGCGGCAGCATTCGCTCGAACGGCACCATGCGCGTGCGCATCAGGCCTTCCTGCAGCTCGGTGTTGATCCGCCCCTGCTGCTGCAACAGGTTCTGTGCATCGAGGTTGCGCCGCTCAAGGGTTTCCTTGAGGTCGAGCAAGTCCGAGGCCGATTCGAACAAGGCACGGGACAACTGTTGCTGCTGGGAATGGCGATCCATCTCCAGCGGGTCGAATTCTTCATAACCCAGGCGCTCGGCTTCGACCTGCTGACGACTGAGAATCCGCCCCTGGGTCTCGGTATCGAGCCGGCGCAGTTGGTCGCGCATCCGCTCGAGGGTGGTTTCCATCTCGCTCAAGGTCACCTGGGCATCGTTGACCTGCTGCTCGACCCGTCCGCGAATGATCGAGGTTTCCGCCGCCAGGTTGACCAAATCATCCAGCAGTTCGGCCGAGACCTTGACCATGTCCGCGCCAATCTCGGCGGGCGCAGCAGCCGGCTCGGGCTTGCCCGGCGTCGCATCGGGTAGCGCATCGACCAGCGCAGGCGCCTGCTCGAGGGTGCTCGGGTGACTGAAGCCCCTGATCGCCTCGATCAGATTTTCGGCTGCTGCCACAGGCTGGCCGGCGCGGGTGGCATCGAGCATCTGTGCCAGGCGATCGTGGCTGCGTTGCAGCAGGCCGAACAACGCAGGGGTGGCTTGCAGCAGCCCACTTGACAGCGCTTCGTAGAGAAATTCCAGCTCATGGGCCAGGTCGCCAATCGGCGCGATTTCGACCATCCGCGCACCGCCCTTGAGGGTGTGCAAATCGCGCAGCAGGGTTTCCATTTCCTGGCGGTTGTGCGGATCGGCTTGCCAGCGGGTCAGCGCCGCGCCGGAACTGTCGATAATGTCGAAACCTTCCTCGAGGAAGATCTCCAGCAATTCCGGATCGTGGCTGGCGGTGTCGCCGCTCGGCATGGGTTCATTCGGTTCGGCGTTGCCGGCCAGGCCCTGGCGCCACTGCGCGATGGCTTCGATCAGGGCGCTGCAATCGTCCAGCGGCTGATGCCGTTGCAACTGTTCAAGCAATTGCGCGAGGCGATCATGGCTGTGCTGCAGCAACAGGCCCAGTTCGGCGCTGTGGCTCAGGCGCCGATCGACCAGGGCCTCATATAGGCTTTCCAGCTCGTGGGCCAGGTCGCCCACCGGGCCGACTTCAGCCATCCGTGCACCGCCCTTGAGCGTATGCAGGTCGCGCTGCAGGGCTGACAGCGGCGCCGGGTTCTGCGGCTCATTGAGCCAGCGCTGCAGGGCCTGGCCCGAGCTTTCGAGGATGTCCACCGCCTCCTCGAGGAAGATCTCGACCATTTCCTCGTCGGCGCTCAACGGCGTCGGCGAGGATTGCCCCAGTTCGGCGGTGACACTGCTCAACTCGGTGATGCTCAGGCTGCGGCTGCCATCGCTGCGGATCAGGCCCATGGCTGCCGGGTCGAGCCCCTCATCAAGCAAATCGCGCAGGGCCCGCACGCGCTGCGGCTGATGGCTGACCTCCTGGCCGGCCGCCAGTTGGTCGAGCATGTTGATCAGGTCTTCGTGGGCAGCTTGCGCCTGCTCGAAGAAGCGCTCGCTGACAGCCAGGCTGCTTTCTTCAACGGCACCATAGAGATCGAGCAGCGCCTCGCAGAGCTCATCGACCGGGTGCAGGTCGGCCAGGTGCGCGCTTTCCCCCAGGGTGGTCAGTTCATCGAGCAGCGCGCTGAGTTCCTGACGCTCGCCGGGATGCTCCTGCCAACGCTGCAGCAGGCTTTCGGCATCGAGCAGGATGTCCATGCCCTGAGCCAGGAAGTTGTTGATCAGTTGCGGGTCGCGCTTGCTCCGTACGCCGCTGTCTGGCGCATTGTTGGCCGCCTCAAGGCGCTCGGCGAGCAGGCGCTGGAGGCGGCCGATCAATTCGCCGGCACCCTCGATGTGCAGCAGCGGGTCGTCCTGCAAGTGTTCGAGGCCACGGCGCAGCAAGACCCAGGCTTCGTGCAGCAACTCGACTTCATCCAGATCGAGGGGCAGCAGGTGCGCCTTGTACTCACGCGCCAGTTGGTCCAGCGGCGCCGCCAGTTGGGCAATCGCCAGCACCCCTGCCACCGAGGCGCTGCCCTTGAGCGTATGCAGGGCACGCTGCAACTCATCGCTGGCCTGCAACGGCACATGCTCAGCGGCTTGATCGAGGAAACGCTTGAGGCTGTTGAGATGGGTCTGTGCTTCGTTGCGGAAAATCTCCAGCAACTGCCGATCGGCCGCCATGCTGTCCGGCGCTGCCGGCAACGCTTCACCGCGGGCCAGCGCGTGGGCGCTGGCGGCCAGGTGGTCGACGTCCTGGCGCTGACGCTGGCGGTTGCCGGCGAATTCGTGCGCCAGTTGCGGCAGCACCTGCAACACCCGGTCGAGCAACTGGTGAACCTGCGGGCTCGGCTCGACGCTGTGCTCGAGGATCCGGTTGAGCAGGTTTTCCACGGCCCACGCCAGTTCCGCCAACACCAGCGCGCGCACCATCCGTCCGCTGCCCTTCAAGGTATGGAAGGCTCGGCGCAGTTCGCCGAGCACCGAACGGCTCTCGGGGCTGGCGATCCAGCGCGGCAGGTACTCGCGCAGAATCTCGAGGACCTCGTCGGTCTCCTCGAGGAACACTTCGCGCAGCTCGTCATCCACCGGTTCTTCATCGGCCGGTGGCGGCAGCAGGCTTTCGGGGCTGACGATTGCCGGCGGGTTGACCGCCGACAGCGGACTGGCCAGGGCCTCGGCCAGCGCTTGCAGATCCTGTGGGTCTTGTGGGGCCGCCTTGTGGACCGCGACCGGCACTTCGCGGGGCAGATAACCGAGCGCCGCCAGGCTCTGCTCAGCGACGTCGAGGACCTGCTCGCCGAGGTTCTGCGGGTCTTCGTTCAAGCGCTCCAGGTAGTACTCGATGCTGGTGATGGCGTCGGCCAGGTTATCCAGTTGATGCCAATCCGGCGGCGTGCGGTCGCCCAGCAAGTGCTCGCCAATGTAGTCATTGCAGGCTTCCAGCAGGCTTGCCGCGCGGTTCAGCGGAATCATCGCCAGCGCACCGCGCACCTGGGTCAGCAGTTCCGGCAGCAGCAACAACGGCTGGCGATCCCAGTCACTGTCGATGTATTCGACGATCATGTCCTTGGCCTGTTGCAGGCACAGGCGCGCTTCCTTGATCACGATCTGGTGGATCTCGGTCAGGTCGGTGGTCGGCAGCCGGCTTTCTTCGCGGCTTTCCTCGACAATCCCGACCATCCCGGCCAGGTTTGCCTCGACGTACAGCAAGGCTCCGGCAACATCCATCAGGATCGCGTCATTGGGTTCGCGCTGCCCCTGGGCCAGGCTCTGCACCACCGCCAGCTGATCGATGATCACCTTGCGCGGCTGGCCGAAACCGAGCACTGCCAGGGTGTCGGCGATTTGCCGCAGCGGCGCCAGCAGGCTGTCGAGGTCCGCGGTGTGCTGGCGGTCGCTGCGCACGAACAGGTCGAGCCGCTCCTTGACTCGCACCAACTCTTCACACAGCGCCGCCAGCACCGAGCGCATGGCGTCGCGGTCGGGTCCGGCCAGGCGCGCACGCTCGGCGTCCAGCAGTGCGCTGTCGGGCAACGCGTCATCCAGTCCAAAACGATCTTTCATGGTTTGCATCCGGGCACTGGGGTATTGGGCCTTGGCGATATAAAACAACAGGCTCTTGAGCAACTCGGCCGGAGCCGGTTGATTGATCCCGGGTATGCCCTGCTCTTGCAGGCGCTTGAGTTCCTTGTCGGCATCCTTGAACAGACTGCGCAGGGCCGGACTGTTGGCGATGGCGCCGCTGCTCATGCCTTCGACCAGCGCCGCGGCGACCTGCCACAGCGGGCTGAGCGGCGCATCGCCGGACAGCCTTTCCAGCCCTGCAAAAACCTTGGCCAGATAGCCGTAATGGGTATCGTCCTCCTGCTCGCGGAGCAAGCCGGCGAGACCCATCTGCAGCATTTGCCGCAGCTTGCGCAGCACATTCGGCCAATCGTCGGGGGCCAGCTGTTGCAGTTGTGCCTCATCCAGCGCCGGCAGGCTGGGCAGTTGCGGGCTGAACAGGCTGGTTTCCGCCAGCAGGCCTTCGCCGCGCGCGCTGCGCAGATCGTTGATCAGCGGCAGGACCACCAGCGGCAGGTCGCGCCGGGCGCTTTGCACCCGATCGAGGTAGGTCGGTAACTGGCTGAGGGCTTGTTGCAGCAGGCGGATGGCTTCGTCGCGGTGAGCCACGGTGCCCTTTTGCAGGGCCGCAGCCAGGTGCTCCATTTCTTCGGCCAGCAGGGCGGCGCCGTAGAACTCGACCATCTGCAAACTGCCGTGGACCTGATGGATACCGGCCAGGCAGCGGTCGAGCTCGTGCAACGCCTGCGGGTCCTCGATCAGATTATCGAGGGCGAAGTAGGCCTGCTTCAGCGTTTCGGCAATTTCACCCTTGACCCATTCGAGGGCCACATAGTCGTGCCGATCACCCATAACCACTCCAGTCAAAGTCGCGCATTCAGCCCTTTTCAGCCCCGCGCGCCGGCGCCGCCGGCAGGGTAAAACCGGACACCGAGCGACGCAGCTGGCTGGCCATTTTTGCCAGGTTGCCAATGCTCTCGGCGGTGGCCGTGGAGCCCGACGAGGTTTGCGTGGTGATCTGCTGGATCACGTTCATCGTCAGGGAAATCTGACCTGCCGAAGAGGTCTGTTGTTGCGCCGCGTTGGAAATACTCTGGATCAACGCCGCGAGGGTTTTCGACACGCCTTCGATTTCTTCCAGGGCCACCCCGGCATCCTGCGCCAGTCGCGCGCCACGCACCACCTCGGTGGTGGTCTGCTCCATGGAAATCACCGCTTCATTGGTGTCGGTCTGGATGGCCCGCACCAGGGTCTCGATCTGCCGGGTGGCGGCGGAGGAACGTTCGGCCAGGCGCTGGACCTCGTCGGCCACCACCGCAAAGCCGCGCCCGGCGTCGCCGGCCATCGAAGCCTGGATCGCGGCGTTGAGCGCGAGAATGTTGGTCTGGTCGGCAATGTCGTCGATCAGGCTGACGATGTCGCCGATTTCCTGGGACGACTCGCCCAGGCGTTTGATGCGCTTGGCGGTGTCCTGGATCTGCTCGCGGATGTTGTCCATGCCGTGGATGGTGTTGTGCACCACCTCGTTGCCCTTGTTGGCAATTTCCACCGAGCGCTCGGCCACCGCGGAAGACTCGGCGGCGTTGGCCGAGACCTGGTCGATGGACTGGGCCATTTCGTTGATCGAGGTCGAGGCTTCGGAGATCTGCTGCGCCTGGTGCTCCGAAGCCTGGGCCAGGTGCATCGCCGTGGCCTGGGTTTCCTGCACGGCGGCAGCCACCTGGCCGGCGGTGAGGTTGATGGTGGCGACCAGGTCGCGCAATTGGTCGACCGAATAGTTGATCGAGTCGGCAATGGTCCCGGTGAAGTCTTCGGTCACCGAGGCGGTCACGGTCAGGTCGCCGTCGGCGAGGTCTTCGATTTCGTCGAGCAGGCGCATGATCGCGTTCTGGTTGCGCTCGTTCTTCTCGGCGGTTTCTCGCAGTTGGCGGTTGGTTTCGCGGACCATCACCAGGCCGATCAGGATGATCGAGGCCAACGCCAGCAGGCCCAGCACATAGCCGCCGATGGTATCGGTGGAGCGCCCGCCTACCAGGTTCTCGAAACCGCTGGCCAGGTGCGAGGCTTCCTCGAGCAGGGTTTGCGAGAGGTTGAAAATATTCCCCGCCGACTCACGGACCTTGAACAGTTGCGGCGAGGTTTCAAGGATTTCATCCACCGAGCCGGAGACGAACTGGAACAGCTCGGCAATCTCGGTGAGCCGCGCGCGGGCGTCGCGGTCCTCGACTTCGCTGATTTTCAGCGCCGGATTGCCCTGCAGCATGCCGTTGAGTACCTGGCCGAAGCGCGCTGCGTCACGGCCAAAGACGTCCGCCGCCTGCTGGGCATTTTCGTCGCCGGCCAGCACCGTGTTCACCGCACCGAGAATCCGCTCGGCGAGCAACGATTGTCGCTGGGCCACGGCCACCTGGGCGGCCGGTGCACCGCGCTGCAACAGGATCTCGACGACTTTTTCGTACTCGACCTGCAACTGCGGCACGGTCTCGGCCAGCGTCGCGGCCACCTGGTGCAGCGACAGCACGGTCTGTTCGCTGGACAGGATCGCATCGGTATTTTTCAGCAACCGCTCCCAATCCAGCTGCACCGCGCGCATTTGCGGGCGCACCGCCGCCGGCGCGGGCGGCAGGCCGGTGGCAGGGTCGCCTTTTTTCAGGTAGCTCCAGCGCTGGGCAAAATCATTGCGCGCATCGCTCAGCAACTTGAACGCCGCCGACTTGCCGGCAGCGGCTTCAGTGGCGTTCTTGGCAATGCGCTGGGACAGCACACGCAATTCGCCGGCATGGCCGATGTACTGCTTGTCGTGGGCGGCCTGGGTATTGAGGTAGGCAAAGTTGGCGAATAACAGCACGATGAACACGATCAGGGCAATGAACAGCGCAATGATCTGCGAGCGACTGCGCGTGCCGTCGGTGGAGGTGCCTGCGTTTGCTTTGCTCATCGATTCTCGCCTGTTGATCCACACGCTGCTGCAACCGCCTCGGGTTACAGCGCCACGTCCATGAAGCGTTGGGACTGCGCCAGGGCAAACGGGCTGAACACCTGCCAGCTCTGCTCGCGCTCGAAGCGCCCCTTGATGAAGGCCCCTGCCGGCCCGTCCGGTTCTGCGGCGCCCGCCTGGAAACCAGCCTGATCGAAGTGCTGCATGCCCAGCACCTCATCTACCATCAAGCCGACGAAGACTTCCTGATGCTCGACCACCAACACCCGGCGCTGGCGGCGCTGCGCCGCCAACTCGGCGCCGAGAAAACTGCACAGGTCCAGCACCGGCAACAGCCGCCCGCGCAGGTTGGCCACGCCCCTGACCCACGGCTTGACCCCGGGCAACGAGGTCAGGCGCGGCTCGTGCAGCACTTCACTGACCTCGCCCATGGGCGCCACGTACCAGTGTTCGCCGAGGCGAAAACCGACACCGCTCCAGCCATGATTGCGCAGGGGCCGGGACGGCAGGTCCGCCGCCAGCAACCGGCAGCGCTGGTCGATCTGCAGCAGCAGTTCGAAGGCGGTCAGCGACTCGGCCATGGCGCGGCCGTCAGCCTGCCAGCACGGCGTTCAGGGTCTTGATCAGGGTATCTTCGTCCACCGGTTTGGTCAGGTAGTCGCGAGCGCCCTGGCGTGTGCCCCAGACCTTGTCGGTCTCCTGGTCCTTGGTGGTAATGATGATGACCGGGATGTGCCCGGTCTCGGCGTCCTTGGTCAGTTGCCGGGTGGCCTGGAAGCCGTTGAGACCGGGCATGACGATGTCCATCAGGACCGCGTCGGGTTTTTCCTGGCGGGCCAGGGCCACGCCGTCGGCGCCGTTTTCCGCCTTGAGCACTTCATGGCCGTGCTTTTCCAGCATGCCGGTGAGTTTGTACATTTCAGTCGGCGAGTCATCGACGATCAGAATACGAGCCATGGTCTTCCCCATTCTTGTCGGCGCCGCAGCGGTGGGCCGAGCGTCCTTGTGCGTGTCCTACAACGGCGAATCGGCAGCAAAGCCCGGTACATGGGCGCGGATTGCGTTCAACAATTCGTCCTTGCTGAAGGGCTTGGTCAAAAACTGGTCGGAACCGACGATTCGCCCCTTGGCCTTGTCGAACAGACCGTCCCTTGATGAAAGCATGATCACCGGCGTGGACTTGAACGCACTGTTGTTCTTGATTAAAGCGCAGGTCTGATAACCATCCAGACGCGGCATCATGATGTCGACAAAGATGATCCCCGGATGATTGTCGGCAATCTTGGCCAGGGCATCAAAACCGTCGATGGCGGTGATCACCTCGCAGCCGGCATTGAGCAACATGGTTTCGGCGGTACGGCGAATGGTTTTCGAGTCGTCGATCACCATGACCTTCAAGGCGTTGGAATGCTGTCCCATATCTGCTCTACCATCGCCTGGGCGAATCAATTTGTCCGTTTACACCGGCCCGATGGCTCGAAAGCCTTGAAGTTCAAGGGCCAGCGCAACATGGCAGCCTTTTTAGCACAGTCTCCGAGTGCAATCTATCGAGCGGCTCGCGCGGCGGTTTTTCCTTGACCGGGAACACACTGGGCGCCACTCTGACGCCACTTTTTCAATGCCTTTTCTGCCCCTGAAAAGGCGCTAGCCCATTTCGAGGAAAAACCCATGAGCGTTCGCGTCGGGATTGTCATGGACCCTATCGCCAGCATTTCCTACAAGAAGGATAGCTCGCTGGCCATGCTGCTGGCCGCCCAGGCGCGCGGCTGGGAGCTGTTCTATATGGAACAGCACGATCTGTACCAGGGCGAAGGCGAAGCCCGGGCGCGCATGCGTCCATTGAAGGTGTTTGCCGATCCGCAGAAATGGTTCGAGCTGGGCGAGGAAAGCGACGCGCTGCTCAGCGACCTCGACGTGATCCTGATGCGCAAGGATCCGCCCTTCGACATGGAGTTCGTCTACTCCACCTACCTGCTCGAACAGGCCGAACGCGCTGGCGTGCTGGTGGTCAACAAGCCGCAAAGCCTGCGTGACTGCAATGAAAAGCTGTTCGCCACGCTGTTTCCGCAGTGCACCCCGCCGACCGTGGTCAGCCGCCGTGCCGACGTGCTGCGCGAATTCGCCGCCAAACACGGCGACGTGATTCTCAAGCCGCTGGACGGCATGGGCGGCACCTCGATCTTCCGTCATCGTGCCGGCGACCCGAACCTGTCGGTGATCCTCGAAACCCTGACCGCGCTCGGCACCCAGCAGATCATGGGCCAGGCCTACCTGCCGGCAATCAAGGACGGCGACAAGCGCATCCTGATGATCGACGGCGAGCCGGTGGACTACTGCCTGGCGCGCATCCCTGCCCAGGGCGAAACCCGTGGCAACCTGGCGGCGGGCGGTCGCGGTGAAGCGCGTCCGCTGAGCGACAAGGACCGCTGGATCGCTGCCCAGGTTGGCCCGACCCTGCGTGAAAAGGGCCTGCTGTTCGTCGGCCTCGACGTGATCGGTGAGCACCTGACCGAAATCAACGTCACCAGCCCGACCTGCATTCGCGAGATCGACAATGCGTTTGGCACCAATATTGGTGAAATGTTGATGGCGGCCATCGATCAGAAGCTCAAGGCCCGTTGATATAGAACCCGCAAGGCGAGACCAACATTGCGTTATCATGCGCGGCTTGTGAAAAACGCGATGTTGGTTTCCTTGTCATGACCCTTCCGTCCGATCTGCCTCCCGAACTCGCCCACCGCGGCGTGCGCCCGGCCGATCGCCTCGGTTTTACCCTGTTTCTCGCGGCGCTGATTCACCTGGCGCTGATCCTCGGCCTGGGCTTTACCTTTGTCGAACCCAAGCAGATCAGCAAAACCCTGGAAATCACCCTCGCCACCTTCAAAAGCGAAACCAAGCCGAAAAAGGCCGATTTTCTCGCCCAGGAAAACCAGCAAGGCAGCGGCACCCTGGATAAAAAGGCAGTGCCCAAGACCACCGAAATTGCGCCGTTCCAGGACAACGAGGTGAAAAAAGTCACGCCACCGCCCGCGGCCCCGCCGCCAGTGCCGCAAGCGGCGCCGAAAGCAGCAGTGACCACCGTGGCCCCGGCGCCAAAAAAGGCCGTGACCAAGAAGGAAGAAACCAAGACCCCGCCGACGCCGAAGGCCGCGACGCCGACCTTCGACAGCTCGCAGCTGTCCAGCGACATCGCCAGCCTCGAAGCCGAACTGGCCAAGGAACAACAGCTGTACGCCAAGCGCCCGCGCATCCACCGCCTCAGCGCCGCCTCGACCATGCGTGACAAGGGCGCCTGGTACAAGGATGAGTGGCGCAAGAAGGTCGAGCGGATCGGTAACCTGAACTATCCGGACGAAGCGCGGCGCAAGCAGATCTACGGCAACTTGCGCCTGATGGTCTCGATCAACCGCGACGGCTCGCTGTACGAAGTGCTGGTGCTGGAGTCCTCCGGCCAGCCGTTGCTCGATCAGGCCGCCCAACGCATCGTGCGCCTGGCCGCGCCCTTCGCGCCCTTTACCGGCGACCTGTCGGACATCGACCGCCTGGAAATTATCCGCACCTGGAAATTCGCCCGGGGTGATCGTCTGTCCAGTAATTGACGTCGGCTTCCCGCCCCCCCTGTAGGAGCTGGCTTGCCAGCGAAGAGGCCGCCAGCCCCCCCTATCCATCTATCACCTGACAAAACGCATTCGCGGGCAAGCCCGCTCCTACAATCCAGGGTGCGAGCCGCAAGCAAGTGTTCGGGCCAACAGGCGAATCGGCTCATTCACATCGCATCCCCAGCTTGTCAGTTTGCCCCTCCACCGCCACACTAGCGCACATGAAAAACGTCATCCCCAGCTACCTCAAGCATCACTTCCTGATCGCCATGCCCCATATGGCCGACCCGAACTTTGCGCACACCTTGACCTATATCGTCGAGCACACGGCCAATGGTGCCATGGGACTGGTGGTCAACCGCCCGCAGGACCTGAGCCTGGCGGATATTCTCGAGCAGTTGCGCCCTGACATCGAACCACCTGCCTTGTGCCAGCACGTGCCGATTTTCATCGGCGGGCCGGTGCAAAACGATCGAGGCTTCGTCCTGCACCCCTCGGGCCAGACGTTCCAGGCGACCGTCGATCTGGAAAGCGACCTGTCGTTGTCCACGTCCCAGGACGTGCTGTTTGCCATCGCCGACGGCGTTGGCCCGGCGAAAAGCCTGATCGCCCTCGGTTACGCCGGCTGGGAAGCCGGGCAACTGGAGGCCGAACTGGCCGACAACGCCTGGCTGACTTGCCCGTACGACGCCGACATCCTGTTCAACACCAGCAGCGAACTGCGCCTCGAAGCCGCAGCCAGGCACCTGGGCGTCAACCTCAGCCTGCTGACCAGCCAGGCGGGACACGCCTGATGGCCTTGCGTCTGATCCTCGGCTTCGACTACGGCACCAAACAGATCGGCGTCGCCGTCGGCCAGGTAATCACCGGCCAGGCTCGCGAGCTGTGCACCCTGAAGGCGCAGAACGGGGTTCCCGACTGGAATCAGGTCGAAGCCCTGGTCAAGGAATGGAAGCCCGACGCCGTGGTGGTCGGCCTGCCGCTGAACATGGACGGCACGCCGAGCGAGATGTGCGCCCGTGCCGAAAAATTCGCCCGCCGCCTCAATGGCCGCTTCAACCTGCCGTTCTATACCCATGACGAGCGCCTGACCACGTTCGAGGCCAAGGGCGAACGGCTGCAGCGTGGCGGACAAAAGGGCAGTTACCGCGACAACCCGGTGGACGCCATCGCGGCCGCCCTGTTGTTGCAGGGCTGGCTCGACGAAAACCATCATTTGTTTGAATCCTGAAAAGCGCCGCGGCGCTTTTCTTTTAGCTTAAACCCAGGCTTCCCCGGCTGCGTCCGAGGGCCCGGCCGGGGTCATTCGAAGGAGCAACCATGAGCCTGCCCAATCCCGCCGATCTGATCAGCCAGATGGCGATCCGCCTCAAGGCGCACCTGGCCCAGCGTGATATCAGCGAACCACGCTTTATCGGCATTCGCACCGGCGGTGTCTGGGTCGCTCAAGCCCTGCTCGAAGAGCTGGGCAGCGATGCGCCATTGGGCATTCTCGACGTGTCCTTCTACCGCGATGATTTCAGCCAGAATGGCCTGCACCCGCAAGTTCGCCCTTCGGCCCTGCCGTTCGAGATCGAAGGTCAGCACCTGGTGCTGATCGACGACGTGCTGATGAGCGGTCGGACCATCCGTGCGGCAATGAACGAGCTCTTCGACTACGGCCGCCCCGCCAGCGTGACCCTGGTCTGCCTGCTCGACCTCGATGCCGGCGAATTGCCGATCCGCCCCAATGTGGTCGGCGCGACCCTGGCCCTCGCGGCCCACGAGCGGGTCAAGCTGTCCGGCCCGGAGCTCAAGCTCGAAATGCAAGACCTCGCCCTTTAATCCGCCCTATTGAGAGTCCCCTTCGCGATGACGCCTCCAGATACCAAGCGCCCGCTGCAGCTCAATGATCAGGGTCAGCTGCGCCACTTCCTCTCGCTCGACGGCCTGCGCCGCGAGTTGCTGACGGAAATCCTCGACACCGCCGACTCGTTCCTCGAAGTCGGCGCCCGGGCCGTGAAGAAGGTCCCGTTGCTGCGCGGCAAGACCGTGTGCAACGTGTTCTTCGAGAACTCGACCCGCACCCGCACCACCTTCGAACTGGCGGCCCAGCGGCTGTCGGCGGACGTGATCACCCTCAACGTCTCGACGTCGTCGGCGAGCAAGGGCGAAACCCTGCTCGACACCCTGCGCAACCTCGAAGCCATGGCCGCCGACATGTTCGTCGTGCGCCACGGCGACTCCGGTGCCGCGCACTTCATCGCCGAACATGTCTGCCCACAAGTGGCGATCATCAACGGCGGCGACGGCCGTCACGCGCACCCGACCCAGGGCATGCTCGACATGCTGACCATCCGCCGGCACAAAGGCAGCTTCGAGAACCTTTCGGTGGCGATCGTCGGCGATATCCTGCATTCACGGGTGGCACGCTCGAACATGCTCGCGCTGAAAACCCTGGGTTGCCCGGACATCCGCGTCATTGCGCCGAAAACCCTGCTGCCGATCGGCATCGAGCAATACGGCGTGAAGGTCTACACCGACATGACCGAAGGCCTGAAAGACGTCGACGTGGTGATCATGCTGCGCCTGCAGCGTGAACGCATGACCGGTGGCCTGCTGCCGAGCGAAGGCGAGTTCTATCGCCTGTTCGGCCTGACCACCGCGCGCCTGGCCGGTGCCAAGCCGGATGCCATCGTCATGCACCCGGGACCGATCAACCGGGGCGTGGAGATCGAATCGGCGGTGGCCGATGGTCCGCATTCGGTGATTCTCAATCAGGTGACCTACGGGATCGCCATTCGTATGGCCGTGCTGTCCATGGCCATGAGTGGGCAGACCGCCCAGCGCCAATTCGAGCAGGAGAACGCGCAGTGAAGCTCAGCATCCTCGGCGCCCGCGTCATCGATCCAAGCAGTGGCCTGGATCAAATTACCGACCTTCATATCGAAGCCTGCAAGATCGTCGCCCTGGGCGCCGCACCGGCTGGTTTCGTCGCCGCGCAGACCATCGAGGCCCAGGGCCTGGTGGTCGCCCCCGGCCTGGTCGACCTCAACGTCGCCCTGCGCGAGCCGGGCTACAGCCGCAAAGGCAGCATCGCCAGCGAAACCCGCGCCGCCGCTGCCGGCGGCGTCACCAGCCTGTGCTGCCCACCACAGACCAAACCGGTGCTGGACACCTCGGCCGTTGCCGAACTGATCCTCGACCGCGCCCGCGAAGCCGGCAACGCCAAGGTGTTCCCGATCGGTGCCCTGAGCAAAGGCCTGGACGGCGAGCAACTGGCCGAGCTGGTTGCGTTGCGCGACGCCGGCTGCGTGGCCTTCGGCAATGGCCTGGAGAGCTTCCGCAACAGCCGCACCCTGTGCCGGGCACTGGACTACGCGGCAACCTTCGACCTGACGGTGATCTTCAATTCCCAGGACCACGACCTGGCCGAAGGTGGCCTGGCCCATGAAGGTCCGACCGCCAGCTTCCTCGGCTTGCCGGGGATTCCGGAAACCGCGGAAACCGTGGCCCTGGCCCGGGACCTGCTGCTGGTCGAGCAAACCGGCGTACGTGCACACTTCAGCCAGCTGACCAGCGCCCGTGGCGCCGCACTGATCGCCCAGGCCCAGGCCAAGGGGCTGAAGGTGACCGCCGATGTCGCGCTGTATCAGTTGATCCTCACCGACGAGGCGCTGATCGACTTCAGCAGCCTGTACCACGTGCAACCGCCGCTGCGCACCCGCGCCGACCGCGAAGGCCTGCGCGCTGCGGTGAAGTCCGGGGTGATCCAGGCGATCTCCAGCCATCACCAGCCTCACGAACGCGACGCCAAGCTGGCCCCGTTCGGTGCGACCGAACCGGGCATCAGCAGCGTTGAGTTGCTGCTGCCGCTGGCGATGACCCTGGTGGAAGACGGCTTGCTCGATCTGCCGACCCTGCTCGCCCGTCTGGGCGCCGGCCCTGCAGACGCCCTGCGCCTGCCAGCTGGCAAACTGGCGGTGGGCGCCCCGGCCGACCTCGTGGTATTCGACCCGAACGCCTCAACCGTGGTCGGTGAGAACTGGCTGTCGAAGGGCGAAAACTGCCCGTTCATCGGCCACAGCCTGCCGGGCGTGGTGCGCTACACCCTGGTGGACGGGCGGATCAGTCACCAGGCATAACGCTGTTATTCGTAGGAGCTGGCTTGCCAGCGAAGGCGGTGTGCCTGACACACCGCAGCGCCTAATTCGCCGGCAAGCCGCAAGCGGGAGCCAGCTCCTACAGCGATGCTTTTTACTGGAAAGCACCCCGATTCTGCGCATTGCGCAGCGAAACCTGGTCATTCAACGTCCAGAAGTCATACAGCACGCCCAGGAAGAACAACCCGCCGGTCACCAGGTACAGCAAGCCGCTGATCCATTTGCCCTGGTACATCCGGTGCAGACCGAACACCCCGAGGAAGGTCAGCAGAATCCAGGCCACGTTGTATTCGATTGGCCCAGCGGTGAAACGCAGGTCCGCTTCCCGGTCCATGGCCGGGATCAGGAACAGGTCGATCAACCAGCCAATGCCCAGCAAACCGAAGGTAAAAAACCAGATCGTCCCGGTCACCGGCTTGCCGTAATAGAAGCGGTGAGCGCCGGTAAAACCGAAAATCCACAGCAGGTAGCCAATCACCTTGCTGTGAGTGTCCTGGGGCGAAACATCCTGCCGATAGGTGTTCATGGGTTCCCTCATTTGCCTCGATAGATAAATATTTTTGTGACTTGTGTGACTTTTTTGTGTCGTGCCGACAAGTGGTTCATTTGCCTGACACTTCCCGCAAAGCCCCGTACCGCCTGACTTCTGTCCGACAATCGAGCCAATTTGCCGCAGCCCGAGGGCGATTTGACCCCGGCCAGAATCGACCAACGGCCCCGAAAGTGACAAAAAAGCTGTTATAAAGTTGCGCGCTTCCCCATATAGAGCCCTGCCTAATGCGTCCATTTTTCAAGACATGGCTAACCATTTGCCTTTTATTGCCACTGGCCGCCCACGCCACCAATCGTGAGCAACGTCTTCCGAACGTTAATGGTTACACCCCAAAATCTCATGTTTCTGCCGCTACCAGCAAAAACAAACATGCCGTAAAAGCCCCAGTCCTGAGCAAGAACAACAGCTCGCTGGTGCCACCGATGGCTGCCAAACAGAGCAGCGAAGTGCTGAGCCGCGCGGTGAACGTGCTCGGCACCCCTTATCGTTGGGGCGGCAGCAGTCCAAGTAAAGGCTTCGATTGCAGCGGCCTGGTGAAATACGCCTTCAACGACGTTGCCGCCGTTGACCTGCCGCGCACCTCCAACGCCATGGCTGCGGGCCACGGTGTGAAAGTCGATCGCAAGGACCTCAAGCCCGGCGACCTGATTTTCTTCAACATCAAGAGCCGTCGGGTCAATCACGTGGCCATCTACCTGGGCAACGACCGCTTCATCCACGCCCCGCGGCGCGGCAAGTCGGTGACCATCGACACCCTGAAAAAGCCGTACTGGGAAAAGAACTACGTGGTCGCCAAGCGTGTCCTGCCGAAAGAGCCGAACACCATGCGTATCGTTCAGCGTTGAGCTGACACCGACGAACCGAGGGAGCCTGCTCCCTCGTCTCCTTTCAGAATCCCTCCAGCGAACGCGCGTGTTCGCGCGCATGCTCACGGCTGATCAAGCCCTTGCCAAGCAATGACTTCAGACTCATGTCCAGGGTCTGCATGCCCAATGCCCCTCCCGTCTGAATCGACGAATACAGCTGCGCCACCTTGTCTTCGCGGATCAGATTACGAATCGCCGCCGTACCGAGCATGATCTCGTGCGCCGCCACCCGCCCCCCACCGACCTTTTTCACCAGCACTTGGGACACCACCGCCTGCAACGATTCAGCGAGCATCGAGCGGACCATGGCTTTCTCATCGCCAGGGAAAACATCCACCACCCGGTCAACGGTTTTCGCCGCCGAGCTGGTGTGCAGGGTGCCGAACACCAGGTGCCCGGTCTCGGCGGCGGTCAACGCCAGGCGAATGCTCTCCAGGTCACGCAATTCCCCCACCAGGATCACGTCCGGGTCCTCGCGCAGGGCCGAGCGCAGCGCGGTGGCGAAGCTGTGGGTATCACGTTGTACTTCGCGCTGATTGATCAGGCATTTGCGCGGCTCGTAGATAAATTCGATGGGGTCTTCAATGGTCAGGATGTGCTGATGGTGGTGGCTGTTGAGGTGATCAACCATCGCCGCCAGGGTCGTCGACTTACCGCTGCCGGTCGGCCCGGTCACCAGCACCAGGCCCCTGGGAATCTCGGCAATACGCCGAAACACATCCGCCAGACCCAATTCGGCGAGGCTCGGCACCTGGCTGGCAACCGTGCGGAACACAGCGCCGGGGCCGCGATGCTGGTGAAAGGCGTTGACCCGAAAGCGCGCCACGCCAACTGCTTCAAAGGAAAAATCCAGTTCCAGGGCCTGGGCGAACTGTGTCCGCTGCTGCTCGTTCATGACCCGGTGGATCAGCGCAGTGACCTGGCTGGCATCCTGCGCCGGCACGTTGATCCGCCGCACGTCACCGTCGACCCGAATCATCGGCGGCAAGCCGGTGGACAGGTGCAAGTCCGAAGCGCCTTGCCTGGCGCTGAAAGCCAATAGCTCAGTGATATCCATGGCACCTCTCAATTCCAGTAGAATGCCGCGAACCTCAGACTGCCGGCGTCCCTTGAATGTCCACGATAGCAGACAACATTTCACAGGTAGCTGCGCGCATCCGCGCCGCCGAACAGGCCAGCCAGCGTGCTGAACACAGCGTCCATCTGCTCGCCGTGAGCAAGACCAAGCCGGCCGAGGCAGTGCGTGAAGCCTATGCCGCCGGGGTCCGGGATTTCGGCGAGAACTACCTGCAGGAAGCCCTCGGCAAGCAGCTGGAATTGACCGATCTGCCCTTGAGTTGGCACTTCATCGGCCCCATTCAATCGAACAAGACGCGCGCTATCGCCGAGAACTTCGCTTGGGTGCACTCCGTGGATCGCTTGAAAATTGCCCAACGCCTGTCCGAGCAACGCCCTGCCGACCTGCCGCCACTGAACATCTGCATTCAGGTCAACGTCAGTGGCGAGGCCAGCAAGTCCGGCTGCACACCCGCCGACCTGCCGGCCCTGGCCAGCGCCATCAGCGCCTTGCCGCACCTGACGCTGCGCGGTTTGATGGCGATTCCCGAGCCCACCGACGACCGCGCCGAACAGGACGCTGCGTTTGCCGCTGTGCGCGAGCTGAACCAGAGCCTGCAGGCCAGCCTCAAGCTGCCGCTCGACACACTGTCCATGGGCATGAGCCACGACCTCGAGTCGGCCATTGCCCAGGGCGCAACCTGGGTTCGTATCGGTACGGCCCTGTTTGGCGCCCGCAACTACTCATGAATGCATGGCCAGCCATCAACCCTGGCCGAAACCCACTCTATAAGGACCTGACATGAGCAAGACGCGTATTGCCTTTATCGGTGCCGGAAACATGGCCGCCAGCCTGATCGGCGGCCTGCGGGCCAAGGGCCTTGAAGCTGCGCAGATCCGTGCCAGCGACCCTGGCGCCGAGACCCGTGCGCGGGTCAGCGCCGAGCATGGCATTGAAGTGTTCGCCGACAACGCCGACGCCATCCAGGGCGCCGATGTGGTGGTTCTGGCGGTCAAGCCACAGGCGATGAAAGTGGTCTGCGAGGCGATTCGCCCGCACCTGCAGCCGGGCCAGTTGGTGGTTTCGATTGCCGCCGGCATCACCTGCGCCAGCATGAACAACTGGCTGGGTGCGCAACCTATCGTGCGCTGCATGCCCAACACTCCGGCGCTGCTGCGCCAGGGCGTCAGCGGCCTGTACGCCACCGCCCAGGTCAGCACCGAGCAACGCCAGCAAGCCGAGCAACTGCTGTCGGCCGTGGGCATCGCCCTGTGGCTCGACGAAGAACAACAACTGGATGCCGTTACCGCCGTCTCCGGCAGCGGGCCGGCGTATTTCTTCCTGCTGATCGAAGCCATGACCGCAGCCGGCGAAAAGCTCGGCCTGCCGCGTGAAACCGCAGCCCAACTGACCCTGCAAACCGCCCTCGGCGCAGCGCACATGGCGGTGGCCAGCGACGTCGACGCCGCCGAATTGCGTCGCCGCGTTACTTCGCCGGCCGGCACCACTGAAGCCGCGATCAAGTCCTTCCAGGCCGACGGTTTCGAAGCCCTGGTGGAAAAAGCACTGGGTGCCGCCGCACACCGCTCGGCCGAGATGGCCGAGCAATTGGGCCAATAAGGAGCCATACATGATTGGATTGAACACTGCAGCGGTCTACGTGCTGCAAACCCTGGGCAGCCTGTACCTGCTGATTGTCCTGCTGCGGTTTGTCCTGCAACTGGTGCGGGCGAACTTCTACAACCCGCTGTGCCAATTCGCGGTCAAGGCCACCCAGCCGCTGCTCAAGCCGTTGCGCCGGATCATCCCGAGCCTGTTCGGCCTCGACCTGTCGTCGCTGGTGCTGGCGATCCTGGTGCAACTGGCGTTGATGGCCCTGACCCTGTTGCTGACCTACGGCACCACCGGCAACCCGCTGCAACTGCTGATCTGGTCGATCATCGGGGTCACGGCGCTGTTCCTGAATATCTTCTTCTACGCCCTGATCATCAGCGTGATCCTGTCGTGGGTTGCACCGGGCAGCCATAACCCGGGGGCGGAGCTGGTCAACCAGATCTGCGAGCCGGCCCTGGCGCCGTTCCGCAAGATCCTGCCGAACCTCGGCGGCCTGGATATTTCGCCGATTCTGGCATTCATGGTGCTGAAGCTGATCGACATGCTGGTGATCAATAACCTTGCGGCGATGACCATGATGCCGGAGATCCTGCGGCTGTTGATCTGATAGACCGCCTCGCAATGATCGCGAGCAAGCTCGCTCCTACAGGAAAATTGTTTCCTTGTGGGAGCGAGCCTGCTCGCGAATGGCGACCCCCGTTCCGACTGCATAAAATCCCCTCCGCCCTTCCCTTGCCGCTAGCCACAGCGGTCTTTAGACTTACGCCTCATTTCAACGAGAGCAGGGTCGATGCCAACTGCCTTTCCCGCCGATTCTGTTGGTCTGGTGACGCCCCAGGTGGCGCACTTCAGCGAGCCCCTGGCCCTTGCCTGCGGCCGCTCCCTGTCAGCCTATGACCTGATCTACGAAACCTACGGCACGCTGAACGCCACGGCGAGCAACGCCGTGCTGATCTGCCATGCCCTGTCCGGTCACCACCACGCGGCCGGCTACCACAGCCCCGACGACCGCAAGCCCGGTTGGTGGGACAGCTGCATCGGCCCGGGCAAGCCGATCGATACCAATCGCTTCTTCGTGGTCAGCCTGAACAACCTCGGCGGCTGCAACGGCTCCACCGGCCCCAGCAGCATCAATCCGGAGACTGGCAAACCGTTTGGCGCCGAGTTCCCGGTATTGACCGTCGAAGACTGGGTCCACAGCCAGGCGCGCCTGGCCGAACGCCTCGGTATCCAGCAATGGGCCGCGGTGATCGGCGGCAGCCTTGGCGGCATGCAGGCCATGCAATGGAGCATCACCTACCCGGATCGCATCCGCCATTGCCTGGCCATCGCCTCGGCACCCAAGCTGTCGGCGCAGAACATCGCCTTCAACGAAGTGGCGCGCCAGGCGATCCTCACCGATCCGGAGTTCCACGGCGGCTCGTTCCAGGAAGCCGGGGTGATTCCCAAGCGCGGCCTGATGCTGGCGCGCATGGTCGGGCACATCACTTACCTGTCGGACGACTCGATGGGTGAGAAATTCGGCCGTGGCCTGAAGAGCGAAAAGCTCAACTACGACTTCCACAGCGTCGAGTTCCAGGTCGAAAGCTACCTGCGTTATCAGGGTGAGGAGTTCTCCGGGCGTTTCGACGCCAACACCTACCTGTTGATGACCAAGGCGCTGGACTACTTCGATCCTGCAGCGAACTTCGACGATAACCTGGCAAAAACCTTTGCCGGCGCCAAGGCCAAGTTCTGCGTGATGTCGTTCACCACCGACTGGCGTTTTTCCCCGGCGCGCTCGCGCGAGCTGGTGGACGCCCTGATGGCGGCCCAAAAAGACGTGTGCTACCTCGAGATCGATGCTCCGCAAGGCCACGACGCCTTCCTGATTCCGATCCCGCGCTACCTGCAGGCGTTCAGCAATTACATGAAGCGGATTACGGTGTGAGAAAGCCATGAGAGCTGATCTGGAAATCATCCAGGAATGGATCCCCGCCGGCAGCCGCGTGCTCGACCTCGGTTGCGGCGATGGCGAACTGCTGACCTGGCTGCGCGACCACAAGCAAGTCACCGGCTATGGCCTGGAGAACGACCCGGACAACATCGCCGAGTGCGTGGCCAAGGGCATCAACGTTATCGAACAGGATCTGGACAAGGGTCTGGGCAACTTTGCCAGCAACAGCTTCGACATCGTGGTCATGACCCAGGCGCTGCAGGCCGTGCATTATCCGGACAAGATCCTCGACGAAATGCTCAGGGTCGGGCGCCAGTGCATCATCACCTTCCCCAACTTCGGCCACTGGCGCTGCCGCTGGTACCTGGCCAGCAAGGGCCGGATGCCGGTGTCGGAGTTCCTGCCCTACACCTGGTACAACACGCCGAACATTCACTTCTGCACCTTCGAGGATTTCGAAGCGCTGTGCAGCGAACGTGAAGCCAAGGTCATCGATAGACTTGCTGTCGATCAACAACACCGCCACGGGTGGGCCAGTAAGCTATGGCCTAATCTATTAGGTGAGATCGGCATCTACCGGGTCAGCAGTCCTGGCCTGCAGGATCACCAGGTAGCGGTTTAACCCTGTTATTCGAGGAGAACGATCATGAGTCGTCTTGCGCTGTTTGTCTTAACGGCCTGCCTGAGCGTCAGCGCCATGGCCGCTGAGGTGATCAAGGGCGATCGCCAGGAAACCTTCGGCGACGTCACGGTGCACTACAACACCTTCAATTCGACGTACCTGCAGCCGGATATCGCCAAGGCGGCCGAGCTGATCCGCAGCAAGAACCAGGGCGTGATCAACGTCTCGGTACTCAAGGCCGGCAAGCCACTGGTTGCCAACGTCAGCGGCAGCGTCAAGGACCTGACCAGCAAAAGCGTACCGCTGAACTTCAAGCAGATCACCGAGCAAGGGGCGATTTACTACATTGCCCAATACCCGGTAGAGCAGCAGGAAACCCGCACCTTCGAGATCAAGGTGCAGACCGGTGACGCGATCAACACCATCAATTTCAACCAAGAGCTCTTCCCCGGCGAATGATCACTTTCCCGCAACTCGTATTGGCCAGCCATAACGCCGGCAAACTCAAGGAACTCCAGGCCATGCTCGGCGACTCGGTGCAATTGCGCTCGATCGGCGAGTTCAGCCAGGTCGAGCCCGAGGAAACCGGCCTGTCGTTCGTCGAGAACGCCATCCTCAAGGCGCGCAATGCCGCGCGCATCTCCGGCTTGCCGGCGCTGGCCGACGACTCGGGCCTGGCGGTGGACTTCCTTGGCGGCGCGCCGGGCATCTACTCGGCACGTTATGCCGATGGCCAGGGCGATGCGGCGAACAACGCCAAGCTGCTGGACGTGCTCAAGGACGTCCCGGAGGCCGAGCGTGGCGCCCAGTTCGTCTGCGTACTGGCACTGGTGCGGCATGCCGACGACCCGCTGCCGATCCTCTGCGAAGGCCTGTGGCACGGGCGCATCCTGACCCAGGCCAGCGGTGAGCACGGCTTTGGCTACGATCCGCTGTTCTGGGTACCGGAGCGCAACTGCTCGAGCGCCGAGCTGAGTCCGGCCGACAAGAACCAGATCAGCCACCGCGCCCGCGCAATGGCTCTGCTGCGCCAGCGTCTGGGCCTGAAATGACCCACGACTCTCCCGCGTCGCCGCTGATTTTCGGTGGCGCCGCACCTTCGACCCGGGGCCCGCTGCCGACGCTGCCGCCCCTGGCGCTGTACATCCACATCCCGTGGTGCGTACGCAAATGCCCGTATTGCGACTTCAACTCCCACACCGCCAGCCCAGTGCTGCCAGAAGAGAAGTACGTCGATGCCCTGCTGGCCGACCTCGACCAGGACCTGCACGCGGTGTACGGCCGGGAGCTGAGTTCGATCTTCTTCGGCGGTGGCACCCCGAGCCTGTTCAGCGCCCCGGCACTGGGTCGCCTGCTCAAAGGTGTGGAACAGCGCATCCCGTTCGCCAGCGACATCGAAATCACCCTGGAAGCCAATCCGGGGACCTTCGAGCAAGAGAAATTCGTCGCCTACCGCGCCCTGGGGATCAATCGCCTGTCGATCGGCATCCAGAGCTTCCAGCAGGAAAAGCTCAAGGCCCTGGGACGCATCCACAATGGCGACGAGGCCATCCGTGCCGCCGGCATGGCGCGCCAGGCCGGGTTCGACAACTTCAACCTGGACCTGATGCACGGCCTGCCTGACCAGTCCCTGGAAGACGCCCTGGATGACCTGCGCCAGGCCATTGCGCTGCAGCCGACCCACCTGTCCTGGTATCAGCTGACCCTGGAGCCCAACACGGTGTTCTGGAACCAGCCGCCGCCCCTGCCGGAAGACGACACGCTGTGGGACATCCAGGAAGCCGGTCAGGCGCTGCTGGCTGAACACGGTTACGCCCAATACGAAGTCTCGGCCTACGCCCAGCCCGGCCGGGCGGCGCGGCACAACCTCAATTACTGGAGTTTTGGCGACTTTATCGGCATTGGCGCCGGCGCCCATGGCAAGCTCAGTCACCCGGACGGACGCATCCTGCGCACCTGGAAGACTCGCCTGCCCAAGGACTACCTGAACCCGGCGAAAAGCTTCAAGGCCGGCGAGAAAGCCCTGGGCGACGAGGAAATGCCGTTCGAGTTTCTCATGAACGCCTTGCGCCTGACCGACGGGGTCGAGGCCAGGCTGTACCCGGAACGCACCGGCATGCCATTGGAAAGTCTTGCCGAAGGCCGTCGCGATGCCGAACAAAGTGGCTTGTTGCGGGTCGAACCGTCACGTCTGGCGGCCACCGAGCGCGGACAGCTGTTCCTCAACGACTTGCTGCAGAATTTTCTGATCTGATCTCAGACCTAAGGGAAAACGAATGGATTTGGTACTCGACCTGCTCGCCACCGTCTCGCGCTGGAGCCGCAGCAACCTGTCGGAAATCTCTTTGGCGCTGGTGGGTTGCTTGCTGGTGCTGTTTGGCGCGGATTTCAAAGGCTGGATCGAACAGCGCCTGGGCAACATCGCCGGTGCCTTGCGCGTGCCGATGATGTCGTTGCTGTGCGTGATCGGCAGCGGCGCCGCCTTGATCTACGCCACCCCGTGGATCGTCAAGGGCCTGAGCCAGTTCAACAACTACAGCCTGGCACCGGTGTTGCTGGTGGTGCTGGTGTTGATCGGGGTGGTGGCGGATCGGCGCTGATCCGACACTATCCCTGTAGGAGCGAGCCTGCTCGCGATTGCGGTGTGTCATTCAACATGTGTATTGGCTGACACGGCCTCATCGCGAGCAAGCTCGCTCCTACAGGGGTTAAGCGTGCTTAGGACTGTTTTTCGAACTTCAAATCCCACACCCCATGCCCCAGCCGTTCGCCACGGCGTTCGAACTTGGTGATCGGGCGTTCGGCCGGGCGTGGCACACACTTGCCGTCTTCGGCGAGGTTGCGATAACCCGGGGCGACGTTCATCACTTCCAGCATGTACTCGGCGTACGGTTCCCAGTCGGTGGCCATGTGCAGCACACCGCCGACCTTCAACTTGCTGCGCACCAGCTCGGCGAACGAGGCCTGGACGATGCGGCGCTTGTGGTGGCGGCTCTTGTGCCACGGATCCGGGAAAAACAGCATCAGGCGATCCAGGCTGTTGTCGGCCACGCAACGATTGAGCACCTCGATTGCATCGCAATCGTAGACGCGCAAGTTGGTCAGCCCCTGGGTCAGTACGCCATTGAGCAGCGCACCGACACCCGGACGGTGCACTTCGACACCGATGAAGTCCTGCTCAGGCGCAGCCGCGGCCATTTCCAGCAGCGAATGGCCCATGCCAAAACCGATTTCCAGCGAGCGCGGCGCCGAGCGACCAAACACCTGGTCGAAATCTACCGGCGCGTCGGCCAGTGGCAGGACGAACAGCGGCGTGCCCTGCTCCAGGCCCTTTTGCTGGCCTTCGGTCATGCGCCCGGCGCGCATCACGAAACTCTTGATGCGGCGGTGTTGGCGCTCTTCGCCTTCTTCCGTCTGGATAGGCGTGTCGTTCGATTCAGTCATCAATGGCTCTTACTTGATCAGACCATCCAGCGGCGAGGAGGCGCTGGCATAGAGTTTTTTCGGCATGCGCCCGGCCAGGTACGCCAGGCGACCTGCGACGATTGCGTGTTTCATGGCTTCGGCCATCATGATCGGTTGCTGCGCATGGGCGAGGGCCGAGTTCATCAGCACCGCGTCGCAGCCCAGTTCCATGGCGATGGTGGCATCGGAAGCCGTGCCCACACCCGCATCCACCAACACCGGGATCTTCGCTTCTTCAAGGATGATCTGCAGGTTGTACGGATTGCAGATGCCCAGGCCCGAGCCAATCAGACCGGCCAGCGGCATCACCGCGATACAGCCGATTTCCGCCAGTTGCCGGGCGATGATCGGGTCGTCGCTGGTGTAGACCATCACGTCGAAGCCTTCCTTGACCAGGGTTTCCGCGGCCTTGAGGGTTTCGATCACGTTGGGGAACAGGGTTTTCTGGTCCGCCAGCACTTCCAGCTTCACCAGGTTGTGGCCGTCGAGCAGTTCACGGGCCAGGCGGCAGGTGCGCACGGCCTCGATCGCGTCGTAGCAACCGGCGGTGTTCGGCAGGAAGGTGTAGCGATCCGGCGACAGCACTTCGAGCAGGTTCGGCTCGCCCTCGATCTGTCCGAGGTTGGTGCGGCGCACGGCGAAGGTGACGATCTCGGCACCCGAGGCTTCGATGGCCGAACGGGTTTCTTGCATGTCACGGTACTTGCCGGTACCTACCAGCAAACGCGACTGGTACGTACGACCGGCCAGGACGAAGGGCTTGTCGCTGCGAACGTTGCTCATCGGAAATCCTCTGTGGGGGGGAGGTTCTTGCACAATGCGTGTAGGGCGCGGGTGTCGCCAGGACGATCAGCCGCCGCCGATGGCGTGCACCACTTCCACCGAATCGCCTTCAGCGAGGGTGGTGTCTGCATGCTGGCTGCGCGGGACGATGTCCAGGTTGCGCTCGACCGCGACACGGCGTCCGGTCAGGTCCAGACGGACCAGCAGGCCCGCAACGGTCTCGCCGTCGGGCAGTTCAAGGGATTCACCGTTCAACTGAATGCGCATGCCGGATGCCGCCATCATTTTTAGGGGCCAGCATTCTAGCCCGATCATGACCTAAAGGTCAGTAACAAGCGTCAGGCGGTCGCCTGCAGGCGCCAGGCGGCGAGTCCCAGGCACAGCCAGCCAATCAGGAACGCCAGGCCACCGAACGGGGTGATGATGCCGAGCTTGCCGATGCCGATAGTGGTCAGCAGGTACAGGCTGCCGGAGAACAGCAGGATACCGATACTGAACGAGATGCCGGCCCAGGCCACCAACCGTCCCTGCATCTGCATGGCCAGCAGCGCGACGCCGAACAATGCCAGCGCATGCACCAACTGGTAGGTGACGCCGGTGTGGAAAATGGCCAGGTACTCGGGGGTCAGGCGGCTCTTCAAGCCATGGGCGGCGAAGGCACCCAGGGCAACGCCGGTGAAACCGAAGAAAGCAGCCAGCATCAGAAAGCCACGCAGCATGAAGAACTCCAGTCAGACTCGATCAACAGGGTCTGTATAATGGCCCGCTCGACGGGTTCGGCCAAGCCATCTCTATGCTGCGTATATTTTTTCGACGTTTCACCAAGGCCCTGCTCTGGTTCGCGGCTGGCAGCGTGGTGCTGGTGCTGATTTTTCGCTTCGTCCCACCACCGGGCACGACGCTGATGATCGAGCGCAAGATCGAATCCTGGATCGACGGCGAACCCATCGACCTGCAGCGCGACTGGACCCCATGGGAGGACATCGCCGATGACCTCAAAGTCGCGGTGATTGCCGGCGAAGATCAGAAATTCCCCGAGCATTGGGGCTTCGACCTTGGCGCAATTCGCGCCGCCCTGGCCCATAACGAGCTGGGGGGGTCCGTGCGCGGTGCCAGTACCCTGAGCCAGCAGGTGTCGAAGAACCTGTTCCTGTGGTCCGGCCGCAGTTGGCTGCGCAAAGGCCTGGAAGCCTGGTTTACCGGGCTGATCGAAGTGCTTTGGCCAAAGCAGCGGATTCTCGAGGTGTACCTCAACAGCGTCGAATGGGATGACGGCGTGTTCGGCGCCGAAGCCGCCGCCCGCCATCATTTCGGCGTCAGCGCGAAAAACCTCAGCCGGCAACAGGCCAGCCTGCTGGCGGCGGTACTGCCCAATCCGCGGGTGTGGAGTGCCAGTCATCCGACTGCTTATGTGCAACGCCGGGCTGGCTGGATCCGTCAGCAAATGCGCCAGTTAGGCGGAGATAGCTACCTGATCGGTTTGAATGACTCGCGTCGGGCGCCCTGGGCGGAGTAAATCCACCCACCACCCCACTGTAGGAGCGAGCTTGCTCGCGAAAAACTTCAAGGGCGCCGCGCTCATTCAGAATGTCCGCGTTATCGTTGACGTTTTTCGCGAGCAAGCTCGCTCCTACAAGGGTCACCACAAAAAAGCCCCGATCAAATGACCGGGGCTTTTTTATTGCCGGCTTGCAGCTTACGCCGCAATCGACAGTTTCAACTTGTTCATCGCGCTCTTCTCAAGCTGACGAATCCGCTCGGCCGAGACGTTGTACTTCTGCGCCAGGTCGTGCAGCGTGGCTTTTTCTTCTGCCAGCCAACGCTGGTAGAGGATGTCACGGCTGCGGTCGTCCAGGACGTCCAGCGCCTCGTGCAGGTTACTGGTGGAGTTGTCGCTCCAGTCAGCGTCTTCCAGCTGGCGAGCCGGATCGTAGCGGTGGTCTTCCAGGTAGTTGGCTGGAGACTGGAAGGCGCTGTCGTCGTCGGCTTCGGCAGCCGGGTCGAAGGCCATGTCCTGGCCAGTCAGGCGACTTTCCATCTCGCGCACTTCCCGCGGCTCTACGCCGAGGCTTTCAGCCACACGATGGACTTCTTCGTTGTTCAGCCACGCCAAGCGTTTTTTCTGGCTGCGCAGGTTGAAGAACAGCTTGCGCTGGGCCTTGGTGGTCGCGACTTTCACGATGCGCCAGTTGCGCAGGATGAATTCGTGGATTTCCGCCTTGATCCAGTGCACGGCAAAAGACACCAGGCGCACACCCATTTCCGGATTGAAGCGTTTCACCGCTTTCATCAGGCCGACGTTGCCTTCCTGGATCAGGTCAGCCTGGGCCAGGCCGTAGCCGCTGTAGCTACGGGCGATATGCACAACAAAACGCAGGTGGGCGAGCACCATCTGCCGAGCTGCCTCAAGATCCTGCTCATAGTAGAGACTCTCGGCCAGTTCACGCTCCTGCTCTGGCGTCAGCAGTGGAATGCTGTTCACCGTGTGCACGTAGGCTTCCAGGTTTGCACCGGGAACCAGGGCATAAGCAGGTTGCAAAGAAGTGGTCATACGAAAAAACCTCCGACTCACATAACTCGTGCAGTTCAGCACTGCGAAAATTGACCGGAAACCGAAGGACAAGTTCCCCTACACGCTGAAAGGACATACAAGCAAAAAATACAATTTATTTCGGTGCAAGCTCTCTCAAATGGCGTGCCACCGCAATCCACGCACCGATATAACCCAACAACACCGCGCCAAGCAAGAGCGACAGACCATCGGCTACCGGCACACCGGCCAGCGCGAAACTGCTGCCGTACAAGCCGGCCAGGCCGACCACCGCGTCGTTCAGCCAGTTCAGGCCGAACGCCAGGACGCCCCAGGAAAAAATCCCCGCACCGAAGCCATAAAGCGCACCCATATAGAGAAAGGGCCTACGCACATAGCTGTCAGTGCCGCCGACCAGTTTAATCACTTCTATCTCTGTGCGGCGGTTTTCAATATGAAGACGAATGGTATTGCCTATCACCAAAAGTAATGCAGAAACCAGCAACACCGTCAAACCGAAGACAAACCGATCGCCCAGCTTGAGAATCGCTGCCAGACGCTCGACCCAAACCAGGTCCAGTTGCGCCTGCTGCACCTTGGGCAACTCGGCAAGTCGCTGACGCAAGGCCTCCAGAGTCGTCTTGTCGACTTCATTCGGGGTCACCAGCACCACGCCCGGCAGCGGGTTTTCCGGCAACTCCTTGAGCGCCTCGCCCAGGCCCGACTGTTGCTGGAACTCTTCCAGCGCCTGGTCGCGGCTGATGTACTCGGCCTCCGCCACCCCGGGCAGTGCCTTGATCTGCTCGCGCAGTTGCTCGCCCTCAGCGGCGCTGGCATCCAGCTGCAGGTACAGGGAAATCTGCGCCGCACGCTGCCAGGAGCCACCCAGGCGCTCGACGTTACTCAGCAGAAGTGACAGCCCCATCGGCAAGCTCAGGGCCACGGCCATCACCAGGCAAGTGAAGAAACTGCCGATCGGCTGCTTGCCCAGACGGCGCAAGCTGTCGAGTAGGCTGGCGCGGTGACTTTCGATCCAGGCGCGCAACAGGGTGCGAAAGTCCGGACCATCATCTTCGTCGTGCTTTTTCTTCTGCGGTTGCGGGTCGGCAGCCTTGGGGGCTACGCGCTCGGAAACCTTTGGACTGCGTGTCGCACTCATGCTCCGGCCTCCCCGTCGCCAATCAATCGGCCGCGCTGCAAGGTCAGCATGCGATGACGCATGCGCGCGATCAGCGCCAGGTCGTGACTGGCAATCAGCACGCTGGTGCCCAGGCGGTTGATGTCTTCGAAAACCCCCATGATCTCTGCCGCCAGGCGCGGGTCGAGGTTACCGGTGGGTTCGTCCGCCAACAGCAGGGCCGGACGGTGGACGATGGCGCGGGCGATGCCGACGCGCTGTTGCTGCCCGGTGGACAGGTCGCCGGGGTACAGATCGCTCTTGTCCGACAGCGCGACGCGATCGAGGGCCGAATCCACGCGCTTGGCGATCTCGACCTTGGACAGGCCGAGGATCTGCAGCGGCAAGGCGACGTTGTTGAACACGGTGCGGTCAAACAGCAGTTGGTGATTCTGGAACACCACGCCGATCTGCCGGCGCAGGAACGGGATCTGCGCATTGCTGATGGTCGCCAGGTCCTGCCCGGCCAGCAGCAATTTGCCAGTGGTCGGACGCTCCATCGCCAGCAACAGGCGCAGCAGGGTGCTTTTACCGGCGCCGGAATGCCCGGTGACGAACAGGAACTCGCCGCGCCGGACTCGAAAGCTCAGCTCATGCAAGCCGACGTGACCGTTCGGATAACGCTTGCCGACCTGTTCGAAACGAATCATGCACGCTCCCGCTCGGCAAACAATGCCTGGACAAAGGGTTCTGCTTCAAAGGTGCGCAAGTCATCGATGCCTTCACCGACGCCGATGTAGCGAATCGGCAGGCCGAACTGCTTGGCCAGGGCAAAAATCACCCCGCCCTTGGCCGTGCCGTCGAGCTTGGTCAGGGCCAGGCCGGTCAGTTCCACCGTCTGGTTGAACTGCTTGGCCTGGTTGATGGCGTTCTGGCCGGTACCGGCATCGAGCACCAGCAGCACTTCGTGCGGCGCTTCGGCGTCGAGCTTGCCGATCACCCGGCGCACCTTCTTCAGTTCTTCCATCAGGTTGTCTTTGGTGTGCAGGCGACCGGCGGTATCGGCGATCAGCACGTCGATATTCCGCGCCTTGGCCGCCTGCACGGCGTCGAAGATCACCGACGCCGAATCGGCACCGGTGTGCTGGGCGATCACCGCAATGTTGTTGCGCTCGCCCCAGACCTGCAGCTGCTCGACGGCCGCCGCACGGAAGGTATCACCCGCCGCGAGCATGACTTTCTTGCCTTCGAGTTGCAGTTTCTTCGCCAGTTTGCCGATGGTGGTGGTCTTGCCGGCGCCGTTGACGCCCACTACCAGGATCACGAACGGCTTGTTCTGCGAAGTGATCTTCAACGGCTGCTCGACCGGCTTGAGCATCGCCGCCAACTCAGCCTGCAGGGATTTGTACAGGGCGTCGGCGTCAGCCAGTTCCTTGCGGGCGACCTTCTGGGTCAGGCGCTGGATGATCACCGAGGTGGCCTCGACCCCGACGTCGGCGGTCAGCAGGCGAGTCTCGATGTCTTCGAGCAACTCGTCATCGATGATCTTCTTGCCGAGGAACAGGCTGGCCATGCCCTCGCCAATGCTGGCGCTGGTCTTCGACAGGCCTTGCTTGAGGCGGGCGAAGAAACCGGTCTTGGCTTCTTCATTGCGCACCGGCTCAGTGACTGCCGGCTCGACCACGACAGGTGCCGGAGCAACTGGCGCTGGAGTCACGGGTACAGGAGCGGCGGGAGCTGGAGCGGCGGCAACTGGCGTCGGTTGCGGAACAACCGGCGGGGCCACGAACGCGGCGATGACTGGCTGCGGCAGATCAGGCTCTTCAACGACTTCAGGCGTTTCGATGACCGGCTTCGACTCGACCACCAACAGCTCCACGGCTTGCTGGACCACAGTCGGCGCGGGAATCGGCGGCGTGATGTGCGGCGCCTGCTCATCTTCGACCAGGGCCACTGGCTCTTCGGGCACCGGCAGGGTCAACCACGGCTCGGGGCTCGGTGCAGGTACCGGCGCTGGCTCGACTGCCGGCTGCAGGACCGGCTCAGTGATGGGCTGCACCACCGGCGAAGTCGTCTCGACCACCGGCGCGGCTTCTACCAAAGGCTGCGGGGCAATCTCGGGTTCTGGTTGTGGCTGTTCGACGACGGCTTGCTGCGGTTTTTTACGCAACCATCCGAACAGGCTTTTCTTCTCGCCAGCCGCAGCTGGGTTCTTCTTGTCGTCGTTGGAACCAAACATGGAGGACGGCTATCTCACAGTAGCGGCGCGCCAATGGCGCCCCGGCAATTGAATATTCGATGCAGAACAGACTGCGATTCCCGCAGCTTGTTCACGCGCAACAATTTGTCGAGATGCTCGCGGGCATCTCAAAAGGTCGATTAACACTAAGGACTGGAACGGCATCGTCGGCGAAAACGCTGAGTTTAGCTGATAAACCCAATGCTTCTTCCGGAAACCCATACAACCTACTGACCGATCGAAGGCCTGATAGGCGTGGCCGCCAGTAAAACGGATCAGTATCCTAGCACCTCCTCGCCCGCCGACGCTAAGACCAAGCGGGCAGCCCAACAGGTCAAGAAACCCATGAATGCTCTAGCCCGCCGCGCTGCTGGCCTGCTGCTCAGCACAGTTTGTCTGCCCCTGGCCGCCCTGGCTGCCGACCCGCAACCGACCCATGAATTCACCCTCGACAACGGCCTCAAGGTCGTCGTGCGCGAGGATCACCGCGCGCCGGTGGTGGTGTCACAGGTCTGGTACAAGGTCGGCTCCAGCTACGAAACCCCGGGCCAGACCGGCCTGTCCCACGCCTTGGAACACATGATGTTCAAGGGCAGCGAGAAGGTCGGCCCCGGCGAAGCGTCGTTGATCCTGCGCGACCTCGGCGCCGAAGAGAACGCCTTCACCAGTGACGACTTCACCGCCTACTATCAGGTGCTGGCCCGCGACCGCCTGGGCGTTGCCTTCGAGCTGGAAGCCGACCGCATGGCCAGCTTGCGCCTGCCGCCGGACGAGTTCAGCCGCGAGATCGAAGTGATCAAGGAAGAACGCCGCCTGCGCACCGACGACAAGCCGATGTCCAAGGCCTACGAACGCTTCAAGGCCATGGCTTACCCGGCCAGCGGCTACCACACCCCGACCATCGGCTGGATGGCTGACCTGGACCGCATGAAGGTCGAGGAGCTGCGTCACTGGTACGAATCCTGGTACGCGCCGAACAACGCCACCCTGGTGGTGGTCGGCGATGTCACCCCGGACGAAGTCAAAGCCCTGGCCCAGCGTTACTTTGGCCCGATTGCCCGACGCGCGGTGCCACCGGCGAAGATTCCGCTGGAACTGGCCGAGCCGGGCGAACGGCAGATCACCCTGAAAGTGCAGACCCAGCTCCCGGCCCTGATGCTGGCCTTCAACGTGCCGAGCATTGCCACCACCGAGGACAAACGCTCGGTCAACGCCCTGCGACTGATCTCGGCGCTGCTCGATGGCGGCTACAGCGGACGCATCCCGACCCAGCTGGAGCGCGGTGAAGAACTGGTGTCCGGTGGCTCGTCGAGCTACGACGCCTACACCCGTGGCGACTCGCTGTTCACCCTGTCGGCTACACCCAATACCCAGAAGCAGAAAACCATGGCCCAGGCCGAAGCCGGTCTTTGGAGGCTGCTGGAGCAGTTGAAGACCACCGCACCGTCCGCCGAGGAACTGGAACGCGTCCGCGCCCAGGTGATCGCCGGTCTGGTCTACGAGCGTGACTCGATCACCAGCCAGGCCACCGCCATCGGCCAGCTGGAAACCGTCGGCCTGTCGTGGAAGCTGATGGACAGCGAGCTCGCCGAGCTGGAAAGCGTGACCCCGCAAGACATCCAGAACGCCGCCAAGCGGTATTTCACCCGCGAACGTCTCAGCGTCGCCCACGTACTGCCACAGGAGACGCCTCATGAGTGAGCGTAAACCACCGCGCCTGCTGCTGATCGGCCTGATCGCTGTCGCACTGGCGGGCTCTGCCGTGTTCTATTTCTCGCGCAGCGCTGAAACCGTCGCCAGCGAAGCCCTGGACAAGGCCCAGTCGAGCCAGAAGCTGCAGTCGCTGGCCGAACTCGACGGCAAGGCCCCGAGCCGGCGCAAGCTCGACGTGCAGACCTGGAACACCGCCGAAGGTGCGAAAGTGCTGTTCGTCGCCGCACCCGAGTTGCCGATGTTCGACCTGCGCCTGATCTTCGCCGCCGGCAGCAGCCAGGACGGCAATGCCCCGGGCCTGGCCATGCTGACCAACGCGATGCTCAACGAAGGCGTTGCCGGCAAGGACGTCAGCCAGATCGCCCAGGGGTTTGAAGGCCTGGGCGCAGACTTCGGCAATGGCGCCTACAAGGACATGGCCGTTGCTTCGCTGCGCAGCCTGAGCGCCGTGGACAAACGCGAGCCAGCGCTCAAGCTGTTCGCTGAAGTGGTCGGCCACCCGACCTTCCCCGCCGACTCGTTGGCCCGCATCAAGAACCAGGTGCTGGCCGGTTTCGAGTACCAGAAACAGAACTCGGCGAAAGTCGCGAGCCTGGAGCTGATGCGCCGCCTCTATGGCCAGCACCCCTACGCCCACGCCAGCGATGGCAATCCGCTGAGCATTCCGCCAATCACCCTGGCGCAGCTCAAGGCCTTCCACGCCAAGGCCTACGCCGCCGGCAACGTGGTCATCGCGCTGGTCGGCGACCTGTCGCGCAGTGAAGCCGAGGCGATCGCCGCCCAGGTCTCCAGCGCGCTGCCCAAGGGCCCGGCGCTGCCAAAGATCGCTCAGCCGGCCGAGCCCAAGCCCGGCACCAGCCGCGTCGAGTTCCCCGCCAAGCAGACCAACCTGATGCTCGCGCAATTGGGCATCGACCGCGACGATCCGGATTACGCCGCCCTGTCCCTGGGCAACCAGATCCTCGGCGGCGGAGGCTTCGGCACCCGCCTGATGAGCGAAGTCCGGGAAAAGCGCGGCCTGACCTATGGCGTCTACTCGGGCTTCTCGCCGATGCAGGCTCGCGGTCCGTTCATGATCAACCTGCAAACCCGTGCGGAAATGAGCGAAGGCACCCTGAAACTGGTGCAGGACGTGCTGTCCGACTACCTCAAGACCGGCCCGACCCAGAAGGAACTCGACGACGCCAAGCGCGAACTGGCCGGCAGCTTCCCGCTGTCCACCGCCAGCAACGCCGATATTGTTGGTCAACTGGGCGCCATGGGCTTCTATAATCTGCCACTGACCTACCTCGAAGACTTCATGCAGCAATCCCAGAGCCTGACAGTCGAGCAGGTCACCGCGGCCATGAACAAACACTTGAGCATGGACAAAATGGTGATCGTCACTGTCGGCCCTACCGTGCCGCAACAGCCGTTACCGGCCCCCACTGACAAACCTTCCGAGCAGCCGCTCGGGGTTCCGGAGCATTAATGGCCCGTTCATCGCAGCCGAAAAAACCCGTTCACAACGTGCATAACGGCGTGAACCAACTGCGCATCATCGCCGGTGAGTGGCGCAGCCGTCGCCTGAGCTTCCCCGACGCCCCGGGCCTGCGCCCGACGCCGGACCGCGTGCGCGAAACCCTGTTCAACTGGCTCGCACCCTACGTGCCAGGGGCCAAGGTCTTCGACCCGTTCACCGGCAGCGGCGCGCTCTTTCTCGAAGCGTTGTCCCGGGGCGCGGCCATGGGCCAGGCGCTGGACGCCAGCAGCCTGGCGGTGTCGAGCCTGAAGGAGCACCTGGGCACCCTGCGCTGCACCGTCGGCCAGGTGCAGACCGCCGACGCGCTGCGCTACCTGGAAACCCAGCCGGCCACCGCCTACGACCTGGTGTTCCTCGACCCCCCGTTCAACCAGAACCTGCTGCCTGCGGTCTGTACGCTGCTGGAAGAGCGGCAGTGGCTGGCGGATGACGCCTGGATCTACACCGAAAGCGAAACCGCGCCCTCCACACTCGGCCTGCCAGCCGGCTGGCGCCTGCACCGCGAGCAGAAATCCGGGCAGGTCTATTACGCGTTGTGGCATCGCCTCGTCTGACCCGCTACGCCAACGGGCGGCCACACCGCCCGTTGCCCTTCCAGCACGGTATTAAATAGCTACCACCCGCCTGCTCGTGCCATGACCGACAGTGATCGACAGTTCTTCCCGTCAATCACCAAGGATGCCCACCCCATGAATATCTTCTGCAGCGTCCTGCTGCTCTTGAGTGGGCTGATGCCCATGATGGCGCTCACCGCCCACAGCAGTCTGTCACAACCTGTGGATCCACCGAGCCCGCGCATGTGTCGCGCTGACGAGCCGTTTGTGGCAAGTTAGTTTATCCGCCGTACAGTCCCGAGATCGTCGTGCTCCAGCCCTGCACTCTTGCCACCCCGTCCTTCACGCCCGCCCTGGGCCTGGGCAACCCGCACCTGCAAACCCTGTGGGGACCGCTGTGGCGCAAGACCACCCATCTTGAGCGCCAGCGCGAACGCCTGTGGCTGGATGACGGTGACTTCCTCGACTTCGACTGGCATGGCCCGCACAGCGCCGAGGCGCCGCTGGTGCTGGTGCTGCACGGGCTGACCGGCTCTTCAAATTCGCCTTATGTCGCCGGGCTGCAACAGGCCCTGTCCGCCCAGGGCTGGGCCAGCGCGGCACTGAACTGGCGCGGCTGTTCCGGCGAACCGAACCTGCTGCCGCGCAGCTACCACTCCGGCGCCAGCGAAGACCTGGCGGCAGCGATCAACCATTTGCGCAAGGTTCGTCCCCTGGCCCCACTGTATGCCGTTGGCTATTCGCTGGGCGGCAATGTGCTGCTCAAACACCTGGGAGAAAGCGCTGGCGACAGTCAACTGCAGGGCGCGGTAGCCGTTTCCGTACCCTTTCGCCTGGACCAGTGCGCCGACCGCATCGGCCAGGGTTTTTCCCGGGTCTATCAGGCGCATTTCATGCGCGAGATGCTGGCATACATCAAGAACAAGCAGCGTCAGTTTCTCCAGGACGGTCGCCACGAAGGCCTGGCGACCCTGGCCAGCCTCGGCTCGCTGGAAAAGATGCGCACCTTCTGGGACTTCGACGGCCGCGTCACCGCGCCCCTGCATGGCTTCGCCGACGCGCAGGACTACTACCGACGCGCCTCCAGCCGCTATTACCTGGGCGAAATTCGTACGCCAACCCTGATCATCCAGGCCGCCGACGACCCCTTTGTCTACCCCCACAGCCTGCCCGAGGCGCACGAACTGTCTGCCTGCACTCACTTTGAATTGCAGCCCAAGGGCGGCCATGTCGGCTTCGTTGATGGCACATTGCGTAAACCCGGCTATTACCTCGAGCGGCGCATCCCTCAGTGGCTGACCCTCGCGGGACGCGGTTAAGCCCATGCAACAGCTGCCGGGCGAATCCATCCATTTCTGGCAAACCGCCCCCCTGGCCGGCGTCGAACTGCTGTCAGCTCGCTATATCGAGCAGCGTTTCGTCCCCCATGTGCACGATGGTTTCGTGATCGGCATGATCATGGCCGGCGCCCAGCGCTATCGGTATCGCGGCGCCGAGCACCTGGCCGGCAGCGGCACGCTGGTGGTGATCAACCCGGACGAACTGCACACCGGCAACAAGGGCACGGAAGACGGCTGGCTATATCGCGCGTTCTATCCCGACAACCAGCAAATCCATACCCTGCTGGCCGAGCTGGAACTGCCCGCCCACAGCCTGCCGGCCTTTGGCGCGACGCTGTATCGCGACCCGGACCTGGTCAGTGGTTTCAGTTATTTGCACCGTCTGCTGGAGAGCCCGGCCAGCGCCTTGCAACAACAGACCCTGTGGCGCGAAACGATGTTCGCGCTGCTGCAACGTCATGCTGCGGTGGCGACACCCGGACAGCCGGGCCGCGAGCACCGCGCCATCGCCCGCGCCAAGGAATTGATGCACAGCCAACTGGCCGCGCCGCCCTCGCTGGAAGCCCTGGCGGCGGCGGTCAATCTGTCGCCCTTTCACTTCGCCCGGGTGTTCCGCCGCGCCACCGGCATGCCACCGCACACCTGGCTGATGCAGCAGCGCATCGCCCAGGCCCGCGCGCTGTTGCAGGAGGGCTGCCTGCCGCTGGCGGTCGCCACGCAGCTGGGCTTTGCCGATCAAAGCCATTTGAGCCGGCAGTTCAAGAAGGTCTATGGCGTCGGGCCCGGGGCCTATCGCAGCGCCAGATCCGTGCCGCCCTCAGTCGGCTAAAACCTGCAAGATCGTTCAAGACACGCCTCTGCCGCCCAGCGCAAGATGGCTGGACAAGGAGAGTCACGATGACCCGAAAGCAGCTTTATTCACGCGGTATCCGCGACAGTTTCGCCATGGCGGTGGGCATTCTGCCGTTTGGCCTGATCTTCGGCACCCTGGCCGGGGCGGCCGGCCTGACACTCTGGCAGGCCTTCGGTATGTCCGCGCTGGTGTATGCCGGCTCGGCGCAGCTTGTCGTCCTCAGTTTGCTCGGCAGTGGCGCCAGCCTGCTGGTGATTCTGCTGACGACCTTCATCGTCAACCTGCGCCACGTGCTCTACAGCGCCACCCTGCAGCCCCACGTCGGCAACTTGCCGCAACGCTGGCGCATCCTGCTGGCGTTCTGGCTGACCGATGAAACCTTCGCCGTGGTCCAGCGCTTCTACCTGCTGCACGGCGACCGGCCGCTGGCGCAGTGGTACTGGCTGGGGGTCGCCAGTTCGCTGTATGCCTGCTGGGTGTTGAGTTCGCTGGCCGGCGTGCTGTTCGGCCAGGCCGTGCCCGACCTGGCGAGCTGGGGCCTGGAGTTCGCCATGCTGGCGACCTTTATTGGCATCGTCATCCCCCTGCTGCGCAATCAACCACAGCTTGCCGCCGCACTGGCCGCTGGCGCCGTAGCCCTGGCCACGTTCCACTGGCCGTACAAGCTGGGCCTGATGGCTGCGGCGTTCAGTGGCATCGCGGTAGGCGTAGTGCTGGAGCGTCGACAGTTGACCCGCCACACCGCCAGGGAGCTGCACACATGAATTATGGGTGGATGATCTTCGGCATGATGGCGATCAGCTTTCTCCTGCGCTACAGCCTGTTCGCCTGGCCCAACCTGCGCTTTCCGACCCTGGTGCGCCAAGGTCTGCACTATGTGCCGACGGCCGTACTGACGGCGATCGTGGTGCCGGGCATGCTGCTGCCCGATGGCCAGCACTGGGCGCTGAACCTCGACAACGCCTACTTGCTCGGGGGTTTGGCGGCCATCGCCATTGCCGCCACCACCCGGCACCTGTTGGCGACGATCGGCGGTGGCATGCTGGTGTTCTTTCTGCTGCGCTGGCTGCTCGGGCAACTGCCCATCTAGCCCATCAGTCGCCGGTGGCAATCGCCCGCTGGGGATCGGTGATCCACTCGCTCCACGAGCCGGCATACAACGTCCCCAGCGGGTAGCCGGCCAGACACAGGGCAAACAGGTTGTGGCAGGCGGTCACGCCGGAACCACAGTACGCCACCAACTCGCTGGGTGAGCGATCCGCCAGCTTCTCGGCAAAGCGCTGCTTGAGTTGCTCGGCTGGCAAGAAGCGACCGTCCGCCCCGAGGTTGTCGGTAAACGCTGCGCATTGTGCGCCAGGGATATGGCCGGCCACCGGATCGATGGGCTCGACTTCACCGCGAAAACGCGGCAGTCCACGGGCATCGAGCAGGGTCATCTGCGGACGGTCCAGGCGCTTGAGCAACTGCTCGGCATTCAGCACCAGGCTGGAGTCAGGGCTGCCGCTGAATTTGCCACGCGCGGTAGTCGGTGCATCCAGGCTCAACGGCAAGCCAGCCGCATGCCAGGCCTTGAGGCCACCATCGAGGATAAACACCCCGTCGCGCTTGCCCAGCCAGGCCAACAACCACCAGGCCCGTGCGGCATAGGTGCCAGGGCCGTCGTCATAGAGCACCACCATGCTGTCGTTGTTGACGCCCCAGGCCTGCAGACGCTCGATCAAGTCCGCCGCTGCCGGCAGTGGGTGACGGCCAGTGACACCCTTGGTCACCGGCCCGCTGAGATCACGTTCGAGGTCGGCGAACGCAGCGCCGGCGATGTGTCCCTCGGCATAGCTGCGCTGGCCATAATCCGGGTCTTCGAGGGCGAAACGGCAGTCCAGAATCACCAGCCCCGACTGGTTCTTCTTACGGTCCAGGTCGAGTGGGCTGATCAGTTGCGCGATGGGCATGGCGGGCTCCTGTGAGTTCAAGCGGTGAACGATCCTACTGCACTTCTTCGAGAGCCTGGCCCAGCGGCACGTAAAACTCTTCGAACAGGGCGTCGATTTCCTCGCGCGATTGCTCGGTGACAAACCCGGCTTCCAGCACCAGCACCTGATACACGCCACGTTTAATGGCCTGCTCGCTGAGGTGATTGGAGTTGTCGCGGGTGGTGCACAGGAAGCGCACCCAGGACGTCAGGATGATCCAGGCGTTCAGGGTCAGGGATTCGATCTGCACCTTGTCCATCTTGAGGATGCCGGCGTCGACAAACCCGGCGTAGATCGCCGTGCCCTGGATCAGGCAGCGTTGGGAGAAGCGCCGGTAACGGGCCGCCAACTCCACATCGTTGTCGAGCAGATGTTCCAGGTCGCGGTGCAGGAAACGGTAGCGCCACATCGCGTTCAGCAGCTCTTTCAAGTAGTAGCGCTTGTCTTCGACGGTGGCGGCACGGCCCTGGGGCGGGCGCAGGAAGCTCTCGACCAGGGCCTCGTACTCACTGAACAACACGGCGATGATCGCCTGCTTGTTGGGGAAGTGGTAGTACAGGTTGCCCGGAGAAATCTCCATGTGCGCGGCAATGTGGTTGGTGCTGATGCTGCGCTCACCCTGCTGGTTGAACAGCTCCAGGCTGTTCTGCACGATGCGCTCGCTGGTTTTTATTCGTGGGGCCATGGCTTGAGCTTTAATTCTTCTGTGCGTTGCGGGCATCTTACGACCTATCCGTCGGCGGATAAATCTTCACGTCCCGAGGAAGGCATTTGACATTTTAGAGCATAGACTCTAAAAACATCCTCATTCTAAAAAAAACCGGAGCCACCATGACCGCCGACATTGCCTACATGCAAAACGCCCAGCAGCCGTTGAGCGAGCTGAACGACTTGTTTACCGCGCAGCGTCAGGCGTATGCAGGCAATCCGATGCCGTCGGCGGCCCAGCGCCAGCAATGGCTCAAAGTCTTGCGCGATCTGCTGGATACCCAGCGCGACAAACTGATCAAGGCGATCAGCGAAGACTTCAGCAACCGCAGCGCCGATGAAACCCTGTTTGCCGAGCTGATGCCCAGCCTGCACAACATCGATTACGCCAGCAAACACCTCAAGAGCTGGATGAAAGCCTCGCGGCGCAAGGTCGGCGTGGCGTTTCAACCGGCCAGCGCCAAGGTGGTCTACCAGCCGCTGGGGGTGGTCGGGGTCATCGTGCCGTGGAACTACCCGCTGTACCTGGCCATCGGACCGCTGGTCGGGGCCCTGGCGGCGGGCAACCGGGTCATGCTCAAGCTCAGTGAATCGACCCCCGCCACCGGGCAACTGCTCAAGGAACTGCTGGCGCACATCTTTCCCCAGGACCTGGTGACCGTGGTGCTGGGCGAGGCCGACGTCGGCATCGCATTCTCCAGGCTGCCGTTCGATCACCTGTTGTTCACCGGCGCCACCAGCGTGGGCAAGCACGTGATGCGCGCCGCCGCTGAAAACCTGACCCCGGTCACCCTGGAGTTGGGCGGCAAGTCCCCGGCCATCGTCTCCCATGATGTGCCGCTCAAGGACGCCGCCGAACGGATCGCCTTCGGCAAGACATTGAACGCCGGGCAGACCTGCGTCGCGCCGGACTACGTGCTGGTCCCGGAAGGTCGGGTGAATGACTTCGTCGAGGCCTACCGCCAGGCTGTTCGCGGCTTTTATCCGACCCTGGCCGACAACCCGGACTACACCGCGATCATCAACCACCGGCAGCTGGCGCGCCTGAACAGCTATGTCACTGATGCCACCAACAAAGGCGCGCAGTTGATCCCGATTTACGATCAGGATCAGGACCGGCGCATGAGCCACAGCCTGCTGTTGGATGTCAGCGACGAGATGCTGGTGATGCAGGACGAAATTTTCGGCCCGCTGCTGCCGATCGTGCCTTACCGCACCCTGGACCAGGCATTTGCCTACATCAACCAACGGCCACGTCCTCTGGCGCTTTACTACTTTGGCTACGACAAGTCCGAACAAAATCGCGTGCTTCACGAGACCCATTCCGGCGGTGTCTGCCTCAACGACACCCTGCTGCACGTGGCCCAGGACGACATGCCGTTTGGCGGCATCGGCGCCTCAGGCATGGGCCATTACCACGGCCACGAAGGCTTCCTGACATTCAGCAAAGCCAAGGGCGTCCTGATCAAGCAGCGTTTCAATGCGGCGAAGCTGATCTATCCGCCTTACGGCAAAACGATGCAGAAGCTGATCCAGAAACTCTTCATCCGCTGACCCCTCACTGCCGGGTAATAACAACAATGATCCCTAGCGTTTCCGATACTCCCGCGCTGTCCCGGCGCGGCCTGCTCAAGTTCAGCCTCGGTGCCAGCGCTTTCCTCGCCACGGCCGGCCTCGGCGCCAGCCTCAGCGGCTGCTCGGCCAGTACCCCGGCCAATGGGTTTGCCGCTTTGCGCAGCAGCGACCTGCCCTGCTTGCGGGCAATCATCCCGGTGATGATCGAAGGTGCAGTGGCCGGCGAAAAACTCACCGCGGCGCTCGAGCAAACCCTGCTCAGCCTGGATAACGGCCTCAATCACCTGTCGCCGGAAATGCTCAAGCTGACCCGGCAACTGTTCGACGTACTGGGCATGACCATCACCCGCGGGCCGCTGACCGGGATCTGGGGCAGTTGGGAAAACGCCCGCCCCGAGGCCATTCGCGACTTTCTCCAGCGCTGGGAAAACAGCTCCCTGAGCCTGCTGCGCATGGGCCACAACTCCATTGTGCAGCTGGTGATGATGGCCTGGTACAACCGCGCCGAATCCTGGGCGCATTGCGGTTACCCCGGGCCGCCGAAAGTCTGATTCCGCCCTTTCATAACTATAAAAAGAGACGCACCTGATGCCCGTACCCGATCCGTTCCGCGAAGGCATGGCCCGCGGCTGGAAAACCCATGACGGCTCGCAACTGACCCAGGACCTGACCCTGGAAGCCGATGTCGCGATCATCGGCAGCGGCGCCGGCGGCGGTACCACCGCCGAAATCCTCAGCGCTGCCGGCTACAAGGTGTTGCTGATTGAAGAAGGCCCGCTCAAGACCAGCAGCGACTTCAAGTTGCTGGAAGACCAGGCCTACACCCAGCTGTACCAGGAAGGCATCGGCCGCATGAGCAAGGACGGCGCGATTACCATCCTGCAAGGCCGCGCGGTGGGTGGCACGACCTTGATCAACTGGACCTCCAGCTTCCGCACCCCCGAACCGACCCTCGACCACTGGGCCCGCGAGCACGGGGTCAAAGGCCACAGCGCGGCGGAGATGGCACCCTGGTTCGAAAAAATGGAGCAACGCCTCGGCGTCGCCCCCTGGATGGTCCCGCCCAACGCCAACAACGATGTGATCCGCAAAGGCTGCGAGCAACTGGGCTACAGCTGGCACGTGATCCCGCGCAACGTGCGCGGGTGCTGGAACCTCGGCTACTGCGGCATGGGCTGCCCGACCAACGCCAAGCAATCGATGATGGTCACCACCATTCCGGCGACCCTGGAAAAAGGCGGCGAACTGCTGTATTTCGCCCGCGCCGAGCAACTGCAGATCAAAGACGACAAGGTCACCGGCCTGCTGTGCGTGGCAATGGATCAGCGCTGCGTGGAACCCACCGGCCGGCGCATCAACGTCAAGGCGCGGCATTACGTGCTGGCCGGTGGCGGGATCAACAGCCCGGCGCTGCTGATGCGCTCCAAGGCGCCCGACCCCCATGAGCGCCTGGGCAAGCGCACCTTCCTGCACCCGGTGAACATGTCGGCGGCGTTGTTCGACGAGGTCATCAACCCGTTCTACGGTGCGCCGCAGTCGATTTATTCCGACCACTTCCAATGGCAGCACGGCGCCACCGGCAAAATGTCTTACAAGCTGGAAGTGCCACCGCTACACCCGGCGCTGGCGGCCACCCTGCTCGGCGGCTTTGGCGGCGAGAGCGCGGCACACATGCAGCAGCTGCCCCATACCCACGCGATGCTGGCGCTGCTACGCGACGGCTTTCACCCGGACAGCAGCGGCGGCAATGTCGAACTGCGCGGCGATGGCTCGCCGGTGCTCGACTATCAAGTCTCGGACTATGCCTGGGACGGCCTGCGCCGGGCGTTCCACAGCATGGCCGAGATCCAGTTCGCAGGAGGGGCCAAGGCAGTAATGCCGATGCACGCGGATGCGCGCTACGTCAAAACCCTTGCTGAGGCGCGCACGCTGATCGACGGCCTGAGTCTGGAGTTGTACCGCACGCGACTCGGCAGCGCTCATGTGATGGGCGGCTGTGCCATGGGTGAGTACCCGAAACAGGCCGTGACCGACAGCCTCGGCCGGCATCATCAACTGAGCAACCTGTCGATCCATGACGGCTCGCTGTTTCCAACCAGCATCGGTGCCAATCCGCAGTTGTCGGTCTACGGCCTGACCGCACAATTATCCAGCGCATTGGCCGAACGCCTGAGAAATCCGTGAAAAAACTGCTTATTCGCCGTGTCTATAGTGCTTTCTTAGTCCAATGGCGACTTGGCCGACCGGGAATGCTGCGATACCATCCGACTCCCCAACGGATTCCCGCCAGGACGACGCGATGAACCGAGTGTTGTACCCAGGTACCTTCGACCCTATTACCAAGGGCCATGGCGATCTGGTCGAACGCGCCTCGCGCCTGTTCGACCATGTGATCATTGCCGTCGCCGCCAGCCCCAAGAAAAACCCGCTATTCCCCCTGGAACAGCGTGTTGAACTGGCGCGCGAGGTCACCAAACATCTGCCGAACGTCGAAGTCGTCGGCTTTTCGACGCTGCTGGCGCACTTTGCCAAAGAGCAGAACGCCAATGTGTTCCTGCGTGGTTTGCGTGCGGTCTCGGACTTCGAATACGAATTCCAGCTGGCCAACATGAACCGCCAACTGGCGCCGGACGTGGAAAGCCTGTTCCTGACCCCGTCAGAACGTTATTCGTTTATTTCCTCGACGCTGGTCCGTGAAATCGCTGCCCTGGGCGGTGATATCACCAAGTTCGTCCACCCTGTCGTGGCGGATGCCCTGACACTCCGATTCAAGAAGTAGACCCCGATTGTAGGAGCTGGCTTGCCAGCGAAAAACGTCAACGATTACGCAGCGCTATCAGAAAGAACTCGGCGCCCTGACGTTTTTCGCGAGCAAGCTCGCTCCTACAGCGCCAATGCGGCACAATTGCGCGCATCAGTTTTCAAAACGCCCGGGCCGACGACCCTGGCTGGAGTCTCCAATGTCCCTGATCATCACCGACGATTGCATCAACTGCGACGTCTGCGAACCCGAGTGCCCGAACGCCGCTATCTCCCAGGGCGAAGAAATCTACGTGATTGACCCGAACCTCTGCACCCAGTGCGTCGGCCACTACGACGAACCGCAGTGCCAGCAGGTGTGCCCGGTGGACTGCATTCCACTGGACGAAGCCCATCCGGAAACTGAAGAACAGTTGATGGAGAAGTACCGCAAGATTACCGGCAAGGCCTGAACGACCTGGCAAGCGCCGGCGATCAGCGCTGACAGCGCGGGCAGAACACGCTCGCGCGCTGCCCCAGCTTCACTTCCCGCAGCTGCGTGCCACACACCTTGCAGCCCTCGCCGCCTCGGCCATAGACGAACAGCTCCTGCTGGAAGTAGCCCGGCTGGCCATCGCCGCCAATGAAGTCACGCAAGGTGGTGCCGCCACGCTCGATGGCCGCCACAAGAATGCGTTTGATCTCGATCGCCAGCTTCAAATAGCGCGCCCGGGAGATGCCCTTGGCTTCGCGCCGTGGATCGATGCCGGCGGCGAACAGCGCTTCGGTCGCATAGATATTGCCAACCCCCACCACCACCGCGTTATCCATGATGAACGGCTTGACCGCCGTCGAGCGCCCGCGTGACAGCTGAAACAGCCGCTCGCCATCAAACAGATCGGTCAACGGTTCCGGCCCCAGGCGTACCAGTAACTCATGCTGCAGCGGGTCGAGGCTCCAGAGCATGGCGCCGAACCGTCGTGGGTCGGTGTAGCGCAGCGCCAGGCCGGATTCCAGTTCGATATCCACATGCTCATGCTTGGCTGCCGGCATTCCGACTTCCACCAGGCGCAGGTTGCCCGACATGCCCAGGTGACTGATCAGGGTGCCGACCTCGGCATTGATCAGCAGGTACTTGGCTCGCCGCTCCACCAGCACGATGCGCTGCCCGGACAGACGCACATCGAGGTCTTCGGGGATCGGCCAGCGCAAGCGCCGGTCACGCACGACCACCCGGCTGACGCGCTGACCTTCAAGGTGCGGCGCAATACCGCGACGGGTGGTTTCGACTTCAGGCAATTCAGGCATGGTGCACTCGACTCAGGGAAAGATCCGACGCTCAGTGGTGAGCGCCGAGCTCGCGAATCGTCTGTTTCAGGTTCTCGAAGTCATAGTCCGAGAGGCCGACATAGTCCAGCACCAGGTGGCCGATGCTGTCCCACTCGTGGTCCTCGGTCTGGTTGCCCAGCACCCGATAGGACGCGCAAATATGCTCGGCCATCTTGAGGATCGCCAACAGGTTCTTCAACTGGCTGTTGCGCGCCGACTCGTCGCTGAAAATCGACAAGGCATTGTGGTGATTGGCGATGGCGTGGGTCACATGCTCCGGCAGGCGCCAGGACTTGGCGGTGTAGTAGCCGACCACGGCATGGTTGGTATTGAAGGTGCGGTTCTCCGTGTCGACCACCCGGCACTCGGCGCCGGCATTGGCATAGGCCTGCTCCAGCACCGTCATATAGTTGGGGAAACGCTTGAGCATCAGCGGCACCCCGCAATCGTGGAACAGGCCCAGGGCGTAAGCCTCGTCCACTGCTTGCGAGCCGATGCGCTTGGCCAGGCTGAGGCTGGTCATCGCCACGTCTTGGGCGGTGTCCCAGAAGCGGTTGAGGGTGACGATGGTGTCGTCATTCATTTCGCCCTTGATCGACTGGGCGTTGATCATGTTGATCACCGAACGACTGCCCAGCAGGTTCACCGCGCGCTGGATCGAGGCAATCTTGTTGCTCAGCCCGAAGTATGGCGAGTTGACGATTTTCAACAGCGCGCCAGAAAGACCGGGGTCCTGGGAGATCAACTTCGCGATCACTTCGAGGTCCGGGTCGGGCATGTACTGTTCCATCTGCAAATCCACCATGATTTGCGGTTGCGGCGGAACGCTGATGCCTTGCAGGGCCTGCTGGATCTGTTCGGAAGATAGCTCTTGGGACATAAGTACTCACTCTGGGCAAGTGGGCGATTCTAGCGGAAAAAAACCGCCCAATGGGCGACATGTCCGGCGTATCGGCGACAAACTAGCGCGCTTCGAGCGCCCATCTAGCGCTATAATCCCGCTCTTTTTTTCACCTGGAGCGACGTCATGTCCCTGCCAAGCCTGCGCCTCAAAGCCAACGCCGACCGTCGCCTGCGCGCCGGTCACCTGTGGGTCTACAGTAACGAAATCGATGTAGCCACCACCCCACTGCATGGCTTCAAGGCTGGCGATCAAGCGCTTCTCGAAGCTGCCGGCGGCAAGCCGCTGGGCATCGTGGCCATGAGCCCGAACAACCTGATCTGCGCCCGCCTGCTGTCGCGCGACATCAAGCTGCCATTGGACAAGTCGCTGCTGGTGCACCGCCTCAACGTCGCCCTGTCGCTGCGCGAGCGCCTGTTCGACAAGCCGTTCTACCGCCTGGTCTACGGCGATTCCGACCTGTTGCCAGGCCTGGTAGTCGATCGTTTCGGCGACATTTTGGTAGTACAGATCGCTTCGGCAACCATGGAAGCCCACAAGGACGACGTGATCGCCGCCCTGACCCAGGTCCTGAAGCCGAGCGGCATCCTGTTCAAGAACGACTCCGCCGCACGCGATGCCGAAGGCCTTAACCGCTACGTCGAAACCGTGTTCGGCCTGGTGCCGGAGTGGGTTGCCCTGGAAGAGAACGGGGTGAAATTCGAGGCACCGGTGATCCAGGGCCAGAAAACCGGCTGGTTCTACGACCACCGCATGAACCGCGCGCGCCTGGCACCGTACGCCAAAGGCAAGCGCGTGCTCGACCTGTACAGCTACATCGGTGGCTGGGGCGTGCAAGCCGCCGCCTTCGGCGCCAGCGAAGTGTTCTGCGTCGACGCCTCGGCTTTCGCCCTCGACGGTGTCGAGCGTAACGCCGCACTGAACGGCTTCGCCGACAAGATGACCTGCATCGAAGGCGACGTGTTCGAAGCCTTGAAGGAACTGAAAGCCAGCGAAGAGCGTTTCGACGTGATCGTTGCCGACCCACCCGCCTTCATCAAGCGCAAGAAAGACATGAAGAACGGCGAAGGCGCCTACCGCCGCCTCAACGAGCAAGCCATGCGCCTGCTGAACAAGGACGGCATCCTGGTCAGCGCCTCGTGCTCGATGCACCTGCCCGAGGACGACCTGCAAAACATCCTCCTGACCAGCGCCCGCCACCTGGACCGCAACATCCAGATGCTCGAACGCGGCGGCCAGGGCCCGGACCATCCGGTGCATCCGGCGATTGCTGAAACGCGTTATATCAAGAGCATTACGTGCCGGTTGTTGCCGAATAGCTGAGGCGTTTCGCGAGCAGGCTCGCTCCTACAGGATCTGTTGCCGATCACAAGATCTGCATCCACCGCAAAACCTGTGGGAGCTGGCCTGCCAGCGATGAGGCCTTCAGCAACACCGCATCAACTTCATCGCCACGGTGCGACGATTCGACAGGCTGGCTCACAGGTTCTTTGGCCGATAACAAGATCTGTATCCACCGCAACCCTGTGGGAGCTGGCTTGCCAGCGATTAGGCCCTGGCATCCGACATCTTCAAAGCCTGACACTCCGCATCGCGGGCAAGCCCACTCCCACAGGGGATGGAGTGTTCCCGCCCTCCACACGTCCCAAAGCCGCCGTGTTCAAGGTTTCGGCCATTCCCTCCAGCCGCCAGCGGTGTAGAATCGACGCTATTCATCGCCAGTCATCCCCCGGCGGGTTTATGAGCTCAAGGCCAATGCGCACGGCGATCCCGTCACGTTTGCGGCAACGTCCGGACACACGGCCATTTTTCGAGTGTTCCAGACGTCAATAGAAGCTCACTCCCCTTTGATACCTGATTTGCCGCCCGGAGTGCTCCATGCCTGATTACCGTTCGAAAACATCCACCCACGGCCGCAACATGGCCGGTGCTCGTGCCCTGTGGCGCGCCACGGGGATGAAAGATGACGACTTCAAAAAGCCGATCATCGCCATTGCCAACTCGTTCACCCAATTCGTACCGGGCCACGTGCACTTGAAGGACCTGGGTCAGTTGGTCGCTCGCGAAATCGAGCGCGCTGGCGGCGTTGCGAAAGAATTCAACACCATCGCGGTCGATGACGGCATCGCCATGGGCCACGACGGCATGCTCTATTCGCTGCCGAGCCGCGAGATCATCGCTGACTCAGTCGAGTACATGGTCAACGCGCACTGCGCCGACGCCATCGTCTGCATCTCCAACTGCGACAAGATCACCCCTGGCATGCTGATGGCCGCCCTGCGCCTGAACATCCCGGTGATCTTCGTCTCCGGCGGCCCGATGGAAGCTGGCAAGACCAAACTCGCCTCCCACGGCCTGGACCTGGTTGACGCCATGGTCATCGCCGCCGACTCCAGCGCTTCTGACGAGAAAGTCGCCGAGTACGAGCGCAGCGCCTGCCCGACCTGCGGTTCGTGCTCCGGCATGTTCACCGCCAACTCGATGAACTGCCTGACCGAAGCCCTGGGCCTGGCCCTGCCGGGCAACGGTTCGACCCTGGCTACCCACAGTGATCGCGAACAGCTGTTCCTGCAGGCCGGCCGCACCATCGTCGAGCTGTGCAAACGCTACTACGGCGAAAACGATGAGTCGGTATTGCCGCGCAATATCGCCAACTTCAAGGCCTTCGAAAACGCCATGATGCTGGACATCGCCATGGGCGGTTCGACCAACACCATCCTGCACCTGCTGGCCGCCGCCCAGGAAGCCGAGATCGCGTTCGACCTGCGCGACATCGACCGCCTGTCGCGAAAAGTGCCGCAACTGTGCAAGGTGGCGCCGAACATCCAGAAGTACCACATGGAAGACGTGCACCGCGCCGGCGGGATCTTCAGCATCCTCGGTTCGCTGGCCCGTGGCGGCCTACTGCACACCGACCTGCCGACCGTGCACAGCCGCAGCATGGAAGAAGCCATCGCCAAGTGGGACATCACCCAGACCGACGACGAAGCGGTGCATCACTTCTTCAAGGCCGGCCCGGCAGGCATCCCGACCCAGACCGCATTCAGCCAGTCGACCCGTTGGGAAACCCTCGACGACGACCGTGAAAACGGCTGCATCCGAAGCTTCGAACACGCCTACTCGCAAGAAGGCGGCCTGGCCGTGCTGTACGGCAACATCGCCCTCGACGGTTGCGTGGTGAAAACCGCCGGTGTCGACGAGTCGATCCACGTGTTCGAAGGCAACGCAAAAATCTTCGAAAGCCAGGACAGCGCCGTACGCGGCATCCTCGCCGACGAAGTGCAGGCCGGCGACATCGTGATCATTCGCTACGAAGGTCCGAAAGGCGGCCCGGGCATGCAGGAAATGCTCTATCCGACCTCCTACCTGAAGTCCAAGGGCCTGGGCAAAGCCTGCGCCCTGCTGACCGACGGCCGCTTCTCCGGCGGCACCTCGGGCCTGTCCATCGGCCACGCTTCGCCAGAAGCCGCTGCCGGCGGCGCCATTGGCCTGGTGAAGGATGGCGACAAGGTGTTGATCGACATTCCAAACCGTTCGATCAACCTGCTGGTCAGCGACGAAGAACTCGCCGCCCGCCGCGCCGAGCAGGACAAGAAAGGCTGGAAACCGGTCGAAGTGCGCCCACGTAAAGTGACCACCGCACTGAAAGCCTACGCCCTGCTCGCCACCAGCGCCGACAAGGGCGCGGTACGCAACAAGGCCATGCTTGACGGGCTGTGATCGCTAGCTGCTGAACAAAAAATGCCCCGCCTTGTGCGGGGCATTTTTTTTGCCTGTCTCAATCGTGCGGATCGAGATTATCCAGCGCCTGGTTCACCGCCAACTCACCCAGCATTATGACCTGCGCGATGCCCAACATCGTGCTGCGTCGCGGACCTTCCAGCAGGCCGGCGAAATCACTGGCTATGACCTGGGCCGAGGCCAGCGGCTATCGGAAATTTGAATCGCCCCGGATCACGGTTTGACCCAAGGTTCGGCTATCGACAGCGTGATGAGATAGCGCTCCTCATTCGGACGCTTGGGATCATCAAAGCGCCCCACATTCAGCATGACCTGATAAAGATTGGCTGCCTGCCAACGTGTAGTACCGCCCTTTCTCTCATTTTGTAATCGATCCCGCCAAAAGGGCGTGTCAGCAATCGGCGGACGAATAGCTCGCCAGCCTTTCTGCCGCCATTGGTCTTGCAAATCCAGTATCAGTTTCAGCGTGTCGTCGAGCAGAAGAGGCTCGACTTGGGGAGACATACGCACGCTGTATACCAACCCATCGCTGTAGAACACCGCAAAGAAACGAGCCCTAGGAGTGACAAATCCGTACTGGAGATCAGTGAAACGTAGACGAGCATCTGATTGCGGAATGGAAAACGACACTCCATCGGGAACGGCAGCACCTATGGATGCACTGGATCGCTTGCGCATATCTTCGTAAGGCTCACCAATCACCAAAGCAATTTCCGGCTCAGAAAGCGCCTTGATCACAACTACCGCCAACAGAACCGCGACGCCCAATACCGAAATACGAGTACGCCAACTCGTCGGTACGCCTAACCTCTGACTCACGGTTTCACCCATGGTTTGGCTATCGACAACGTGATGAGATAGCGCTCCTCCTTCGGACGCTTATCGTCCCTGAACCGCCCCACATCCAGCATCACTTGGTACAAATCGCCCGCCTGCCAATAGGTCGTACCGCCTTGGTTTACGTCACGTAATCGAGCTCGCCATTCGGCGGTGCCTTCAATCGGTGGACGGATAGGTTTCCAACCGCCTCGGCGCCACTGTTCTTGCAGGTCCAGTACCACCTCAAGCGCGTCTTCGAGCAAAAGTGGTTCGACCTGCGGAGAGATACGGACCCCTCGGACCAACGCGCCGTTATCAAAACTTACGGTGAAGAATCGAGCTAGCGGGGTAACAAACCCATACTGAGAATGCAGGAAGCGAAGGCGAGCATCAGACCTGGGTAACCTCCCCCAGTATTGCCCTGCAATGGCTGGATCAATCGTCGCAGTCGAACGCTCTCGCATGGCTTCCCATGGCTCTCCAATCATCAGAGCAATTTCTGGCTCATCCGAGGCCGTCCTTATTACAACCGTCGCCAGCAGTATTGCGGGGGCCATTATCGAGATACGAGCGCGCCAGCTCATCTGTTTAAAACGACTCATCAGCGCACTTCGAACCCCGATCATGGTTTGACCCAAGGTTCGGCTATCGACAGCGTGATGAGATAGCGCTCCTCATTCGGGCGTTTGGGATCATCAAAACGCCCCACACTCAGCATGATTTGGAATAAATCGCCTGCTTGCCAATAGGTTGTGCCACCGATTCTCTCGCTCTGTAATTCGGCACGCCAATACGGCGTATCAGCAATCGGCGGACGTATGGCTCGCCATCCGTTCTGCCTCCATTGCTCTTGCAGGTCCAATATCAAATTGAGAGTGTCGTCGAGCAGGAGTGGCTCGATTTGAGGGGACATGCGCACACCATCGACCAAACCTTCATCGAACATCACTACGAAAAAACGAGCCGGCGGTGTTACGAAGCCATATTGAGCATTAACAAATCTCAAACGAGCATCTGACCTGGGAATGTTGAACCAAGCACGCCCTGGCACAGCTGGGCCAATACTTGCAGTCGATCGCTTACGCATATCTTCGTAAGGCTCACCAATCACCAGAGCGATTTCCGGCTCACCCGAAACTGCCTTGATCACAACTACCGCCAACAGAGCCGCGACGCCCACTACCGAAATACGAGTGCGCCAACTTGCATGTTTGAGCCAATTCTTCAGCACCCCTCGAACCCGAATCATGGCCTGACCCAAGGCTCGGCTATGGCCAACGTGATGAGATATCGCTCTTCACTCGGGCGTTTATCGTCTCTGAATCGCCCTACTACCAACATCGCTTGGTACTTGCTTCCCGCTTGCCAATAAGAGGTGCCACCTTTTTTTACGCCTCCTAACTTAGCGCGCCATTCGGGCGTGTCGGCAAACGGCGGATCATCTTTGATACGGATTGGGTTCCAACCAGCTTTGCGCCACTGGTCCTGTAGGTCCAATACAATCTTGAGGGTGTCATCGAGCAGGAGCGGCTCGATTTGGGGAGACATTCGAACGCCGTCGACCAACTCGTCATCAAACATAACTGCGAAAAAACGAGCCGGAGGTGTCACGAAGCCGTATTGAGGATCAACAAATCTCAAACGAGCATCTGACTTGGGAATGTTGAACCAGGCACGCCCTGGGATCGCAGGCCCAATGCTTGCGCTAGAGCGATGACGCATGGCTTCATATGGTTCGCCAATAACCAACGCAATTTCCGGCTCTCTGAATAGCGTATTGAAAGCTGCCCACAATAGGACTGCCACAGCAGTTGCAAACACACCACGCTGCCAACCCAATCGTTTGAGCCAGCTCATCGCACACCATGCCCGCCGGCAATATCCCGAATTGACTGTTCGATTAGATAACGCTCTGCACTCTGTAGGAGCCTATCAAACTCCCCGGCAGCCTTGAGCACAAAAGCCATGCGCTGGTCGATATCGGATAGGTCTGCCAGAGGACTGTTGCCGAATCCAATAGTACGGCTGTCATCGACGCGCCGACACTGACTAGCTAAAGTGAGCTCAATGGCTTGTGCAGCGCCGGACGGAAAACCCGTGACATAGGATGCATGGTTGCCTCGCAACAACCTTACAAATCGAGCGTCGCTGTACATCGACGGTTGCAAGATATTGACCTGCTCGTGTCTGGCAAGATGGTCCACACTTTTCGCTACGTCACCATTCTCGATGGCATGAAAAGCCTGCCCAATTTCCTTGTGGTTGAATCCAAAACCCAACTTCTCCTGCTCAATCGGCCACAACAGCGGATACCGTTCATTCCCATAAAGATTCTTCCGCGACGGCAAACACTCCTCAAACGCCCCCAACCCCCTCTCGCTATAAAACAAATGCAACGGATACACATCCAAAAACAGCGTGGTATTGCCCAGCGCCAGCATGTCGTGCACGAACTGCAGTTGCTGCTGCACCAGCGATAGCGGTTCGCCGTCGCGCCGCAGGTCGACGCCTGGTACCGGGTTGTTGCTGCGGGCTTGTTCGTAGTCGCGTTGCGCTCGTTTGTCGGTCTTGCCGAAGAGGGTCAGTCCGGGAAATTTCCAGCGCCGCCCAGCGCTTTCAATCATGCGTTGTCCTGTCTCGTGCTCGGCCTGGATCTTCTCGATCGACTCCACCGCATGCAGCAACCCACACCCCACCTGCTTCGACGCAAACGCCGCCAGTCCCGCCCACTGAAAGCGTGGGTCTTTCAACCAAAGGTTGGCGTAGGCGGCGTTGATCGCGCGGTTGCGGGCTTTGGGGTCGGCGATAAGGATGCCACCCGGGGCGACGACGGCTTCAGCGCGCATTTGATAGCTGCGCCAGAGGTTTTCGCAGTATGGCGTGGGTTGTTCGCTGAACACTGCGGCGGGCGAGGCATTGAAGGAGCGCGGGGCGGTGGGAGTGGGGGCGAATGATTGAGCGGCGGCTCGGCTGTGATCAACCGTTGGGACATTTTCGAACTCTTCGGAGAAGATTGTCTGGTTGGCTTCGAGCCGGGGTGGCGGGTCGCATTTGCAGCGGCAGAGGTCGCCGTCGAGGGCGACCTGGCGGCCGTAGAACGAGTTGTTCAGATGGGGACCGTCGAGGGCGATGACGCCGGTGCTGTCGCATTCCGGGCAGTAGACTTCATCGCCTGCACAGGCAACGGGCTGGTTTTCGATCTTGAAATACCCGGTACCCGTGCGTACGTCGCCGCCGACGGTGGTTTTGGCTCCAACGGTGATGAGGTGGCGCTTCATGCGAAATGTGTCCCTGTCAGATCGAAAGGACGCACGCTAGAAGAGCCAGTGCCGGAGTTAAATCAGACGTTTCGTTGTTTGGTGTAGGACGGCTCCAAAAAGCTGTAGCCCTAGTGCGCCAAGACCTCACTGCCAGCGCACCAGACAATCACCTCGACTAAAACTGCGGCTTATACGTCACGCTGAACATCATGTTGCGCGGATCGCCGTAGTAGTTGTTACCGGCGAGTTGAGCGTAGGACGGGATGAAGTATTTCTTGTCGAACATGTTGTTCAGGTTCACCGCCAGGGTGACTTCGTCGCTGGCGTCGTAGGCGACGCGGGAGTTCCAGATGGCGAAACCGGCCTGGGCGAAGGAGCGATCGAAGCTCAGGGTGCTGCTCTGAGCGTTGACGCCGGCGCCGACGCTGAGTCTTTCCAGCTCGCCCGGCAGGCGGTAATCGCCCCATACCCGCAGCATGTGCATCGGGGTCGCGGTGTTGAAGACCTTGCCTTTGAGCTCGGTGTCTTCAAGGAACTTGGTGGTGTTGTAGGTGTAGCTGCTGTTGAGTTGCAGGTTCGGCAGCACTTCGCCGCTCAGCTCGGCCTCGATGCCCTGGCTGCGCACCTTGCCCGAGGCCGTCGAGCAGTACCAACCGCCGCAGGCATTGGGGCCTTCGATGTCGGTGCTGAAGTCGGTGACCGCGCGGTTTTCGTGGATATAGCGGAACATCGCCAGCGAGGCGTTGAGCTGGCCGTCCATCAGCTCGCCCTTGATGCCGACTTCGTAGTTCTTGCCTTCGACAGGCGGCAGGCCGGTTTTCTGCTGGGTCATCTGCACCTGGGGGATGAACACTTCGGCATAGCTGCCGTACACCGACCACTCGTCGTTGAGGGCATAGACCAGGCCGGTGTAAGGCGTGACCTTGCCGGTGGCCTTGACCGAATTTTTCTCGCCGCCTTCCTGCAGTTCACGGGCGAAATAGTTGTCCTGGTAGAAGTCGAAATCGTACCAACTGCTGCGCGCGCCGAGGATCAGGGTCAACGGATCGGTCAGGTGAATGTTCCACGAACCGTACAGGCCTTTCTGCCGCACGTCGTAGGTGCTGACGGCCAGGTTGGCCTTGTCGGCGATGCTGTCGAAGCTCTGGAAGGGCCGATGGTGATCGATGTTGAAGATGTCCACGCCCGGGGCGAACGCGCGGGCGTAGCTGTCGTCGGTGGTGTACTTGGAGTAGTTGGCGCCCAGCACCACGCTTTGCTTGAACGACAGCGCCTCGAAATCGCCATTGATGAACACGTCCAGACCACGGTTCTTGCCATAGAAGTCGGTGGCGTAATCGGCAAAGCGCGAGCCGCTGGAAGTCCCGGGGGTGATCGCGCCGGTGGTGAACTGGTAGGTCGCCTCGTTGGACTCGTTCATCGCCGTCGCCGAAGCCTTGAGCTTCCAGGCGTCGTTGAAGTGATGCTCAAGATCCATGTACACCGCAGTCTGATCGTTTTCCGAGCGGTTCCAGGTGGCGCCGGTATAGGTCGAGCGCGAGAGGTTCACCGCACTGCCATCGGTGTAGCGCGGCAAGGCGATGAAGTACGGCCGGCCGTGGCTTTTCTTGTTGCTGAAACCGACGCCGAGCACGGTGTCTTCGCTCAAGTCGAAATCCAGCGCGCCATATACGGTTTGTTCCCAGTTCCACGTGTAGTCGGAAAACGAGTGGCCCTTCTCGTAGTTGACCACGGCGCGACCGCGCACGGTGCCGGCTTCATTCAACGGCCCGCCGACATCCGCCTGGGAGGCATAGCGGTCCCAACTGCCGGCCTTGGCGCTGAGGGTCACGGTCGGTGCTGCCTGCGGGCGCTTGCGCACCAGATTGACCGCGCCGCCCGGGCTGTTGGCGCCCTGCAACAGCGCAGCGGAACCGCGCAACACTTCCATGCGGTCGTAGATCACCATGTTTTCGGTGATGTAACTGCCCAGCGCGTAGACGTTACGCGGCACCGGCACGCCGTCGTACTGCAGCGCCTCGATCTCGAAACCCCGGGAGAACATGAACATGCCCGGCCCCGGTGACTTGACCGACGCCATCCCCGGCACCGCTTCGACGGCCTGGGTCAGGGTACTGATGTTCTGGTCATCCATGGATTTGCGCGTCAGTACGCTGACCGACTGCGGGATGTCCTTGAGTTTCTGGGTGCTCTTGCCGATGGTCACGGCACCAGTGGTGTAGGAACCGCTACCTTCGGTGGTCGTCCCCAGGCGCTGGGCGCCGACTTTGGTTGCTCCCAACTCCAGGGCCGAACCGTTGTCCACCGGGCGATGCAGTGTGACGCTATCGTCATCGATGAAACTGGCGACCAGGCCCGTTCCGCCAAGCAACTGCGCCAGCGCATCATTGCGCGAGTAGCTGCCCTTGACGCCCGGCGACTGCACGCCCTGGGTGACATCGGCAGACACCAGCACCTGCAGGCGAGTGACCGAAGAGAACGCGGTCAAGGCCGAGTCCAGCGACTGTCCGGCAATCTCGAAGCGATAGACCTGCGCCTGCTCGGCACTGGCGGCCTGCAGGTAGACCGGCGTAACGCCGCCTGCCAGGCCCAGTGCCAGCGTCAACACAGTCGGCAGGCCAGGCGAGCGTCGCGTGGCAGTCAGATGTCCCATGAGCGTTTCCCCAAAGATCGAAGTCGGTGATCCAGCGCCGCACTATTTGAGAGTGCTTATTATTTGCGCCTCAGTGATCAAGGACGACGACGCCCTGGGAAACCCTGAAAGTTTTTGATAATTATTTACAGAGTCTTTGGCAGGCGGTCTTCAACCCGCCCGCAGCACCAGCAAATACGGGGTGTAATGCTCGGCCTTGAGGTTGAGGGTGTAGACCAGCGCCTTGAGTACAGCCTCCGGCTTATCGATGTCGAAAACCCCGGAAACCCGCTGTTCGCGCAGCTCATCGCCGAGCACCAGGGTGCGTCCGGGCCAGTAGCGATTGAGCTCCTCGACTACCTCGGCCAGCGGTTGCTGACGGAATACCAGTTGTCGCTGGCGCCAGGCAAAGCCGGCGGCCGGGTCAAAACCGTGGACCTGACTCAATTGGCCGTCAGCAAACTCGACCGCTCGCCCCGGCTCCAGGTACACCGGCGCCCCGCTGCCGGCGCTGACCTGCACCTTGCCCTCGGCCACCTGGACCTGAGTGCGCGCCTGACGCTGGGCGACGCTGAATTGGGTGCCGACCACCGTCACCGAACCCGCACCGGACTCGACCACGAACGGTCGGGCCGGGTCCTTGCTGACCTCAAACCAGGCTTCGCCGCGCAACAGGCGCACCTGGCGCTGGCCGGCGCTGAGATGGATTTGCACCGCACTGTCGGTGTTCAGTTGCAGCCGTGAGCCGTCGGCCAAGGCGATCGTCCGCGTCTCGCCGGTGCGGGTTGCATAGTCGGCGCGCCAGCGGTCCAGCCACGGGGTTTGCGTGGCCAGCGCGCCGACCATCAACAGCACCGCAGCGGCACCGGCCCACGGCATCCAGCGTTTTGCCGGCGTTTTTTTCCAGCGCGCCTGTTCGGCCTGGCGGATCTGCCGGGCCGGTTCGCGCAGGCTGCCGAGCAACTGCTGCACTTCCTGCCAGGCCTCGTATTGCGCCGCACCCTGGGCCAGCCAATGGGCGAATTGCTCCCGTTCGGCGTCGGTCACGTCGTCGGCCTGGAGGCGGAAATACCAGCCGGACGCCTCGGCAAACAGGTCGTCGCGATCCGGAGCAGCAGGTTCGGTCATCAGGGTATCCACAGCCACAGGCTCGCGATTCATCAGCGTGAGCCCTGTGCGTCGTTGGCCAACCGCGCCTGGATGTAGGCCCGGCAATCGATCAGCGCACGACGCAGTTGGTATTCGACACTTCGCGGGCTGATTGCCAGACGTTCGCCAATCTCCCGGTAGGAGCATTCGTCGACATGATAGAGCAGGAAGATATTTCGAGTCGCTTCGGGAAGCGCGGCGATCGCGTCGTGCATCAGGGTCTGTTCCTGAATCGCGGACAGTTGATCCACCGCCGACGGGCTGCTGCAGGGCAAGTCTTCACTGGGTTCGCCGGCTTCCACCCGCTCACGACGAATCGCCTGGCGCTGGTGATCGCGCACCAGGTTGCTGGCAATGGTGAAGAGAAATGCCGGCAGGTTGTCGATCTTCTCGCCGGAATCGAGCCGCGCCAGGCGCAGGAAAGATTCCTGGGTCAAGTCGGCCGCCACCTGCGCACTACCGGTGCGGCGGGTGACGAACGCTTCCAGGGCTTTCTTCTGTTCGGCGAACAGGCGCGCGATCTGCGTATTCCAGGAGGACACAGCACTACCTTGAGCGGGAGAGGCATTCAGGAGCGCGCACGCTAGCAGAAGATGCGAGTGATTCGCAATTGATCATTAAAATTCAGTTGCTCCCTGTAGGAGCGAGCCTGCTCGCGATGAACGAGAGGACGCCGCGCACATTCAGACAGTGCGCGTCATCGTTGACGACCATCGCCAGCAGGCTGGCTCCTACAGGGGTGGCGGGATTACTGAATATCCTCCGGCTTGACGATCACCCAGTTCTTGTCCGCCGTCACCGGCAAGCCTTCCTTGGCCTGGGCCGCAGCGTTTTTGGCCATCATGCCGTTAATCTGGGTCATGTATTTGTCCTTGCGGTTGATCCACAGGTGGATGCCGCCTTTGGCCACGTCGACGCTGTGGAACAGCATGTAGCCGTCGCTGGTCGGGGTGTCGCCGCCTACCAGCACCGGTTTTTTCCACTCATCGATGTAGGTCAGGATCGCGGCCTGCTTGCCGGCCATCCAGGTCGCCGGGGTCCACAGGTACGGGGTCAGCTCCAGGCCCAGGTTGGCTTTCTCGTCATACTTGCCGGCGGTGATCTGTTTGCGGGCGGTGGTCAGCTCGCCGGTCTTGCGGTCCTTGAGCAGCATCGACACGCCGATGACGTTCTGCGGTTTGACGTTGTAGCCGTATTTCGGATCGGAAGCGACCATGCGCACCAGCTCTTCCGAGGCGGCGGTCATGACGTAGACCTCGATGCCGTTTTCCATCAGTTTGTTGTACAGCTCGGCCTGGCCGGTGAAGATTTTCGGCGGGTTGACCTCGATGGTCTTGACCACGTCACCTTCGTAATAAGTGCTCGGCACCGGCTTGCCGGAAGCCATCAGCTCATCGACGTAGCCCTTGAGCTCCTTGAGGGTGAAGCCCGAGAACACTTGGGCGACCCAGGGGTAGCAGACCATGTCGTCGACTTCGCACAGGCGATAGTAGTAACTGAACAGGCTTTCCTTGTGGTCGGCGGTGTCCTTGAACGGCATCAGTTTCAGCGAGGGATCGAGTTTCTCGCGGGTGATCAGGCCCTTGTTCTCCATGAACGGCAGCAACGACTCTTCCAGGTCGTAGCGGTAACTGGTGTTGTCCATGTCGAACACCGCGTAGTTACCCTTGTTCGCGTTGGCCGCGATCATCGCGTCCAGTTGCTTGGCCTGGGCCTCGGGCCAGTGCTTGAGATCAGTGGCGGACACCTGGCCAGCAAGGCCCAGGCACATGGCGACGGCTAGTACTTTCGCGGCGACTTTCATGTGCATTTCTCCCTGGATGAAAGTCATCGACGCTAACAAATAAGTGTGACAGTCCTCGTCTGAGGGCGACCGCTTGCGTGCTGATTCCGCCACCGACATAACCCACAGCGCCAAGGCCTTATTCCAAAAACGACAGTCGACCTGCCTTTTTGATATTAATTCTTTAGATATCAAGCTGTTAGGCTTGCCGGTTCGCAATCGCCCCTGCATCGCGATTGGCACAAGTCTTTTGGAGTTGTCATGAATCTGCCGCTGATCCTCAATCTGCTGGTGTTCCTCGCCCTGCTGTTCGGCCTGGCCCAGACCCGCCACACCACCTGGAGCCTGGCCAAAAAAGTGCTGCTGGCACTGGCCTTGGGCGTCGGCTTTGGTGTCGCCCTGCATTCGATCTACGGTGCCGGCAATCCGATCCTCAAGGCCAGCATTGGCTGGATCGACCTGGTGGGCAACGGTTACGTGCAGTTGCTGCAAATGATCGTGATCCCGCTGGTATTTGCCTCGATCCTCAGCGCGGTGGCACGGCTGCACAACGCCTCGTCCCTGGGCAAGATCAGCTTCCTGACCATCGGCACCCTGCTGTTCACCACGGCCATCGCCGCGCTGATCGGCATCGGCCTGACCAATCTGTTCGGCCTCACCGCCGAAGGCCTGGTGGCCGGCACCCAGGAAATGGCGCGCCTGCAAACCATCCAGAGCGACTACGCAGGCAAGGTCGCCGACCTCAATGTGCCGCAGTTGCTGCTGTCGTTCATCCCGCAGAACCCGTTCGCCGACCTGGCGCGGGCCAAGCCGACGTCGATCATCAGCGTGGTGATTTTCGCCGCGTTCCTCGGGGTTGCAGCGCTGCAACTGCTCAAGGATGACCTGGAAAAAGGTCAAAAAGTGATCAACGCCATCGACACCCTGCAAGCCTGGGTGATGCGCCTAGTGCGTCTGGTGATGAAGCTGACCCCGTACGGCGTGCTCGCACTGATGACCAAGGTGGTTGCCGGTTCGAACCTGCAGGACATCATCAAGCTCGGCAGTTTCGTCGTGGTGTCCTACCTCGGCCTGGGCCTGATGTTCGTGGTGCACGGCCTGCTGGTGGCGCTGGCCGGGATCAACCCGCTGCGGTTTTTCCGCAAGGTCTGGCCAGTGCTGACCTTCGCCTTCACCAGCCGCTCCAGCGCGGCGAGCATTCCGCTGAGCATCGAGGCGCAAACTCGCCGCCTGGGCATCCCGCAGTCGATTGCCAGCTTCGCCGCGTCGTTTGGGGCGACCATTGGCCAGAACGGTTGTGCCGGTCTCTACCCGGCGATGCTCGCGGTGATGGTTGCGCCGACTGTGGGCATCAACCCGCTGGACCCGCTGTGGATCGCGACGCTGGTAGCGATTGTGACCCTGAGTTCGGCCGGCGTGGCGGGTGTGGGTGGCGGCGCGACCTTTGCCGCGCTGATCGTGCTGCCGGCCATGGGTTTGCCGGTGTCACTGGTGGCGTTGCTGATCTCGGTCGAGCCGCTGATCGACATGGGGCGTACTGCACTGAACGTCAGCGGCTCGATGACCGCCGGGGCGATCACCAGCCAGATGATGCAGCAGACCGATAAAGCATTGCTCGATGCCGATGAGCATGAGGAATTGGCGCACGCTTGAAATTTGTAGTGAGCGGGCGGGCCTCTTCGCGGGCAAGCCCACTCCTACAGGTTCCGCTCCCACACCTCAAAGCTGTACGCCGGCCTGCCATCCTGCGCCGCATTCGGCGCGTCCGACACCAGCTTCCACTGCGCCGCATCGAACTCTGGAAACCACGCATCGCCCTCGGGGCTCAAGGCCACGCGGGTCAGGTACAGCCGGTCGGCGTGGGCCAGGCCTTGCGCGTAGAGCTGCGCGCCACCAATCAGCATCAGCTCGTCGACGCCCTGCTCCAGCGCCCATGCCTCTGCCCGCGCCACCGCGGCTTCGAGGGACGGATAGACTTCGGCGCCCTCCAGTTGCAGGTCGGGCTGGCGGCTGACCACGATGTTCAGCCGACCTGGCAACGGCCGACCGAGGGAATCCCAGGTCTTGCGCCCCATGATGATCGGCTTGCCGAGGGTGGTGGCCTTGAAATATTTGAAATCGCCCGGCAAATGCCAAGGCATGCTGTTGTCGACGCCGATCACACGGTTTTCGCCGAGGGCTGCGATCAGGCTGAGGGGGAGTGATTTTTTCATGGCGCCGAGGATACCAGAGCCACGCTTTCCCCGATAAGCGCCACAGCGGTTATGCTCATTCATTCACCTGAGCGACGGGACGACGCGTGACTGAACTGCACACACTCTGGCTGACCGAAACCATTCGCCTGCGCGAGGAACACGCCGGCGCCCTGGAAGACGCGGAAGCCAACCGCCTGGCACGCAAGGCCGGCGGCGATCTGCCGACGCGGATCCAGGCGCGCGCCCTGTGGCTGGCCGAACGCGACGGCCTGAGCAGCGCCCTGCAACATTGGCTGCAAGGCGCGCGACTGGCGCTGATCGTGCTCGCGGTGCTGGCGATTGTCAGCGGCACCGGCCTGGCCTTTGCCGCCCTCGGCGATGGCCTGACCCCGGTCAATGTGTTCTGGGCCCTGGGCAGCCTGCTCGGGCTGAATCTGATTCTGCTGCTGAGTTGGGCCTGCGGGCTGATCTTCGCCGGCGACTACGGCGCGACCCTCGGTCGCCTGTGGCTGTGGCTCAGCGAAAAACTCGCCCGCGACGCCAAGGCTGCGCACCTGGCGCCGGCCCTGCTGCTGTTGCTGCAACGGCAAAAACTCAACCGCTGGGTGCTCGGCATGCTGGTCAACGGCCTGTGGCTGCTGGCCCTGCTCAGTGCGCTGGTGATCGTCCTGACGCTGCTGGCGACCCGGCGCTACGGCTTTGTCTGGGAAACCACCATTCTCAGCGGCGCCACCTTCGTCAACCTGACCCAGGCCCTCGGCGCCCTGCCCGCGCTGCTCGGTTTCAGCGTGCCCAGCGAAGCCATGATCCGCGCCAGTGGCGATGCCGCGCTGAACATCGAAAGTGCCCGGCAAGCCTGGGCCGCCTGGCTGGTGGGCGTGCTGCTGGTGTACGGCATCGTCCCGCGCCTGCTGTTGACGCTGCTGTGCCTGTGGCGCTGGAAACGCGGGCGTGGCGATTTGCGCCTGGACCTGAATCTGCCAGGTTATGCGCAACTGCGTGAACGCCTGATGCCCAGCAGCGAACGGCTCGGGGTCAGCGATGCCGCGCCGCAACAGTTGCATCAGGTCGAAGGCGGCAGTCACGGGGCGCACAGCGACGGCGCGTTGCTGGTGGGTATCGAACTCGACGACCAACGCCCGTGGCCACCGGCGCTGCCGAAGACGGTCAAGGACGCCGGCATTCTCGACAGCCGCGAGTCGCGGCAAAAACTCCTCGAGCAACTGACCCGCTTCCCGCCGGCGCGCCTGCTGATCGCCTGTGATCCGCGGCGCTCCCCCGACCGTGGCAGCCTGGCGCTGATCGCCGAACTGGCACGCACCGCCGGCGCCGCGCGCATCTGGCTGCTGCAAGCGCCGGCCGGCCAGGCGCTGGATGGCGAACGCCTGGGCGACTGGCACGCCGCACTGGAGCAACTGGGCCTGCCCTTCGCCGATTGCGCACCGATGAACTGGCTGGAGAACGGTCATGACTGATCCCCGCAACAAGCCGCTGAAGCTGGCCGTGGTCGGTCACACCAACGTCGGCAAGACCTCGTTGCTGCGCACCCTGACCCGCGATGTCGGCTTCGGCGAAGTGTCCCATCGTCCCAGTACCACCCGGCACGTCGAGGGTGCGCGGCTGTCGGTGGACGGCGAGGCCTTGCTGGAACTCTACGACACCCCGGGACTGGAAGACGCGATTGCCCTGCTCGATTACCTGGAGCACCTGGAACGCCCCGGCGAGCGCCTCGACGGCCCGGCGCGGCTGGCGCGATTTCTCGAGGGCAGCGAGGCGCGCCAGCGTTTCGAACAAGAGGCCAAGGTGCTGCGCCAACTGCTGGCGTCGGATGCCGGATTGTATGTAATCGACGCCCGCGAACCGGTGCTGGCCAAGTACCGCGACGAATTGGAAGTGCTCGCTGGCTGCGGCAAACCGCTGCTGCCGGTACTGAATTTCGTCAGCAGCGCCAACCATCGCGAACCGGACTGGCGTGAAGCCCTGGCCCGCCTGGGTCTGCATGCATTGGTGCGCTTCGACAGCGTGGCGCCACCGGAGGACGGCGAACGCCGACTGTATGAAAGCCTGGCGCTGATGATGGAAAGCGCACGCGGGCAGCTGGAGCGACTGATTGCCGACCAACAGGCCCAACGCCTGGCCCGTCGGCAAAGCGCGGCGCGGCTGATCGCCGAATTGCTGATCGACTGCGCCGCCTGCCGCCGCAGCGTGGTCAGCGACGCCGAGCAGGAACAACAGGCAATCAGCGAGTTGCGCAAAGCCATTCGCCAACGCGAACAACGCTGCGTCGAGGCCCTGCTCAAGCTGTATGCCTTCCGCCCCCAGGACGCCGCCGCCAGCGATCTGCCGCTGCTCGATGGGCGTTGGGGCGATGACCTGTTCAACCCGGAAACCCTCAAGCAGCTTGGCGTTCGGGTCGGTGGCGGGATTGCCGCGGGGGCAGCGGCCGGTGCTGGGGTCGACTTGCTGGTGGGTGGCCTGACCCTCGGCGCCGCCGCACTGGCCGGGGCGATTGCCGGCGGTGCCCTGCAAACCGCGCGCAGTTATGGCGGACGCCTGCTGGGCAAGCTCAAGGGCCAGCGCGAACTGACAGTCGACGACAGTGTGCTGCGTTTGTTGGCCCTGCGTCAGCGGCAACTGGTGCAAGCACTCGAGCAACGCGGGCATGCGGCGATGGACAGCGTCCAGGTCGCAACACCTGAAGACAAAAGCTGGCGCGAAGGCAAACTGCCGGAAGCCCTGACCCGGGCACGGGCACACCCGCACTGGTCGTCGCTCAATCCGCAGGCGAAGTTGAGCCAAGCCGAACGCCAGGAACAGCTGGAGGCCTTGGCGCAGAAGGTGATCGAGGCTTGATCTCTAGTGGGCCAACACACGCAGTGCCTTGGCCTTCAACGTCGACAGATCGAGCAGCGGCACGCCGACTTCCTTGGCCTGCTCATCCCAGTGGCGCAGGCGCAAACTGACGGCACATAGCGGGTCCTCGGCAAATGCCTGCGCCTCGCTGGGCGTCATCACACCGCCCTGATACTCCAGCGTCCTGCGACTGGCTTCGCTCAAGCGCTCGTAGTAACCCGGCTCGGTCAGGGTCAGGTAGCGCTTGGCCTGGACGTGGTACTCCACCAGCCGCGCCATACGCTCGCCAAAGCCCAGCCGGCGCAGGTAATCGGCGCCGAGGCGTTCGTGGCTGACCACGCCGAATCCGCCCATGTTTTCCGCGTTCTCGGCGCAGATGTGCCCGATGTCGTGGAAGAACGCCGCCAGCACCACCTCATCGTCGAAGCCTTCGGCCATGGCCAGCTCGGCGGCCTGGGACATGTGTTCGATCTGCGAGATGGACTCGCCGATGTAGTCGTCGGCACCGAAGCGCTCATACAAAGCGAAGACTTCGGCGACCACCTGTTCACTGCGTTGCATCAGCACGCTCCCCATAAACTCTGGATATTTCGCTCAGCCAACGCCGGCCCGACACTCATGCCCACGCCCGTGTGCATCAACGCCGCATGCACCCCCGGCGCGGCCTGCAGGAACGAAAACGGCGCCGGCCCCTTGGCACCATAGACGCCCTGCCAACGCTCGACCACCTGCACCCGGCAGCCGAGGGTCTGCTCGGCCAGTTCGATCATCCAGTCGTCTACCTGCTCGGCGTTGAATGGCGAGGGATCGCTGCCGTAATGGTGGGAGTCGCCGATGATCAGCTCGCCGTGGGGCGTCGGGCTGATCAGCAGGTGAATCCCGTGTTCATCCAGGTGCGGTGTCTCGCGCCGAATCTGTGCCTGCACGGCTTGCGCCTGCGGCAGGTCGGCGAAGGCGCCGTAGTGCACGCAGCTCAGGCCGGTCAGCACAGCATGCTGCAGGTCGAGCGGGATCTGCGGCCGGGCGCGAAGCATTTGCAAACGGCAGACCTGCGGTTTGAGCGCGGCAAGCGGCTCGGCGAGCAGGGTTTGATAGTCGTGGCCGGAGCAGACGATGATCTGCTCGCCGCTGAAATTGCCGGCGGTAGTGTGAACGCGGCCGGGCTCGACCTCGCGCACCAGGGTGCTGAAGTGAAACTCGACGCCCAGTTCGCGCTGCAGATAGTCGATCAGCGCCGGGATCGCTTCACGGGAGTACAGTTGCTGGTCGTCGAGGCCATGCAAAGCCGCGCGGTGATGGCTGAACTGCCCGTCGTACAAGGCATGCAGGGCGGCACCTCGCAGCAGTTCGACGCGGTAGCCATGTTCGATCGCCCGACCTTCGCAGAAGGCTTGCAGCAGTAGCTCTTCGGCTTCGCTGCGAGCAAAAAGATAAGAGCCGTTGCGCTTGAGCTGCAGGCCGGCGACGTGCGCCCAGTGGCCCCAGATCTCGCGGCTGGCTTGTGCCAGTTGAAGCATTTGCCCGGGTGGCTGGCCGGTGACCAGCGCCTGGCCAAAGTTGCGCACCGAGGCGCCCAGGGGTGTCGCGGTGCGTTCGAAAACGCGAACCTTGAGACCGCGTTTGGCCGCGGCGTAGGCATGGGACAGGCCGAGGATGCCGGCGCCGATGATGAGCAGGTCGTTGTGGTGGGTCATGCAGTTTTTGTCCTGAATTCAAGGCCGTCATCGCCAGCAGGCTGGCTCCCACAGGGTGAAATGCAGCTCTTCTGTGGGAGCTGGCCTGCCAGCGATTCGGCCCTTTCAGCCAACGGAAATCTTACTTGGCAGCCACTTTCTCGGACTTGCCGTCATAACGCTTGCGCCATTCGCTGAGGATCTCGTCGCGATTCTTTGAGGCCCAGGCGAAGTCGTTCTTGATCAGGCGTTGCTCGTAATCAGCCGGCAGCTCGGTCTGCGGCTTGGCGATCCCCGGTTGGGCAAGCACAGCGAAGTTTTCCTTGTACAGTTCCATCGCAGCCGGGCTGGCAGAGAAGTCGGCCAGTTTCTTCGCCGCTTCTTCATGGGCAGTGCCCTTGATCACGGCGGTGGCTTCGATCTCCCAACCCAGGCCTTCTTTCGGCAGGATGATGTCCAGCGGCGCGCCTTGGCGCTTGAGTTGCACGGCCGGGTATTCGAAGGAAATACCGATCGGGAATTCACCGGCAGCCGCCAGCTTGCATGGCTTGGAACCGGAGTGAACGTACTGGCCGATGTTCTGGTGCAGCTCATCCATGTACTGCCAGCCCTGCTTCTCGCCGAAGGTCTGCAGCCAGGCGCTGACGTCGAGGAAACCGGTACCGGACGACGCCGGGTTGGGCATGACGATCTTGCCCTTGTACTCGGGCTTGGTCAGGTCCTGCCAGCTCACCGGCTTGCTCAGGCCCTGCTTCTCGGCTTCGACGGTGTTGAAGCAGATGGTCGCGGCCCACACGTCCATGCCGACCCAGGCTGGCGGGTTGGCGGCGTCGCGGTAGTTCGCGCCGATCTTGTCCAGATCCTTGGGGGCGTAGTTTTGCAGCATGCCCTGCTGATCGAGGATCGCCAGGCTCGACGCCGCCAGGCCCCATACGGCATCCGCCTGTGGTCGGGCTTTTTCGGCGAGCAACTTGGCGGTGATGATCCCGGTGGAGTCACGCACCCACTTGATCTCGACGTCCGGGTTGGCCGCTTCGAACGCCTGCTTGTAGGTTTTCAGCTGCTCGGCTTCCAGCGCGGTGTAGACCGTCAGCTCGGTTTTCGCAGCGAACGCATTGAAGCTGAAAGCGGTGAGGACAGCAGCGGCTAGAGCCAGGGGCTTGAACATGGTGCGGTTCCTTTTGAGTGCGAAGCAGGGGTTGAGGGAATCAGTGGCCGGGCGCGGTCTGCCGCCAGGCCTGGGAGCGACGCAGCAAGCCGCGCGCAGCCCAGGCCAGCAGCAGGGACACGCCAGCGGAGGTAATCAGGATCAGTGTCGACATGGCGGCAGCTCCGCCGACGTTGCCGGCGTCGTCCATGTTCAGCACCGCTACCGCCGCAAGGATGGTGTCGGGGCTGTAGAGGAAGATCGCTGCGGAAACGGTGGTCATCGCCGAGACGAACAGGTAGCGCACAATGTCCAGCAGCGCCGGCAGGCAGATCGGTAGCGTGACGCGCCAGTAATGGCGATACAGCGGGGCCTTGAGCGACAGCGCGGCGGCTTCGAATTCCGCATCGAGCTGGCGCAGGGCGGTGGTCGCGGTCATTTGTGCGGTGGTCAGGTAGTGGGCAATGGTGCACACCACCAACAGGGTCATGGTCCCGTAGAACACATGCAGCGGGTTGCCGTTGAGGTTGAAGAAGAAAACGTAGCCCAGGCCCAGCACCAGGCCCGGCACCGCCATCGGCACGAAACTGAGCATGCGCAAGGCCAGGTTCAGGCCGCGCTGGCCCTTGGTTTTTTCCATCAGGTAGGCGCCGGTGAAAATCACCACGCTGCCGATCAACGCCGTGCACACCGCCATTTTCACGCTGTTGCCGTAGGCCAGCCAGCCGCCGCCGGCGGTGTCGCCAAATTGGTAGTGCTTGAACGACAGCGACAGGTTGTAGGGCCAGAATTTCACCAACGAGGAGTACACCGCCATGCCGAACACCAGCAGCAACACCGCGCAGATCAGCAGCACCACCGCCAGGTAGCAGCCATCCCGCAAGCGCGAGGGTGCCGGCTGGAATACCTGGGCCCGACCACTCATGGAATCGCCATGACGGCGGCGCAACCAGGCATCGACGGCGAAACTGAACAGCGCCGGCAGCAGCAGCACCATGCCGATCAAGGCACCGCGACCGAATTGCTGCTGACCGACCACCGCCTTGTAGGCCTCCAGCGCCAGCACCTGATAGTCGCCACCGACGACCACCGGTACACCGAAATCAGTAATGGTCAAAGTGAACACCAGGCAGAACGCGGCGAACACCGCCTGGCGCGTCGCCGGCCAGGTGATACTGCGAAACGCCTTGGCCGGACTGGCGCCCATGCTCGAGGCAGCATCGAACAGCCGCGCATCGGCCAGCGACAACGCCGACAGCAGGATCATCAAGGCGTGGGGAAAGGTGTAGATGACCTCGCCGAGGACAATGCCCCAGAAGCCGTAGATGTTGTCCGAGAACAGCCCGCGCAACAGGCCCTGGTTGCCGAACAGGTAGACCAGCGCGATCCCCGGCAGCATCGACGGCGCCATCAACGGCAGCAACGACAGGCCACGCCAGACCGCCTTGCCGGGAATCAGCGTGCGTTGCAGGGCGTAGGCAAACAGGTAGGCCAGCGGTACGACGATGGCGGCGACACTGAACGCGACTTTCAGACTGTTACCGAGCAACCAGTGAAAGTTGGCGCTGCTCAGCAGCTCCCGGGCCGCGACCCAGCCACCGCCCTGCCCTGCGTCGTTGCTGAAACCACGCCAGAAGATCGCCAGCAGCGGCATCAACACCGCGACGCCGAGCAAACACAGGAGCAGCAACTTGCCGCCGACCACGAACAGGCGGTCGCCGATTTCGGCACGGGAGCTCTGGCGAATCTGCTTGTGCGCCAGCGGCAGGGCAACGGGCGTGCTCATCAGGCAAACACCTGCAGGCTGCGCGGGGGCAAGGCGACCATGATGTCCTGGGCACCGAGGCGCGGCATGGCTTCAGGCGCCAGTTCGGCGAGCAGCGAATGACCGGGCAGATGATTGAGTTCGAAGCTCATCCGGCAGCGATTGCCGAGGAAGGTGATTTCGCGAACCTTGGCCGGGAACAGGTTTTCCTCGTGCACCGCCGGGTTGACGCTGATCGCTTCCGGGCGGCAAAACAAGCGCCCCGACGCGGCCTTGGCGCTGTTGTCGGCCAGGCGCACCGGCATGCCGCCGACCTGGGCATGGCTGTCGCTGCTGCGCTGGAACGGCAGCCAGTTGCCCTGGCCGACAAATTCAGCGACGAAGGGCGTGGCCGGACGGTTGTAGATTTCCTGCGGGGTGGCGTACTGCTCGACCTTGCCGTTGTTCATCACGGCAATCCGGTCGGCCATCAACATCGCCTCGTCCTGATTGTGGGTGACCATCAGGGTGGTGATGCCGAGGTTACGCTGCAATTGACGCAACTCGGTACACAGATGCTCACGCACCCGGGCATCGAGGGCCGACATCGGCTCGTCGAGCAGCAACAGCGAAGGGGCTGGCGCCAGGGCGCGGGCCAGGGCGACGCGCTGCTGCTGGCCGCCGGACAACTGGCCGGGGTACTTCTTCTCGCTGCCAGTCAGGCCCACCAGTTCCAGCATCTGCGCGACACGCTTGCGCACTTCATCGCGACCGCTGCCGGCCAGGCCGTAGGCAATGTTGGCTTCGACGCTGAGATTGGGGAACAACGCGTAGGACTGGAACAGAATGCCGTAGTCCCGCGCCTGGGGTGCCAGCAACGAAACATCGCGCTCACCGAGGTAAAGCTCACCGCGGTCCTGTCGCTCCAGCCCGGCGATGCAACGCAGCAGGGTAGTCTTGCCGCAGCCCGAAGGCCCTAGCAGACAAACCAGCTCGCCGGCCGCCACGTCCAGCGACACATGATCCAGCGCGGTAAACGCGCCGAAGCGTTTCTCGATACCGCGCACCCGCATCGGGATACCGGGGTGGGTCAGGGCTGTGGCGACGGAACGGTTCATGGACGGACCTCATCTGGCAGATGCAGGCCATCCTAGGGAGCGATTGCGTAGTTCATGTGGCAGTGAGGCAAAAACTGCCGATAGTGGTATTGGGGGATTTGGGTTTACGGATTCGCGGGCAAGCCCGCTCCTACAGGCGCCATCTCCTGCGCCAACCCCAGGAAGGCCGCCGGCAAGCGCGCATTTTTGCGCTCCTTGAGGCAATAGAGGTACTCGGGGATCTGCGGCGCATTTTCCAGGGTCAACACCCGCAATTGCGGATCGTGGGGCACTTCCTGGCGGGCGATGATGCTGATGCCGATGTTGCGCAGCACCGCCTCACGGATCGACTCGCGGCTGCCAATTTCCAGCAGTGGACCGAAACTCACGCCGGCGCTGGCCAACAGTTCTTCAGTCAGACGCCGAGTGGTAGAACCCGGCTCACGCATCAACAGGGTATGCCCGACCAGCGCACTCAAAGGCACATGTTCATGTACCGCCAACGGATGGTTGCGATGGACGGCCAGCACCAGCGGATCGGAGCCGAGCACGCGGCGGATCAGGCGCGCGTCTTCGACCAGTTGCGACGAGGCGGCGAGGTCGACCCGGTAGTCCTCCAGCGCTTCGAGGACCTGTTGCGAGTTGCCGATTTCCACCGCCACTTCGACCTGCGGCAAGCGCTCGCGGAAGGTTTTCACCAGGTCGAGAATGTAATAGGGCGCCGTAGCGGCGATGCGCAGCGCTCCCTGGACCTGACCACTGTTGCGCAGGAAAAACTCGATATCCGCTTCCTGTTGCAGCAGCGCCTTGACCATCGGCAACAACCGCGCGCCTTCATCGCTGAGGCTGAGCCGGCGCCCGCCGCGGTAGAACAACTCGACCGAATACTGGCTTTCCAGATGGCGAATCTGCGTGGTCACCGTAGGTTGGCTCAGGCCGAGCTTTTTCGCCGCAAGGGTGATGCTGCCCAGACGCGCGACCATGTAAAAAGCCTTCAGCTCGGCACTCAGCACATCACCCTCTCTTCGTTTATTTGCGCAACAGGCGCAGACCGTTGAACACCACCAGCAGGGCCACGCCCATGTCGGCAAACACGGCCATCCACATGGTGGCCAGACCGAAGAAGGTTACCCCAAGAAAGATCGCCTTGATGATCAATGCCAACGCGATATTTTGCGTGAGCACACTTGAGGTCTGACGAGACAGGCGGATAAATGCGGGAATCTTGCGCAGATCGTCGTCCATCAGGGCGACATCGGCGGTTTCAATCGCGGTATCGGTGCCCGCTGCCGCCATCGCAAAACCGATCTCGGCACGGGCCAGCGCGGGTGCGTCGTTGATCCCGTCACCGACCATGCCGACCCGATGTCCCTGGGCATACAACGCCTCGATCGCCTTGAGTTTGTCGGTCGGCAGCAAGTCACCCTGGGCCTGATCAATACCCACCTGAGCGGCGATGGCCTGGGCGGTGTGCGGGTTATCGCCGGTGAGCATCAGGGTTTTCACCCCCAGAGCATGCAGTTGCTGAATTGCCTCACGGCTGGATTCCTTGACCGTATCCGCCACGGCAAACAACGCCAGCGGACCGGAAGTGTCGAGCAACAGCACCACGGTCTTGCCCTGTTGTTCGAGGGCGAAGAGCTTCTCTTCGAGCGCTGGCGAGCACAGGCCGAGCTCTTCCACCAGACGGTGGTTGCCCAAGTGGTAGAGTTGCCCATCGATCTCACCGCGCACTCCGCGCCCGGTCAGCGCCGCGAAGTTATCCACAGTGCGCAGCGCCAGTTGTTTATCCACAGCGGCGTTGGCGATGGCCAGTGATACCGGATGGTCGGAACGACCGGCGAGGCTCGCGGCCAGTATCTGGGCGTTGGCTTCGGCCGTTGGATCGAGGGCCAGGTAGTCGGTTTGCACCGGCTTGCCGTGGGTGATGGTGCCGGTCTTGTCCAGCGCCAGGTAATCGAGCTTGTAGCCGCCCTCCAGGTACACGCCGCCCTTGATCAGGATGCCCTTGCGCGCCGCCGCGGCAAGGCCGCTGACGATGGTCACCGGTGTGGAGATCACCAGCGCACAGGGGCACGCAACCACCAGCAGTACCAGCGCGCGGTAGATCCAGTCGAACCAGGCGGCGCCCATGAACAGCGGCGGAATCAGCGCGACGCCCAGGGCGAAGACGAACACCACCGGGGTGTAGATTTTCGAGAAGGCGTCGACGAAGCGCTGGGTCGGCGCACGTGCGCCCTGGGCTTCCTCGACGGCGTGGATGATCCGCGCCAGGGTCGAGTTGTTGGCCGCCGCGGTGACCTTGTATTCAAGGGAGCCGGCCTGATTGATGGTGCCGGCAAAGACTTTGTCGCCGACGGTTTTTTCCACCGGCAGGCTTTCACCGGTGATCGGCGCCTGGTCGATGGTCGAGTTGCCCGCCATCACTTCGCCGTCGAGGCCAATCCGTTCGCCGGGACGCACCCGGACCAAGGCCCCGAGTTCGATGCTTTTGGCTTCCTGTTCGACCCAACTGCCATCGGCCAGCTGTACAGTGACTTTTTCCGGAGTCATTTGCATCAGGCCGCTGATGGCATTGCGCGCACGGTCCAGGGACTTGGCTTCGATCAATTCGGCAACGGTGAACAGGAACATGACCATGGCCGCTTCCGGCCACTGGCCAATCAGCACCGCGCCGGTCACCGCGATACTCATCAGCGCGTTGATGTTCAGGTTGAGGTTTTTCAGGGCAATCCAGCCCTTTTTGTAGGTGCCCAGGCCACCGCTGAGAATCGAGATCAGCGCGATGATCGCCACCACCCAGGTCGGCGCGGCGTTGGTGAAGTGGATCACTTCAGCGGCCAGCGCGCCGACACCCGAAAGCGCCAGCGGCCACCAGTGTTTTTTCGCCGGCAGCGGACGTTTTTCATCCGCGGCGGCGCCCTCTTCGATCGGCTCGGCGTGCATGCCGATGGCCTTGATCGCCTCGATGATCGGCGCCGTATTCGGCAGGTCGTGGGTCACGCCCAGCACCCGATTGATCAGGTTGAACTCCAGTTGCTGCACCCCGGCCAGCTTGCCCAGCTTGTTCTGGATCAGCGTCTGCTCGGTCGGGCAGTCCATCGCTTCGATGCGGAAGCGGCTCAGGCGTGCGCCGTCAGGCGCGGCCTCGCTGATTTTTACCAATGCTGGCGCCGCCGCCGAAGAACAGCAGGAACCGCCGTGACTGGCGTGATCGTGGGGCTTCTGCACAGGCTGCAGTTTTGCGCCGTGGCTGTGCGAGTGTTGGTCGCCGGGGGCGTGGGTATGCCGGGAGTCGCTCATTGGGTTGCGTCCATGAAGGTGCCTGTTGCCAAGTAAAGACCCTGTAGCCACTATAGGGTCAAGCACCCATTTGGAGATCGTTGCAATGAAGATCGGAGAACTGGCGAAACTGACCGACTGCGCGGTCGAGACCATTCGCTACTACGAGCGTGAAAACCTGCTGCCGGAGCCGGCCCGCAGCGACGGCAACTACCGGGTCTACACCCAGGCCCACGCCGAGCGCCTGACGTTCATACGCAACTGCCGAACGCTCGACATGACGCTTGAGGAAATCCGCAGCCTGCTGGCCTTGCGCGACAGCCCCCAGGACCAGTGCGAAAACGTCAACGCGCTGATCGATGAGCACATCCATCACGTCAAGGCACGGATCGACGGCTTGCTCGCCCTGCAGGCGCAACTGCTCGACCTGCGCCAACGCTGCAGCGAAGGGCCGGATATCGAACAGTGCGGGATCTTGCAGCGACTGGAGGTCAGTGGCGGGGTTGTGGCGACGGAGGTGGAGCATTCACATGTGGGGCGTAGTCACGGGCATTGAGCCCCAGGTCACTGTAGGAGCGAGCCTGCTCGCGATAGCGTGCTGTCAGTCAACAACATTGGCACTGACAGACCGTTATCGCGAGCAGGCTCGCTCCTACAGGTTTCGCGATTACTTGTTAGACCGCCATCGGCGCGGTCATCGGCGCGTGGTGCTGGTAGCCTTCCAGCGAGAAATCGCTCGGTTCGACCAGTTCCAGCCACTCCGGCTGGTACACGCCGGTCTTGGCGAACTCCGGTACACGGTCGGAAATCACCAGCTTGGGCATCGGGAACGGCTCACGGGTGAGCTGTTCGTTGAGCATGTCCAGGTGGTTTTCGTAGACGTGCGCGTCACCGATGAAATAGGTGAACCAGCGAGGCGTGTAGCCGGTCAGGCGGCCGACCAGGCTCAGCAGCGCCGCGCCCTCGGTGAGGTTGAACGGCGTGCCCAGGCCCAGGTCGTTGGAACGAATGTAGAGGGTCAGGGAAATCTCCCTGGTCTCGACGTTCGGGTGGAACTGGTACAGCAGGTGGCACGGCGGCAGGGCCATTTCATCGAGTTGGGCGACGTTCCAGCCATGGAACAGGATGCGCCGGCTGCCCGGGTCCTTGATGATGGTGTCAAGGCACTGGCGGATCTGATCGATGGCCTTGTACAGCACCACGTAAGCCTGGCCGTCTTCCTCGCCCTCGGCAATCTGCCGGTAACCCTGGCTCAGGGTCTGCTCGATGGCCGCCGGGTTGCTCAGGGGGATCTGCTTGTAGGCAGGCCACTTGCGCCACTGCACGCCGTAGATTTCGCCGAGGTCGTCTTCACCCTGACGGAACGGGTTGGCCAGCCATTGCGCATTTTCGTTGGCGTTCTGGTCCCAGACCTTGCAGCCCAGGGCGCGGAATTCGGCGGCGTTGTTCACCCCACGCAGGAATCCGCACATCTCGCCAATGGCCGATTTGAAGGCCATCTTGCGAGTGGTGATGGCCGGGAAGCCTTCCTGCAGGTCATAACGCAGCATCGCGCCCGGGAAGCTGATGGTGTTCACACCGGTGCGGTTGGCTTGCTTGGTGCCGTTCTTGATGACGTGGGCGACCAGATCGAGATATTGCTTCATGTATTACCTGTGTCCTTGAATCCCGGGGATCGCCCGGGATTCCAATGTAGAGCGGCGTGTCAGGCAGCCGGGGTAACCGGAGCCGCCGGGGCGCGATGATAAGCCAGCCAGATCAGGAACAGCCCGCCGATGATCATCGGCACGCACAGCACTTGACCCATGGTCAGCCAGTTCCAGGCCAGGTAGCCCAGTTGCGCGTCCGGCACGCGAACGAATTCGACGATGAAACGGAAGATCCCGTAGAACAGCGCGAACATCCCGGACACCGCCATGGTCGGCCGCGGCTTGCGCGAGAACAACCAGAGGATCACGAACAGGGCCACGCCTTCCAGGGCGAACTGGTACAGCTGCGAGGGGTGACGCGGCAGCTGCGCGGGATCGCTGAATGCCGGGAAGACCATGGCCCACGGTACGTCGGTGGCCTTGCCCCACAATTCGGCGTTGATAAAGTTGCCGATACGCCCGGCGCCCAGGCCGATCGGCACCATCGGCGCGACGAAGTCCATCAGTTGGAAGAACGACTTGCCGTTCTTCTTGCCGAACCACAATGCCGCCAGCATCACCCCGATAAATCCGCCATGGAACGACATGCCGCCCTTCCACACTTCGAAAATCAGCGTCGGGTTGGCCAGGTAGGCGCTCAGGTCGTAGAACAGCACGTAGCCCAGGCGGCCACCGACAATGACGCCCATGGACATCCAGAACACCATGTCGGAGAGCTTTTCCTTGGTCCAGGTCGGATCAAAGCGGTTCAACCTGCGCGACGCCAGCAGCCAGGCTCCGCCAATGCCGACCAGGTACATCAGGCCGTACCAATGGATTTTCAGCGGGCCAATGGCCAGGGCCACCGGGTCAATCTGCGGGTAAGGCAGCATTGCGACTCCTCGTTAGAGTTGAAACCTAAAATTCCTGGCGCGAAGGTGCCACGCCGGGATTAAGCCAGGATTGCGCCGCGTGTCAGAGCAGGAAGCTCAAGCCCACGCACAACAGCAAAGCGGCAAACAGTCTTTTCAGCAAACGCGGCGACAGCTTGTGGGCCAGTCGCGCGCCAAAGCGGGCGAACACCATGCTGGTCAGGGCAATGCCCAGCAGCGCCGGCAAATAGATGAAACCCAGACTATGAGCGGGCAACAGCGGATCATGCCAGCCCAGAATCATGAAACTTAATGCACTTGCCAAAGCGATCGGCAGGCCGCAGGCGGACGAGGTCGCCACTGCCTGCTGCATCGGCACGCTGCGCCAGGTCAGGAACGGCACGGTCAGCGAGCCGCCACCGATCCCGAAAATCGCCGAGGCCCAGCCGATCACACTGCCGGCCAGGGTCAGACCGACTTTGCCAGGAACCGTTCGGCTGGCCTTGGGCTTGAGCTCCAGGGCCATTTGCACGGCAATCACCAGGGCGAACACACCGATGATTTTCTGCAGGTTGGGCCCGGAAATCGCTTCGGCGGTCAACGCGCCGAAACCGGCGCCAAGCAGGATGCCCAGGGTCATCCAGGCAAAGATCGGCCAGCGCACCGCACCTTTGCGCTGGTGTTCGCGGACCGCGTTGATCGAGGTAAAGATGATGGTGGCCAACGAAGTGCCCACCGCCAGGTGGGTCAGCACCGAGGGGTCGAAACCCTGCAAGGTGAAACTGAACACCAGCACCGGCACGATGATGATCCCGCCACCGACCCCAAACAGCCCCGCCAGCACGCCCGCACAGGCGCCCAACAGCAGATAGAGCAGAAATTCCATGCCTGCACCCCTTAAACAAGAGCGGCATGGTAACGGATGCAGACCCCAACCCTCCACTGCGTATGCCGATGGATCGACGGGCGATGTCTGGGTACAGTGAGCAAAAAACACCCAAGGACTCTCTCATGTGCCTGATTGTTTTTGCCTGGCGCCCGGATCACGCCACCCCCTTGGTGGTCGCCGCCAACCGTGACGAGTTCTACGCCCGCCCCAGCCTGCCGCTGGCAGCCTGGCCGGAATCGCCGCAGGTGTACGCCGGGCGCGACCTTGAAGCTGGCGGCACCTGGCTGGGTATCGGTGCCGATGGGCGCTTTGCCGCGTTGACCAATATCCGCAATCCGCACCAGCCGCCGGCGCGCAAGTCGCGGGGTGAGCTGGTGGCGCGTTTTCTTGCGGGAGAGACGTCAATTGCCGACTATTTGGCCGACGTTGTCAGCAGATCGATTGAATATGCCGGCTTTAACCTGCTGATCGGCAATCGCAACGAACTGTGGCACTACAACGCTCAAGAGAGCGAGGCGCTGCAGTTGAAGCCAGGGATCTATGGTCTATCGAATGCCGGGCTGGATACACCTTGGCCCAAGTTGCTCAAGGCCCGGGCCGCGCTGAACGAAGTGCTCGACGACCCGCAGCCACAGGCGCTGCTGGCCCTGCTGGGCGATCCGCAGACCGCGCCTTTTGCCGATCTGCCGGACACCGGCGTGGGCTTGGCGACCGAAAGTCTGTTATCGAGCGTGTTCATTGCCAGCCAGAGCTACGGCACTCGGGCGAGTACTGCGCTGATCGTACGAGCGGATGGTTCGCGGTGGATGGTGGAGCGCAGTTTCGGGCCGTTTGGCGGGCATTTGGGGGAGGTTGAGATCAGGGTTTGAATGTGCCGGCCTCGTCGCGAGCAGGCCAGCTCCTACAGAGATCTGTGTCGGCCACAAATCCTGCGGATGTTCACAAGCTGGCTTGCCAGCGATGAAGTTCATGCGGTGTGGCTGATGACCCCATCGCGGGCAAGCCCGCTCCTACAGGATTACCGGTGCCCTGTGTAGGAGCTAGCCTGCTAGCGATGGCCGCACCGCCGATCTACGAAGCCTTCACCGATGCCGGATTGACCATCCGCGCCAACCCAAGGTTTTTCAGGGCCAGTTGCAGCGAGCTGTGGATAACTTGCGGGTTATCGATGGTCATCAGTTCCGCCAGCAAGTCCTTCGCCCAGCTGACATTGATCTGGCGCAGCATCCATTTCACCTTCGGCAGGTTGGTGGCGTTCATCGACAGGCTGTCGAAACCCATCGCCATCAACAGCACCGCCGCCGCCGGGTCGCCGGCCATCTCGCCGCAGATACTGACCGGCTTGCCTTCGGCGTGAGCGTCGCGCACTACCGTTTGCAAGGCTTGCAGCACGGCCGGATGCAGGTAGTCGTAAAGGTCGGCCACCCGTGGGTTGTTACGGTCCACGGCCAACAGATACTGGGTCAGGTCGTTGGAGCCGACCGACAGGAAGTCCACCTGGCGCGCCAGTTCCTTGGTCTGGTAGACCGCCGCCGGGATCTCGATCATCACTCCGACCGGAGGCATCGGCACATCGGTGCCTTCGTCCCGCACTTCGCCCCAGGCCCGGTGGATCAGGTGCAGCGCCTCTTCCAGCTCATGAATGCCGGAAATCATCGGCAGCAGGATGCGCAGGTTGTTCAGGCCTTCGCTGGCCTTGAGCATGGCGCGGGTCTGCACCAGGAAGATTTCCGGATGATCGAGGGTCACGCGGATCCCGCGCCAGCCGAGGAACGGGTTGTCTTCCTTGATCGGGAAGTACGACAGCGCCTTGTCGCCGCCGATGTCCAGAGTACGCATGGTCACCGGTTGCGGGTGGAAGGCAGCGAGTTGCTCGCGGTAGATCGCCAACTGCTCCTTTTCGCTGGGGAAGCGCTGGTTGATCATGAACGGCACTTCGGTGCGGTACAGGCCCACCCCTTCGGCGCCGCGCTTCTGTGCCCGCGCCACATCCGCCAGCAGGCCGGTGTTGACCCACAGCGGCATGCGGTGACCGTCGACGGTCACGCACGGCAGGTCGCGCAGCGCATCGAGGCCCAGGGCCAGTTGCTTCTCTTCTTCCACCACTTCGGCGAACTGCTTGCGCAGCACGTCGCTGGGGTTGGTGTAGACCTCGCCCTTGGTGCCGTCGACGATCAGGTCGATGCCATCGACCTTGGCGTACGGCAGATCCACCAGGCCCATGACCGTCGGGATGCCCATGGCCCGTGCGAGGATCGCCACGTGGGAGTTACCCGAACCCAATACCGAGACCAGGCCGACCAGCGTGCCCTCGGGCACTTCGCCGAGCATCGCCGGGGTCAGCTCTTCACTGACCAGGATGGTTTTTTCCGGGTAGACCAGGTTCTGCTGGCGCTCTTCCTGCAAATAGGCGAGCAGGCGCCGGCCGAGGTCTTTTACGTCCGATGCACGCTCGCGCAGATAGGCGTCGTCCATCAGTTCAAAGCGGTTGACGTGATCGGTGACCACCTGGCGCAGTGCGCCCTGGGCCCATTGGCCGGTCTTGATCACGGTAGTGATTTCGCTGCCCAGCGAGGCATCGTCGAGCATCATCAGGTAGACGTCGAACAGCGCTCGTTCTTCAGGGCGCAGTTGCGTGGCGAGCTTGGCCGACAACGCGCGCATGTCGGCGCGCACGCCTTCGATGGCGGTCTTGAACAGGGCCAGCTCGGCGTCGATATCGCTGATGCTCTTGTCGGGCACCACGTCCAGGTCGGCCGGCGGCAGCATGACCACTGCAGTACCGACTGCGGCGCCCGGCGAGCCCGGCACACCGACGAACTTGGCTTCCTGAATGCCCTTGCCCTGACGCCCCAGGCCACGGATCGAGCCGGTGGCCTCGGCATGGGCGATAACCCCGGCGAGTTGGGCACTCATGGTCACCAGGAAGGCTTCTTCGCCTTCATCGAACTGACGACGTTCTTTTTGCTGGATAACCAACACGCCGACCACGCGGCGGTGGTGAATGATCGGCGCACCGAGAAACGAGGCGTAACGCTCTTCACCGGTTTCGGCGAAGTAGCGATAGCGCGGGTGGTCGGCGGCGTTTTCCAGGTTCAGCGGTTCTTCACGCGTACCGACCAGGCCAACCAGACCCTCGTTGGGCGCCATGCTGACCTTGCCGATCGAGCGCTTGTTCAAGCCCTCGGTGGCCATCAGCACGAAGCGGTTGGTCTCGGGGTCGAGCAGATAGACCGAGCAGACCTGGCTGCCCATGGCCTCTTTGACGCGCAATACAATAATGCCCAACGCCGCCTTGAGATCCTTGGCGGAGTTAACTTCCTGGACGATCTTGCGCAGCGTATTGAGCATGGCTCGGGGTCGAACTCCGTCGTCAGTCGCGCGCTAAAAGGCGCGGGGCAAGCTCTTTGAGAGCGCGGCGATACACCTCGCGCTTGAATGTCACCACCTGGCCCAGCGGATACCAATAACTGACCCAGCGCCAGCCATCGAATTCCGGTTTACCGGTCAAATCCATCCGCACCCGCTGCTCGTTGGAGATCAGGCGCAGGAGAAACCATTTCTGTTTCTGGCCGATGCACAGCGGTTGGCTGTGGGTACGGACCAGACGTTGCGGCAAACGATAGCGCAACCAGCCGCGCGTGCAGGCGAGAATTTCAACATCCTCGCGCTCCAGGCCGACTTCTTCGTTCAACTCGCGGTACAAGGCGTCTTCCGGCGTCTCCTGAGGGTTGATACCACCTTGAGGAAACTGCCAGGCATCTTGATTGATACGGCGAGCCCAGAGCACCTGGCCGGCATCATTCGTCAGAATGATCCCCACATTGGGGCGGAAACCATCGGGGTCGATCACGGCAACAACCTCGCAAACGCATGTCGCCGCATTGTTCCACAAAGGTTGTGAGGGCGGCAACGAAGCTTCCTACGTTATGTGCACTCTTGTGAAAAGACCGTATTCTTATCGCCTTTTTACAGACTAATCAGCGGGTAACTGCAATGCGCCTGGCTTTATTCGACCTCGACAACACGCTTTTGGGCGGCGACAGCGATCACGCATGGGGCGACTACCTGTGCGAACGAGAGATTCTCGACCCCATCGCCTACAAGGCGCGCAACGATGAGTTCTACCAGGACTACCTGGCCGGCAAGCTGGACAACGCCGAGTACCTGAACTTCTGCCTGGAAATCCTCGGCCGCACCGAGATGGCCCAGCTCGATGAATGGCACCGCGACTTCATGCGCGACTGCATTGAGCCGCTGATGCTGCCCAAGGCTGTGGAATTGCTGGCCAAGCATCGCGACGCTGGCGACAAGCTGGTGATCATCACCGCCACCAACCGCTTCGTCACCGGGCCGATTGCCGAGCTGTTGGGCGTGGACACCTTGATCGCCACTGAATGCGAAATGCATGAAGGTCGCTACACCGGACGCAGCACCGATGTGCCGTGCTTCCGTGAAGGCAAGGTGACGCGCCTGAATCGTTGGCTGGAGGAGACGGGGTTGTCGCTGGACGGCAGCTACTTCTATAGCGACTCGATGAATGACTTGCCGCTGCTGGAGCAGGTGGCGAATCCGGTGGCGGTGGATCCGGATCCGAATCTGCGGGCTGAGGCCGAGAAGCGTGGGTGGCCGGTGATCAGTCTGCGGGGCTGATAACGCTTTCGCTGGCAAGCCAGCTCCTACAGTGGATCTGTGTCGTTCACAAATCCCTTGTGGGAGCGGGCTTGCCCGCGAATGGGGTCAGCGCGGTTCAAACCGGCTTGGCCCCCATCAACCCGGCAATCGCGATAAAGCAGACAAAGCTGACCAGCGCCAAGGCAAAGCTGAACCTGCCGACACTGCCCGGCGCCTTGCGCAACCGATTCAAGCGCACCAGCAACCAGAACCAGGCCAACGCCGCCACCGTGTACAACACGCTGGAGGCCAGCAGCCAGGTTTGCCCCAGCGGCCAGCCCACCAGATGCACCATCCACCAGCCGGTGAACGGCATGCTCAGCAGCGCCAGGCCCATCAGCAGCCAGACAAATACCCGCGGCCGTTGCAAGGTCCGCGCAGGCGCCGTCGCGTCACCGTTGCGCCGCGCCAGAAACACCCAGATGCCCAGCCCCAACGCGCCGACCAGCAAGACCACGGTGGCAACCATGTGCGCCATTTTCAGGGCGGTTAACGTTTCCATTGTCTGATTTCCTTATTTCCTGCCCATCAGCGTAGCCGTTCAGCCGAGAAACAGCTGATAGGCCGGGTTGTCGCTTTCGTCCCAGTACGGATAACCGATCTGCTCCAGCGCCGCCGGCACCAGATGACGCTCGTCGTGAGGTACCTGCAGGCCCGCGACCACACGGCCATCAGCGGCACCGTGGTTGCGGTAGTGGAACATCGAGATATTCCAGCGTCCGCCGAGCTTGTGCAGGAAGTTGAACAGGGCGCCCGGACGCTCGGGGAACTCAAAGCGCAACACCACTTCATCGACCACCTGGGCCGCACGTCCGCCAACCATATGGCGAATGTGCAGCTTGGCCAGTTCGTTGTCGGTCAGGTCGAGCACCGGAAAGCCCTGCTCGGTCAGGCTGGCGATCAGCCCACTGCGCGGGTCGTTTTCCGGATGGGTCTGCACACCGACGAAGATGTGCGCTTCGCTGCCAGTGCTGTAGCGATAGTTGAATTCAGTGATCTGGCGCTTGCCGATGGCCTCGCAGAACGCCTTGAAGCTGCCCGGCTTCTCGGGGATGGTCACGGCGATGATCGCTTCACGGCCCTCACCCAGTTCGGCGCGCTCGGCGACGTGGCGCAGGCGGTCAAAATTGACGTTGGCCCCAGAGTCGATGGCCACCAGGGTCTGCCCGGTGACGCCGCGCTGTTCGACGTACTTCTTGATCCCGGCCACGCCCAGGGCGCCAGCCGGTTCGGTGATCGAGCGGGTGTCGTCGTAGATGTCCTTGATCGCGGCGCAGATTTCGTCGGTGCTGACGGTGATGACTTCGTCGACGTAATCCTTGCAGATGTCGAAGGTGTGCTGGCCGATCTGCGCCACCGCCACGCCATCGGCGAAGATGCCCACGGTCGGCAGCACCACGCGCTCGCCGGCGGCCATGGCCGCTTGCAGGCAGTTGGAGTCGTCCGGCTCGACGCCGATGATTTTGATTTCCGGGCGCAAGTACTTCACGTAAGCCGCGATCCCGGCGATCAGGCCGCCACCGCCGACCGGCACGAAGATCGCATCCAGCGGGCCAGGGTGCTGACGGAGAATCTCCATCGCCACCGTGCCCTGCCCGGCGATGGTGTGCGGATCATCGTAGGGGTGAATGTAAACGTAGCCCTTTTCGTCAACCAGCTTCAGCGAATAGGCCAGGGCTTCCGGGAAAGAATCCCCGTGCAGCACCACTTTGCCGCCACGCGAGCGTACGCCTTCGACCTTGATTTCCGGAGTGGTCTTGGGCATCACGATAGTGGCCTTGACCCCCAGCACCTTGGCGGCCAGCGCCAGGCCCTGGGCGTGGTTGCCCGCCGAGGCCGTGACCACGCCACGGGCGCGCTCTTCGTCGCTCAGTTGGGTGAGCTTGTTGTAAGCCCCGCGAATCTTGAACGAGTACACCGGCTGCAAGTCTTCGCGCTTGAGCCAAATCTGATTGCCCAGCCGCTCGGAGAGCTGGCGAGCAGTCTGCAAAGGGGTTTCTACGGCAACGTCATAAACGCGCGAGGTGAGGATCTTTTTGACGTACTGTTCAAGCATCGGAAGGCATCACTGAGCGGGTTGGGCAGGACCAACGAGTCTAACCCGGCTTTTGCCCGGGCGACCACACCAAACCGGTGGTTTCAAGCCCCGGGATAAAGCCGGGCTGGCCCAGACACACTGTCGCACCCGCCAATCGGGCAATGACCTTGCCTGCAGCGGGGCCTATAATGCCGGCCTTTCAAACCCCACTTCGGCACTTCGGAGCCCGCATGACCCAGGATCAACTCAAACAGGCAGTGGCACAGGCCGCCGTCGATTTCATCCTTCCCAAACTCGACGACAAGAGCATCGTCGGGGTCGGCACCGGCTCCACCGCCAACTGCTTCATCGACGCCCTGGCCCAGCACAAGGGCGCCTTCGACGGCGCGGTCGCCAGTTCCGAAGCCACCGCCGCACGTCTCAAGGGCCACGGCATTCCGGTGTATGAACTGAACACCGTCAGCGACCTGGAGTTCTACGTCGACGGCGCCGATGAAAGCGACGAGCACCTGAACCTGATCAAGGGCGGCGGCGCAGCCCTGACCCGCGAGAAGATCGTCGCCGCCGTGGCCAAGACCTTCATCTGCATTGCCGATGCCAGCAAGTTGGTGCCAGTACTGGGCACTTTCCCGCTGCCGGTCGAAGTAATCCCGATGGCCCGCAGCCACGTGGCCCGCGAGCTGGTCAAGCTGGGCGGCGACCCGGTGTACCGCGAAGGCGTGTTGACCGACAACGGCAACATCATCCTCGATGTGTTCAACATGCAGATCACCAACCCGGTGGAGCTGGAGAAGCAGATCAACGCCATCGTCGGCGTAGTCACCAATGGCCTGTTCGCTGCCCGCCCGGCGGACCTGCTGTTGCTGGGGACCAGCGAAGGTGTGAAGAGCCTGACGGCGAAGTAATTCATATCCCTGTGGACCAATGAAATACCTGTAGGAGCCGGCTTGCCGGCGAAGGCGGTGGATCATTCAGCCTATGTATTGACTGAAAGGCCGCCTTCGCCAGCAAGCTGGCTCCTACAATGGTTTTGCGGTGTTGGTCAGGGCTGAGCCGGCTTCTTGAAGACGTAAAACAGGTTCGGCTCGCTCACCAGGTACAGCATCCCCTCGTCATCCATGGCGATCCCTTCTGCTTGCGGCACGGTCTTCTGCAGGCCATGTTGACCTTTACGCAACGACATTGTGCTTAGCGGTCGACCGTCGATATCCAGTTCCAGCACCAGGAACGACTCATCCGACAGCGCCAGCAAATGGCCGCTGCGCTCGTCGTATTGCAGGCTCGACAGATCGCGAACAAACAATCCGGCATCCCGCTTGGGGTTGTTGATCACGTGCACGGCGTAGGATTTTTCCGGGTTGTAATGGGGAAAGCCCTGCACTTCGTAGATCAGCATCGGGTCGCGCTCCTTGGCGACGAACAGTCGCTTGCCCTTGGAGTCGTAGGCCAGCCCCTCGAAGCCCTTGTTGCGGGTCATGTGCATGCCCAGGGTCATCTGCTCGGCATCGGCGGCATCGAGGAAGGTGGTGCCCTCCTCCAGGTGAATCTTGATCAAACGCTGCTGACGCTCGTCGCTGATCACATAAGTGTCAGCACTGATGAACTCCACGGCTTCGGGGTCGCCAAAACCGATCAGCGCAATCCGCCGCAGGATGCGTCCATCGAGGGACATTTCGATCAGCTCGGAATTCTGGTTGGTCACGGTGAACAGGCTGTTGCGCACCGGATCGAAGGTCAGCGCCGAGACGTCGTCGTCCAGGCCGTCAATCACCTTGGCCTCGAGCGCCACCTGATAATCATTGAGCGCCATCGATTGCTCGGAAAGCGGGTGCAGCCAGTTTTGCAGGTTGAACCAGGCGCGCTCGTACAGACGGTAATACTGCGCCGCCACGCCCAGCACCAGCACGACGGCGACCAACAGGATCAGGGCAAGCGGTTTGGGACGGGCAAGTCGACGCATTCAGGCGGGCTCGAAAACGAAACGGGCGGATGAAATATCACGCCTGGATGAATTCAAGCTTAATAGCCGTAGGCCATTGCCTACAACTTTATGGGACAACACCCGGCCTCTGTAGGAGCTGGCTTGCCAGCGAAGAACGCCAGGACACCGCGTTTTTTCAGGATAGACGCGTCATCGTTGGCATTTTTTCGCTGGCGAGCCAGCTCCTACGAGGGTTCCGTTCAGGTCTTAGCGAACGCTGCTGGTAAAACGACTGGCACCCGGCAGTTCCAGCACCAGCTCATCACCCACGTTCAGCGGACCGACGCCCACCGGGGTGCCGGTGAGGATCACGTCGCCGGCCTGCAGCGAGAAGCAACCGGCCATGTGCTGGATCATCGGCACGATCGGGTTGAGCATGGCGCTGCTGTTGCCGTCCTGGCGCACTTCACCGTTGATGGTCAGGCGGATGCCAATGTCGGTCAGGTCGGCAAAGGTACTGCCGACCACGAACGGCGCGATCACCGCCGCTCCGTCGAAAGACTTGGCGATTTCCCACGGCAGGCCCTTGGATTTCAGCTCGGCTTGCTTGTCGCGCAGGGTCAGGTCCAGGGCCGGGGCGAAACCGGAGATCGCGTCCAGCACTTCCTCGACGCTCGGCTTGGTCGACAAGGGCTTGCCGATCAGCACCGCGATTTCCGCCTCGTAATGCACCGAACCACGCTCGGTGGGAATCGCGAAACCGCCTTCCAGCGGTACCACGCAACTGCCCGGCTTGATGAACAGCAGCGGCTCGGTCGGCACCGGGTTATCCAGTTCCTTGGCGTGTTCGGCGTAGTTACGCCCGATGCACACCACTTTCCCGAGCGGGAAATGAATGCGGGTACCGTCGACATACTGGTGCTGATAGCTCATTACCGCCTCCTGCCTCAAGGTTTGTTCAAACGGCGAAGATCTTGCCCGGGTTCATGATGCCGTTCGGGTCGAAGACTGCTTTTACGGCTTTCATGTACTCGATTTCAACCGGGGAGCGGCTGTAGGTCAGGTAATCGCGCTTGGTCATACCGACGCCGTGTTCGGCAGAAATCGAACCGTTGTACTTCTCGACGGTTTCGAACACCCACTTGTTCACGGTCGCGCACTTGGCAAAGAACTCGTCCTTGCTGAGGTTTTCCGGCTTGAGAATGTTCAGGTGCAGGTTGCCGTCGCCGATGTGACCGAACCAGACGATTTCGAAATCCGGGTAGTGTTCGCCGACGATCGCGTCGATTTCCTTGAGGAACGCCGGGACTTTCGACACGGTCACCGAAATGTCGTTCTTGTACGGGGTCCAGTGGGAAATGGTCTCGGAGATGTACTCGCGCAGTTTCCACAGGTTGTGCAGCTGGGTTTCGCTCTGGCTCATCACACCGTCCAGCACCCAGCCCTGCTCCACGCAGTGCTCGAAGGTTTCCAGGGCGTGGTTGGCCACTTCTTCGGTGGTCGCTTCGAATTCCAGCAGCGCGTAGAACGGGCAGTCGGATTCGAACGGTGCCGGCACGTCGCCGCGATCGAGGACCTTGGCCAGGGCCTTGTCGGAGAAAAACTCGAAGGCGGTCAGGTCCAGCTTGCTCTGGAAGGCGTGCAGCACCGGCATGATCGAATCGAAATCGGCGGTGCCGAGGACCATCGCGGTGAGGTTTTTCGGCGCACGATCCAGGCGCATGGTCGCTTCGACCACGAAACCCAGGGTGCCTTCAGCGCCGATGAACAGCTGGCGCATGTCGTAGCCAGTGGCGTTCTTGATCAGGTCGCGGTTCAGTTCCAGCACGTCACCCTTGCCGGTGACGACTTTCATGCCGGCCACCCAGTTGCGGGTCATGCCGTAGCGAATCACCTTGATCCCGCCGGCATTGGTGCCGATATTGCCGCCAATCTGGCTGGAACCCGACGAAGCGAAGTCCACCGGGTAGTACAGGCCCTTTTCTTCGGCGACGTTCTGCAATTGCTTGGTGACCACGCCTGGCTGGCAGATGGCGGTGCGGTCGGTCAGGTTCACGTCGAGAACCTGGTTCATGTAGTCGAACGACACCACCACTTCGCCATTGGCCGCCACCGCAGCCGCAGACAACCCGGTACGACCACCGGACGGCACCAGCGCCACTTTGTGTTTGTTGGCCCACAGCACGATGGCCTGGACCTGCTCGGTAGTCTTGGGGAACACGATGGCGGTCGGCGCCGGGGCGAAATGCTTGGTCCAATCCTTACCGTAAGCATTCAGGGAGTCGGCATCGGTCAGCACCTTGCCAGGCTCAACCAGGGTCTTCAGCTCATCAATCAGGGCAGGATTGGTCATCGACAGAACTCTCGAACAATTCATGGTCATCCTGAGAACGCTTCACGTCGCAGGAATGAGTGTTTAGCGGGGCGCATATGCTAGCATACCGACCCCGCAGCATAGTGCCCAACGGCTGTTCTGCGGTGACGGTTTAGTTGCCGTCCGGGTCAGCATCTGTTGACCATCTCCTGCCATTTTTCTCCGGGATACAGGTTTACGCAGATGAGCAAGACTTCTCTCGATAAGAGCAAGATCAAGTTCCTTCTTCTCGAAGGCGTCCACCAATCGGCTGTCGACGTCCTCAAGGCGGCGGGCTACACCAGCATCGAGTACCTCACAGGTTCTCTGCCGGAAGCCCAGCTCAAGGAAAAGATCGCTGATGCGCACTTCATCGGCATTCGCTCCCGTACTCAACTGACCGAAGAGATCTTCGATCACGCGAAGAAGCTGGTGGCTGTCGGCTGTTTCTGCATCGGCACCAACCAGGTGGACCTCAACGCCGCCCGCGAGCGCGGTATTGCCGTGTTCAACGCGCCGTACTCCAACACCCGCTCCGTTGCCGAGCTGGTGCTGGCCGAAGCGATCCTGCTGCTGCGTGGCATCCCCGAGAAAAACGCTTCCTGCCACCGTGGCGGCTGGATCAAGAGCGCGGCCAACTCCTTCGAAATCCGTGGCAAGAAGCTGGGTATCGTCGGTTACGGCTCGATCGGCACTCAACTGTCGGTCCTGGCAGAAGGCTTAGGGATGCAGGTGTACTTCTACGACACCGTGACCAAGCTGCCACTGGGTAACGCCACCCAGGTCGGCAACCTGCACGAACTGCTGGGCATGTCCGACATCGTCACCCTGCACGTACCGGAAACCGCTGCGACCCAGTGGATGATCGGCGAGAAGGAAATCCGCGCCATCAAGAAAGGCGGGATCCTGATCAACGCCGCGCGTGGCACCGTGGTTGAGCTGGACCACCTGGCCGCCGCGATCAAGGACAAGCACCTGATCGGCGCTGCCATCGACGTGTTCCCGGTCGAGCCACGCTCCAACGACGAAGAGTTCGAGAGCCCGCTGCGTGGCCTGGACAACGTGATCCTGACACCGCACATCGGTGGTTCCACCGCTGAAGCGCAAGCCAACATCGGCCTGGAAGTCGCTGAGAAGCTGGTGAAGTACAGCGACAACGGTACTTCGGTATCGTCCGTGAACTTCCCGGAAGTGGCCCTGCCGGCTCACCCTGGCAAGCACCGCCTGCTGCACATCCACGAGAACATCCCGGGTGTGATGAGCGAGATCAACAAGGTCTTCGCCGAAAACGGCATCAACATTTCCGGTCAGTTCCTGCAGACCAACGAGAAAGTCGGCTACGTCGTGATCGACGTCGACGCCGAGTACTCGGACCTGGCGCAAGAGAAGCTGCAGCACATCAACGGCACCATTCGTTGCCGCGTGTTGTTCTAACGCTCAAGCGTCAATAAAAAGGGAGCTCCGCGGAGCTCCCTTTTTTTCGCCTGGACGTTTTACTTGACCGTGACGGTGATCTTTTCCGAAAGGATAGGCGGGTCGAACGCCTGGTGATTCTTGTCGCCCAGTTCCAGTTGCAGGGTGTGCTTGCCAGGGGTCAGGGTCAGATCGCCTTGGGTTTGCGCTTTGCCAAAATGCACGTGATTGGCATCTGACGGGATCACTTGGCCAGCGGCAATCGGGGCGGTATCAATCAGTACGTGGTGGTGACCGGAGTTGGGCGTAGGATCACCTGCCTTGGCCAGGGATACATCTTTAACAGCAAACTTGATCTGGAAGGTCGTGGGCACGGTGCCGCCATCTGCCGGCGAAACGATAGAGACCTCCGCACCTTTAGGAGCAGGCGTCGCGGCATTGGCCAGCATCGAAGCACCGAGCAGCATCCCTGCAAAAACAGCACGTGACATAAAGGTTTTCATTCTTTTCTCCAGTTTTATGCTTAATCTTCATGTATGTGACAACTTCGTAGCAATTTGTTGTCGAAGGACCTCAACACCATAGCAAAGCGCGCCGAAGCAGCGCGTCGCACATAACGAATCAAGGAGAGACCATGCGCTTTTTGCCTGGCCTGATGCTGTTGCTGCCCCTTCTGAGTCCTTTTGCTCACGCTGAACTGATTGACGACGTCAACGATCGCGGTGAATTGCGCATCGCCCTGGAAGCCAATACCCCGCCCTTCAACTTCAAGGACGATGGCAAACTCACCGGCTTTGAAGTCGAGTTGGGCCATCTTTTGGCCAGCGAGCTGGATGTGCGCGCCGACTTCGTGGTGACCGACTCCACCGACCTGCTGCCCGGTGTCGAGAGCGGCCGCTACGACATCGCCATCAACCACATAGCACTGACCCCGGAACTCAAGGATCGTTTCGACGTCAGCGAACCTTATAGTTATTCAAGCGCACAATTGATCGTGCGCCAGGAAGAACAACGTCCGCTGGGCTCGTTGCCGGCGCTCAATGGCAAGGTGCTGGGCGTGGCCCAGGGCAGTCAGTTTGTCGATCAGGCTCGCAGCGTCGAAGGTGTCGACCTGCGCAGTTACCCGGATGCGCAACAGCCGCTCAAGGAAGTGGCGGACAAACAATTGGACGCGGCCATCAGCGATCGCCTGCTGATTCCCTACGCGATCCGCGACAGTCGTTTGCCAGTGAAGGAAGGCGCGAAGATCGGCCCGACGCTGAGCCTGGTGATTCCGTTCCAGAAAGGCAACCCGGCGTTCCAGGCGACACTCGCCGGGGCGTTGGAGCGAATCAAGAAAGACGGGCGCCTGATGGCCCTGTCCGAGAAGTGGTTTGGCATGGATGCGACCCAGCCACCGAAGTCCTGATCGGGCCTGCCCTCAGTCCAGCGCCGCCAGGGCGCTGGCCGCTTCGGCCAATTGCGATTCGTTGAACACCCGGACTCCGTGACGGCCCAGCAAGGCGGCAGTGACGCCCTCACCGCTGACCTTGACCCCGCTGAAGGTGCCGTCATAAGTCAGCAGATTGCCGCATGAAGGGCTGTTGGCCTTGAGCACGGCGATGCGGATGCCATGTTGCTGCACCAGCGCCAGGGCTTGCCGCGCCCCCGACAGGAACTCGGCACTGACATCGTCACCCTCGGTGGTGATGACCCGGGCACTGCCATCGAGCACCTCGGCACCTTGCCCACCCGGAATCTCCGCCGCCGCCCGCGGAGTCGGCAAGCCGCCGGCCACTTCCGGACACAACGGCACCACTCGACCTTCAACGATCCACTGCTGCAGTTGATCGAACGGCCCACTGGCGCCGCCGTCATAACGCACGCGATGGCCCAGCAGGCAGCGGCTGACCAGAATTTTCTGCATCAGAACGGCTCGTTGCCGCGGCGGCGAAACCAGCCGGTCAAGGACAGGCGTTCGCGGGTCGCCGGCAACACCTCATGGGGCACCTGGCCGGAGAGAAACACCACCAGGCAGCCGCCCACAGGGTCGACATCGTGTGGCGCGTCGTCTTCCAGGTACATGCGCAGTTGACCGCCCTGCTCCGGCAACCAGCCGTCGTTGAGGTAGATCACCGCCGACACCATGCGCCGGTCGTCGTCGCGAAAGCGGTCGACATGGCGGCGGTAGAACGCGCCTGGCGGGTACAGGGCGAAGTGGCTTTCGAAGTCTTCGAGACCGAGGAACAAGCCGCGATTGAGGGCCTCGCGCAAGCTGTCCATCAACCCCAGATAGCGGTCGCAGGCATCGGCCTGGCCGGGTTCCAGCCATTGAATATGATCGCCGCGAATACCCTCGCGAACCTCCGAAGCGGGGCCACGACCCACCGCCGCCGGCGCCAGTTCTCCCTCGGCCGCACGTTTACGGCATTCGGCCGCCAGCTCTCCGGTCAAAGACAGAGGCAGGAACAGATTCTGCTGCGACCAGCCTTGGGTGGCGAGGTCGTCAACGATACGCAGCAGCAGCGGGTGATCAGAGGGTATGAGCATGGCGCGCATAGTATTCCTGCGCCGACAAATCCGACAGTGCCGGATAGCGGAGGATCGTCGGATATGCAGATCAACCTGATACGAATTCTCGACAACCTGTGTCTGGCCCCGGAGAATAGTCGACTGCCGACAGGAGTCCTTATGCGCCGTTTGCTTTTTTCACTGTTGATGCTCTGCACTTTCCCCTCCTGGGCAGACGGCTACGACCAGTTGTACAAGGTCGCAGGCTGGCCGGACCAGCGCGCGCACTTCAACGACGCCCTCACCGCCGCCCAACAACGCTACCAGAGCAGCCTGCCGCCAGCGGTGTTCCAGGCGTTGGTCAACAACAGCAACCAGCGCTTTGCGCCGCAGGCTGTGGATCAGCGTGCGCAGGCACAACTGCGCAAGAACCTCGCCGACCCCAAGCCGGCACTGGCATTTTTCCAGTCGGCGCTGGGGCGCAAGATCATCGCCGCGGAGTTGCTGGCGACCCGCCGCGACCAGTTGGCGAAGAACGCCAAGGGCCTGCCGAAAATCGAAGCCAGCGACACCCGCCAGTTGATCGTCGGCCACCTGGCCCAGGCGCTGCCAGCCCGCGAGGCCGGCGCCGAAGTCAGCCTGGCGATTGCCGGCGTGGCGGCGGACAGCCTGAGCCAGATGATCCCCGGCCTGCTCGGCGGCGGCCAGGCTCAGGGCATGCTCAACGGCCAGCGCCAGCGCCTGATGGAGCAGATCGGCAGCGACCTCAACAACACCCTGCTGTACGTCTATCGCGACCTGTCGGATGCCGAGCTGGAAGAGTTTGCCAACTTCGCTGAATCCACCGACGGCAAGGCTTACTACCAGGCGGCACTGGCGGCGATTCGGGCGGGGCTGGCGGTGGGGCAAAGTGCGTCGAGTCTGGCGCCGTGATTTGGGTAGCCTGCTGAATCGCTATCGCGAGCAGGCTCGCTCCTACAGATTCCGGCCTTTAATACGCCGACTCAAAAACCCGAAATACTCCTCCCGCAACGCCGCCGTTTCATTCGCCAGATGATGCCGCGCCTCCGGCAATTTCAGCACCTGTGGCCGGTCGAACTTGGCCGCCAGCACCTGCAGATTGTGTTGCCAATCCACGGTCATGTCGGCCATCCCCTGAATGATCAACGGCCGCCGCGGGCTCGCCGGCGCCGCTTCGATGCGCTTGATCCAACGCGCCAACGCCCCGACCCAGGCGGTCGGCAGGCGCTGCGGTTGCAGCGGATCGGCCTGCAGGAACGGCAGGAACGCCGGGTCGTTGGAGTTCTCGCTGAAGCGCCGGGCAATGCCTTTGACGAAGGGCCGCAGCAGGTAATAGCTCAAGCGCGACCAACCCCAGGCACGCGGCCGCACCAGCGGTGATAACAGCAGCACCTGGCCCTGCGCCGGGCTGTCGGCGCCCTGGTTGAGCACGTGGTCGATGACGATCGCCCCGCCGGTACTCTGCCCGCACAGGTGCCAGGGCTGCGGCAGGTCGATTGAGCGCGCTTCGGCGAACAGGCCTTGCAGGGTGTCCTGGTACTCGGCGAAATCGCGGATGCTCGCACGCTCGCCACTGGACAGGCCGTGCCCCGGCAAATCGCAGGCAATCACTGCGAAACCCTGATCCAGCGCCCATTCGATGACATGCCGATACAGCCCGGTGTGATCGTAGAAGCCATGGAACAGAAACAGCGTCGCCTTCGCCCTCTCGGGCCACCAGAGCTGGCTGACCACCTCATAGCCATCGACCTCGAACCGCCCCAGGCCACGGCGCAGCGTGCGTTGCGCGAAATCCAGGCCATAAAAGCGCTGATAGGCCCGCGCCTCGTCCGACAACGGCTGCGCGCACGCCAGGGGTTGCAGGCTGGCGCGCAGTTGATCGGCATTGAAGGTCACAGCCATGAGGGGATTCCAGAGCAGGCGCAGCGCGCGAAACAGACTTTATGGGCCTGCGATATTCTTCTGTCGCGCCAAGCATGGCAAGCTACGCGACCGCCAAGGATGCTTTCACATGCGCTCGCACACCCGCACGACCTTGCTTGCCACCCTGATCGCGCTGATCTGCGCCGGCGTGTTGTGGGCGGCCTACGACTGGTTCCAGGGACGCTACCTGCGTGCCTTCAGCGAGCACACCGCGGTCTTTTCCGGCGATCCGCTGCGCCTGCCCGAGCACCTCGCCGGCCCCGGCTCGATCCGCGTCGTGCACTTCTGGGACCCGTCCTGCCCGTGCAACGTCGGCAACCAGCAACACCTCGCCGAACTGCTCGAACACTACGGCCCCCAGGGCGTGCAATTTTTCGCCGTGCAAAAACCCGGCAGCCACGGCCAGTTACCCAGCACCCTCAGCGGCCTGAAAACCCTCGAAGTCCTCCCCGGCTCCACCCAGATCCCCGCCAGCCCGGCCGTGGCGATCTGGGACCGCAGCGGCAAACTCGCCTACTTCGGCCCCTACAGCGAAGGCCTGACCTGCAACTCCAGCAACAGCTTCATCGAACCGATTTTGCAGGCACTGAGCGAGGATCGTCCGGTCAGTGCAACCAATACCTTGGCGGTGGGGTGTTATTGCCCGTGGGTCAGTGAAACACCCTAGGGCATTCCGGACTTTTCAAGGTCGGGCATGCCCGGTGGGCAAGGGCTGTGCTACATCTTGACCGCCCCGACAGGCGGTATTCCAAAAAGAACAAGGAGTCTCCATGAAGCGCGTCATGACCCTGCTGGCCTTGCTGCTCGTCCTGCTCGTCGCAGGCGCCGGCTGGTATGTGTATAGCAAACAACCCACCCGCCAGGGCCAGGTGCAGTTGCAGCACCTCGAAGGCGCGGTGACGGTGCGTTATGACGAGCGTGGGGTGCCGCATATTCGCGCCACCAACGAGACCGACCTGTATCGCGCCCTCGGTTATGTGCAGGCCCAGGACCGCTTGTTTCAGATGGAGATCATGCGGCGCCTGGCCCGTGGCGAGCTGGCAGAGGTGTTGGGGCCGAAGCTGATCGACACCGACAAACTGTTCCGCAGCCTGCGCATTCGCGAGCGTGCCGAGACTTACGTGGCCGCGCTCGACAAGCAATCCCCCGAGTGGAAGGCCCTGCAGGCCTATCTGGATGGAATTAATCAGTATCAAGACAGCCACGCCGCGCCGGTGGAGTTCGACGTGCTGGGGATCCGCAAGCGGCCGTTCACCGCCCAGGACAGCATCAGTGCCGCCGGGTACATGGCCTACAGCTTTGCCGCGGCGTTTCGTACCGAGCCGGTGCTGACCTATGTGCGCGATCAACTGGGCAGCGACTACCTGAACATTTTCGACCTCGACTGGCAGCCCAAGGGCGTACTCGCCCAGAAACCCGGCTCGGCGCCGGTCCTCAGCGCCGCTGACTGGAAGGACCTCAACGCACTGGCCCGCCTCAGCGAGCAGGCGTTGGCCGAGCACGGCCTGCCGCAATTCGAAGGCAGCAATGCCTGGGCGATTGCCGGCAGTCGCACCAAAAGTGGCAAACCGCTGCTGGCCGGTGACCCGCACATTCGCTTCTCGGCACCGGCGGTGTGGTACGAGGCGCAACTGTCGGCGCCCGGCTTCGAGCTCTACGGCCACCACCAGGCGCTGGTGCCGTTCGCTTTTCTCGGCCACAACATGGATTTCGGCTGGAGCCTGACCATGTTCCAGAACGATGACCTCGACCTGATCGCCGAGAAGGTCAATCCGGACAATGCCAATCAGGTCTGGTATCGCGGGCAATGGGTCGATCTGGTCAGCACCGAGCAGCAGATCGCCGTAAAGGGTCAGGAACCAGTGACCCTGACCCTGCGCCAGTCGCCCCACGGGCCGATCATCAACGACGTGCTGGGCGCCACCGCCGGCAAAACGCCGATTGCCATGTGGTGGGCGTTTCTCGAGACGCAAAACCCGATCCTCGAAGGTTTCTACCAGCTCAACCGCGCCGACACCCTGGCCAAGGCCCGAACCGCCTCCTCCAAGGTCCAGGCACCGGGCCTGAACATCGTCTGGGCCAATGCCAAGGGCGACATCGGCTGGTGGGCCGCCGCGCAACTGCCCAAGCGTCCGGCCGGGGTCAAGCCGCAGTTCATTCTCGACGGCAGCAGTAACCAGGCGGACAAGGACGGTTTCTACCCGTTCAGCGCCAACCCCCAGGAAGAAAATCCGCCACGCGGCTACATCGTTTCCGCCAACTTCCAGCCGCTTTCCCCTACCGGCATGGAGATTCCCGGCTACTACAACCTGGCGGATCGCGGCCAGAAACTGAACCAGCAGTTGAGCGACAACACTGTGAAGTGGGACGTCGAGGGCACACAGAAATTGCAGCTGGGCACCACCACCAACTACGGTCCGCGCACGCTGGCGCCACTGTTGCCGGTATTGCGTGAAGTGGTCAGTGATCGCACCGAGTTGAAGCTGGTGGAGCAACTGGCGGCGTGGAAAGGCGACTACCCGCTGGAGTCGACCAGCGCCACGCTGTTCAACCAGTTCCTCTACGACCTGGCCTATGGCGCGCTGCACGATGAACTGGGCGACAACTTCTTCGACACCCTGCTCTCGACCCGGGTCATCGACGCCGCCCTGCCCCGGCTGGCCGCCAACGCCGACTCACCCTGGTGGAACAACCGCAGCAGCGGCACCCCACAAACCCGTGCCGAAGTGGTCAAGGCCGCCTGGAACGCCAGCCTGGCGCACCTCAAGAACACCCTGGGCGCCGACACCACGCAATGGCAATGGGGCACGGCCCACACCCTGACCCACGGTCACCCGCTGGGCATGCAGAAGCCACTGGATCGGATCTTCAACGTCGGCCCGTTCGCCGCCCCGGGCAGTCATGAAGTGCCGAACAACCTCACCGCCAAAATCGGCCCCGCACCCTGGCCGGTGACCTACGGCCCGTCGACCCGGCGCATCATCGACTTCGCCGATCCAGCCCATGCCCTGACCATCAACCCGATCGGGCAAAGCGGCGTGCCGTTCAACACGCACTATGAGGATCAGGCCGAGGCCTACATCGAAGGTATCTACCATCAGGCGCATTTCAGCGAAGAGGAAGTCGCCGCCAACACCCGCAGCACCTTGAAGCTGCTGCCGGCGCGCTGATCAGCGACGCCCGGGATCGATAGCCAACCTGGGCGGCGTTCGTCGAGCGAGTCGATTTGCGACGATTGGATGAACAACTGAGCGGATCGAGCCAACGCGTTTGGCCCGAGTGGACAACACTGTCTCTGCCACAACAGTGAACCCCAACCTGCTCAGGAGATAACGCAATGTTCAACAATTGGTCCGAACTGCTGCCCACTATCCAGAAGGCCTTCGGTGGCCTGGGCAAAACCAATCCGAAAATGGTCAAGGCCTATATGGCGCTGGGTGAAGCCGCCGAAGAGAACAACGTGCTGGATGCCAAGACCCGCGAGCTGATTTCCATCGCGGTCGCCATTACCACCCGTTGCGACGGCTGCATTGGCGTGCACACCGATGCCGCGATCAAGGCCGGCGCCACCCGCGAAGAAATCGCCGCGACCTTGGCCACGGCGATCTCGCTGAATGCCGGTGCGGCGTACGTGTTCTCGCTGCGTGCGCTGGAGGCGCATGATGCGTTGAAGGGATGAATGGCTGAAATCTATAAAACCTGTAGGAGCGAGCTTGTCGAATCGTCGCACCGTCGCGAAAAAACTTTGGACGCCGCGTGCATTCTGAATGTTCGCGTCATCGTTAGCGTCCTTCGCGGGCAAGCCCGCTCCTACAGATGGGGGTGACCACACAATGGTCCCCCCACTCCCCTATCAAACCGCCTGCGGTGCCTGCGGCCGGCGGACTTCCGGTTGTTTCCAGGAGTCGGCGGCGCTTTCTTCGATGGCTTGCTGGATCGCGCGCTTGCGGTTTTCTTCGGCACGACGGCTGAAGAACCAGACCAGGAAGGTCACGATCGACACCGCCAACAGGATCAGGCTGGCCACCGCGTTGATCTCCGGCTTCACGCCCAGGCGCACCGCCGAGAACACTTCCATCGGCAAGGTCGTCGAGCCCGGGCCCGAGACGAAGCTGGCGAGCACCAGGTCGTCGAGGGACAGGGCGAACGACATCATGCCGCCCGCGGCCAGCGACGGCGCGATCATCGGGATGGTGATCAGGAAGAACACCTTCCACGGCCGCGCACCGAGGTCCATGGCCGCCTCTTCGATGGACATGTCCAGCTCACGCAGACGGGCCGACACCACCACCGCGACATAGGCCGCGCAGAACGTGGTGTGGGCGATCCAGATGGTCACCAGGCCACGCTCCTGTGGCCAGCCGATCATTTGCGCCATGGCCACGAACAGCAGCAACAGCGACAAACCGGTGATCACTTCCGGCATCACCAAGGGTGCGGTAACCAGGCCGCCAAACAGCGTGCGGCCCTTGAAGTGGGTGATCCGGGTCAGCACGAACGCTGCCAGGGTCCCCAGCGCCACCGCGGCAATCGCGGTGTAGCAGGCGATTTCCAGCGAGCGCACCACCGAGCCCATCAGCTGGGTGTTGTCCAGCAGGCCGACGTACCACTTGATCGACCAGCCGCCCCACACCGTCACCAGTTTCGAGGCGTTGAACGAGTAGATCACCAGGATCAACATCGGCAGGTAGATGAACAACAGACCCACGACCAGCATCAGGCTGGAGAAACGGAAGCGCTTCATTCTTTACCCTCCATTTCCTTGGCCTGACTGCGGTTGAACAGGATGATCGGCACAATCAGGATTGCCAGCATCACCACTGCCAGGGCGGACGCCACCGGCCAGTCACGGTTGTTGAAGAACTCTTGCCAGAGCACTTTACCGATCATCAGGGTTTCCGGACCGCCGAGCAGTTCCGGGATCACGAACTCACCCACCACCGGGATGAACACCAGCATGCAGCCGGCGATGATGCCGTTCTTCGACAGTGGAATAGTGATTTTCCAGAAGCTGTTGAAGGTGCTGGAACCCAGGTCGGAAGCCGCCTCCAGCAGGCTGGTATCGTGCTTCACCAGGTTGGCGTAGAGCGGCAGGATCATGAACGGCAGGTACGAATAGACCACGCCGATATACACCGCCAGGTTGGTGTTGAGGATCTGCAGCGGTTCGTTGATCCAGCCCATGCTCATCAGGAAACCGTTGAGCAGGCCGTTGTTGCTGAGGATACCCATCCACGCATAGACGCGGATCAGGATCGCGGTCCAGGTCGGCATCATGATCAGCAGCACCAGCACGGTCTGCATTTCCTTGCGCGCACTGGCGATGGCGTAGGCCATCGGGTAACCGATCAGCAGGCAGAGGATGGTGCTGATCAGCGCCATCTTCAGCGAGCCGAGGTAGGCGGCGATGTACAGCTCATCCTCACTGAGCAACACGTAGTTGCCGAGGTTGAGCAGCACCTGCAGCTTCTGTTCAACGAAACTGTAGATCTCGGTGTACGGCGGAATGGCCACGTCTGCTTCGGCGAAGCTGATCTTCAGGACGATGAAGAACGGCAGCATGAAGAACAGGAACAGCCAGAGGAACGGAACCCCGATGACCAACTGACGGCCACCGGGAATTATTCGACTGAATCGGCGTTTGAGCTTTCGCATGTTCATGAGCGCAGTACCACGCCGCTGTCGTCTTCCCACCAGACGTAGACCTGGTCACCCCAGGTTGGCCGCTGGCCGCGACGCTCGGCGTTGGCGACGAACGACTGCACCAGCTTGCCGCTCGGCAGTTCGACGTAGAACACCGAGTGGCCGCCCAGGTAGGCAATGTCATGCACCTTGCCGCTCGACCAGTTGTACTCGCAGGTTGGCATGTCGGCGGTAACCAGCAGCTTCTCCGGACGAATCGCGTAGGTCACCGACTTGTCCTGGACCGAAGTGCTGATGCCGTGGCCGACGTAGATATTGCGGTCCAGGTCCTTGCAGGTGATCAGGGCGTGACCCTCGGCATCGTCCACCACTTCACCTTCGAAGATGTTGACGTTGCCGATGAATTCGCAGACCAGGCGGCTGGTCGGGGTTTCGTAGATGTCGATCGGGCTGCCGATCTGGGCGATCCAGCCCAGGTGCATGATCGCGATGCGCTCGGCCATGGTCATGGCCTCTTCCTGGTCGTGGGTCACCATCACGCAGGTCACGCCAACGCGCTCGATGATCTCAACCAGTTCCAGCTGCATCTGCGAGCGCAGTTTCTTGTCGAGTGCGCCCATCGGTTCGTCGAGCAGCAGCAGCTTCGGACGCTTGGCCAGGGAACGGGCCAGGGCCACGCGCTGACGCTGGCCGCCGGAAAGCTGGTGCGGCTTGCGCTTGGCGTACTGGCTCATCTGTACCAGCTTGAGCATCTCGGCTACACGGGCGTCGATCTCGGCGGCCGGGATCTTGTCCTGCTTGAGGCCGAAGGCGATGTTCTGCGCCACGGTCATGTGCGGGAACAACGCATAGGATTGGAACATCATGTTGATCGGCCGCTCGTACGGCGGCATATCGGTGATGTCCACGCCATCGAGGAAGATTCGCCCTTCGGTCGGTCGCTCGAAGCCGGCGAGCATGCGCAGCAAGGTCGATTTGCCCGAACCCGATCCGCCGAGCAAGGCGAAGATTTCGCCTTTCTTGATTTCCAGGGACACATCGTCCACGGCAATCGTCTCGTCGAACTTCTTCGTGACCCGGTCGATTTTGACCAACACCTGTTTCGGTGTCTGGTCGCCCTCGAGGGCTTTCTTATAGGCGCCGGAGGCAACTGCCATTTACGAAACTCCCAAAACAAAAGAGTGCAGTTCGCTCAAGGTGAGCCAACCTTGGATAGATTGAGCCTTTGTCACTATTTACCCGACTTGACCTTGGTCCAGCTGCGGGTCATCAGCCGTTGAATGTTCGGCGGCAACTCGATCGACACATAGGTCTTGTCGAGCACGGCCTGGGGTGGATAGACCGATTCGTCTTCGCGGATCGACTGCTCCATCAACTTGTCCGACGCCGGGTTCGGGTTGGCGTAACCCACGTAGTCGCTGACCTGGGCAATCACTTCAGGCTTGAGCAGGTAGTTGATGAAGGCATGAGCCTGTTTGACGTTGGCCGAATCCTTGGGAATCGCCAGCATGTCGAACCACAGGGCGCCGCCCTCTTTCGGAATCGAGTAAGCGATGTTCACGCCCTTCTTCGCTTCCGCCGCACGGTTTTTCGCCTGGAACATGTCGCCGGAGAAGCCGATCGCCACACAGATGTCGCCGTTGGCCAGGTCGCCGATGTACTTGGAAGAGTGGAAGTAGGTCACGTAAGGGCGCACCGCAAGCAACTTGGCTTCGGCCTTTTTGTAGTCCTCGGGGTCGGTGCTGTTGGCATTCAGGCCCATGTAGTTGAGAACAGTCGGCATCATCTCGTCAGCCGAATCGAGGAACGCGACACCGCAGCTTTGCAGCTTCTTGATGTTTTCCGGCTCGAACACCGCGGCCCAGGAGTCGATCTTGTCGACGCCCAGCACCTCTTTGATCTTGTCGACGTTGTAGCCGATGCCGTTGGTGCCCCACAGGTACGGCACGGCATACAGGTTGCCCGGGTCGTTCTGTTCCAGGCGCTTGAGCAGCACCGGATCGAGGTTGCTGTAGTTGGGCAACAGCGACTTGTCGAGCTTCTGGAACGCCCCGGCCTTGATCTGTTTGCCGAGGAAGTGGTTGGACGGCACCACCACGTCATAGCCGGTGCGCCCGGCCAGCAACTTGCCTTCCAGGGTTTCGTTGGAATCGAACACGTCATACACCGGCTTGATGCCCGTGGCTTTCTGGAAGTCCGCCAGGGTGATCTCGCCGATGTAATCGGACCAGTTATAAATATGCACGGTGCCGGCGGCTTGAACACTGGCAGCCAGTGTCAACCCGGCGCCAACCAGCATGGCTTTGCGCAACAAAGAAAAAATGGCCACGTGGAGGTCCTCTCTCAAATTAGTTGGGCGCAAGTTGCCCAGCGTTACCGGACAGCCGTGGCTGCCCGGCAACAAAACCGGCGCGCAACTTACCCTCGATAAACCGATCCAGCAAACTTTAAAAAGATCCCTGTACTTGTAGGAGCGAGCTTGCTCGCGAAGAACGTCGCCACACCGTGGAGTGTCAGACACTCCGCATCATCATTGACGACCATCGCGAGCAAGCAAGCCCCTACACAGGCTTATTTACCCGATTTGATCTTGGTCCAGCTGCGAGTCAGGATCCGCTGGGTCGCGGCCGGCAGGTCGGCAATCGCGTACAGCTTGGCCAGCACGTCTGCCGGTGGGTAAACGCCCGGGTCGCTGGTGATGTCTTTATCAACCAGTGGGGTTGCAGCAGCGTTACCGTTCGGGAAGCGTACGGCGTTAGTGATTTCCGCCATGATTTCCGGCTTCTGCAGGAAGGTCATGAACTTGTAGGCGCCTTCGACGTTTTCGGCATCTTTAGGGATGGCGACCATGTCGTAGAAGCTGCCTGCACCTTCTTTGGGAATGTTGTAGCTGACCTTGACCTTGTCACCGGCTTCAGCGGCGCGGGTCTTGGCCTGGTAGATGTCACCCGAGTAGCCGATCGCCACGCAGATGTTGCCGTTGGCCAGGTCGGAAATGTACTTGGAGGAGTGGAAGTAACCGATCGAAGGACGGACTTTGAGGAACAGTGCCTCGGCCTCGGCCAGTTGTTTCTTGTCCTGGCTGTCGGTTGGATAACCCAGGTAGTGCAGGGCCACCGGAATCATCTCGGTTGGCGAATCCAGCACGCTGATGCCACAGGATTTCAGCTTGGCGGCGTTTTCCGGCTTGAAGATCAGGTCCCAGGAGTTGGTCGGTGCATCCGGCCCCAGTGCGGCCTTGACCTTCTCGGCGTTGAAGCCGATACCGATCGAGCCCCACATGTACGGGAAGGCGTGCTCGTTACCCGGGTCGCTGACCGAAACGGCCTTGAGCAGATCGGTGTTCAGGTTCTTCCAGTTCGGCAGCTTGGACTTGTCCAGCTTCTGGTAGACGCCGGCCTTGATCTGCTTGGCCAGGAAGTTGTTCGAAGGCACCACGATGTCGTAACCGGACTTGCCGGCCAGCAACTTGGCTTCGAGGGTTTCATTACTGTCGAAGACGTCGTAGACCACCTTGATGCCCGACTCGTCTTCAAACTTCTTGATGGTGTCCGGCGCGATGTAATCGGACCAGTTATACACGTGCAAGACTTTGTCATCTGCTTGAACCGCGCTCGCCATGATGCCCATCAGGGACATGGCAAGGAGTGTCTTGCCGGCGAGCTTTTTACCGAGTGCCTTCATGCGTAATGCTCCAAATTTCTGCTTTTTTGAACCACCTGTTCCGCGCCGAACCCGGGCATTTGGAACGGTGGCTAGTCTGGCAACATCCATGGCGGTCTTTCAAGGAAAGGCCAAGCTTTCTGACCGCTCTGAACGAAAGTTCATACAACTTCCGCTCAGAGCCTAGCACTTAGCCCTGCAACACACTCAGGGTCAGGTCCAGGCACTTGCGTGCCTTGCTCACCAGCTCATCGATTTCCGCCTTGGTAATCACCAGTGGCGGCGCGATGATCATGGTGTCACCGACCGCGCGCATGATCAGCCCGTTGTCGAAGCAGAACTGCCGGCAGATCATGCCCACGCCCTTGCCCTCGTAACGCTTGCGCGTGGCTTTGTCCTGAACCAGTTCGATGGCGCCCAGCAGCCCTACCCCGCGAACTTCACCCACCAATGGATGATCGTTGAGTTCACGCAGACGCTTTTGCAAATACGGTGCCGTTTCTTCCTGGACGCGCTCGATAATCTTCTCTTCGCGCATGATGCGGATGTTTTCCAGGGCAACGGCCGCCGCCACCGGGTGACCGGAGTAGGTGAAGCCGTGGTTGAAATCGCCACCTTCATTCAGCACTTCGACCACCGAATCGCGCACGATCAGGCCACCCATCGGGATGTAGCCGGAGGTCAGACCCTTGGCGATGGTCATCATGTCGGGCTTGAGGTCGTAGAAATCACTGCCGAACCACTCGCCGGTACGGCCGAAACCGCAGATCACTTCGTCGGCGACGAACAGGATGTCGTACTTGGCGAGGATTTCCTTGATGCGCGGCCAGTAGCTTTCTGGCGGCACGATCACGCCGCCGGCGCCCTGGATCGGCTCGGCAATGAAGGCGCCGACGTTGTCGACACCGACCTCGAGAATCTTTTCTTCCAACTGGTTGGCCGCCCAGATCCCGAATTCTTCCGGGCTCATGTCGCCGCCTTCACCGAACCAGTAAGGCTGTGGAATGTGCACGATGCCCGGGATCGGCAAGTCGCCCTGTTCGTGCATGTAGGTCATGCCGCCCAGGCTGGCGCCGGCCACGGTCGAACCGTGGTAGCCGTTCTTGCGGCTGATGATGACTTTCTTGTTCGGCTGGCCTTTGATCGCCCAGTAGTGGCGGACCATGCGCAGCATGGTGTCGTTGCCTTCAGAGCCGGAACCGGTGAAAAACACGTGGTTCATGCCTGCTGGCGCGATATCGGAGATCGCCTTGGCCAGTTCGAGGACGGGCGGGTGAGCGGTCTGGAAGAACAGGTTGTAGTACGGCAACTCGCGCATCTGCTTGCTGGCAGCCTCGGCCAATTCATCGCGACCGTAGCCGATGGCCACGCACCACAGGCCAGCCATGCCGTCGAGGATCTGGTTGCCTTCGCTGTCCCACAGGTAAACGCCCTTGGCGCTGGTGATGACGCGCGGGCCTTTTTCCTTCAGCTGTTTGAAGTCACTGAAGGGGGCCAGGTGGTGTTCGGCGCTCAGGTTCTGCCATTCACGGGTTTGCGGGTTGTTGCTCATAAAGCTCTCCTAGTGAGGTGAGAGTGCGGCTTTTGAGGGCCGCACCCGGCGTGTCAGACGGCGAACAACAGGAATTCCCGTTCCCATGAGCTGATCACGCGCTTGAAGTTTTCATGCTCGGCCCGCTTGACCGCGACGTAGCCAGTGATGAAGTTGTGACCCAGGTATTTCTCGATGGTCTTGCTGTTTTCCATGCGCTCCAGAGCGTCTTCGATGGTCAGCGGCAGACGCAGGTTGCGCCGCTCGTAACCACGGCCGACCACCGGTGCGCTTGGGTTGATGCCTTCGACCATGCCGATGTAGCCGCACAGCAAGCTCGCGGCGATCGCCAGGTAGGGGTTGGCGTCGGCACCCGGCAGGCGGTTTTCCACCCGACGGTTTTGTGGACCGGCATCCGGCACCCGCAGGCCCACGGTGCGGTTTTCTTCGCCCCACTCGACGTTCACCGGCGCCGAGGTGTCCGGCAGGAAGCGGCGGAACGAGTTGACGTTGGGCGCGAACAGCGGCAGCAGTTCAGGGATGAATTTCTGCAGGCCGCCGATGTGGTTGAGGAACAACTGGCTCATGCTCCCGTCTTCATTGGAGAAGACGTTCTTGCCGGTCTCGATGTCAATGATGCTCTGGTGCAGGTGCATGGCACTGCCAGGCTCGCCGGTCATCGGCTTGGCCATGAAGGTGGCGGCCACGTTGTGCTTGAGCGCGGCCTCGCGCATGGTGCGCTTGAACACCAGGATCTGGTCGGCCAGTGACAGCGCGTCACCGTGACGGAAGTTGATTTCCATCTGCGCCGTGCCGTCTTCGTGGATCAGCGTATCGAGGTCCAGCTCCTGCAGTTCGCACCAGTCGTAGACGTCTTCGAACAGCGGGTCGAATTCGTTGGCCGCTTCGATGGAGAACGACTGGCGACCGATTTCCGGACGCCCGGAACGGCCCACCGGCGGTTGCAACGGGTAGTCCGGGTCGTCGCTGCGCTTGGTCAGGTAGAACTCCATTTCCGGCGCGACGATTGGCTGCCAGCCCTTGTCGGAATAGAGCTTGAGGACCTTCTTGAGGACGTTGCGTGGCGACAGCTCGATCGGGTTGCCCTGCTTGTCGTAGGTGTCGTGGATCACCTGCGCGGTCGGCTCGATGGCCCAAGGCACAAGGAACACCGCGTTCTGGTCGGGGCGGCAGATCATGTCGATGTCGGCCGGGTCGAGCAGTTCGTAATAGATGTCGTCTTCGACATAGTCGCCCGTCACTGTCTGCAACAGCACGCTCTCGGGCAGGCGCATGCCTTTTTCGGCAATGAACTTGTTGGTTGGCGAAATCTTGCCGCGGGTGATCCCGGTCAAGTCGCCAATCATGCATTCGACTTCTGTGATCTTGTGGTCTTTCAACCAATCGGTGAGCTGGTCGAGGTTGTTACTCATAAATGCCTCTGGGCTGAGTGTCCCGGCTTCATTAGGGGCCGGGCGTTGTTTGACGCATCCGCGTCGCGTTGGCAGTCCTGGGAGACGCCCAGGACCTGCGAGCTAGAGCTTACCTGCCCTGGTGACTGGCTGTGCAAGCCTGATGCAAAAGCCGTGCGTGCAGAAACCGCAACAGCACGGCGTGGCATTAAGCGGGAAGTTGAATCGCGTGCAGAATCATGGGCAACTCCCGCAGTTCGCGCAGGGCCGCTATAGTGAATAGGTTCTACAGTTGATGAAGACCGGGTAAATAACCGCTGCTGCGGTGCGTCCAGAATAACGGACGCCGACAGCCATTTCGGCACCGTCGACAGGCCTGTGGCCCTTGCGCTTGATGCGCGGACGAAGCTGTCGCCATTGATATGGCAAGCCTGCAGGCCGATCTGCACAGAGCAGGTGGCGATGCCGTTTGACGGCCGGCGAGACATGAAACACCCCGGTATTATTGCTGTTATGGGTTTGATCCGAGCTTAGCCTTGTTCATTTTTTTACACAACACCCCCGTAAAAAATACAACACGGCCCGCTCAAACCCGCGGCTGGCAAAGAAGGGAAAGGCATTAAAACGCCCCAAACTGCCTCAGAAATGCCTTACGAGCGCTTTTTTAGGGCAAAAAAGCCCTCGCTTGACTTCAGCATGCCGTTCGGGTTGACTGGAATCCGAAAAGATCAATGATTGATATTTTTAACAACAAAGGTGTTGCATCATGTCGGTACCCCCGCGTGCCGTTCAGCTTAACGAAGCGAACGCGTTCCTTAAGGAACATCCTGAGGTTCTGTACGTTGACCTTCTGATTGCGGATATGAATGGTGTGGTGCGCGGCAAGCGCATCGAACGCACCAGTCTCCACAAGGTTTACGAGAAAGGCATCAACCTGCCGGCCTCCCTCTTTGCCCTGGATATCAACGGCTCTACGGTGGAAAGCACCGGCCTGGGCCTGGACATCGGTGATGCTGACCGAATCTGCTATCCAATCCCTGACACCCTGTGCAACGAGCCCTGGCAGAAGCGCCCTACCGCGCAACTGCTGATGACCATGCACGAACTCGAAGGCGAACCTTTCTTCGCCGACCCGCGTGAAGTGCTGGCCAATGTCGTGCGCAAGTTCGACGAAATGGGCCTGACCATCTGCGCCGCGTTCGAACTGGAGTTCTACCTGATCGACCAGGAGAACGTGAACGGTCGTCCGCAGCCGCCGCGCTCACCGGTATCCGGTAAACGCCCGCATTCGACCCAGGTCTACCTGATCGACGACCTCGACGAATACGTCGACTGCCTCCAGGACATTCTGGAAGGTGCAAAAGAGCAAGGCATCCCGGCTGACGCCATCGTCAAGGAAAGTGCCCCGGCGCAGTTCGAAGTGAACCTGCACCACGTCGCCGACCCGATCAAGGCCTGCGACTACGCCGTACTGCTCAAGCGCCTGATCAAGAACATCGCCTACGACCATGAAATGGACACCACTTTCATGGCCAAGCCTTACCCGGGCCAGGCGGGCAACGGTCTACACGTGCACATTTCGATTCTTGATAAAGACGGCAAGAATATTTTTGCCAGCGAGGATCCCGAGCAGAACGCCGCACTGCGTCACGCGATCGGCGGTGTGCTCGAGACCCTACCGGCGCAGATGGCCTTCCTCTGCCCGAACGTCAACTCCTACCGTCGTTTCGGCGCCCAGTTCTACGTGCCGAACTCGCCGAGCTGGGGCCTGGACAACCGCACCGTGGCCCTGCGCGTACCGACCGGCGCCGCCGACGCGGTGCGCCTGGAACACCGGGTCGCCGGTGCCGATGCCAACCCGTACCTGCTGATGGCTTCGGTCCTGGCCGGCGTGCACCACGGCCTGACCAACCAGATCGAGCCGCCACCGCCGACGGAGGGCAACAGCTACGAGCAGAACGAGCAGAGCCTGCCGAACAACCTGCGCGACGCCTTGCGCGAGCTGGACGACAGCGAGGTCATGGCCAAGTACATCGATCCGAAATACATCGATATCTTCGTCGCCTGTAAAGAGAGTGAGCTGGAGGAGTTCGAACACTCCATCTCCGACCTCGAGTACAACTGGTACCTGCATACCGTTTAAGCGGTTGCTCTGAAAAACGCCGCCAGCTGTTGAAGCCTGCGGCGTTTTTTTATGGCCGCCATTGCGGCGATGCGACAACCCGACAGGCCCGCTCCCACAGTTTTTTGCCAGCCACAAATCTTGAGACACCAAGACCTCTGTAGGAGCTGGCTTGCCAGCGAACGAAACAACGCGGTTTATCAGGTCCGCTACCTTCGCCGGCAAGCCGGCTCCTACAGGGTTTGGGTTGGTCACAACATCCAATAAATCCACAACCTCTGTAGGAGCTGGCTTGCCAGCGAACGAAACAACGCGGTTTATCAGGTCCGCCGCCTTCGCCGGCAAGCCGGCTCCTACAGGGTTTGGGTTGGTCACAACATCCAATGCATCCGCAATCTCTGTAGGAGCTGGCTTGCCAGCGAACGAAACAACGCGGTTTATCAGGTCCGCTGCCTTCGCCGGCAAGCCGGCTCCTACAGGGTTTCGGGTTGGTCACAACGTCCAATACATCCGCAATCTCTGTAGGAGCTGGCTTGCCAGCGAACGAAACAACGCGGTTTATCAGGTCCGCTGCCTTCGCCGGCAAGCCGGCTCCTACAGGGTTTCGGGTTGGTCACAACATCCAATGCATCCGCAATCTCTGTAGGAGCTGGCTTGCCAGCGAACGAAACAACGCGGTTTATCAGGTCCGCTGCCTTCGCCGGCAAGCCGGCTCCTGCAGGGTTTCGGGTTGGTCACAACGTCCAATACATCCGCAAACCTGTGGGAGCGAGCCTGTCGGGTCGCCGCATCGTCGCGATGGCGTCCTGGCAGACAACACCCAACCCGCCTCGTACAATGCCCGCTGCCCTGTAGGAGAGTTCAATGACCCGCATCGCCACCGCCCGCAAACCCCGCGCACGCAGCCAGGCCCGCATCGACTCGATTCTCGACGCGGCCCGCACCTTGCTGGCGGCCGAGGGCGTGGCCAGTCTGTCGATCTACAGCGTGGCCGAACGCGCCGAGATCCCGCCCTCCTCGGTCTACCACTTCTTCGCCAGCGTCCCGGCCTTGCTCGAGGCCCTGACCGCCGACGTCCACGCCGCGTTTCGCGCCTGCCTGCAAGCACCGATCGACAGCCAGACGCTGTACAGCTGGCGCGACCTGTCGCGGCTGGTGGAAGAACGCATGCTGGTCATCTACAGCGAAGACGCCGCCGCTCGCCAGTTGATCCTGGCCCAGCATGGCCTGACCGAAGTGACCCAGGCCGACCGCCAGCACGACATCGAGCTGGGCGACCTGATGCACAAGCTGTTCGACCATCACTTCGAACTGCCGAGACTGCCCGAGGATGTCGACGTATTCGCCCTGGCCATGGAGCTCGGCGACCGGGTCTACGCTCGCTCGGTGCAGCAACACGGGCAAATCACCCCGCGCATGGCCGAGGAAGGCATGCGCGTGTTTGACGCCTACCTGGGGCTGTACCTGCCGCCCTACCTGCCCAAGCGCCAGGCATGAAAAACCCCGAAGGGTTCACACCCGTCGGGGTTGCTCGTTGCGCACCGCTTACAACTTGGCGATCGAAACCTCGGTGGATTTGACGAAGGCGATCACTTCACTGCCGATCACCAGTTCCAGCTCTTTTACCGAGCGCGTGGTGATCACCGACGTGACGATGCCCGAGGCGGTCTGCACGTCGATTTCCGACAGCACGTCGCCTTCGACGATTTCCTTGATGGTGCCTTTGAATTGGTTACGGACGTTGATGGCTTTGATAGTCATGAGCTTGATTCCTGTCTTGAGAAAGTAAGGTTATTGCGCCCAGCGCAGTTGCGTAGGCAAGGGTGAAACAGGTTCCGGCTCAGGCGGTACGCCCGGCACGGCCAACACTCGGTTGAGCACTTCGGTTTCCAGCGCTGCCAGTCGATATGAGCCCCGGGCCCGTGGGCGCGGCAGTTCGACGTGCAGGTCCAGGCCAATCTCGCCCTCTTCGATCAGCAGCACCCGGTCGGCAATCGCCACCGCTTCGCTGACGTCGTGGGTCACCAGCAATACGGTGAAGCCATGTTGCTGCCACAAGCGCTCGATCAGTTGCTGCATCTCGATCCGGGTCAGGGCATCCAGCGCACCCAAAGGCTCGTCGAGCAACAACAGACGTGGTTTGTGGATCAAGGCACGAGCCAAGGCCACGCGCTGCTTCTGTCCGCCGGACAAGGCGGCCGGCCACTCATGGGCACGATCCGCCAGGCCCACCGCTTCCAGGGCATCCAGCGCCTGTTGCTGCCAATTGCCCTTGAGGCCGAGACCGACGTTGTCGATGACCTTTTTCCACGGCAGCAAGCGCGCTTCCTGGAACATCAGCCGGGTGTCTTCCCGCGCTTCGCTGAGCGCTGCGGAACCAGCAAGCAGTTCGCCCTCAGTGGGTTGATCGAGACCGGCCAGCAAGCGCAGCAAGGTGCTCTTGCCGCAGCCGCTGCGACCGACCACGGCGACAAACTGCCCGGCCGGAATGTGCAGATCGATCTCGCGCAGCACCTGCCGCGCGCCAAAGGTCTTTTGCAGCTTGCGCACCACCAGCGGAATCCCGCGCAGCAAGCGCGGCGGTTGTTGAGCCGTCATGCCGCACCTCCCTTGACCACTTGATAGGCCGGATGCCAACGCAACCACACGCGCTCCAGACCGCGAGCCGCGAGGTCGGCCAACTTGCCGAGTACCGCGTACAAAACAATCGCCAGCACCACCACGTCGGTTTGCAGGAACTCCCGGGCATTCATCGCCAGGTAGCCGATGCCGGAGCTGGCGGAAATGGTTTCGGCAACGATCAGCGTCAACCACATGAAGCCCAGGGCAAAACGCACGCCCACCAGAATCGAGGGCAGCGCGCCCGGCAGAATCACCTGGCGGAACAGGCTGAACCCACTCAGGCCGTAACTGCGAGCCATCTCCACCAGCGCCGGGTCGACATTACGAATGCCGTGGTAGGTGTTGAGGTAGATCGGGAACAAGGTGCCCAGGGCCACCAGGAAAATCTTCGCCGACTCGTCGATACCGAACCACAGGATCACCAGTGGGATCAGCGCCAGGTGCGGCACGTTGCGGATCATCTGTACCGAACTGTCGAGCAAGCGCTCGCCCCACTTCGACAGGCCGGTGATAAACCCCAACGCCAGGCCGATCCCGCCGCCGATGACAAAACCGAGGCCGGCGCGCCAGCCGCTGATGGCCAGGTGTTTCCAGATTTCGCCGCTCTGCACCAGGTTCACACCGGCCTCGATTACCGCGATCGGCGCCGGCAGAATCCGCGTCGACAACCAGCCCGCCGACACCGACAACTGCCACACCGCCAGCAACAACAACGGCAAGGCCCAGGGCGCAAGGCTGTGGATAAGGGTTTGCTTCTTCATGACGCGCCTCAGCTCTGCGACGCGGCTTTGGGAAGAATGTCGTTGGCCACCATCTCGCCGAACGGGCTGACATAACCGGCACTTTTCGGCAGTTCGGGACGTACCACATCCAGATGCGGGAACAGCAGTTCAGCCACCCGGTACGACTCTTCCAGGTGTGGATAACCGGAGAAGATAAAAGTGTCGATACCCAGCTCCGCGTACTCCTTGACCCGCGCTGCCACAGTCGAACCATCACCCACCAGCGCCGTACCCGCGCCACCGCGCACCAGGCCAACCCCGGCCCACAGGTTGGGGCTGACTTCCAGGTTGTCACGACTGCCGCCATGCAAGGCGGCCATGCGCTGCTGGCCCACCGAATCGAAACGCGCCAGGGAGGCCTGGGCGCGGGCAATGGTATCGTCGTCCAGGTGCGAGATCAGTCGATCCGCTGCCTGCCAGGCTTCGGCGTTGGTCTCGCGGACAATCACGTGCAGACGAATGCCAAAGCGCACCGTGCGCCCAAGCTTTGCGGCTTTCTCGCGCACCAGGGCGATCTTCTCGGCCACCGCAGCCGGCGGCTCGCCCCAAGTCAGGACCATTTCCACCTGCTCGGCGGCCAGATCCTGTGCGGCTTCCGACGAGCCGCCAAAATACAGCGGCGGACGCGGCTGCTGGATCGGCGGATAGAGCAATTTCGCGCCCTTCACGCTGATGTGCTCGCCGTCGTAGTCGACCGTCTCGCCTTCCAGCACACGGCGCCAGATGCGGGTGAATTCCACCGAGGCCTGGTAACGCTCCTCGTGAGTCAAAAACAGACCATCGCCGGCCAATTCTTCCGGATCGCCGCCCGTCACCAGGTTGAACAGCGCACGGCCACCGGACAAGCGATCCAGGGTCGCCGCCTGCCGCGCCGCCACAGTCGGCGAAATGATCCCGGGGCGCAGGGCAACCAGGAACTTCAGGCGCTGGGTCACCGGAATCAACGAGGCGGCAACCAGCCACGAATCTTCGCAGGAGCGTCCGGTGGGGATCAGCACCCCGCCGAAGCCCAGGCGATCCGCCGCTTGCGCGACTTGTTGCAGGTAGCCATGGTCAACGGCGCGAGCGCCTTCAGCGGTGCCAAGGTAATGGCCGTCGCCGTGGGTAGGCAGGAACCAGAAAATATTGAGGCTCATGGAGTGGTCTCCTTGGGAAGTCGGATTACTGTGCGTTGGCAACGGTCGCCGGTGGCGTCCAGATCACGTCTTTGATGCTCAGGGGTTTGGGAATCAATTTGAGCTGGTAGAAGCTGTCGGCGATTTTCTGCTGCGCCGCGACCACTTCCGGGGTGAGGAAATGCGCGCCGTAGCCCTGGCGTTTCACCGAGGTCAAGGTGATGTCGGCAGGCAGGCCAAGCAGCGGTGCGACCTGTTTGGTCACGTCTTCGGGGTTGGCTTGCGACCACTCACCGACAGCGCGCACCTGATCCACCAGGGTCTTGATCACCGCCGGGTGTTGCTCGGCATACGGCTTGGTGGCCAGGTAGAACTGATGGTTGTCGACGATGCCCTTGCCGTCACGCAGGGTGCGCGCCTGCAGTTGCTGTTCGGCGGCGGCCTGGTACGGGTCCCAGATCACCCAGGCGTCCACGCTGCCGCGCTCGAAGGCGGCACGGGCATCGGCCGGTGGCAGGAAGACGGTCTGGATATCGCTGTATTTGAGGCCGGCGTCTTCCAGAGCGCGCACCAGCAGGTAGTGCACGTTGGAGCCCTTGTTGAGCACGACTTTCTTGCCCTTGAGGTCCTGCACCGACTTGATCGCCGAATCCTTCGGCACCAGGATCGCTTCGCTATGAGGCGCTGGTGGTTCGTAGGCGACGTAGAGCAGATTGGCACCGGCTGCCTGGGCGAACACTGGCGGGGTTTCGCCGGTCACGCCGAAGTCGATCGAGCCGACGTTCAGGCCTTCAAGCAGTTGCGGGCCGCCTGGGAACTCGGTCCATTGCACATCGACGCCCTGGGCGGCGAGGCTCTTTTCCAGGGTGCCCTTGGCCTTGAGCAGCACCAGGGTGCCGTATTTCTGATAGCCGATCCGCAGGGTTTCGGCCTGAGCTTGAGTAATGGCGCCGAAGGACACAGCCGCAACAAACAGAGCGACCAGACCGCGACGCAAAATGACAGGGCGCATGGCGCTCTCCTTTTTGCAGTAGGGTTGTGGCTGCACCTGCTTGCCCGTTGGCGGGCGAGTAAGGCCAGTACTTCAGTGGGTGGGTGAGACTTAAATGCTCCAGCGAGCACTCAACAAACGTTCATTCAACAACTGGGGGTCCAGTGGCTTGGGACGTCGGGCCAGCGCGCCGACAAACTGATCCAACGCTTCGTGCAGACGCTGTTCCAGCTGCGGCGCCAGCTTCGCCTGGGCACTGCCTTCGCCGTAGGCGATCTGGCTGTCCTCGGCAAAAATCCCCTGGAGCATTTCCTGGGCCTTGAGCGCCGACAACACCGGCTTGAGCGCGTAGTCCACCGCCAGCATGTGGGCGATGCTGCCGCCCGTAGCCATTGGCAACACCACCTTGTGACTCAGGGCACGCTCAGGCAGCAAGTCCAGCAGGGTTTTCAGCGCCCCGGAAAACGACGCCTTGTACACCGGGGTGGCGATCACCAGGCCATCGGCATTTTCAATCTGTTGCAGCAGGTCGATCACCTTCGGGCTGTCGAAGCGTGCATGCAGCAAGTCTTCGGCCGGGAAGTCCCGTACCTGGTAACTCACCACTTCCACTCCCTGTTGTTGCAACCAGCGTTGGCAGCGCTCCAGCAGCACCCCTGAACGGGAGCGTTGGCTGGGACTTCCTCCGAGTGAGACGACCAGCATTGCCTTGATTCCTTGCGCGTTATGAGCGATTCGCGGCGGCGATCTCGCGTTGGTTGAAGCAACCTTAACAGGTGTTTTTTATATCCATAAATCATATTTATTCATTTGGTTATGCCTTACGGAAATATACAAACAGCTTTCGATCGCCCATAAAAAAAGGCCGTCGAAACGGCCTGAAAACCCCTGCTTTGGAAAGTCTTTGCGGCGCTATCAGCGGTTCGGTTGCGGCGTCAGGCGCAGGTAGGGCTTCACGGCGCGATAGCCTTTGGGGAAGCGCTGGGCAATTTCCGCCTCGTCCTTGAGCGAAGGCACGATCACCACCTCATCGCCGTCCTGCCAGTTGGCTGGCGTGGCCACCTTGTGGCTGTCGGTGAGTTGCAGGGAGTCGATCACCCGCAGGATTTCGTGGAAGTTGCGTCCGGTGCTGGCTGGGTAGGTGATGGTCAGTCGAACCTTCTTGTTCGGGTCGATGACGAACAGCGAGCGCACAGTCAGGGTGTCGTTGGCGTTCGGGTGGATCAGGTCGTAGAGGTCGGACACCTTGCGGTCGGCGTCGGCGAGGATCGGAAAGTTGACCTGAGTGTCCTGGGTTTCGTTGATATCCTCGATCCAGCGATGGTGCGAATCCACCGGGTCGACCGACAGGGCAATGGCCTTGACCCCACGCTGGGCAAATTCGTCCTTGAGCCTCGCAGTGAAGCCCAGTTCGGTGGTGCACACCGGCGTGAAGTCGGCTGGATGGGAAAACAGCACGCCCCAGCTATCGCCCAGCCACTCATGGAAGCGGATGGTGCCGGCGCTGGAATCCTGTTGGAAATCGGGGGCGATATCGCCGAGTTTGAGGCTCATGGTGCGGCTCCTTGTAAGTGCGTGATGAGCCTACTGTGCCTCGTCTTTTTATTAATTAAAAAGAATAAATATCGATTTATTTAGAACTGCAAGGAATATTAAATTTCTGTTCACTGGACGCTCGCACGCGCAGCGGCCACTCTGGCGCCAAGGTTCGAGAAGGCCTTGAGTTGCTGTAGAGAGGGAAGTAAGGAAGCACCCGCGGGGGCGGGCCTTCCTGCAAGACAAAGCCCCGCCCGGCGTGATGCCGGGCGGGGCTTTTTTTCGTCAGTTGCGAACCGCGCTGTTACAACAGCGGGATCGAGTAGCTGACGATCAGGCGGTTTTCATCCTGGTCGCGTTGACCTGGGATGTCGTTGCGCCACATGGCGTTTTTCCAGGTCAGGCCGAGGTTTTTCAGCGGACCCTGAGGCACTACGTAAGCCACGGTCAGGTCACGTTCCCACTCGCTGGCGCCGGTGGCGTTGACGCGAGTCTGTGGCTTGGTGGTACCGACGCTGCCCGAGGTGTCGATGTCGTCGCCGCGCAGGTAAACGATACCGGCGGTCAGGCCTGGTGCGCCGATCTGGGCGAAGTCATAGGAGTAGCGCGCCTGCCAGGTACGTTCGCCAGCACGGGCGAACTTGGCGATTTGCATGTCGGTAGTCAGGTAAGCCGACGAGCCGTCGCCCTGGTTCAGCCAAGGGAAATCGCTGTCGCCGTTGCTGACCTGGTAACCGCCACCGAAGGTGTGACCAGAAACGGTGTACAGGAACAGGCCGCTGTACAGGTTGTTGTCGACCTTGCCCTTGGTGATGCCAGTGCCGTAGTCACCGGTGGTGTAGTACGCAGGATCGTTGCCGTTGGCACCGTCATCGCGGCTGTTGAAGTAGCGCAGGTCGGACTTCAGCACGCCCGGGCCGATCGCCCAGCTGTGGATCAGGCCCAGGAAGTGTTGCTTGTAGAAGTTATCCAGGTTGCCGTAATAGTACTGGGCAGTCAGGTCCTTGGTGATCTTGTAGTCACCACCACCGTAGATGAACTTGTTGCTGTCGCGACCCGAAGCGGTCGGGCTGTTGGCGCCAGCGATCGACAATTCTTCGTTGTTGCTCGAGTTACGGCCCTTGGCGTGCTCGATCTGGCCACCGACCAGGGTCAGGTCCTTGATCTCGTTGGTGGTGATCTGGCCGCCCTGGAAGGTTTGCGGCAGCAGGCGACCGTCGTTGGTCACGATCACTGGCAGTTTTGGCTGCAGGGTGCCCAATTTCAGTTCGGTCTGGGAGATCTTGGCCTTGGCGGTCAGGCCCAGGCTGGAGAAGTTATCAACGGCTTCACCGTTGGACTTGCTCGGGAACACGGTGCCGCCGTACGAAGTAGCGGTTGCGCCGTTGGTGCCGCCGCCGGAATCCAGCTTCACGCCCAGCAGGCCGATGGCATCAAGACCAAAGCCTACGGTGCCCTGGGTGTAGCCCGAGGTGAAACGCAGGTCGAAACCCTGGCCCCACTCTTCCTGCTTGTTCTGCGCACCGGCAGCTTTGGTGTTGTTGTCGCGGTTATCGGTGTTGATATAGAAGTTGCGCAGGCCCAGAGTGGCCTTGCTGTCTTCGATAAAACCGGCGGCGCCTGCCTGCTGCGCGACAACCCCTACGGCCACAGCCAGGGCCAAGGTGGACTTGTTCATGTATCACTCCTCTCGTTTCTAATTTTTGTGTTTCTGGTCCAGGGTCTGTCGCCCCGGTTCCACAGATGCGCGATTAGCGCCAGAGCCCATCCACCAAGTCAATCGTAACAAGGTGTGTCTACGACCAAGGTCTAACCGCATGATTCGGTGTGTTCAGGTTAATGACTTTTCGATAAACCCAAAAAGAATTATTTCATAGTTTTTCATACCATTCTGGAATATAGCGAGCCTGCCATCTCCGAACGGAGCGCAGGATATCGGTTACACCGCTAATTCCTAAACAGTATTTAATGAAGTTTTTTTAGATCATCTACTCGAAAAAGACATTGACGGTCGTCAAGAATGATCAAAAACGCGACTTCATTGGATGAAGCGCGCATCATCCGGGGCAAATGTTACAGTTTATGTATCGCTGAAATATTTCTGTCACCCTGGCTTCGATTGAAAGCCAGGGCGGTGGTGGCGGGGTCAGAGGGCTTTTTCGAAGATCTTCGAATTGCGCTGGTAGTTGTACAGCGAAGCCCGTGCCGACGGCAGGCGCTCGACGCTGCTGGGCACAAAGCCGCGCTCGCGGAACCAGTGTGCGGTGCGGGTGGTGAGCACGAACAGGGTTTTCAGCCCTTGGGCACGGGCACGGCTTTCGATCCGTTCCAGCAGTTCGTCGCCGCGGCGGCCATGGCGGTATTCCGGGTTCACCGCCAGGCACGCCAGCTCGCCGGCATCCGAGTCGGCAATCTGGTACAGCGCTGCGCAGGCAATGATCATCCCTTCGCGCTCGACCACGCTGAACTGCTCGATTTCGCGCTCCAGCACCTCTCGCGAACGACGCACCAGGATGCCCTGCTCTTCCAGCGGACTGATCAGATCCAGCAAACCGCCAACGTCTTCGATGGCCGCTTCGCGTAGCAGCTCGAACTGCTCCTGGGCGACCAGCGTACCGCCACCGTCCCGGGTGAACAGCTCGGTGAGCAGTGCGCCGTCTTCGGCATAGCTGACAATATGGCTGCGACCGACGCCGCCGCGGCACGCCTCGGCCGCCGCGTCCAGCAGTTCGCCCTGGTAGTTCGAACCCAGGCGCTGCAAGTGTGCCGGCACCTGTTGCGGGCGCAATTCGCGCACCAGCCGCCCGTCTTCACCGATCAGGCCCATTTCGGCACCGAACAGCAGCAGCTTGTCGGCCCCCAGGTCGATGGCCGCACGGGTGGCGACGTCCTCGCAGGCCAGATTGAAGATCTCCCCGGTCGGCGAGTAGCCCAGCGGCGACAGCAGCACGATGGAGCGCTCGTCCAGCAGGCGGTTGATGCCCTTGCGGTCGACCCGGCGCACTTCGCCGGTGTGGTGATAATCGACGCCCTCGAGCACGCCAATCGGCCGCGCGGTCACCAGGTTGCCGCTGGCCACCCGCAGGCGCGAACCCTGCATGGGCGATGAAGCCATGTCCATCGACAGGCGCGCCTCGATGGCGATGCGCAATTGGCCGACGGCATCGATCACGCATTCCAGGGTCGCGGCATCGGTGATGCGCATGCCGTGGTGATAGTGCGGGGTCAGGCCACGGGCAGCGAGGCGGGTTTCGATTTGCGGACGCGAACCGTGCACCAGTACCAGGCGCACGCCGAGGCTGTGCAACAGCACCAGGTCGTGGACGATATTGCCGAAATTCGGGTGTTCAACACCGTCGCCGGGCAGCATGACGACGAAGGTGCAATCGCGGTGGGCGTTGATGTAAGGGGAAGCGTGACGAAGCCAGTTGACGTACTCGGGCATAACACCTGCACCTGTAATAAATAACAGCCGATAAAAGGACTTTGCAAAACGCACAGCGGGCTGGTGGTTATCGTCGGAACAGGCTTGGCGACACGCGCGCTCTCCTCATGAATACGGATGGATTGCCCCGGGATTCAAGCCGGGGTCAGGCAGTAATGTTCGATCAATTGTCTTAGTAGATGCACCGTAGGCTGCAAACGTGACATTTGCAGGAATTCCCCCGGCTGGTGGGCACAGGCGATGTCGCCAGGACCGAGCACCACGGTCTCACAACCAAGGCGCTGAAGATAAGGCGCTTCGGTACCGAACGCTACTGCTTCGGCACTGTGGCCGGTGAGTTTTTCGGCAACCTGGACCAGATCCGACTCCGCAGGCTGCTCGAACGGCGGCACTTCGGGGAACAGCGGCGCATAGTCGATCTTTACCTGATGACGCTCGGCGACCGGTTGCAGCCTCTGGCGGATGGCGCCACGCAAGGCGTCCGGGTCCATGCCCGGCAGGGGCCGCAGGTCGAATTCCAGTGAACACTGGCCGCAGATGCGATTCGGGTTGTCGCCGCCGTGGATGCAGCCAAAATTGAGGGTCGGTTGCGGCACGCTGAACTGCGGATTGCTGAATTCACGCTGCCAGAGCAAGCGCAAGCCGCGCAGCTCGCCCATGGCATCGTGCATGGCTTCCAGCGCGCTGTGGCCCAGGCGCGGATCGGAGGAGTGGCCGCTCTGGCCGAGGATGTCGATGCGTTCCATCATCACCCCCTTGTGCAGGCGAATCGGCTTCAGGCCTGTCGGCTCGCCGATCACCGCCACCCGCCCCAGGGGCTTGCCGGCCGCCGCCAGGGCACGGGCACCGGACATCGAGCTTTCTTCATCGCAGGTGGCGAGGATCATCAGCGGTTGCTTGAACGGCTGGTCGAGCAACGGCAGCAAGGCTTCGATGGCCAGGGCGAAAAACCCCTTCATGTCGCAACTGCCCAGGCCCACCCAGCGACCGTCGACTTCGGTGAGTTTCAGCGGATCGGTTTGCCACAACGCGCCATCGAACGGCACGGTGTCGCTGTGCCCGGCCAGCACCAGGCCGCCGGGACCACTGCCGAAGGTGGCGAGCAGGTTGAACTTGCCGGGGCTGACCTGCTGGATCTCGCAGGCGAAACCGAGGTCGCCGAGCCAGGTGGCCAACAAGTCGATCACCGGGCGGTTGCTCTGGTCCAGGTGCGCTTGGGTGCAACTGACGGACGGCGTGGCGATCAGTGCAGCGAACTGGTCTTTCATGGACGGCAAAGGCATCGCTGGCTCCTACTCGCGGATTGAGGTTCATCATAGAACCATCCAGTGACAGGAATAAACCGTCGCGGGGCGTTGGTTAGTTGAGTGCTGTACACTGCACGGCCTTGGCAGCCACACATTTCCCCCGGCTGCATCCCCGATCCTGGATTTTCCGGCCATGCACAAAGAAACCGAAATCAAACTGCGCGTCAGCCGCGAAACCCTCGCCGCCTTGCGCGAGCATCCTCTGCTGAAAAAACGCAACAAAAGTGGCTGGGAAAGCCGTGAGTTGATGAACCAGTACTTCGACACCCCGGAGCGCGAACTGGCCCACGCCAAGGTTGCCCTGCGCCTGCGCCGCGATGGCGACGTAGTGATCCAGACCCTCAAGACCCGTGGCCAGAGCGTTGCCGGCCTGTCCGAGCGCAACGAATACAACTGGGACTTGCCCAAGGCCAAGCTCGACGTCAAGAAACTCGACGGCGAATGCTGGCCGCAAGCGCTGGCCGAGCTGGACAAAAAGACCCTCAAGCCGATCTTCACCACCGACTTCGTGCGCGAGCGCGCTGAAATCGCCTGGGGCCGTGGCAAGGCCAAAGTAGTGATCGAGGCCGCGCTGGACCTGGGCCACGTAGTGGTCGGCAAACAGAAAGAAGAAATCTGCGAGCTGGAACTGGAACTGCGCGAAGGCGAACCAGCGGCATTGCTCGAACTGGCCGCCGAGTTGGCCGAGAAACTGGCGCTGATGCCGTGCGACATCAGCAAGGCGGAACGTGGCTATCGCCTGTACGACGCCAACAGCTACACGCTGAGCCTGCCGGCCCCCGAGCTGACATTCGAAATGCCGCTGGACGATGCATTCGCCGCCCTGTGCTGGCACCTGCTGGGCAGCAGCCAGCGGCTGGCCGAGCAGTACCGCTTCAACGGTCATTGGCGTCTGCTGCAGGACTGGGTCGAGTGCCTGGCCGAACTGCGCGCACTGATTGGCAGCCTCGGCCAGGCCGCGCCACGTCAGTCGACCCACGACCTGCGCGTGGCCCTGGATGCCCTGCTCGAAGACTGGCGTCCGCTGGTCCAGGCCGGCCTGGATGACGAAGACGTGCGCAAGGTGGCGCCTGAGCAATTCCTCGAAGAACTTGAAGACCCGCGCTGGGGTCAGTTCTCGCTGAACGCTTCGCGCTGGCTGCTGGCCCGCACCTGGACCGCCGACCGCAATACCCGAGGCAACCGCCAGGGCGCCGCGCAGTTGGGTAACTGGCTGCCGCGCCTGCTGGGCGAAGAAGCCACCTCGCTGCAACTGCAACGTTACCAGCAACAGCCCGAAGACCTCGCCGAGCAACTGCCGCGCATCGAACGCATCCAGACCTGGCTGCACCACGCCCGAGCGGTGCTGGACGTGGCGGAAATGGATCGCCTGTACGGTGAGCTGAACAAGCTGGCGCAACTGGCCAACGAGTCGATCACCGACGAAGTGCTCGACGCCCGCAAGCAGCAGGCGATTGCGGTGTATCAGAACCGCGCGTGGAAGACCCTTCTGCGTATGTGATGCCGCCTTCGCCGCGATGCGGCGGCCCGACAAGCCAGCTCCTACAAGGGTCTGTGGTGCACACGCCCCCCTGTAGGAGCTGGCTCGCCAGCGAAGAGGCCAGCCCAATCACCGCAATACCTTCAAACCGGCAAACTGGTGGTCGACTTGATCTCCGACAACGCCACAATCGAATTCACTTCCTGAATCCCCGGCACCATCGACAGCTTCTCGAAGAAGAAGCGCTCATAGGCCTCGATGTCTGCCGTGACGATACGCAGCAGAAAGTCCACCGCCCCCATCAGCACATAACACTCCAGCACTTCGGGAAAACCGCGGATCGCCTCGGTGAATTCGGTGAAGTTCGAACGGCCGTGGGCGTTGAGTTTGACCTCGGCAAAAATCTGCGTGTTGAGGCCGATCTTCTTGCGATCGAGCAAGGTCACCTGACCGCGAATCACCCCCTCCTCGCGCATCCGCTGAATGCGCCGCCAGCAAGGCGACTGCGATAAGCCGACCTGCTCGGCAATCTGCGCGCTGGACAGCGAAGCGTCCTCTTGCAGCAACGCCAGGATGCGGCGGTCGTAGGCGTCCAATTCGCTGCGCATAAATTAATCCCTGCATCTATTATTAATGAATTGAATGATTCAAAAAAAATCCAAACTTGCCCATCTTAGGCAAATAAATCCCCACTGCAGATGTAAAAATTTCTCCATTGACCTGGAGACCGACCATGCCCCTGCTCGAAGCCGTCAGCAACCACCCTTCCCGCGCCGATGTCTGGCATGCCGGCAACGTCCATTGCCAGGTGCACTATCAATTGCTCGCCGAAGCCGAACCGGATCTACTGTGCCGGGCGCTGAACCTGTTTGCCTTGCAGTTTCTCGTGCCACTTCAGGTCAATGTGCAGCGCCAGGACGACCTGCTGGCTCTGGAGATCGTCATCGATGGCCTGAGCTGGCATCGCGCCGAAGTGATCGCGGAAAAACTCCGTAACCTGATCAGTGTCTGCTCGGTTCAGCTCAAAACCATTGATTCACAATGGCCGGCAGCGGCACTTGCGGTTGGTTGAGGCCCACGGAAAAACCCCGCAACGCTTGATCGGGCCGTGCCGCCAAGGCAGTGCCCGAGGCGATCTATCCTTGGCAATCGATGCTCTAGATCGTTTCCACAAGGAGTGCGGATGTCCTCTCTACTCGCTACCCAGGATCGCTGGCTGGATCTGAATGAATTGCTGCGTGGCTTGCTCGATCAAGGATTGATCAGCCAGGCAGCTGCCGAACAAACGCTGAGCGCTCGTCGCGACGCGGCCAACAGCCCGTTGCACCCGCTGGAGTTTCTGGCCGGCCAACGACTCGCCAATCGCCATCGCCCGGGCCACCACCTGGACCTGGAAAGCCTGACCCTGTGGCTGGCCAAACTGGCCGGCCAGCCCTATATGCGCATCGATCCGTTGACCATCAATGTCGCCCGGGTCACTCCGCTGATGTCCTACGCCTTCGCCCAGCGCCACAAGATCCTCGCCGTGGCGATTGATCGCGATGCCGTCACCATCGCCAGCTCGCAGCCTTATGTTCGCGGCTGGGAAGCCGACCTGGCGCACGTGCTGCAGGTGCCGATCAAGCGCGTGCTGGCCAACCCCGCCGACATCCAGCGCTACTGCACGGAGTTCTATCGCCTGGCCCGGTCGGTCAACGGCGCGACCCGGGCGGATCACGCGGTGAATGCTGCAGGCAACTTCGAGCAACTGCTCAATCTTGGCGCCAGCGACCAGGAGCCCGACGCCAATGACGCACACATCGTCAACATCGTCGACTGGCTGTTCCAGTACGCTTTCCAGCAGCGTGCCAGCGATATCCACATCGAGCCGCGACGCGAACAGGGCACTTTGCGCTTTCGCATCGACGGCGTATTGCACGGGGTCTATCAGTTCCCCCCGCAGGTCTGCCTGGCGATTGTCAGCCGCCTGAAAAGCCTGGGGCGGATGAACGTCGCCGAAAAGCGCAAGCCTCAGGACGGTCGGGTCAAGGCGCGCACGCCCCAGGGCGCGGAAGTCGAACTGCGCCTGTCCACCCTGCCCACCGCCTTCGGCGAAAAGCTGGTGATGCGCATCTTTGATCCACAGGTGCTGCTCAAGGACTTCAGCGAGCTGGGGTTCTGCGCCGATGATCTGCAGCGCTGGCAGGACATGACCCGCCAGCCCAACGGCATCATTCTGGTCACGGGCCCCACGGGGTCGGGCAAGACCACCACGCTCTACAGCACCTTGAAGCAACTCGCGACGCCGCAGGTCAACTTGTGCACCATCGAAGATCCGATCGAGATGATCGAGCCGGCGTTCAACCAGATGCAGGTCCAGCACAACATCGACCTGAATTTTGCCAGCGGCGTGCGCGCCCTGATGCGCCAGGACCCGGACATCATCATGGTCGGCGAAATCCGCGATGTCGAAACGGCCGAAATGGCGATCCAGGCAGCGCTCACCGGGCACCTGGTGCTGTCGACCCTGCACACCAACGATGCGCCCAGCGCCATCAGCCGCTTATTGGAACTGGGCATTGCCCACTATCTGATCAAGGCCACCCTGCTGGGGGTCATGGCGCAACGCCTGGTGCGCACGCTGTGCCCGCACTGCAAGGCGCCGCTGAAACTGGCCGAACACGACTGGCGCAGCCTGACCCATCCCAGGCCGCTGCCCCTGCCGGCCAACGCCCAGCGCGCCTCGGGTTGCCTGGAATGCCGCAATACTGGCTACCGCGGGCGCGCCGGGGTCTATGAAATCATGCAATTGAGCGACCGCCTCAAGGCCCTGATCAGCCCGGACACCGACGTCCAGGCCCTGCGGGAGCAGGCGCTCAAGGACGGCATGTGCAGCCTGCGCGAAGCCGGCGCGCAGAAAATCGCTGCCGGACTGACCAGCGTCGAGGAAGTCCTGCGGGTAACGCCACACTCTGCACAGAAGTAATCCGTGCCGCGGGCATCTTCGCGCCGCTACACTCAGGCCTGCACCTTCATTGACTGAACAGGGATTTTTCATGCAAACCGGTAGCGTACTTCTGCTTTTCCTTGGCCTGGTGGTCGCCATTCTGTTCATGGGGTTCAAAGTGGTTCCCCAGGGCTATCAATGGACCGTCGAGCGCTTTGGCCGCTACACCAACACCCTCAAGCCAGGCCTGAACATCATCATTCCGGTGATGGACCGCATCGGCCGCAAGATCAACGTGATGGAAAGCGTGCTGGATATTCCGCCGCAGGAAGTCATCACCGCCGACAACGCCACGGTGCAGATCGATGCCGTGTGCTTCTTCCAGGTGGTCAACACCGCACAGGCGGCCTACGAGGTGAACAACCTCGAACACGCCATTCGCAACCTGCTGCAGACCAACATCCGTACCGTGCTCGGCTCGATGGAACTGGACGCCATGCTCAGCCAGCGCGACGGTATCAACGAAAAACTGCTGCGCACCGTCGACGAAGCGACCGCGCCCTGGGGCATCAAGATCACCCGAATCGAAATCAAGGACATCAGCCCACCCGCCGACCTGATGGCCGCCATGTCCGGGCAGATGAAGGCCGAGCGGATCAAGCGTGCACAGATCCTGGAAGCCGAAGGCCTGCGCGCCTCGGCGATTCTCACCGCCGAGGGCAAGAAGCAGGCGCAGATCCTCGAGGCCGAGGGCAGTCGCCAGGCGGCCTTTCTCGAATCCGAAGCCCGTGAGCGCCAGGCCGAAGCGGAGGCCAAGGCCACCCAGGTGGTGTCTGAAGCGATTGCCCACGGCAACGTACAGGCGGTGAACTACTTCGTCGCACAAAAGTACATCGATGCACTCGGCCAACTGGCCTCGGCCAACAACAGCAAAGTCATCCTGATGCCGCTGGAAGCCAGCCAGGTGATTGGCGCGGTCGGCGGTATCGGCGAGATCGTCAAGGCCACGTTCGACGGCAAGAAGGTCTGAGGCGCGATTTATGTGGGCATTCCTGCAACAGCTTTCATTCTGGGACTGGCTGGCGCTGGGCACAGTGCTGCTGATTCTCGAAGTGTTCGGTGCCGGCGGTTATCTGCTGTGGATTGGTCTCGCGGCCGCCGCCGTCGGCGTGCTGACCTTCATCATTCCCGGCCTGTCGTGGGAGTGGCAGATCCTGCTGTTCGGCTTGCTGTCGATCCTCACCGCCCTGTACTGGTGGTACCGCCAGCGCAGTGCGGTGCGCACCAGCGATGAGCCGAACCTCAACCTGCGCGGCCAGGAACTGCTGGGCAAGGTGTACGTGGTGCATCAGGCGATTGTCGACGGGCGTGGCAAGATCAAGGTCGCCGATGGCGTGTGGATGGCCCGGGGCCCGGATACGCCCGAAGGCGCCAAAGTGCGGGTGGTGGGGATGGACGGTGTGGTGATAGTGGTTGAACACCTGGATTGACCGGCGCGGAACAAAAATGCGCTTTGCCGATCCAACCGGCCAGATCTTCCCAAACCACTGGAGTCACCCTCGATGCGCGTCAAACTGGCCGCCGCTACCCTTGCCCTGCTCTCGCTGAGCGCCGGGTCCGCCATGGCCGATACTTTCTGGAGAAACGTGATTTCCTCCGGTGCTACCACCGCCTCCACCTACCTGACGTCCAAGGATCACAAGATGATCGCGGCGGCCCAGGACGACGCCAGCAGCTTCGTTGCCAGCGACGGCGCGATTCGCGGACCGTTCCTGGAATCAGCGATGCACCAGGTGCGTGCCGAGCATCCGGGCCTGCAGGCCAGCGACATGGAATTGGCCAATGCGATTCTGGCGCGTAATACCACCGCCGAGTAATGCTGCTTTTTTGTAGGAGCGAGCTTTGCTCGCGAAGAACGTCAACGATGACGCGGTCATTCTGAATGATTGCGGCGCCCTCAGGTGCTTCGCGAGCAAGCTCGCTCCTACAGTGGTTCACCGCCACCCACGATGAATTTCACCGATACTCATCCACCGGCACACACGCACAGTACAAATTCCGATCGCCGTACACATTGTCCACCCGATTCACCGTCGGCCAGTACTTGTGCGCCCGGGTGTGGGCGTCCGGCGTCACGGCCTGCTCGATGCTGTAGGGTCGATCCCAGACACCGGTGATGTCCGCCAGGGTATGGGGCGAACGTTTCAGCGGGTTGTCCTCGGCTGGCCAGCTGCCGTTCTGCACCTCGGAAATCTCCGCACGGATACTCAGCATCGCATTGATAAAACGATCCAGCTCCGCCTTGGACTCACTTTCAGTCGGCTCGACCATCAAGGTACCGGCCACCGGAAACGACATGGTCGGCGCGTGGAAGCCGTAATCCATCAGGCGCTTGGCCACGTCTTCCTCAGTGATCCCGGTCAGCGCCTTCAGCGGCCGCAGATCGAGGATGCATTCATGGGCCACCCGTCCGTTGCGTCCGCTGAACAGCACCGGAAAGGCCCCCGACAGCTGCTCGGCCAGGTAGTTGGCGGATAGAATCGCCACCTCGCTGGCATCCGCCAGTTGCGGGCCCATCATGGCGATGTACATCCAACTGATCGGCAAAATACTCGCACTGCCCCAAGGCGCGGCGCTGACGGCACCGTTCTGCGGATCCGGACCGTCCAGCGGCACCACCGGATGATTGGCGACGAACGGCGCAAGATGCGCACGGACGCCAATCGGCCCCATCCCCGGCCCGCCCCCGCCGTGAGGAATGCAAAAGGTCTTGTGCAGGTTCATGTGTGAGACATCGGCACCGATGTCCGCCGGCCGCGCCAGGCCGACCTGGGCATTGAGGTTGGCGCCGTCCATGTACACCTGGCCGCCGTGGCGGTGGATAACTTCGCAGATCTCGCTGATACCCTCTTCGTACACACCATGGGTCGAGGGGTAAGTCGCCATCAGGCAGGCCAGTTTGTCCCCTGCCGCTGCGGCCTTGGTTTTCAGGTCTTCCAGATCGACGTTGCCGGCCTCGTCGCACTCGACAATTACCACACGCATCCCGGCCATCTGCGCAGAAGCCGGGTTGGTGCCGTGGGCCGATGCCGGGATCAGGCAAATGTCCCGCGCCCCTTGCTGGCGGCTCGCATGGTACTTGCTGATCGCCAGCAGCCCGGCGTACTCGCCCTGAGCCCCGGAGTTCGGCTGCATGCAGATCGCGTCAAAACCGGTGATCGCACACAGCCAGCTCTCCAGCTCAGTGATCATCAGGCTGTAGCCCATCGCCTGATCCTTCGGCGCAAAGGGGTGCAGGTTGGCGAAGCCCGGCCAGGTGATGGGGATCATCTCGGCGGTGGCATTGAGTTTCATGGTGCAGGAGCCCAGCGGAATCATCGACTGGTTGAGCGCCAGGTCCTTGTTCTCCAACTGCTTGAGGTAGCGCAGCATCTCGGTTTCGCTGTGATGGGCGTTGAACACCGGATGGCGCAGGTACGCGCTGCTGCGCAACAGGCTGGCGGGGATGCCGGACGCCAGTGGCTCGGCGTCCAGGTCGGCAATCTGCAGCCCATGATCGGCACCCAGGAACACGTCGAACAGCTTGGCCACGGTGCGTTCGTCGCAGCTTTCGTCAAGGCTCAGGCCAACCTGGCCCCGCCCCAGGATCCGCAGGTTGATCTGCGCCGCCTTGGCGGTTTCGATGATCGCGGTCTGGCTGCCGCCCACCTCAAGGGTCAAGGTGTCGAAGAACTGTCGGTTGAGGCGAGCAATACCGTTGCGTTCAAGACCGGCGGCGAGGATGCAGGTCAACCGGTGCACCCGTTGCGCAATGCGCTTGAGCCCTTGCGGGCCGTGGTAGACCGCGTAGAAGCTGGCGATGTTGGCCAGCAACACCTGGGCCGTGCAGATGTTCGAGTTGGCCTTCTCGCGGCGGATATGCTGCTCGCGGGTTTGCAGGGCCATGCGCAGCGCGACATTGCCCCGGGCATCTTTCGAGACACCGATAATGCGCCCGGGGATCGCCCGCTTGTACTCCTCGCGACTGGCAAAAAACGCCGCATGCGGGCCGCCATAGCCCATCGGCACGCCGAAGCGCTGGGACGAACCGAACACCACGTCGGCGCCCATTTCACCGGGCGGCGTCAGCAACAACAGGCTGAGCAAGTCCGCCGCCACGCAAGCCAGGGCCTGCTGGGCGTGCAAGTGGTCGATCAGCGGCCGCAAGTCGCGGATCTCGCCGTGGGTATCCGGATACTGCAACAGCGCGCCGAACACCTGATGCTGCGGCAAGTTATCCACAGCGTCGATAATCAGTTCGAAACCGAAACCCTCGGCGCGGGTCTGGACCACGGAAATGGTTTGCGGGTGACAGTTTTCATCGACGAAGAACAGATTGCTTTTAGACTTCGCCACCCGCTTGGCCAGCGCCATGGCCTCTGCAGCGGCCGTCGCTTCATCGAGCAAGGAGGCATTGGCCAGATCGAGACCGGTCAGGTCGATGGTCAATTGCTGGAAATTGAGCAGGGCTTCGAGCCGGCCCTGGGCAATCTCCGGTTGATAAGGGGTGTAGGCGGTGTACCAACCGGGGTTTTCCAGCACGTTGCGCAGAATCACCGCCGGCGTCAGGGTCCCGTGATAGCCCATGCCGATCAGGCTGGTCCACACCTGATTCTGCTCGGCATATCCGCGCAGCTTTGCCAACGCCGCCTCTTCGTCCAACGCCGGCGGCAGGTCCAGTGCGCGATTGAAACGAATGCCCGGCGGCACCGTCTGCTCGATCAACTCGACCCGGCTGCCGAGCCCCAGGCTGTCGAGCATCGCCTGTTGTTCGGCGGCGTCCGGCCCCAGGTGGCGGCGCAGGAAGGCATTGGGGTCGCGTAACTGGCTCAAGCTGGGCATTTGGGACATGACGGGCTCTCTCTTGATTGGCGCTCAGCGTCTGTTCAACTCGGTTCAGGCAGCATAGCTGCCCTGTGCGCAGGGTATGGTGTCTTCGGCCAATCGGAGCCATTCTATTGCGCGTCTCAACTACGTCCGCCCATCAGGTGCCCTGATCGTCATGAGCCAACTGCCTTTTCTGCCGTTTTCCAAACCTGTCATCGATGAAGCCACCATCAGCGCCGTCGGCGAGGTCCTGCGTTCCGGCTGGATCACCAGCGGGCCCAAGGTCCAGGCCTTTGAAGCGCAACTCTCGGAGTTTTTCGGTGGTCGTCCGGTACGCACCTTCAACTCCGGCACCTGCACCATGGAAATCGCCCTGCGCATCGCCGGCATCGGCGCCGGTGACGAGGTCATCACCACGCCCATTTCCTGGGTGGCAACGGCCAACGTGATCCTCGAAGTCGGGGCCACGCCGGTGTTTGCCGATATCGACCCGATCACCCGCAACATCGATCTCGACCAGCTGGAAGCCGCCATCACCCCGCGCACCAAGGCCATCATTCCGGTGTACCTTGCCGGTTTGCCAGTGGACATGTCGCGCCTGTATGCGATTGCCCGCAAACATGGCCTGCGGGTGGTCGAGGACGCCGCCCAGGCGCTGGGTTCCAGCTGGAAGGGGCAGCGGATCGGTGCCACCGGGGATTTCGTCTCGTTCAGCTTTCAGGCGAACAAGAACGTCACCTGCTCGGAAGGCGGTTGCCTGGTGCTCAACACCCCTGAAGAAGCGCGGCTGGCGGAAAAATATCGCCTGCAAGGGGTGACCCGCAGCGGTTTCGACGGCCTCGATGTGGACGTGCTCGGCGGTAAATTCAACATGACCGACATCGCAGCGGCCATCGGCCTCGGCCAGTTTGCCGGGATCGAGGCGATCACTGCCCAGCGCCGCATGCTGGCCAAGCATTATTTCGAGTGCTTCGGCAGCGACTTCGAAGAACGTTACGGCGCGCAGCTACCGCCGGCGGATTTCACCCAGAGCAACTGGCACCTGTTCCAACTGGTACTGCCTGAGCGCACGGACGGCCTACCGGCACGCGCCACCTTCATGGAAAAAATGCAGGAACTGGGGATTGGCATCGGCTATCACTACCCGCCGATTCATCTGCTGAGTCTGTACCGCGAGCGCGGTTTCAAGGAGGGGATGTTCCCGGTGGCCGAGCGTGTTGGCCGGCTGATCGTGTCGTTGCCGATGTTTTCCACCATGAACACCGCCGATGTGGAACGGGTGGTGGCAGCGGTGAAAACCGTACTGCAGCGCTGACGGCGTTGGCGCAGGAGCCGGCTAAGCGGCTCCTGCGTGCGCATCACTCGCCGATGGCGGCCTTGTAGCCGGCAGCGTCGAGGAGTTTTTCCAGCTCAGCCGGGGTGCTTGGCTTGAGCTTGAAGATCCACGCGTCGTAAGGCTCGGAGTTGAGCAGTTCAGGGTTGGCGCTCAGCTCTTCGTTGACGGCGATCACTTCACCGGCAACCGGCGAGTAGATGTCCGAAGCAGCCTTGACCGACTCCACTACACCGGCCTGGTCGCCAGCACCGAACACATTGCCCACCTCGGTCAGCTCGACGAATACCACGTCGCCCAACGCTTCCTGAGCGTGATCGCTGATGCCTACCGTGACCGTGCCATCGGCTTCCAGGCGCGCCCATTCGTGACTTTCGGCAAAACGCAGTTCGGCAGGGATATCGCTCATGTTCTGTGTCCTCAAGAATAAATGTCAGCGGTGTTGGCCCGCCGGAAATGGTTAGATCAAGGTTTTGCCATGCCGCACGAAGGTCGGTTTTACCACCCGAACCGGGTACCACTTGCCACGGATTTCCACTTCTGCGCGGTCGGCGGTTGCCATTGGCAATCGCGCCAGGGCGATCGATTTGCTAAGCGTAGGAGAGAAACTACCACTGGTGATCTCTCCTTCGCCAACATCAGCGATGCGCACCACTTGGTGCGCACGTAAAACCCCGCGCTCTTCGAGCACCAGGCCGACCAGTTTGTGCTGTACGCCTGCCGTACGCTCGGCCTCCAGCGCGGCCCGGCCGATGAACGGACGTGCGGCGGGATCCCAGGCAATGCTCCAGGCCATGTTCGAGGCCAGCGGCGAAACGTCCTGGTGAATGTCCTGGCCGTAGAGGTTCATGCCGGCCTCCAGGCGCAAGGTGTCGCGGGCGCCGAGGCCGATGGGCGAGATGCCGGCGCCGACCAGGTCGTTGAAGAATGCCGGGGCCTGGTCGGCCGGCATGGCAATTTCCAGGCCGTCCTCGCCGGTGTAGCCGGTTCGGGCAATGAACCAGTCGCCGTCGTACTGGCCTTCGAAAGGCTTGAGCTGCTGGATCAGGGTGCCACGAGACTGGCTGACCAGTTCGGCAATCTTCTGCCGGGCGTGCGGCCCCTGGATCGCCAGCATTGCCAGGTCGCGGCGCTCGTGCAGTTGTACCTGGAACTGGCCGATCTGCGCCTGCATCCAGGCCAGGTCCTGATCACGGGTGGCGGCGTTCACCACCAGGCGGTAACCGTCTTCCTGGCGATAGACGATCATGTCGTCGACGATGCCGCCACGCTCATTGAGCATGGCGCTGTACAGGGCACGGCCGTTGCTGTGCAGGCGCTCGACATCATTGGCCAGCAGATACTGGAGCCAGGCCTTGGCCTGTGGGCCGCTGACATCGATCACGGTCATATGGGAAACATCGAACACCCCGCAATCGCGGCGCACCTGATGGTGTTCCTCGACCTGCGAGCCGTAATGCAGTGGCATATCCCAACCGCCAAAATCGACCATCTTCGCGCCGAGGGCGAGATGAAGGTCATACAGAGGCGTACGCTGTCCCATGGGTTTCTCCTTCCGGGCGTGGCGAAGGTGCGAACAGGTGCCATCGGGGTGAAAGCCTCAGAATAGAAGGCTTTCAGCCAATTTCAGCTACCCGGTCTGAAGGACGATCCGCACCGAATGCCGCGCATTGTAGCCGCAAGGTGTAGGACTGGCACCTAACCGATGCGATGAGCCGAACGGCGGATCAAGCCGATGACCGGCAACAGCCCCACCAGAATCAGGGTCAGGGCTGGCAAGGAGGCGCGCGCCCACTCGCCTTCGCTGGTCATTTCGAAGATCCGCACCGCCAGCGTGTCCCAGCCGAACGGGCGCATCAGCAGGGTCGCGGGCATTTCCTTGAGCACATCGACGAATACCAACAGCGCCGCGCTCAGGGTCCCCGGCAGCAGCAGCGGCAGATACACTTTGAAAAACAGTCGCGGGCCGCTCACGCCCAGGCTGCGGGCGGCTTCGGGCAACGATGGACGAATCCGTGCCAGGCTGTTTTCCAGCGGCCCATAGGCCACCGCAATGAACCGCACCAGATAGGCCAGCAACAAGGCCGCCACGCTGCCCAGCAGCAACGGCTTGCCGGCCCCGCCCAGCCAGCTCGACAAGGGCACCACCAGCTCGCGGTCCAGGTAACTGAACGCCAGCATGATCGATACCGCCAGCACCGAACCGGGCAACGCATAGCCGATGTTCGCCACGCTGATCCCGGAACGGACGGCCCGGGTCGGCGCCAGGCGGCGGGCGAACGCCAGGACCATGGCCACGCTGACGGTGATCAGCGCCGCCATCGCACCCAGGTACAAGGTGTGCAGGATCAGCGCCGAGTAACGGTCATCAAGGTCGAAGCGGCCGCGCTGCCAGAACCACGCCAGCAACTGCAGCAACGGGATCACGAACGCGCAGGCGAACACCAGGCCACACCAGGTGCTCGCCGCCAGCGCCTTGAGCCCACGCAGGTGATACAGCGCCTTGCCACGCGGCCGCTCATTGCTCGCGCGACTGGCACCCCGGGCGCGCCGCTCGCCGTACAGCAGCACCATCACCACCAGCAGCAACAGGCTGGCCAATTGGGCAGCGCTGGACAGGCTGAAGAAGCCGTACCAGGTCTTGTAGATCGCGGTGGTAAAGGTGTCGAAGTTGAACACCGACACCGCACCGAAATCCGCCAGGGTCTCCATCAGTGCCAGGGCCACACCGGCGCCGATCGCCGGGCGCGCCATGGGCAGGGCGACGCGCCAGAACGCCTGCCATGGCGATTGCCCGAGCACCCGCGCCGCTTCCATCAGCCCCTTACCCTGAGCCAGAAATGCAGTTCGCGCCAACAGGTAGACGTAGGGGTAGAACACCAGCACCAGCACCAGGATCACCCCGCCTGTGGAGCGCACCCGTGGCAGGCGCAGGCCGCTGCCGAACCATTCGCGCAGCAGGCTTTGCACCGGGCCGGAGAAGTCCAGCAGGCCGACGAACACGAATGCCAGGACATAGGCCGGAATCGCAAAGGGCAGCATCAGCGCCCAATCGAGCCAGCGGCGCCCGGGAAACTCGCAGAGGCTGGTGAGCCAGGCCAGGCTCACCCCCAGCAGTGTTACCCCGACGCCAACCCCGAGGATCAGCGTCAGGGTATTGCCCAGCAGGCGCGGCATCTGGGTGTCCCACAGGTGCGACCAGATTTGCCCATCGACGGATTGCCACGACAGCAACAGCACGCTCAGCGGCAGCAGGACCAGGGCGGCGACGGCGAAAACCAGCGGATACCAGCGACGTTGGGCGGGATGGGCCACAGGGCGAGATCTCAAGCAGAGGAAACAGGCAGCACAGGGATGGCGGAGGCAGGCCCCCAAACAAAACGCCCCGCTAGTGCGGGGCGCAGTATACCGGCTGACTCAGTTCCAGCCAGCACGGTCCATCAAGCGAATGGCCTCGGCCTGGCGCTTACCCGCCACTTCAACCGGCAACGCGTCCGGAACGAACTGACCCCAGGCGGCCACTTCTGCCGAGGGTTTCACGCTCGGGTTGGCCGGAAATTCCTGGTTGACGTCGGCAAAGATCTTTTGCGCCTCAGGCGTGGTCATCCACTCCACCAGCGCCTTGGCGGCCGCTGGATGCGGGGCGTATTTGGTCAGGCCGATGCCCGACAGGTTGACGTGCACGCCACGGTCGGCCTGGTTCGGCCAGAACAGTTTGACCGGCAGGTCCGGGTTCTGCTGGTGCAGGCGGCCGTAGTAGTAGGTGTTGACGATACCCACGTCGCACTGCCCGGCGGCAATCGCCTGCATCACTGCGTTGTCATCGGAGAACACGTCGGTGGCGAGGTTATTTACCCAGCCCTTGATGATCGCTTCGGTCTTGGCTTCGCCATGGGTTTCGATCAGCGTGGCGGTCAGCGACTGGTTGTAGACCTTCTTCGCGGTACGCAGGCACAGGCGGCCTTCCCACTGTTTGTCGGCCAGGGCTTCGTAGGTGGTCAACTCGCTCGGCTTGACCCGTTCGGTGGAGTACACCAGGGTCCGGGCGCGCAGGCTCAGGCCGGTCCAGGCATGGGACTTGGCGCGGTATTGCGGGGGAATATTGGCGTCGATGGTTTTCGAGGTGAACGGCTGCAGGATGCCCATCTGCTCGGCCTGCCAGAGGTTACCGGCGTCAACGGTCAGCAGCAGGTCGGCGGTGGCGTTCTCACCTTCAGCCTTGATGCGCTGCATCAGCGGCGCTTCCTTGTCGGTGATGAACTTCACTTTGACACCGGTTTTCTCGGTGTAGGCATCGAAGACCGGCTTGATCAACTCGTCGATGCGCGAGGAGTAGACCACCACCTCGTCGGCAGCCTGTGCCGTGGTGCCAATCAGGGTCAGGGCAAGGGCGGTCAGTAGACGCTTCGGTGCCAACATGGGAGCGGTCTCTCGATTGCGAAAAAGAGCCGAAATGATAAGGACTCACATTTACCAGCTCAACCGATCCCTCCGCCGCACAAGTTACCAGATGTTGCGCGGCGCCCTCAGGCCTTGGCCAACTCCGGCAGATCGCCGCTCAAACCCAGGGCCTGACGCACAAACAGCGCCTTGGCCTCGGGCATCTGATCGACCATTTTCAAACCGGTATTACGCAGCCAGCGCACCGGCAAGGGGTCGGCCTGGAACAGCCGCTCGAAGCCTTCCATCGCCGCCATCAACGCCAGGTTGTGGGGCATGCGCCGCCGCTCGTAGCGACTGAGCACCTTCACATCCGCCAGGCGCTCGCCACGGCTGGCGGCTTGCAACAACACTTCGGCGAGCACCGCGGCGTCGAGGAAACCGAGGTTGACGCCCTGCCCGGCCAGCGGGTGAATGGTGTGCGCGGCGTCGCCGATCAGCGCCAGTCCCTCTGCCACGTAACGCTTGGCATGCCGCTGACGCAGCGGCACGCAGAGCCGTGGATCGGCGCTGAGCACGCGACCCAGGCGCCCTTCGAAGGCCCGCTCCAGTTCCGCGCAGAACGCTGCCTCGTCCAGCGCCATCAGGCGTTGCGCCTGCTCAGGCGTGGTCGACCAGACAATCGAACACCAGTCGTGCTGGCCGTCGCGCTCGAGCGGCAGGAAGGCCAACGGACCGTCATCGGTGAAACGCTGCCAGGCCGTCATCTGGTGTGGTTGGGAACTGCGCACGCTGGTAACGATTGCATGGTGCAGATAATCCCATTCCCGGGTGGCCACCCCAGTCAGCCGGCGCACGGCCGAGTTGGCGCCATCCGCGGCAATCACCAGTGGAGCGCGCAGGGTGCGGCCGTCAGCCAGGGTCAGCAGCCAATCGTCACCGGAGCGGCGCATCTGCTCCAGCCGCGCATTGGCCAGCAGGCCCAGGTCGCAATCGTGCAGGCGCTCGAGCAGTGCGTCCTGGACCACCCGGTTCTCGACGATGTGTCCCAGCGTCTCGGCATGCACGCTGGCCGCCGAGAAGTGGATCTGCCCGGTGCCGCTGCCGTCCCACACCTGCATGTCGGAGTACGGACTGCTGCGCCGCTTGAGCACGCCGTCCCAGACACCCAGGCGTTCGAGAATGCGCTGGCTGGCGACGGACAACGCACTGACCCGCGGTTCGAAGGCCGATTGCGCATCGAAGGGTTTGACGCTCATGGGGCTGCCGTCGAGCAGCAACACTTCCAGGCCACTGTCCTGTAGCGCCAGTGCCAGGGCACTGCCGACCATTCCAGCCCCGACAATCAGCAGATCTGCGCGCATGTCCATGCTTTAAGCCTGTCTCGCTTGCGGCTTGAGCCGCACGTAAAGGGTTTTCTCGACCCGGGCAACCAGAGTGCCAGCGCCGTCGTGAATATCGATCCGCAACTGCGGCAGGTACTTCTCGCCATTGGCGGTTTGCTCGCGCACCTCGTCGAGCAAACCCTGATCAATGCGAAAGCGGGCGAACACCGGGCCCTTGCCGGGGGAGATGAAGTCGATATCGGCCGACTTGTCCCAGACGATGTAGTCGCGCCCAAGGTTTTCCATGAGCATCAGCATGAAAAACGGGTCGATCATCGAGTACAGGCTGCCGCCGAACTGGGTGCCCACGTAATTGCGGTTGTACCAGCCCAGCCCCATGCTCACCTGGACATCGCGAAAGTCGTCGCTGATCTGCCGCACGCGCACGCCGGCGCCGATATAGGGCGGGTAAAAGCACATCAGGATGCGCATCAACCGTGCCTTGCCGACTTTGCGGGTCAACCACTCAAACATCCGGACGCGTCCCCAGCCCCATGGCCTGCCGGGCGAACCAGCGTTTGGCCGGTGGCAACAGGTCGAGGCCCAACAGGCCGATATTGCGCCCCAGGGAAACCAGCGGCTGGGTGCTGCCGAACAGCCGCGTGACCTGATCGGAGAAGCCAACGGTGAGGTTCTGGTCCAGGCGCTGGCGCTCGCGATAAGCCTGCAGGGTGGCGAACTCCCCCGGCTTGCCATCGCTGGCGAGCAAGGCTTCGGCCAGGGCCTGGGCGTCGCGCAAGGACAGGTTGAAGCCCTGCCCGGCAATCGGATGCAAGCTGTGGGCGGCGTTGCCCAAGACCGCCAGATGCGGGCGTACCTGCTCCTCGGCTTCGATCAGCGACAGCGGATACAAATGCCGCGCCCCGACCTGCTTGAGCGTGCCCAGGCGATATCCGAACACGCCCTGCAACTCACTGAGGAAACTGCGCTCATCCAGCGCCGCCAGGCGTTGCGCGTCCATGCCCAGGCGGGTCCAGACCAGCGCGCAGCGATTTTCCGGCAGCGGCAACAGGGCCATCGGCCCGTCGTCGGTGAAGCGCTCGAAGGCCATGCCGTTGTGCGCTTCGCTCGGGGTGATGTTGGCGATCAAGGCGCTCTGGTGATACGGACGCGTCTTGACGCCGATGCCCAGTTGCTCGCGCAACCCGGAACGGCCGCCGTCGGCCAACACCGCCAGGTCGCACTCAAGGCTGGTTTCATCATTGAGGGTCAGTCGATAGCCGTCTTCCAGCGGTTCCATGCGCGTGACCTCGGCCGGGCAACGCCAACTGATCACGTCCTTGTCCAGGCCCTGCCACAGGCATTGGCCCAGCCAGGCGTTTTCCACCACGTAGCCGAGGGCCGGAACGCCCTCTTCCATCGCCGACAGACGGGCGGTGGAAAAACGTCCACGGTCCGACACATGAATCTGCTTGATCGGCTCGGCACGCCGCGAAATCGCCTGCCACAGGCCCAGGCGCTGGTAAATCTGCTGCGCGCCGTAGGACAACGCCGAGGACCGCGCGTCGTAACTCGGCTGGTAGCTGTCACCGGGCGCGAAAGGTTCGATCAGCACGATCTTCCAGCCACGCGCCTTGGCGCCCGCCTGCAAGGCCAGCGCCAGACTGGCGCCAACCAGCCCGCCACCGATGATTGCCAGATTGACCCGGCTCATGCGACCTGGGCCCGGGCAGCGGCCATCAGCGCCTCGATCTCGGCAACCGTCTTCGGCACCCCATGGGTCAGGATTTCACAGCCTTGCTTGGTCACCACCACGTCATCCTCGATGCGCACGCCAATGCCGCGCCATTTCTTCGCTACGTTCTGATTGTCCGGGGCAATGTAGATGCCCGGCTCCACAGTCAGGGCCATGCCGACCTCCAGCACCCGCCACTCACCGCCGACCTTGTACTCGCCGACATCGTGCACATCCATGCCCAGCCAATGCCCGGCGCGGTGCATGTAGAACGCTTTATAAGCTTCGCTGGCGATCAGTTCGTCGACCTCACCCTGCAACAACCCCAGCTCGACCAGACCGGCGGTGATCACCTGCACCGTGGCTTCGTGCGCCTGGTTCCAGTGCCTGTTCGGCGCGATCTGGGCAAACGCGGCTTCCTGCGCAGCCAGTACCAGCTCGTAGATCGCCTTCTGCTCCGCCGAAAACCTGCCGTTGACCGGCCAGGTGCGGGTGATATCGCTGGCGTAGCAGTCGATCTCGCAACCGGCGTCGATCAGCACCAGGTCGCCATCCCTGAGCAACGCGTCATTCTGCTGGTAGTGCAGGATGCAGCTGTTGCGTCCGGCAGCGACGATCGAGCCATAGGCCGGCATTTTTGCTCCGCCCTTGCGGAACTCGTAGTCCAGTTCGGCTTCGAGGCTGAACTCGTGCAAGCCGGCTCGGCTGGCCTGCATCGCGCGAATATGGGCCTGGGCGGAAATCCGCGCGGCTTCGCGCATCACCTTGACCTCTGCCGCCGATTTATACAGGCGCATGTCATGCAGCAGATGATCCAGGGCAACGAATTCCTTCGGTGGCTGGGCACCGAGGTGCGCCTTGGAGCGAATCACGTTGATCCACTCCATCAGGTGCCGGTCGAATTCCGCGTTGCTGCCCATTGCCGAGTACACCCGGTCACGGCCTTCGATCAGGCCGGGGAGAATGTCGTCGATATCGGTAATCGGGAAAGCATCGTCAGCGCCGAAGTCGCGAATCGCGCCTTCCTGGCCGGCGCGCAGGCCGTCCCAGAGCTCGCGCTCGGCATTGCGCTCGCGACAGAACAGGATGTACTCGCCGTGCTCGCGCCCCGGGATCAGGACGATGACCGCCTGGGGCTCGGGGAAACCGCTGAGGTACTGGAAGTCGCTGTCCTGGCGGTAGACGTGCTCGACGTCGCGATTGCGGATGGCCACCGCAGCGGCCGGCAGGATTGCAATGCTGTTGGGTTCCATCTGCGCCATCAACGCCTTGCGGCGGCGGCTGTATTCCGATTTCGGGATATGAATCATGGGCAGATGGGGGTCCCTTTCCAGCAGTTGATTAATGCAGCGATGGCTTGGCAGCAGCCGGTTCGTCGGCTTTTTTGGTCTCGGTAAACAGCAGCAATGGGGCGACCCGCAGGTACTCCATGACTTCCATATAGTCGTTTTCGCCGTCGTCGGACTCTTCAAGAGCGTCCTGGACCTGGGAAATGGCCGAAAGATCCTGCAAAACCTCGGTGGCTTCGGTGCTCAGCATGCTGCTGTCGCGGCAGTTCAGGCCAAAACCGCTGAGGAAACCCTGGCACCACTCGCCCAGCGCAACCGCACGCTCGGCCAGCGGAGCGTCATCGGTTGGCAGCAGCAGGACCACGGTCATGTCGTCGCCGGTCAGCTCGCCCTTGACCATCTCCTGCAGGCCGATCAAGGCGTTGCGGACATTGTCCTGCGGCTCGCTTTCGAGCAGTTCGGCGGCATCGATCAGCCATCCTTCGGCGTCAAAGCCGGCGCCGGCACAGCTGCGGCCGAGCAACAGGCCGTGCAGTTCGGCAGGCGAGACAGGATGGCCGCTGGTTTGCAGCAGGGTGGCGAAGGCTTGGTACGGAGAATTCTGAATGGGCATGGGCAGCTAGGCGCCAAGCGGCGCTATGTCTAGAATGAAGGCCTTGTATCCTACATCGACTCCCCTGTAGGAGCGAGCCTGCTCGCGATGTTAACGCTGAGCATCTGACACCACGCGGTGCGAGATCGCGCCTGAAGTCCGCCCCCCATCAGACAGTGAAGACAATGGAAGACGACGACCTGCAAGCGCTGATGGCCAGACTCGAGTTGCTAATTACCCGAGTCGAGCAACTAAAGAGCCAAAACGGACTCTTACTAGCTCAGGAAAAAACCTGGCGCGAGGAACGCGCGCACCTCATTGAAAAAAATGAAATCGCCCGGCGTAAGGTCGAATCGATGATTTCGCGCCTCAAGGCCCTGGAGCAAGACTCATGAGTTCAAGCAATAGCGTCACCGTGCAGATCCTCGACAAAGAGTATTCGATCATCTGCCCCCAGGAAGAACGCAGCAATCTGGTGAGCGCCGCCCGCTACCTGGACGGCAAGATGCGCGAAATCCGCAGCAGCGGCAAAGTCATCGGCGCCGACCGCATTGCCGTGATGGCCGCCTTGAACATCACCCATGACCTGCTGCACAGCCAGGAACGACCGGACGTGCAGGCCAGTGGCTCGACCCGCGAACAGGTGCGTGACCTGCTCGATCGCGTCGACCTGGTGCTTGCGTCCGATCAGGATGTAGGCAAAAGCTGATTCCTTGGGGTGGTTGCGGTATACTCGCGCCACTCCCTGGGGTGCTTGCCAGTTGACGATGTCCCTGAGCCGATTCGCACTACCCTGGAGGTTGCACGTTGGGCTGGTGTGCATGTCCGCTAGACGGAAAGCCTTAAAGCCTACTGCATCTTCCACCTTGAACTTTCGGGTTCAAGGGCTAAGTCAGCAGCGGTTCATCCGGGGAGCCTGATTCAAGCCGATGCCAGTTCCTGCTGGCATCGGCTTTTTACGATCACGCCCTTCTGGCGCAATCGACACCCGAACGGCCCAAGACGATGACCGAACCTGCGCCGCTTTCCCGCCCGCAACTTCGACGCCAGTTGCGCAAGGCCCGCCGCGCACTGACCGGCAGCCAGCAACAGCAAGCCGCCCGCGGGCTGTATCGACAACTGGCTCAACATCCGTTGTTTCGCCGCGCCAGACACATCTCCCTGTACCTGCCCACCGACGGTGAAATCGATCCGCGCCTGTTGCTGCGCGCCGCCCAGCGTCGGGGCAAGGCCACTTATCTGCCGGTGCTCAGCGCCTGGCCCCGGACGAAGATGGTCTTCCAGCGCATTCGTCCCGGCGAAAAACTGCTGCCCAATCGCTTCCGCATTCTCGAGCCACAGGTCAACCCGGCACGCCAGCGCAAGGTCTGGGCGCTGGACCTGGTGCTGCTACCGCTGGTCGGTTTTGACGAGGAAGGTGGGCGCCTGGGCATGGGCGGTGGTTTCTATGACCGCAGCCTGGCCTATCTGGAGCGCCGCAAAAGCTGGCGCAAGCCGACGCTGATGGGCCTGGCCCACGAATGTCAGAAAGTCGGGAAGCTGGCGCAAGCCAGTTGGGATGTGCCGCTGCAGGGCACGGTGACCGATCGCCAGTGGTACGTTGCCGACCCGGCGATCCTTGACACTTGAACCTTAGCGCTTGAAGGGCTGGATCTGTTGCGCGAGCTCGATCGGCGCATCGGTCTTGTTGGCCCACAGGCTCTGTGCGTAACCGGTCGTCACCACACCCAGACCAAACACGATCACCAGTACCCAGAGTAAATCCGGCTTGCGTTGCATCGATTGCCCCCCTCAAGGCGTGTCACACACGATGTCAGCAGCCGTGTCCATTCCAGGCCGTGCTTGCCGCGTCTTGCTTAAAAGTCCGGCATTTTGCGGTAACGTGAGGCGACACGCAAACGCTGGCGTCAACCGACCGTCGGTTTGTCATATATTTACCCTTATCCTTCGCGCCCCCTGCTTTTGGAGCATAAAAGATGGCCTATTGGCTGATGAAATCCGAGCCCGACGAGCTCTCGATCAAAGGCCTGGAAAAGCTCGGCGAAGCCCGTTGGGACGGGGTTCGCAACTATCAGGCGCGCAATTTCCTGCGAGCCATGGCGGTGGGTGACGAGTTTTTCTTCTATCACTCGAGTTGCCCCGAGCCTGGCATTGCCGGCATCGGACGAATTGTCGAAGCGGCCTATCCGGACCCGACAGCGCTGGAACCCGAGAGCCATTACTTCGATCCCAAGGCCAACGCCGACAAGAATCCCTGGAGTGCGATCAACGTCGCGCACGTGGAAACCTTTCCAAAGGTACTAAGGCTCGACTACCTGAAGCAGCAAAGTGCCCTGGAACAGATGCCCCTGGTGCAAAAAGGCAGCCGGCTTTCGGTGATGCCGGTCACTGACGAGCAATGGGCTGCCGTGCTCGCACTGCGCTGAGGAGCAGAACCCGACAGTCACCGCCTCGACAGGTGCATCGCCCTGTGCAATCGGGTTAGGCTGGCGTTTCATTTGACCGGCATCAAGTGGCCAGCCCCCTGATGCCGTCAGACTAGGACGCTACGATTGCAGGATGCACTCATGTCGACGAACCATCGCTCACCCCGTCTTTTTGCCCTCGCCCTGCTGACCCTGCTGGTCGGAGCGGGTGGCTTCGGCTACTGGAAATCCCTCAACGACCGCCTGCCGGAAGGCCTCAGCGTCGGCAACGGGCGCCTCGAAGCCACTGAAGTGCAGATCGCCAGCAAGGTTCCCGGGCGCCTGGCCGAGGTGCACGTCGATGAAGGCGACAAGGTGCTCAAGGGCCAACTGCTCGCCCGTATGGACACCCGCACCCTGGAAGCGCAGCGCAATCAGGCCGAGGCCGAAGTGCTCCGTGCCCGGCAGAACTACGCCGCAGCCCAGGCCAATGTGCAGCTGCGCCAAAGCGAAGTACTGCTGGCCAACCAGGAAATCAAGCGCTCCCAGGAGTTGTTCAAGCGCGGTTTCGCCAGCCAGCAGATCCTCGACCAGCAACAGGCCCGGCTGGACACCGGAAACGCCGCGGTGCAAGCGGCGAACGCCCAGGTCGCGGCGGTTTCGGCGGCCATCCGTGCCGCCCAGGCGCAAGTCGCCCAGTTGAACAGCGAGATCGATGACAGCAGCCTGCGGGCGCCGATCGACGGAGTGATCCAGCTGCGCCTGGCCGAACCCGGCGAAGTGCTCGGCGCCGGTGGCCGGGTGTTGCTGCTGATCGACCCCAACGACCAGTACATGAACCTTTACCTGCCCGCCTCCGTCACCGGTCGCCTGACCGTCGGCAGTGACGCGCGGGTGTTGCTCGACGCCCTGCCCGAGCGGCCATTGCCAGCGAAAATCAGCTTCGTCGCCGCCAAGTCGCAATTCACCCCCAAGGAGGTGGAAACCCGCGACGAACGGCAAAAGCTGGTGTTCCGGGTCAAACTCAAGCTGACTGAACCGAGCGCCGTGCCCGAGGCCAAGCCGGGAATGCCGGGCGCCGGCTACGTGCGCACAGCGACTGTGGACTGGCCGGCCAACCTGCAATGAGCGCCCTGGCGCTGCAAGCCGAAGGCCTGTGTCACGCCTACGGTTCCCGGCAAGCGTTGATCGACATCGCCTTCAGCCTGCCCAGCGGCACCCGCTGCGCCTTGATCGGCCCGGATGGCGCGGGCAAATCCAGCCTGCTGGGACTGATTGCCGGGGTGAAAAAGCTGCAACAGGGGCAATTGCAAGTGCTCGGTGGCTCCATCGACCAACGACGTCACCGCAACAGCCTGTACCCGCGCATCGCCTTCATGCCCCAGGGCCTGGGCGGGAATCTGTACCCGGACCTGTCGATCAGCGAGAACATCCGCTTTTTCGCCACCTTGTTCGGCCTGTCGAAAGACGACTGCGAGCAGCGCATGCACAGCCTGCTGCTGGCCACCGACCTGGCGCGCTTTGCCGAACGGCCGGCGGGCAAGCTGTCCGGCGGCATGAAACAGAAGCTCGGCCTGTGCTGCGCGCTGATCCACGAACCGGACCTGCTGATCCTCGACGAGCCGACCACCGGCGTCGACCCGCTGTCGCGCCGGCACTTCTGGGAACTGGTGGAAGACGTGCGTCGGCAACGCCCGCAACTGACCCTGCTGGTGGCCACGGCCTATATGGAAGAAGCCGAGCAGTTCGAACACTGCCTGATGCTCGACAACGGCAAACTGATCGCCGCCGGCTTGAGCCAGGAGCTGGCGGCCGTCACCCCCAGCGGCAAGCTGGACGACGCCTTTACCCACTTCCAGGGTGACAGCGGCCACAACGCTACGGCGCTGGTGATTCCCCCGCGCAACAGCGACAACCGCGAAATCGCCATCGAAGCCCATGAACTGACCCTGCGTTTCGGCGACTTCACCGCCGTTAACAAGGTCAGCTTCGCCATCGGTCGCGGTGAGATTTTCGGTTTCCTCGGCTCCAATGGCTGCGGCAAGACCACCACCATGAAGGTCCTCACCGGCCTGATGCCCGCCAGCGAAGGCAGCGCGACCCTGCTCGGCCAGCCGGTGGATGCCAAGGACCTGGCCACCCGCAAGCGCGTCGGCTTCATGTCGCAAAGCTTCTCGCTGTACGGCGAACTCAGCGTGCGGCAGAACCTGGAGTTGCACGCGCGCCTGTTCGACCTGCCCAAGGCCGAGAGTGCGTCACGTATTGAAGAACTGATCCGGCGCTTCGACCTGGGCAGCATCGCCGAAGAGCAATCCGGCGCCCTGCCCCTGGGCCTGCGCCAGCGTCTGTCACTGGCGGTCGCGGTGCTGCATCGCCCGGAAGTGCTGATCCTCGACGAACCGACTTCCGGCGTCGACCCGGCGGCGCGGGATGATTTCTGGCGCCTGCTGATCGAGTTATCCCGCGAGCAAGGGGTGACGATCTTTCTTTCCACCCACTTCATGAACGAAGCCCAGCGCTGCGACCGCATCTCCTTGATGCACGCCGGCAAAGTCCTCGCCTGCGATACTCCGGCCGCGCTCCAGCAACAGTTTGCCGGCACGACGTTGGAAGACGCGTTCGTCCGTTGCCTGGAACAGGCGCAAAACGACAGTCCTGCACCGCCCGCACCCGAGCCTGTCAATCCAGCGCCAGGCCAGCCACTGCCTGAACACACTCGCCGATTCAGCCCGAGCCGGCTGCTGGCCGTCGCCAGCCGCGAAGGCAAGGAACTGCTGCGCGACAAGGTACGCCTGGCCTTCGCCCTCGCCGGTGCGTTGTTCATGATGGTGATCTTCGGCTACGGCATCTCCCTGGACGTGGAGAACCTCGCCTTTGCCGTCTACGACCAGGATCAGACGCCGCAAAGTCGCGCCTACCTCGAAGCGTTCCGTGGCTCGCGCTACTTTTCCGAACAGCCGCCGATTCACGACGCCCAGGCGCTGCATCAGCGCTTGCAACGCTCGGAGATCAAACTGGCCCTGGAAATTCCCCCCGGTTTCGGCCGCGACCTCTACGCCGGTCGCCAACCCGCCGTGGCCGCCTGGCTGGATGGCGGCATGCCGTTCCGCGCCGAGACCAGTCGCAACTACGTCGAAGCCGTGCACCAGGCCAACCTCGAACAGCTGGCCGCGCAAAGCAGCCCGGCGCTGAACACCAGGCCGGTGGCCAAACTGGAAACCCGCTTTCGCTATAACCAGGACGTGGTCAGCGTCAACGCTATCGGCCCCGGGGTGATGGCGCTGATCCTCGCCTTTATTCCAGCGATGCTCACGGCGCTGGGCATCGTGCGCGAGAAGGAGCTGGGCTCGATCACCAATTTCTATGCCACGCCCCTGACGCGCCTGGAATTCCTGCTGGGCAAGCAGGCGCCGTATCTGGCAGTGAGCCTGATCAACCTCGCACTGCTGGTGGCGATGAACCGCTGGCTGTTCGGCGTGCCATTCAAAGGCAGCAGCCTGACCCTGGCACTCGGCGGCCTGCTTTACGTGCTGGCGACCACCAGCATGGGCCTGCTGATTTCTGCGTTCACCCGCACTCAGATTGCGGCGATCCTCGGCACCATGATCATCACCAGCCTGCCCACCATTCAGTTTTCCGGGCTGATCGTGCCGCGCTCGTCGCTGGAGGGGGCTGCCGCGCTGATGGGCCAGCTGTTCCCGGCCGGACACTTCCTCGACATCGCCGTCGGCACCTTCACCAAGGCCCTGGACCTGCGTCAGCTATGGCCGCAGTGCCTGGCGCTGCTGGGGTTTTTCCTCGGGTTCACCGGGCTTAGCCTGGCCATGCTGAAAAAGCAGGAGGTCTGATGCATCAGCTTTCGCACATCCTGCGCCTGGGGCTCAAGGAACTCACCAGTCTGCGCCACGACAGTGTCCTGCTGCTGTTCTTGCTGTACGCCTTCAGCGTGGCGATCTACATGCCGGCGGCCGGCTCGGTGATCGGCGTCAACAACGCCAGCGTGGCCATCGTCGACGAAGACCACAGCCAGCTCTCGCGGCGACTCGCCGAAGCCCTGCAGCCGCCGCAGTTCCAGAACGCAGTGTTACTGCCCTATGACCAGTTGGACCAGGTCATGGACAGCGGTCAATACACCTTCGTGATCAACGTACCGGCGAACTTCCAGGCCGACCTGCTGGCCGGACGGACGCCGGCGCTGCAGGTCAACGTCGACGCCACGGCCATGAGCCAGGCGTTCATGGGCGCCGGTTACATCGGGCGGATTTTCCAGCGCGAATTGCTCACCTACGGCGGCCAGGCCGAAAGCGCCAGCAAGGCCCCGGCATCGCTGACCACTCGCGCACTGTTCAACAGCAATCTGGAGGGCGGCTGGTTTCTCGCGGTGATCCAGATCGTCAACAACATCACCATCCTCGCCATCGTCCTGACCGGCACGGCGCTGCTGCGCGAACGCGAGCACGGCACCCTCGACCACTTGCTGGTGCTGCCGCTGACGGCGCTGGAAATCATGCTGGCGAAAATCGGCAGCAACCTGCTGGTGGTGGTGCTGTGCACCTGGGTTTCACTGGAAGTGGTGGTCAAGGGCTTGTTGGGAGTTCCCCTGGCCGGCTCCCTCGGCTTGTTTCTGCTGGTGACCGCGCTCTACCTGTTCGCCAGCACCGCGCTGGGGATTTTCCTCGCAACCCTGGCACGCTCGACACCGCAATTCGGCTTGCTGGCAATCCCGGTGATCATCCCGATGCTCCTGCTTTCAGGCGGCAGCACGCCACTGGACAGCATGCCGCAATGGCTGCAGTGGGTGATGCAACTTTCGCCCTCTACCCACTTTGTCAGCCTCAGTGCAGCGATCCTGTTCCGCGACGCTGGGCTCGAGGTGGTCTGGCCCGAGCTGCTGGCCCTGACCGTCATCGGCCTGGCGTTCTTCGGCATTGCCCTGGCGCGTTTTCGCAGGAGCCTGGCGTCCTGAACGGTACTTACTGAACGATCAGGTTGTTGAACAACAGATCCTCGACCATTGGCTTGCCCGTTTCGTCGGTCATGACCTGCTGAGTCTGCTTCAGGGCTTCCTGGCGCAGTTTTTCCTTGGACTCGACGTTGTTCATGGTCTCGCTGGTTTGCTGATTGAACAGTGCCACCAGCTGGTTGCGGATCAATGGCTCGTTGGCCTTGACCGCCTTCGCCGCTTCATCGCCGGTCACCCGCAACGCCACGTCGGCCTTGTAGACCTTGAGCTTGGGCGTGCCGTCCAGGCCGTAATTGCCCACGAACGGCGGGCTCAGGCTGATGTAGCTGACTTTCGGCGCCGCACCCTCTTTGGCTTCTTCGCCCAGCGCTGCCACAGGCAGAGACAGGGCCAGCATCAACATGATCCACGCTTTCACAATTCGCTCCTTTTCCGATTGGCGGCCCAGCATAGCGATCCACTCACGCCAGCCCAAGCGCAAAGCTTATGGCCGGTTATCAGGGTGGGGCATGCTCGTTGACCCGTTGACTCACACACCTACACTTATCGGCCATCACTCCCAAAGGAATAGCCCTGATGAAAGCCGTGCTGTGCAAAGCCTTCGGCCCTGCCGAATCGCTGGTGCTGGAAGACGTCGCCAGTCCTGTCGCGAAGAAGAACGAAATCCTGCTGGAGGTGCATGCCGCCGGGGTCAATTTTCCGGACACGCTGATCATCGAGGGCAAATACCAGTTCAAGCCACCCTTCCCGTTTTCACCGGGCGGTGAAGCGGCCGGCGTGGTCAGCGCGGTGGGGGAAAAGATCAGCCACCTCAAGGTCGGCGACCGGGTCATGGCACTGACCGGCTGGGGTAGCTTTGCCGAGCAGGTCGCGGTGCCGGGCTACAACGTGCTGCCGATCCCGCCGTCGATGGATTTCAACACCGCTGCAGCCTTCAGCATGACCTACGGCACCTCGATGCACGCGCTGAAACAACGCGGCAACTTGCAGCCGGGGGAAACCCTGCTGGTACTGGGCGCCTCCGGTGGTGTCGGCCTGGCTGCCGTGGAAATCGGCAAAGCCATGGGCGCCCGGGTAATTGCCGCCGCCAGCAGCAGCGACAAACTCGCGGTGGCCAAGGCCGCCGGAGCCGACGAGCTGATCAACTACAGCGAAACCAGCCTCAAGGACGAAATCAAGCGTCTGACCGACGGCCAGGGCGCCGATGTGATCTACGACCCGGTCGGCGGCGACCTGTTCGACCAGGCCGTTCGCGCCATCGCCTGGAACGGCCGCCTGCTGGTGGTGGGCTTTGCCAGCGGACGCATTCCGGAATTGCCGGTCAACCTCGCGCTGCTCAAGGGCGCCGCTGTGGTTGGAGTGTTCTGGGGCTCGTTCGCCCAGCGCCAGCCCCAGGACAACGCCGCCAACTTCCAGCAGTTGTTCGCCTGGTTCGGCGAGGGCAAGCTGAAGCCACTGGTGTCGCAGGTCTATCCGCTGGCAAATGCCGCCCAGGCAATCAACGACCTGGGTCAGCGCAAGGCGGTGGGCAAGGTGGTGGTGCAGGTCCGTTAGAGGATCTTGCGAATTTCCTCCGGCAGGAAGCGCTTGAACCGTGAGGCCGGGTAGTTCAGGCACTGCCGGGCAATGTACGGCACCTGCCGGTTCAACCTGGCGATCAGGGCCAGGCGCTCTTCGGTCGACCATTGGTGATGGAACATCCCGTTCGTCAGATACGCCCGGGTGTAGCGAAACGCCGTCAGGTCGATCCAGCTATGTTCGGCGAAGTGGGAAAAGCTGCGATTGATCTCGCGGCATTTCACCTCCTTGAGCCACTGATGGGCATCCAGTGGGTCATCCAGCCGAAACTGCATGGGGGCAATGATTTCCAGTTCCGGCGGTCGCTCGGCAGCCACCGACCAGGGCTTGAACCGCCACTGCAGTGCCGCCTCCTTCGCCGCGTCCGCGAGTCCGGGGTGGTCACTCTGCACAATACGGACCTTGCTCACCGTGCCATCGGCTTGCACGGTCATCCCGACCCGAACATCGCCAACCACCCCGGCCCGGTGCAACGCCTTGGGGTAAACCGGCTTGGGACTGTATTGCGCGATCAGGAATATTTCCCCGGCCAGCCCCTCTCCCACAACGCACATCAATAGAAACAAACCAAGCCAACGCATACCCGCCCTCCGCAGTCCCGTGCCGGGTTTGGCACTGATGCAAAAGGTTACGGACAGCGTTGTATAAGCCCTATCCCCGCATTTCCGAGAGCCTTGCAGGAAGCGTCGCTAAATGTTGCATTTCAATTCCTACAGCGGCGACCGATTGATGAGCTGCTGCCCGCGTCAGTGCCGCGACGCATCCGCGTGATCCCGAGAGGAACCACAGCGCTTGAGTCGCGCCTCCAGATTGCGGTCCGGCATGGCGTGGCTACGCAGGGCACTGACCGTTTGCTCGACGTAATCGCGCGTCGTGCCATAACGCCCGCAAGCGCTTTCAAAGACCTGGCTCAGCACATGATCCGGCAAGTTGCCGGCATAGCTGGGCAGGTGCCGCTCCAGGACAAAGCCCAACGCCTGCACCTTGCTGCCGTCTTCGAGCCGGCAGTTGAGCCAGTGCGGGCGATAGGAGGGCACTGGCATTTCGCGCTGCCACAGGGCGTACAGCGACGCTTCGAGTTGTTCCTCGGGCAAGCGATAGGCAAACCCGCTGCATGAACCGCCACGATCCAGGCCAAACACCAGCCCCGGCAACTCCGGCGTGCCGCGATGCTCGTGGGACCACAGGTACAAACCACGGTGGTAGCCATGCACGCGCCCACGCACCCGCTCGACGGCCGAACATTCCGGGCGCCAGATCAATGAGCCGTAGGCGAACAACCAGACCGGCCCGCCTTTGTGCTGGGCCATGGTGGATTGCATCGAATCGAGCAACTGCTCGCGCGTCAATTGCGCACCCAGTTCAAGCCGCGGAGGATAAGCCAGATTCAAGAATTCAGATTCAATGGCTGTCATGATAGAAACTAACGCCCCCACAGTTGTTGCGAGATGTAAGTAACTTTAGCTCAATTGAACGTAAAGCTCTAACTACCGCTCGCAACTTACTAAGAACTCAGAACTTTCCCGGATAAATATTCAATAAGTCAGCGACATATAGCGTAACGTCATTTGCAACGTCACTTAAATATCTTTATGTACTAACCATAAGCTATTCGCACTACGGCAACCGCCAGCACGTTCAGCTTGGCAACAGGAGCAGTCCCGTATAAATGCCGGTCACAACGCCAGCCTTATCGCGTTGAAGGAACCAACGATGAAAAAAACCTGGATCTGCCTGCTTCTGGCGATCACCTACACCGCCCACGCCTGGGCGCAGGATGACGAGCAAGGGGCGTGGTATCTGCAAACCAGTGTCTACACCCGACACTTCTCCCCCGACCCCGAGCACAACAATCACCAGCAATTGCTCGGCCTGGAGTACCACGACACTTCCGGCTGGCTGCTGGGCGGGGCGACCTTTCTCAACTCGTTCGATCAGCGCGCCTACTATGCCTATGGCGGCAAACGCTACGACAGTGCGGACTATCCGCTCTATGTGAAGCTCACCGGAGGACTGCTGGAGGGTTATCACGGCAAGTACCAGAACAAGATCCCGCTCAACCGCTACGGGGTTGCGCCGGTCGTCATTCCATCCCTGGGCACTTACTACGGACCGGTTTCAGCCGAGCTGGTATTGCTCGGCTTCAACGCAGCGATGATTACCACCGGGGTGCGGTTTTAGGCGGGATCAAGATCGCGGATCAAGATCGAGGCGCGTAGGCAAATACGTCGGCGCGCATCTGGTGGGCGTCCATGCCGGCTTCGACCAGGGCGTCCAGCGTGCCGTAGACCATCGCCGGCGAGCCGCTGGCATACACATGCAGCGGCTTGAGATCGGGGAAGTCCTGGCAGACCGCTTCGTGCAACATGCCGCAGCGCCCTTCCCAGCCGCACAGATCACTGACCACCTGATGCAGGAACAGATTGGGCAATTTCTGCCATTCGTCCCAGTGCTCCATCTGGTAGAAATCTTCCGGCCGACGCACGCCCCAATACAGGTGCACCGGGTGCTTGAAGCCCTTGGCCCGACAGTGTTCGAGCAGGCTGTGGATCTGGCCCATGCCGGTGCCGGCTGCGATCAGCACCAGCGGGCCGTCTGGCAGTTCGGCGAGGTGGGTATCGCCGAAGGGCATTTCGATGCGCGCCATGCCGTTGCGCTGCAATTGCTCGATCAGGCTCCGGGCGCTGGTCTCGCGAGCCAGCACGTGGATTTCCAGGTCACGCCCGGAATGCGGAGCGGAGGCCAGGGAGAAGGCGGATTTTTCGCCATTCTCGCGTTCGATCATCAGGTACTGCCCGGCGTGATAGCGCGGCGGCTTGCCTGCCGGCGCCCGCAGGCGGACCCGCCAGGTGTCGCCGCCAACGTCCAGACATTCGATGACCTGACACGACAGACTGCGCACCGGCAGTTCTCCCAGCGCAAGAACGCCATCCCACAACACAATGCAGTCTTCCAGCGGCGCTGCTATGCAAGTGTAGAACTCGCCGTGGTCGCGCACCTCACCGGTCTGCTCGACCCGGCCTTCGACCAGCAGTGCCGCACACACGTGGCAATTGCCGTTGCGGCAGCTTTGCGGGCAGTCGTAGCCCAGGCGTCGCGCGCCATCGAGAATTCGCTCGCCGGGCTGTATCTCAAGCACTGCTCCGGACGGCTGCAAGGTTACACGCATCAATCTATTCCTAACTGATTCCAGATGGCATCGATCCGGCGCGTCACCGCCTCATCCTTGACGATCACCCGGCCCCACTCGCGGGTGGTTTCACCGGGCCACTTGTGCGTGGCATCGAGCCCCATCTTCGAACCCAGGCCGGAAATCGGCGAGGCGAAGTCGAGGTAGTCGATCGGCGTGTTATCGATCATCACCGTGTCGCGCTTGGGGTCCATGCGCGTGGTGATGGCCCAGATCACGTCGTTCCAGTCGCGGGCGTTGATATCGTCGTCGGTGACGATAACGAACTTGGTGTACATGAACTGTCGCAAAAACGACCAGACACCCAGCATTACCCGCTTGGCGTGGCCCGGGTACTGCTTCTTCATGGTTACCACCGCCATGCGATACGAGCAGCCCTCGGGCGGCAAGTAGAAGTCGGTGATTTCCGGGAACTGCTTCTGCAGGATCGGCACGAACACTTCATTCAAGGCCACGCCGAGAATCGCCGGCTCATCCGGTGGACGGCCGGTGTAGGTGCTGTGGTAAATCGGCTTGATGCGATGGGTGATGCGCTCGACGGTGAACACCGGGAAGCTGTCGACTTCGTTGTAATAGCCGGTGTGATCGCCATACGGACCTTCATCGGCCATCTCGCCCGGATGAATCACCCCTTCGAGGATGATTTCGGCGGTGGCCGGAACCTGCAGATCGTTGCCGCGGCACTTCACCAGTTCGGTGCGGTTACCGCGCAACAGGCCGGCGAAGGCGTATTCGGACAGGCTATCCGGCACCGGCGTCACCGCGCCAAGAATGGTCGCAGGGTCGGCGCCCAGCGCCACCGACACCGGGAACGGTTGCCCCGGATGCTTCTCGCACCACTCACGATAATCGAGCGCGCCGCCACGGTGGCTCAACCAGCGCATGATCACTTTGTTGCGGGCAATCACTTGCTGGCGATAGATGCCCAGGTTCTGCCGGTCCTTGTTCGGACCCTTGGTCACGGTCAGACCCCAGGTGATCAGCGGCCCGACGTCGCCGGGCCAGCAGGTCTGCACTGGCAGCATGGCCAGATCGACGTCATCGCCTTCGATGACCACTTCCTGGCAGATCGCGTCCTTGACCACCTTGGGCGCCATGGAAATGATCTTGCGGAAGATCGGTAGCTTCGACCACGCATCCTTCAGGCCCTTCGGCGGCTCGGGCTCCTTGAGGAACGCCAGCAACTTGCCGATTTCGCGCAGCTCGCTGACCGCTTCGGCGCCCATGCCCAGGGCCACGCGCTCGGGCGTGCCGAACAGGTTGCCGAGCACCGGGATGTCGTAGCCAGTGGGATTTTCGAACAGCAGTGCCGGGCCCTTGGCGCGCAGCGTGCGATCGCAGACCTCGGTCATTTCCAGCACAGGGGACACTGGAACCTGGATGCGCTTGAGTTCACCGCGCTGTTCCAGGCCGCTGATAAAGTCGCGCAAATCGCGATACTGCATGCGTAAGCCTCACTTGGCCGTGGCGTTCGGGGCAGGCAGTTTAGCGCCGAACCTTGCGCTTCAGAACCACGAACTGCCGGTTGAGCAAAATTCAGATAGCAAAAAGCCGGGTTTCCCCGGCTTTTTCGACCTGTTCGACTTACTTGCGTTTCATCGACAGGAAGAACTCATCGTTGGTCTTGGTCGTTTTCAGCTTGTCGACCAGGAACTCGATGGCAGCGACTTCGTCCATCGGGTGCAGCAACTTGCGCAGGATCCACATGCGCTGCAACTCGTCGTCGGCGGTCAGCAACTCTTCGCGGCGAGTGCCGGAACGGTTGATGTTGATGGCCGGGAACACGCGTTTTTCAGCGATACGGCGATCCAGTGGCAGCTCCATGTTGCCGGTGCCCTTGAATTCCTCGTAGATCACTTCGTCCATCTTCGAACCGGTTTCAACCAGTGCGGTGGCGATGATGGTCAGCGAGCCGCCTTCCTCGATGTTCCGCGCGGCGCCGAAGAAACGCTTTGGTTTCTCCAGGGCGTGGGCATCGACACCACCGGTCAGTACCTTGCCGGAGCTCGGGATCACGGTGTTGTAGGCACGAGCCAGACGGGTGATGGAGTCGAGCAGGATCACCACGTCCTTCTTGTGTTCGACCAGGCGCTTGGCCTTCTCGATCACCATTTCGGCAACCTGCACGTGGCGGGTTGGCGGCTCGTCGAACGTCGAGGCAACCACTTCGCCACGCACGGTGCGCTGCATTTCGGTCACTTCTTCCGGACGCTCGTCGATCAGCAGCACGATCAGATGAACTTCAGGGTTGTTACGCGCAATGTTCGCCGCGATGTTCTGCAGCATGATCGTCTTGCCGGCTTTCGGCGGCGCCACGATCAGACCACGCTGGCCTTTGCCGATCGGTGCGCACAGGTCGATCACACGACCGGTCAAGTCTTCGGTGGAACCGTTGCCGGCTTCCATCTTCATGCGCACGGTCGGGAACAGCGGGGTCAGGTTCTCGAAGAGAATCTTGTTCTTCGCGTTCTCCGGACGATCGAAGTTGATCGTGTCGACCTTGAGCAGCGCGAAGTAACGCTCGCCTTCTTTCGGCGGGCGGATCTTGCCAACGATGGTGTCACCGGTACGCAAGTTGAAGCGACGGATCTGGCTCGGCGAGACGTAGATATCGTCTGGGCCGGCGAGATAGGAAGCGTCTGCAGAGCGCAGGAAGCCGAAGCCGTCCTGGAGGATCTCCAGCACGCCATCACCGGAGATTTCCTCGCCGCTTTTCGCGTGCTTTTTCAGCAGGGAGAAAATCACGTCCTGCTTGCGCGAACGGGCCATATTTTCTATGCCCATCTGTTCGGCCAATTCGAGCAGTTCGGTAATCGGCTTTTGCTTGAGTTCAGTCAGATTCATATAGGAATGACGTAATCATTTATAGAGGGGGGAAATTAAGCTTTTGGCTTAATGAGGCCGCGCCGCGGAGAAGGCGACAGGATCGCGTACTTGTTCGAAAAGGAGAGCGTCGGCGACGGCTTGCAGGGGGCACTGGAGAAACCAGTGCGGGGCCGAATGTACCACCTCGATTTCGGAGCGTCTAGCCCTGAACAACGAAAAAGCCCCGCAAAATGCGGGGCTTTTGGGGTGACACTTGCAACGACGCTTAGATGTTGGCGTCGAGGAAGGCAGCCAGTTGCGACTTCGACAGCGCACCGACCTTGGTCGCTTCAACGTTGCCGTTCTTGAACAGCATCAGCGTAGGAATACCACGCACGCCATGCTTGGCAGGGGTTTCCTGGTTTTCGTCGATGTTCAGCTTGGCAACGGTCAGCTTGCCCTTGTAGGTCTCAGCGATTTCGTCCAGGACCGGAGCGATCATCTTGCATGGACCGCACCACTCAGCCCAGTAGTCGACCAGTACAGCACCTTCGGCCTTGAGTACGTCAGCTTCGAAGCTAGCGTCGCTAACGTGTTTGATAAGATCGCTGCTCATGGAAGTCTCCAGGTTGTAAGCAAAAAAACGTGGCCCATCATAGCCGCCCTTCCCCCGTTCAGGAAGCCGCAGTTGATTGAGTCTCGCTATGGTGATGCATGAGTTTGGGTATAGCTCAGGTCAGGGGGTCAGGGGAGCGATGAACGCAATTCCAGTACGCAGGGCGGCATTGCGTACATGTTCCTGCATGGCCTTTTGCGCAGCACCCGAGGCCCGGCGAGTCAGGGCGCGAAGGATCTTGCGGTGTTCCTGCCAGGTCTCCATGGCCCGTTCGGCCCGGATGAACGGTAGCTTCTGGCTCTCCAGGTAGATGTCGGCCCTGGCCGTCAGGATACTCAGCATCGCCTGGTTGCCGCTGGCCAGCAGGATGCGTCGGTGGAACTCGAAGTCCAGCCGCGCCGCTGCTTCGAAGTCGCCAGACTTCAATTGGTGACGCATGGCGGCGACATTGTCTTCCAGTGCGTCGAGCTCATCGGTGCTCAAGGTCACCGCCGCCAACCCCGCCGCAAAGCTCTCCAACGCATAGCGCAACTGGAAGATATCCAGCGGCGAAGCTTGCGCCGCGAACGGCCAGCCCGGCGCGGCCTCGCCTTGCGGCAACTCCACCGGTGCCTGCACAAACACGCCTTTGCCCGGCTGGACGCTGATGACACCCAGCGCACTCAGGGAAGACAAGGCTTCACGTAACGAAGCCCGGCTGACCCCCAACTGCACCGCCAGGTCGCGTTGCGAAGGCAGTGCATCCCCAGGGCCAAAGCCCTGCTCGGCAATCAGTTTGCGGATGGCTTGCAGCGCCACCTCCGGTACGGCGCGGGAGATCGAATTCATGGTTTTCCAGACGAACCAGGCCAAGGTGCGGTCAGTTGTAAAGCTATTCGCGACGCCCGGCAAGTCGTGCCCCATGGGGGTTCGGTACTTTTCACGGCTGCGCCATCGGGGTGCGAAATGCAACCTGACTGTTCAGACCAGTAAGACCGTACGACGCCAGCAAAACCGTGCCCTGGCACCCGCAGAACCGCAAGTTGGCATGGCCCATGCTCTGTCGATCGGCAGAAATCACTTCTTGCCGATCCGGAGATTTGCCATGACCCAGCGTTACAGCGCCCTCCTCGCCGCCCTGTTTGCCAGCCTGATGCTGAGCCAGGCTCCCGCCCACGCCGACGGTCTGGAGGATGTGGTCAAGCGCGGCGTGCTCAAGGTGGCCGTGCCCCAGGACTTCCCGCCCTTCGGCTCGGTCGGGCCGGACATGAAGCCCCGCGGTCTCGACATCGACACCGCGAAACTGCTGGCCGACCAACTCAAGGTCAAACTTGAACTGACCCCGGTCAACAGCACCAACCGCATCCCGTTCCTCACCACCGGAAAGGTCGACCTGGTGATTTCCAGCCTCGGCAAGAACCCGGAGCGCGAGAAAGTCATCGACTTCTCCCGCCCTTATGCGCCGTTCTACCTCGCCGTGTTCGGTCCGCCCGATGCCGACATCAAGTCGCTGGACGACCTCAAGGGCAAGACCATCAGCGTCACCCGCGGCGCGATCGAAGACATCGAGCTGACCAAAGTCGCCCCCGAAGGCGTGACCATCAAGCGTTTCGAAGACAACAACTCGACCATCGCCGCATACCTGGCCGGGCAAGTCGACCTGATTGCCAGCGGCAACGTGGTGATGGTCGCGATCAGCGAAAAGAGCCCGAAGCGGGTGCCCGCGCTGAAAGTGAAGCTCAAGGATTCGCCGGTCTACGTGGGCGTCAACAAGAACGAGCCGGCATTGCTGGACAAGGTCAACCAGATCCTGGTGACCGCCAAGAGCGACGGCGCACTGGAAAAGAACGCCCTGACCTGGCTGAAAGAGCCGCTGCCGGCCGACCTCTGATTCGGCACGCTGGAGACGTTTTATGGCTTATCAGTTCGATTTCCTGCCGGTGCTGAGCAACACCGACCTGTTGTTGCGCGGTGCGTTGTTCACCCTTGAGCTGACCGCCATCGGCGCTGTGCTTGGCGTGGGACTGGGCATCGTCGGGGCGCTGGTGCGGGCGTGGAATATCCGGCCTTTCTCGGGGATCTTCGCGGTCTATGTGGAGTTGATCCGCAACACGCCCTTCCTGGTGCAGCTGTTTTTCATCTTTTTCGGATTGCCATCCCTCGGCGTGCAAATTTCCGAGTGGCAGGCGGCGGTGCTGGCGATGGTGATCAACCTCGGCGCCTATTCCACCGAGATCATCCGCGCCGGCATCCAGGCGATCCCCCGGGGTCAGCTGGAGGCCGCGGCAGCACTGGCGATGACGCGTTTCGAGGCATTCCGCCACGTGGTGCTGCTGCCGGCGCTGGGCAAGGTCTGGCCGGCCCTGAGCAGCCAGATCATCATTGTCATGCTCGGCTCGGCAGTGTGTTCGCAGATCGCCACCGAAGAGCTGAGTTTCGCCGCCAACTTCATTCAATCGCGCAACTTCCGCGCCTTTGAAACCTATGCCCTGACCACGCTGCTGTACCTGTGCATGGCACTGCTGATCCGCCAATTGCTGAACTGGATCGGCCAGCGGTTCATTACAAGGAGTAGCCGATGAGCGACTTCACCTTCTGGGACATCGTGCGCAACCTGCTGACCGGCCTGCAATGGACGCTGGCGCTGTCGCTGGTGGCGTTTATTGGCGGCGGGCTGATCGGCTTGCTGATCATGGTCATGCGCATTTCGAACAAAGCCCTGGCGCGTCGCTTCGCCCGTACCTACATCGAGCTGTTCCAGGGCACGCCGCTGTTGATGCAACTGTTTCTGGTATTTTTCGGCGTGGCGCTGGCCGGGGTGGAGATTTCACCGTGGATGGCGGCAGCGATTGCACTGACGCTGTTTACCAGCGCGTACCTGGCGGAGATCTGGCGCGGTTGTGTCGAAGCGATCCCCAACGGCCAATGGGAGGCGTCGTCGAGCCTGGCACTGAACCCGTTGGAACAGTTGCGCTACGTAATCCTGCCGCAGGCCCTGCGCATCGCCGTGGCGCCGACCGTGGGCTTCTCGGTGCAGGTGGTCAAAGGCACTGCCGTCACCTCGATCATCGGCTTCACCGAACTGACCAAGACCGGCGGCATGCTCGCCAACGCCACCTTCGAACCTTTCATGGTCTATGGCCTCGTCGCCCTCGGCTACTTCCTGCTCTGCTACCCCTTGTCGCTCAGTGCGCGATACCTGGAAAGGAGACTGCATGCCTCTGCTTAGAATTTCCGCCCTGCATAAATACTACGGCGACCATCATGTGCTCAAAGGCATCGACCTGAGCATCGAGGAAGGCCAGGTAGTTGCAATCATTGGCCGCAGTGGCTCGGGTAAATCGACCTTGCTGCGCACCCTCAACGGCCTGGAGTCGATCAACGACGGCGTGATCGAAGTCGACGGCGAATACCTCGACGCTGCCCGCGCCGACCTTCGCAGCTTGCGGCAGAAAGTCGGCATGGTGTTCCAGCAGTTCAACCTGTTCCCGCACCTGACCGTGGGTGAGAACGTCATGCTCGCGCCGCAGGTGGTGCAGAAAGTGCCCAAGGCCAAGTCCGCCGAATTGGCGCGTCAGATGCTGGACCGGGTCGGCCTGGGGGAAAAATTCGATGCCTTCCCGGACCGACTGTCCGGCGGCCAGCAACAAAGGGTGGCGATTGCCCGTGCCCTGGCGATGTCGCCGAAAGTGTTGCTGTGCGATGAAATCACCTCGGCACTGGACCCGGAGCTGGTCAACGAAGTGCTGAGCGTGGTCCGACAACTGGCGAAGGAAGGCATGACGCTGATCATGGTCACCCACGAAATGCGTTTCGCCCGGCAAGTTGGGGATAAGTTGGTGTTCATGCACCAGGGCAAGGTGCATGAGGTGGGTGATCCCAAGACGTTGTTTGCCCAGCCGCAGACGGCGGAACTGGCGAATTTCATCGGGACGGTCGAGGCGGCGGGCTGACCGATCTTCAGCGTCGGTCAGGCCGCTTTCGCGGGCAAGCCCGCTCCGACATGTGGGTTTCCATGTTGCCACCCACTGTGGGAGCGGGCTTGCCCGCGATTGACCGCGCAGCAGGCAGCGGCTTTCCTGCGTTGGATCAAGGCTTTGAATACTGCGCGTTGGCGCCAGCGTTTGATCGTGGCACGATGGTCAGGTTATCGACCGAGACCTCTAGACCATGCCCCAATCCCAAGCCAAGAATCTGTCCCTGATCGCCGCTATCGACCTGGGCTCGAACAGCTTTCATATGGTCGTGGCCAAAGCTCACCACAATGAAATACGCATTCTCGAGAGGCTCGGCGAAAAGGTTCAGTTGGCTGCCGGGATCGATGAAGCGCGCCAACTCAGCGAAGAGTCCATGCAGCGCGGGCTCGACTGCCTCAAGCGCTTTGCCCAACTGATCAACGGCATGCCGCTGGGCGCCGTGCGGATCGTCGGCACCAACGCCCTGCGTGAAGCGCGCAACCGCGGCGAATTCATCCGCCGCGCCGAGGAAATTCTCGGGCATCCGGTCGAAGTCATTTCCGGTCGTGAAGAAGCCCGCCTGATCTACCTCGGCGTGTCCCACACCCTCGCTGACACCCCGGGCAAGCGCCTGGTGGCCGACATCGGCGGCGGCAGTACCGAATTCATCATCGGCCAGCGCTTTGAACCGCTGCTGCGTGAAAGCCTGCAGATGGGCTGCGTGAGCTTCACCCAGCGCTACTTCAAGGACGGCAAGATCACCCCGGCCCGCTACGCCCAGGCGTATACCGCAGCGCGCCTGGAGATCATGAGCATCGAGCACGCCCTGCACCGCCTGACCTGGGATGAGGCCATCGGCTCTTCGGGCACCATCCGCGCCATCGGCCTGGCACTCAAGGCCGGCGGCCACGGCACTGGCGAGGTCAATGCCGAAGGCCTGGCCTGGCTCAAGCGCAAGCTGTTCAAGCTCGGCGACGCCGAGAAAATCGACTTTGACGGCATCAAGCCGGATCGCCGGGCGATCTTCCCGGCCGGCCTGGCAATCCTCGAAGCGATCTTCGATGCCCTTGAGCTGCAACGCATGGATCACTGCGACGGCGCCCTGCGCGAAGGCGTGCTGTACGACCTGCTGGGCCGTCATCACCACGAAGACGTGCGCGAGCGCACCCTCAGCTCGCTGATGGACCGTTACCACGTCGACCTTGAGCAGGCCGTGCGCGTCGAGCGCAAGGCCCTGCATGCGTTCGACCAGGTGGCGGCGGACTGGGATCTGGATGACGGCGTCTGGCGCGAACTGCTGGGCTGGGCCGCCAAGGTGCATGAAGTCGGCCTGGACATCGCCCACTACCATTACCACAAGCATGGCGCCTACCTGATCGAGCACTCGGACCTGGCCGGCTTCTCCCGTGAAGACCAACTGATGCTGGCCCTGCTGGTTCGCGGCCACCGCCGCAACATTCCCAAGGACAAGTTCGCCGACTTCGGCGACGACGGCATCAAGCTGATCCGCCTGTGCGTGCTGCTGCGCTTCGCGATTCTGTTCCACCATATCCGCGGCACCCAGGCGATGCCCCAGGTATCGCTGCACGCCAAGGGCGACAGCCTGGAAGTAGAGTTCCCGGAAAACTGGCTGGACGACAACCAGCTGACCCAGGCCGACTTCGCCCTGGAAGCCGAGTGGCTGACCCGGGTCGGATTCACCCTCAGCGTACGCTGAAAACAAAAATGGCGATCCTCAGGGATCGCCATTTTTTTGCCTGTTGCCTGACAGTCAGCTGCTGACTGGCAGGATCGGGCTGCCCAAACGTTCCAGCAAGGTCGCCTGGGCGCTGCGCGGGTTCTGGTTGCCGGTCGGCGTGTTGCGCACGTAGCGCCCGTCCGACTGCAGGCTCCAGCTGTGAGTGTTATCGGTGAGATACAGCTCCAGCTCCTTCTTCACCCGAGTCAGCAACTTCTTGCCCTCCACCGGGAAGCAGGTCTCGACGCGCTTGTCGAGGTTGCGCTCCATCCAGTCGGCACTGGACAGGAACATCTGCTCTTCGCCGCCATTGAGGAAGTAGAACACCCGGGTGTGCTCGAGGAAGCGGCCGATGATCGAGCGCACGTGAATGTTGTGCGAGACCCCGGCGATGCCCGGACGCAGGCAGCACATGCCGCGCACCACCAGATCGATGCGCACGCCCGATTGGCTGGCCTTGTACAGCGCGCGAATGATCTTCGGATCGGTCAGCGAGTTGAACTTGGCGATGATGTGCGCCGGCTTGCCGTCGAGGGCGAACTGGGTTTCGCGGGCAATCATGTCGAGCATGCCCTTCTTCAGGGTAAACGGCGCGTGCAGCAGCTTCTTCATGCGCAGCGTCTTACCCATGCCGATCAACTGGCTGAACAGCTTGCCGACGTCTTCGCACAACGCGTCGTCGGACGTCAGCAGGCTGTAGTCGGTGTACAGGCGGGCGTTGCCGGCGTGGTAGTTACCGGTGCCGAGGTGCGCATAACGGACGATTTCACCGGCCTCGCGCCGCAAGATCAGCATCATCTTGGCGTGGGTCTTGAAGCCGACCACGCCATAGATCACCACCGCGCCGGCCGCTTGCAGACGACTGGCCAGTTGCAGGTTGGACTCTTCGTCAAAACGCGCCCGCAGTTCGATGACCGCGGTGACTTCCTTGCCGTTGCGCGCGGCATCCACCAGCGCATCGACGATTTCCGAGTTGGCGCCGGAACGGTACAGGGTCTGGCGCACAGCCAATACGTGCGGGTCCTTGGCGGCCTGGCGCAGCAGGTCGACCACCGGGGTGAACGACTCGAACGGGTGCAGCAACAGGATGTCCTGCTTGCCGACCACGCTGAAAATGTTCTCGCTGTTCTGCAGCAGTTTCGGGATCTGCGGGGTGAACGGGGTGTATTGCAGCTCCGGATGACTGTCCAGGCCGGTGATGCTGAACAGACGGGTCAGGTTGACCGGGCCGTTGACCTGATACAGCTCGGTCTCGCTCAGGTTGAACTGCTTGAGCAGGTAGTCCGAGAGGTGTTTCGGACAGGTATCGGCCACTTCCAGACGCACCGCATCGCCATAGCGACGCGAGAACAACTCGCCACGCAGGGCGCGGGCCAGGTCTTCGACGTCTTCGGAGTCGAGGGCAAGGTCGGCGTTTCGGGTCAGGCGGAACTGGTAGCAACCCTTGACCTTCATGCCCTGGAACAGGTCGTCGGCGTGCGCGTGGATCATCGATGACAGGAACACATAGTTGTCGCCGGTGCCACCGACTTCTTCCGGCAGCTTGATCACCCGTGGCAGCAAGCGCGGTGCCGGGATGATTGCCAGGCCGGAATCACGACCAAAGGCATCGACCCCTTCGAGCTCGACGATGAAGTTCAGGCTCTTGTTCACCAGCAACGGGAACGGGTGCGTCGGGTCGAGACCGATCGGGGTGATGATCGGCGCGATTTCGTCGCGGAAATAGCGGCGCACCCAGGTCTTGATCTTGGTATTCCAGTGGCGTCGACGAATGAAGCGGACCTGATGTTTCTCCAGCTCCGGCAACAGAATGTCGTTGAGGATCGCGTATTGGCGATCCACATGACCGTGCACCAGCTCGCTGATGCGCGCCAACGCCTGGTGCGGCTGCAGGCCATCGGCCCCGGCCTGCTCACGGGCGAAGGTGATCTGCTTCTTCAGGCCGGCGACGCGAATCTCGAAGAACTCATCGAGGTTGCTGGAGAAGATCAGCAGGAACTTCAGTCGCTCCAGCAACGGGTAGGACTCATCCAGCGCCTGTTCCAGCACGCGGATGTTGAACTGCAGTTGCGACAGTTCGCGATGAATATAAAGGCTGCTGTCGTCCAGGCCTGGAACAGGAACCGCCGGCGCAGCGGGCGCCGTCTCGGCAACCACCACGGGTGCCGGGGCGGGTTCAGGCTCAGGCGTGGCTTCGACAACCGGCTCGTCCACAGGCAGGGCTTCGTTTACAGCAACTTCAGTAAGGCCTTCGGTATTCATCGCGTGTTCCTGGGAGGGCTATTTTTGCTCTCGTAACAATTGAGCGGCACGTACGGCAAAGTAAGTGAGGATGCCATCAGCACCGGCACGTTTGAAGGCGGTCAGGGATTCGAGGATCACCCCTTCGCTCAACCAGCCGTTCTGTATCGCCGCCATGTGCATGGCGTATTCACCGCTGACCTGATAGACAAAGGTCGGCACTTTAAATTCTTCTTTGACCCGATACAGGATATCGAGGTACGGCATACCCGGCTTGACCATGACCATATCCGCACCTTCGGACAGGTCGCTAGCCACTTCGTGCAAGGCCTCGTGGCCGTTGGCCGGGTCCATCTGATAGGAAGCCTTGTTGGCCTTGCCCAGGTTCGACGCGGAACCGACCGCATCGCGGAACGGCCCGTAGTAGGCACTGGCGTACTTCGCCGAATAGGCCATGATCCGCACGTTGACGTAACCGGCCAGCTCCAGCGCTTCGCGGATCGCCTGGATGCGGCCGTCCATCATGTCCGACGGCGCCACCACCTGGGCGCCCGCCGCTGCGTGGGACAGGGCCTGCTTGACCAGTGCATCGACGGTGACGTCGTTCTGCACATAGCCGTCTTCATCGAGGATGCCGTCCTGGCCGTGGGTGGTGAACGGGTCCAGGGCCACGTCGGTGATCACCCCCAGCTCCGGGAACTGCGCACGCAAGGCGCGAGTGGCGCGCTGGGCGATGCCTTGCGGATCCCAGGCTTGCGCCGCGTCGAGTGACTTGAGTTCAGTCGGGGTCACCGGGAACAGGGCAACGGCCGGAATTCCCAGCTCGACCCACTGCGCCGCTTCTTCGAGCAACAGGTCGATGGTCAGGCGTTCGACGCCCGGCATCGAGGCCACCGCTTCGCGACGGTTTTCACCGTCCAGCACAAACACCGGGAGGATCAGGTCGTTGGTGGTCAGGACGTTTTCACGGACCAGACGACGCGAAAATTCATCACGACGGTTGCGACGCAGGCGGGTTGCAGGAAACAAACGGTTGGCGGGGGTAAAGCTCACGGCAGACTCCTGAGCCCGCGCTGGCGGGCGAGCGTGACAGTTATAAGCGCACATTATGACCGTCGTGTGACAGTTATGTGCACCCCTGTGACCCGTAGTCGCATTCATTGTCCTTGTAGGATTTGTTCACGTCGAGACACATTTGGATACTTTCCTCCATGAGCCTAAGGGGTTAGGCTGCGCGTTCATTTCGCCAGCACCCAGACAATGCTCCAACAATTCCTGAATGACTTTGGCTACTTTGCCCTGTTCCTGGGCACGTTTTTCGAAGGCGAAACCATCCTGGTTCTTGCGGGATTCCTCGCGTTCCGTGGCTATATGGACATCAATATCGTGGTGGTCGTGGCGTTCCTCGGCAGTTATGCCGGCGACCAGCTGTGGTACTTCCTGGGCCGCAAGCACGGGCGCAAGCTGCTGGCCCGCAAGCCGCGCTGGCAATTGATGGGCGATCGGGCGCTGGAGCATATTCGCAAGCACCCGGACATCTGGGTCCTGAGCTTTCGCTTCGTCTATGGCCTGCGCACGGTAATGCCGGTGGCCATTGGCTTGTCGGGTTATCCGCCTGGCCGCTACCTGATCCTCAACGGTATCGGCGCGGCGATCTGGGCCGCTGCGCTGGCGGCCGCCGCGTATCATTTCGGCGCCGTGCTCGAAGGCATGCTCGGCAGCGTCAAGAAGTACGAGCTGTGGGTACTCGGCGCCCTGCTGGTGCTGGGCCTGGGCCTGTGGTTGCGTCGGCGTTTCAAGAATGCGCGACTGGCCAGGCAGATCTACGCCGACGAACAGGCACTCAAGGCCGAAAAAGCCCAGGGCGAGCCTAAGACGCCAGCCGAGTGACTCGCTGGCGGCTGCACAGCCCCATCACCCTCAGCAGGCTGTAACAGCCCGCGCAGTGCTCACCCTAAATTCATGGCGCGATCCACGGGAAACGGTTGTCCAACGATTAGGACTTAACCGCCATTGACCCTATGGCAACCGGTGACAAATTAGTGGACATTTAGCGCCATGAATCTGGAGAAGAACCCATGAGCAAAAAAGTTGCAGTGATACTTTCCGGCTGTGGCGTCTATGACGGTGCCGAGATCCACGAAAGCGTGATCACCCTGCTGCGCCTCGACCAGCGCGGCGCACAGGTGCAGTGCTTCGCCCCCAACATCGCGCAATTGCATGTGATCAACCACCTGACCGGTGAGGAAATGCCCGAGGCGCGCAATGTCCTGGTGGAGTCGGCGCGTATTGCCCGCGGTCAGGTCAAGGACATCCGCGAGGCCAACGCCGAAGACTTCGACGCGCTGATCGTGCCTGGCGGTTTTGGCGCGGCCAAGAACCTCTCCAACTTCGCCATCGAAGGCACCGGCTGCAGCGTGCAAGCAGAAGTCCTGGCCTTGGCCGAGGCCTTTGCCGAAGCCGGCAAACCGGTGGGTTTGATCTGCATTTCCCCGGCGCTGGCCGCGAAGATCTACGGTCCGGGCGTCACCTGCACCATCGGCAACGACGCCGACACTGCTGCGGCCATGACCAAGATGGGCGCCACCCACACCGATTGCGCCGTCACCGACATCGTCGAAGACAAGGCGCGCAAGCTGGTCAGCACCCCCGCCTACATGCTCGCGCAGTCCATCAGTGAAGCGGCCTCGGGCATCAACAAGCTGGTTGACCGGGTGCTCGAACTGACCCACGAAAACGACGCGTGAACCTCAGCCTTTGCGACTGAGCCGCGTGAGAATGCGGTCCAGCGCATTGGCAAACGCCTGTTTCTCCCGCTCGCCAAACGGCGCCGGGCCGCCGCTCATCTGCCCCTGCTCGCGCAGGTCGGTAAACAGATTGCGCACGGCCAGGCGCTCGCCCATGTTCTGCGCATCGAACTCCTTGCCACGCGGATCCAGGGCAGCAACGCCCTTCTTGACCAGGCGATCGGCCAGCGGCACATCGCTGCAGATCACCAACTCACCGGGCACCGCGTGCTCCACCAGGTAGTCATCTGCCGCATCCGGGCCGCTGGGCACCACGATCAGCTTGACCAGCGCCAGTGCGGGCTTGGTCTGCGGCTGGCCGGCCACCAGCACGACTTCGAACTGGCGCTTGAGGGCGAACTTCACCACCAGATCCTTCGCCGCCCTCGGGCACGCGTCGGCATCGATCCATACACGCACTGTGTTCCCCTCTGTAATGAACTACGCCGTCACCCGACGCTTCTCGGCCATACGACTACGGCTGTACAGCACGACAATCGCCAGGATCGCCAGCACCTGGGCGCTGAGTGAATAGGCATCGGCATGAATCCCCAACCAGTCGAAATCGAAGAACGGCACCGGCCGGGTGCCGAAGATCCCGGCTTCCTGCAGGGCTTTCACACCATGCCCGGCAAACACCACCGACAGCGCACAGAGTAGCCCGGCGTTGATCGAGAAGAACAGCGCCAGCGGCAGCTTCGCCGAGCCGCGCAAAATCACCCAGGCCAGGCCGATCAGCACCACAAAGGCGGTTGCGCCGCCGGCCAGTACGGCGTTATGCCCGGCGGGACCGGCTTGCAGCCACAGGGTTTCGTAGAACAGGATCACTTCGAACAGCTCGCGGTACACCGAGAAGAACGCCAGGATCGCGAAGCCGAAACGCCCGCCGCCGCCCACCAGGCTGCTCTTGATGTAGTCCTGCCAGGCCGCTGCGTGGCGCCGGTCGTGCATCCACACCCCGAGCCACAGCACCATCACACTGGCAAACAGCGCCGTGGCGCCTTCGAGCAGTTCACGCTGGGCGCCGCTGACGTCGATCACGTAGGCCGCCAGGGCCCAGGTCCCCAGGCCCGCGAGCAAGGCCAGGCCCCAGCCGACGTTGACGCTGCGCACCGCCGATTGTTGGCCGGTGTTGCGCAGGAATGCGAGGATCGCCGCCAGCACCAGAATCGCTTCCAGGCCTTCGCGCAGCAGAATCAACAAGCCGGAGATGTAACTCAGCGACCAGCTCAGGCCATCGCCACCGAGCAGGCCGGCGGACTCCTTGAGCTTGGCCTTGGCCGTGTCCAGACGCTGCTGCGCCTGCTCCACCGGCAAGCCATCCTGCAGCGACTGACGGTAGGCCATCAGCGACTTCTCGGTGTCCTTGCGCACGTTGGCGTCGACGTTGTCCAGCGAGCTTTCGACCAGTTCGAAGCCTTCCAGATAAGCTGCCACCGACAGGTCGTAGGCCTGGTCGTGGTCGCCGGCGCGGTACGCGGCGATGCTCTTGTCCAGGGTCGCCGCAGTGTAATCGAGCAACTGCGCCGGACCGCGCTGCACCTGCGGCGGCTGGGCCCGTTGTGCGCGGAAGGTGGCCGCTGCTTCCGGACCTTCAGCGGCCTGCACTTCTGCCGGGGTCTGACGGGCCAGATCGGCGAGGTTGTAGGTCTTGGCACCTTTGGCCGTCGCGGGGTCGGCGGTAAACCCGGCAATGTAGCTCGCCAGGTCCCAACGCTGACGCTCATCCAACTGGTCGGCGAACGACGGCATGTCCGTACCCTCGATGCCTTGCCCAAGGGTGCTGTAGATCGCATAGAGGCTCAGGCGGTCCTGACGGGCGCGATCCTGCAGGTTCGCCGGCGCCGGCTCCAGGCCCACGCCTGCAGGGCCATCACCGGCACCCGTGGCGCCATGGCAGACCGCGCAGTTCTGCGCATACAGCGGCGCGCCGCGGGCCGGGTCCGGGGTGATGATCGGCGCCTGGCTGACCTCATAGGCCACCGCCAGCTTCGCCCCCAGTTGCCGCGCCTGACGGGCGACCGTCGCACCGTCCTGGCGCTCGTCGACAGCCTTGGTCAACGCCGCCAGTCCCTGTTCCAGTTCAGGCTTCTGCGGATTGGCCGGTAATCCGCCGACAAAACCCTGCAGAGACTTCAGGAACTCCAGCTGTTCCTGGTATTCAGCGCTATCGATCACCTTGCCCGCTTCGACCGTCGCCGGGTAATCGGCGCCAATGTAGTCGAGGACATGCAGGGCTTGTGGGGCACCTTCCACGGTGTCGGCCAGCAGGTTGGAACTGCACAGCGCAAGCAACGGGAGGACCAGCCAGGCCAGGAAACGGGACGGCGCAGTCATGAATGAATCTCATTTGGTAATACGAAGTTACACATTGTTCACTTCGAATGAGTTTCACTCAAGCTTTGTCGGCCAATGGCAGGCGTTTTCAGGTGCCGAGAATGAGAAAGGCGACCCAGAGGTCGCCTTTCATTGAAGCGGGATGGTTCAGACCACGGCTTTACGCAAAGTCGCCATGAACGCCGCAGCACCGATGAACAGGCCGGCAAACGTACGGTTCATACGTTTCTGCTGCTTCGGTGTACGCAGCAGGCGCAACACTTTGGAGGCCAGTCCGGTGTAACCGGCCATCACGATCAGATCAACACAGATCATGGTCGCCCCGAGGATCAGGTACTGCGCCACCAGCGGCGCATGGGGGTCGATGAACTGCGGCAGTACCGCGAGCATGAACACCAGCGCCTTGGGGTTGCTGACGTTGACCAGGAAGCCCCGGAATACCAGCGCCATGGGTTTGCCGATCGGGCGGATCGCCGCGTCATCGCTCATGTCACTGGGCAGCGCCTTCCATTGCTTGACGGCGAGATACACCAGATACGCCACGCCGAACCATTTGATGGCATAGAACGCAGTCGCCGATGTCGCGAGAATCGCGCCGACGCCGGCAGCAACAATGGCGATCTGTAGCGCCAGGCCCAGTTGCAGGCCGAGGGCGTTCCAGTAGCCGCGCCAGAAACCGTAGCGCAGGCCGCTGGACATCGACGCAATGGCGCCGGCGCCCGGAGAAAGACTGATTACCCAGCAGGCGGCAAAAAAAGCCAGCCACGTTTCCAACACCATCGCACACCTCGGCAAACACGCTTGTCAGCCGTCTAAGCTAATGCGCCGGCCGGCGAATGACTACCGATTTCTTGCAGGATATGTCGACTGCCGACCAGCGACAGCAGGCGGGCGACTACTTCTCGAAGCCGCTGGACGGCAACACATCGCTGCCACGCCAGCGTCGGACCGAGCGCTGGAAGAACAGACTGTTGGGCACTTGCACCATGGCGCTGCCGGTGCCGAGCTCTTCGGCCTCGATCAGCGTGGTGTACAACAGGTTGATCGCCACTACCCGGCCCTTGACGCCGGGCTTGTCGGTGGTGTCCACCAACTCGACCACATCACCCAGGCGAAAGGGCCCGACGGTGAAGATCAGGATCGCGCACAGCAGGTTGGACAGCACACTCCACATGGCGAAAAACGCCACCGCCGCCACCGCGACAAATCCCGAGAGTGCAGTCCACAGTACCGTTGCCGAAACCCCAAGGCGCTCCAGCACGAAGATCAACGCGCTGCCCATGATCAGCCAACGCAGGCCACCACGCAGCGGCATCAGCAACTGCGGCGGGAACGGATAGCGCTCACCCAACCGGGTCAGGCCCTTGGCCACGAAGCGCTGCGCCAGGTAGCCCGCCAGCAGGATCAGGAGGATTTGCAGGCCCAGCCACAGCGGCTCGATCCACACTGCCGGCAAGGGCAGCTTGAATGCCTCCATCACGACAGTGCCTCCAGCTCCGCCTGCATGCTTTCCAGCAGTTCCAGCGCTTCCATCCAGGCTTCTTCAAGCTCCGCTTCGCGGACCTTCAATCGCGCCTGTTCGGCCAGCAGGTCGCGCAATTCGTTCTTGCGCGCTGGCTCGTAGATATCGCTGTCACCGAGGCTGGCATCGACTTTCGCGAGCTTCTCGTGGAGCTTGCTCAACTCGGCTTCGAGCTTGTCGGCTTCACGCTTGTGCGGCGCCAGTTGCTGACGCAACGCAGCGGCGGCCTGGCGCTGAGCCTTCTTGTCGGTCTTGTCCGGGTTGACTGGGGTGGAGCTCACCGGCGCATTGCGCTGGCGATACTCGACCAGCCAACGGGCGTAGTCCTCCAGGTCGCCGTCGAACTCTTCGACCTTGCCGTCGGCCACCAGGAAAAAGTTGTCGGTGGTGCTTTTCAGCAGATGGCGGTCGTGGGAGACCACCAGTACCGCGCCACTGAATTCCTGCAGGGCCATGGTCAGCGCCAGGCGCATTTCCAGGTCCAGGTGGTTGGTCGGTTCGTCGAGCAGCAGCAGGTTCGGCCGTTCCCAGGCGATCAGTGCCAGCGCCAGGCGAGCCTTTTCACCGCCGGAGAAGTTCAGCACCGGTTCGTCGATCCGCGCGCCGCGGAAATCGAAACCGCCGAGGAAGTCACGCAGGGTCTGTTCGCGCTCGCTCGGCGCCAGGCGCTGCAGGTGCAGCAACGGGCTGGCCTTGGCGTCCAGCGAGTCCAACTGGTGCTGGGCGAAATAACCGACCACGGTGTTCTCGCCACGGGTCAGGCGCCCGGCCAGCGGTGACAGCTCGCCGGCGAGGTTCTTGATCAGGGTCGACTTGCCGGCGCCGTTGGGGCCGAGCAGGCCGATCCGCGCGCCCGGGGTCAACTGCAGCTTGACCTTCTCCAGGATGGTCTTGTCGCCGTAACCCAGGCGGGCATCGGACAGGTCGATCAAGGGGCTGGAGATTTTCGTCGACTCGCGGAACACGAAATCGAACGGCGAATCGACGTGGGCCGCCGACAGCTCTTCCATCCGCTCCAGCGCCTTTATCCGGCTCTGGGCCTGGCGGGCCTTGGTGGCCTGGGCCTTGAACCGGGCGATGTAGCTTTCCATGTGCGCCCGTTGCGCCTGCTGCTTCTCGTAGGCCTGTTGCTGCTGGGCCAGGCGTTCGGCACGGGCCCGCTCGAAGGCCGTGTAGCCACCGCGGTACAGGGTGATCTTGCGTTGATCGACGTGCGCCACGTGATCGACCACCGCGTCGAGGAAGTCGCGGTCGTGGGAAATCAGCAGCAAGGTGCCGGGGTAGCTCTTGAGCCACTCTTCCAGCCAGATGATGGCGTCGAGGTCGAGGTGGTTGGTCGGTTCGTCGAGCAGCAACAGGTCCGACGGACACATCAAGGCCTGCGCCAGGTTCAGACGCATCCGCCAGCCACCGGAGAAATCTCCGACGCGACGATCCGTCTGTTCGTTGGTGAAACCCAGCCCCGCCAGCAGCTTGCATGCGCGCGCATCGGCGGTGTAGCCGTCGGCGCTGTCGAGCTCGGCGTGCAGGCGCGCCTGGGCGGCGCCATCGTGGGCAGCCTCGGCGGCAGCGAGGTCGCGCTGGACCTCGCGCAGGCGCAGGTCACCGTCGAGCACGTAGTCGACCGCCAGCCGATCCAGGGTATCGACCTCCTGGCGCATGTGGGCGATACGCCAATCCGCCGGCAGGAAGCAGTCGCCCGAGTCGGGATGCAATTCACCCCGCAGCAAGGCAAACAGGCTCGATTTGCCGGCGCCATTGGCACCGATCAGGCCGGCTTTGTGGCCGGCGTGCAGGGTCAGCTCGGCGTCTTCTAGCAGACGTTGCGGGCCACGCTGTAAAGTCAGGTTCTGAAGTCGAATCATAATGGCGGCGGAGTCTACCAGCTTCGCTCGCAACTGGCGCGAGTAGCACTATGTCCTCTGACCTGTGGAGCTTTTCCCTCGACACCTACGCAAGAGCGGGCGTGGAAGACGCCTGCCTGCGAATGCAGGACGCCGGTGCCAACGTGTGCCTGTTGTTGTGTGCGGCCTGGCTTGGCCAACGGGGTGTCGCCTGCAACCGTCAACGCTTGCAGCAACTACAGCAACTGGCAGGTCCCTGGTACAGCGAGGTGATCCAACCCCTGCGTGAACTGCGCAGACAATGGAAGACAGCGGCCATTGCCGATGCACCACTGAGTGCCCTGCGTACGCAAGTCAAAACCCTCGAGCTTGAAGCCGAGCGACAGTTGTTGTTGCGTCTGGAGCATTCGGTGCGGGAGTGGCCAACGGCTCAAGCGAATGACTTGGGTGCGTGGCTGGAAGGTATGGCGGCGGACGCCGCCAACCTTGATCGCGACGCGCTGCATCAGCTGCGCGTCGCGTTGACCGTGGCTTAGGAAGCGCTGGTCGGGGTGCTGGTGGCGCTGACTACCGGTGCCGGCGCTGCGGCAGGCGTGCTGGCTACCGATGCGGCGGCGGGTGCAGGCGAGGCAGCCGGTGCAGGGGTCGCGGGCTTGGCAGCGACCGGTGCGGCGGCAGGTTTGGCAGCAGCCGGTTTAGCCGCGACGGGCTTTTTCACTGCCGGTTTGGCCGCTGGTTTTGCAGCAGGTTTGGCCACTGGTTTGGCGGCAGCGGGTTTGGCGGCAGCCGGTTTTGCCGCAGCTGGTTTGGCGGCAGGCTTGGCGGCCGGTTTCGCAGCACTGGCAACTGCAGCAGGCTTGGCAGCAGCAGGTTTAGCCGCTGGTTTTGCCGCAGTCCTGGCTGGAGCTTTGGTAGCTGCCGGTTTGGCGGCGGGCTTGGCGGCTACAGGTTTGGCAGCAGCTTTGGCGGCCGGTTTTGCCGCGGCGGTTTTGGCCACAGGCTTGGTCGCTGCAGGTTTGGCTGCAGGTTTGGCTGCGGCCGTTTTCGCCACAGGTTTGGCAGCGGCTTTTGCGGCAGGCTTGGCAGCAACCGGTTTGGCAGCTGCTGTCTTCGCAGCAGGCTTGGCCGCTGCAGCTTTAGCCGGTGCCTTGGCAGCGGTCTTGGCAGGCGCCTTGGCGGCTGCAGGTTTGGCAGCCGGTTTTTTTGCCGCAGCTGCAGGTTTGGCAGCACGCAGAGTCAATGCCTTGCCAACAGCCTCTTTGACGCGACCTACACCTTGCGCCAGCTTCAGGCTTTCCTGAGCATCGCGCTTGAGTTGCAGGATGTAGTTACGGGTATCGGATTGACGCTTCTGCAGCGCATCGAGCAGGTCTTCCAGCTCCTTGACCGCGCCCTTGGCCTTGGCTTGTGCCTTGGCTTTACCGGACGTGGCGGCGTCCTGCAATTTGGTCCGGGACTTGTGCAGTTTTTCCTGCGCCTTGACGCGTTGTTTTTCCAGTTTGGCGAGCAGTTTTTCAGCATCAGCCAAGGCTTGCGAACAAGCAGTTTCCAAATGCTCGAGCAGGCTGCCCGAAAGCTGTTGGAGTAAGTGCAACGGAGTATTTACAGGCTTCTTATTGGCCGACATGGTTTACCTCCTGGCTGACGTGAGTGCGGCTCATACTAGACCTCTGCTGCTACCGCCGCTAGGGCATGTTGACAGTATCGATTGCCATGGGTTGCACGAAACGGAAAATGTTCTGGCTCGCGTGCAAAGCAGTTCTGCGATCACGCCCTTCACGCTGGCATAATCCAGCGCATTCCAAGCCGGAGAGCGCCCATGTCGCGTTTGCTTTTTTTACCTTTGTGCGTGGTTTTTTCGATGGCCCAGGCCGCAGGAAAAACCACGCAGAATGACGCCCACGATCTCGCCTACAGCCTCGGTGCGAGCTTGGGCGAACGCTTGCGCCAGGATGTTCCGGACTTGCAGATTCAGGCGCTGCTCGAGGGCCTGCAGCAGGCTTACCAAGGCAAACCCCTGGCGCTCGACGACCAACGCATCGAACAGCTTTTGGCTGCGCATGAAGCGCACATGGCCGAGCCGCCCAGCCAACCGAAAAGTGAAATCGCGCTGCAGGAAGAGCAGCGCTTTTTAACCGCGGAAAAAGCCAGGCCCGGCGTCAGGGTTTTGGCCGACGGCATTCTGCTGACGGAGTTGACGGCAGGTCACGGCAACACCGCGGGTGCCCACGGCAAGGTTCAGGTTCGCTACATCGGCCGGCTGCCCGACGGCAGCGTGTTCGACCAGAACGACCAGGCGCAATGGTTCAGTCTCGACAGCGTGATCCCTGGCTGGCGCACGGCGCTGAAAGACATGCCGGTGGGTGCGAAATGGCGGCTGGTCATCCCTTCTGCGCAAGCCTATGGCGCCGAGGGGGCGGGCGATCTGATCGAGCCCTTTACGCCGCTGGTTTTTGAGGTGGAACTGTTGGGCGCCACTGGCTGAACAGCCACTGAAATAAAAAACGGTGCGTCATGCGCACCGTTTCAGGGGGCTTGCCGATCAGACTCAGGCTTGTGCCGGAGCTTCTTCGTTGTGCGCCGTGTGCAGCACTTCAATCAGGCAGTCTTCGAGCTCGAAGCGCTCGTGCAGCAAACCACCCAGTTCCTTGAATTTCTCGGCGACACACTTGCCTTCGTCGCACAGATCGTTGAATGCCAGCAGCTTTTCAGTGATGACATCGATACGCGGATAGAGGGTCTCGGCCAGTTCCAGGCCACGCTTGTCGTTAAAGGCCTTGGCCTCGCCGGTGAGCTGTTCGTAGATTTCGAAATGGCCCGCCGATACGTAATCGACGAGAACGCCACAGAACTCCAGCAAGGGCTTTTGCTCTTTGCTCAAGGACTCAGGCTTGGCGCCGAGAGCATCATAGGCCCGAACCAGTTCGTGACGCTCCTGCAACCAGCGATCGATCAGCAGATGCACTCCACCCCAGCGTTCTTGAGCATTCTGACAACTTTCGAGCATGGTGATCTCTCTTCCCTTAAGGGTAATGCCGCCCGCGCTTGCCGCAAGACTTGAGTATCAAGGTTCGGCCAGGCGAAGCACCGTCGAGCAACATAAATCCAATGACGCGTGCGGGCCAGATTATGCTCGCACGCCAACTGCTTCAAGGTACGCAGGAGAGAAAGTTCATACAAGTGTTTAATCGCCGTCCGGGCCGCGGTGCGACGACTCGTCGCTGAACGGTCGCTGGCACCCATGGCAGACCAGTCGCAGGGTTTGATAAGTCGCGAGGATCGACACCGCGACAAAAAACATCAGGCTCCACTCGGCAATACTCAAGTCGAACAATGACCAGGAGATCCGCGCGCAATCGACAGTCCCCTCGAACATCTGCCGCAGCAGGCAAAGCAAGGGCATATCCCTGGAAAACCCCTGAGCGTCCGGTGAGCAGGCCACCAACTGTTCGACCGGGTCGCTCTGCAGCAGCACCTGGCGCCATGCGAAGGCCATGCCGGCGATGGCGCAGACCAGACTGGCCAGCCAATACAGGCCACTGCCCAGGTACTTCGGCCCATGCAACGCGGCGACCATGCACACCAGCATGAACAGCAACAGGCACAGGCGCTGCAACATGCACAGGCCACAGGGCTCGAGACCGACGGCAAACTCCAGATAATACGATGCGCCCAGGACCACGGCCCCCGCCAGGAAAGCCATGAAAAACAACGAGCGTGAGCAGGCCAATGACATGGCTTATCCGTAGAGGAAGGGACAGGCAATTACGGTAGAGGAAAGCGCTGCGGCCTTTCAAGACGGGTGAGCTTCAGGACTTCGACGCGAACGTAGGGAAATCCCGACAGTGTGGACAGGACTGTGCGTAGTACCTTGTAAGACTTTGCCTGCGACGTACAAAGCGATGCCGTCGCGTCATTTTTCAAGCCACAGGCTCGCCCCTTACGGCGAGCCTGATTGCTCAAATTCCTACACGCGTGCCGGTACGGGCAGTGGCGAGGCCAGCAGGCGCTCGTCGAGCAAGCCCAGGCCTTCCTGGAACAGCTGGTTGCTGCGCTCGGTATCGCCCAGTTGCGCCAGCAAGCGGGCCAGTTCGGCACAGGCCTCGGGATTACGCTGCAGGCGCAGGCTGCTCTCCAGATAGTCCCGGGCCTTGCCCCACAGACTGGTTTGCAGGCACAGCCGACCCAGGGTCAGCAGCAGGCTAGGGTCGTTGGGATGCTCCTTCAACCAGGTCTCGGCGATTTGCAGCTGGCGTGCTGGATCACTGCCGCGCAACAAGCCGTACAGACGTGCCAGGTGGCTGTCGTACTGACGCTTGAGCGCCGTGCGCAGGACCTCTTCGGCCTCGACCTCGGCGCCCAGCTGGCGCAATTGTTCGGCGTAGGCCAGCACCAGCTGCGGCTCCTGGCGTTGCGCGGAAGTCAGCTGCTGCCAGGCGCGGTTGAGTGACTGCAGACCCACGGCGCCGCTTTCCTCCCGGTGTGCCGCGAGGCTGAGGTTTTCACCCCAGGCGCGCCGCTCCAGTTCCGCCAGCTCGCTGGCGGGCAGCGCCTTGTCCTTGCGCAGTTCGGGCAACAGGCGGATCACCGAAGACCAATCGCCACGCTGCTGATGCAGGCGCTGCAATTGACGCAGGACCTGCACGCTATGGGGATGACGCTCGTGCATGGCCACCAGCGTGGTCAAGGCACCGTCGGTGTCGCCGCGGTCGGTCTGCAATTGCGCATGACTCAAGGCAATCGCCAATTCGGCCTGTGGTTGGCGCTCCAGTGCGCGCTCCAGCAGGCTGTCGCATTCTTCGTAGCGCCCTTGTTCATTGGCTGCGCGGGCAGCACCGAGGTAGTACAGCAGCGGTTGGCGCTCGGCTTCGGCGGCGCGCTGCAGATGGCGCTGGGCGCTGGCCCAGCGACCTTCGGCGAGGTCCAGCTGACCATGCTCGATGGCCACCTGCACCCGTCGGCTACGATTGCGGTTGGACCACGGATTGACCACGCCACTGGAAACCGCCACCAACTCGATCAACGCCTTGATGCCCCACAGCACCAGCCAGATCACAGCGATCAACAGCAAGGTGGCCCACAGGCTCGACTCGTAGCGGAAGGTGTCGTAGGCAATCAGCACGTAACCCGCGTGCTGGGCGATCGCCAGACCCAGGGCTCCGGCGGCCGCGATGACCAGGAACACAATGATGTACAGACGTTTCATTGGCTGGTCTCCGGCGTGGCTCCGGCAGCCTTGGCGGCGGGTTTGACCGACTCCTCGGCGTTCACATTACGACGCTCGAGGTAACCCTGGACCGCGCTCAGGGTGGTCGCCAGGTCGGGGGTGATCACCGTGACCGGCTGCTGGCTCAGTTCGCCAATCTGCTCGAGCATGACTTTGCTTTGCGGGTTGTCCTGATTGAAGCTGCCCTTGAGCACATCGCGCGCCTCTGCCAGCGCTTGGGTATAGACCGGCGCCTGACCGTTGAGCGCGGCCCACTGCGCCTGCTCCAGCGCCAGGCTCAAGGCCAGGCGGACCTGGGTCAGGCTCTGGCCGGCGAGCAACGGACGGATGTTCTTGTCGGCGCCGAAATCGATGCGGATGTAGCGCGAGATCTGATCCCACCACTGCGCCCAGCGACTGGCACCATCGCCATCGGCGGTCAGGCCGAGGAGGGACTCACCGCGATCGTGATATTCCGGCGCCAACTCGGTCAGCTCGGTCACCTGATCACGCAACGCTCCCAGCTTGAGGAACAGACCGGTACGGTCTGGCTGCTCGGTGCTGCGCAACGCCGCCAGGCTCCTGGCAATCTGCTCACGCGCAGCGAAGGAGCCCGGATCGTTCTGCTCGCGAAGGATTTCGTCTGCACCCTGGACCAGCGCCTGGGCACTGCTGATGTCCTGCAATGCCGACAGGCGCAAACTGGCCAGACGCAACAAGTGTTCGGCCTCGGCCAGGCGCCAGTCCTTGCGACTCGCGCCGAGGACGGTTTCCAGACGCTGATTGAGACGCTGCTGGTCGCCCTGCAACTGCGCGACCAGGCGGCGACGCTCTTCCAGTTCCTCGGCGGCCGGCAACTGCTCCAGGCGTGCCGACAGGCGCTGCTCGTTGAGCTTGAGGCTCTGCGCCTGGTCACCCAGGGCCTGCAACTGCCCCAATTGTTGCTGGGTGCTGGTGTGCAGCGTGCGCACCTGCCAGACACCCCAGCCGCCGACGGCAACACCCGCAGCGCCGACCAGCAACGCCACGAGCGCCAAGCCATTGCCGCGGCGCGGGGCTGGGTTGTTTACGGGTTCAACCGGCGCGTCGAGCGCGGGTTGCAGGTCATCTTTGGGCAAGGCTGTTTCGCTCACGTATCCATCCTTTGCATTAGAAAACGGGGCGGGTATCCCGCAACGCCGTCAGCAAAGCCGTGGCACTGGCACCACGACAATCCACAACTATTTGGGCGCCTGCCGCTCGCGCCATTTCGGCAACCCTGGGACTGGGCACAAACAAGGGCAACTGCGCGAGCGCCGGCCAGCTGTCACCGGCCAATTGCTGGAAGTGCTCGAAACCCTGTCCACTGCTGACCACCAGGCCGTTCAAGCGTTCCGCCGATATCCGCTCGAGCAAGGCGCCGGGCGCATAGGACGGCAAGCCGCGCCGATAGACTTCCAGATAATCGACACTAGCACCTCGCTCGCGCAATCGCTCAGCCAGCAGCTCGCGCCCGCCCTCCCCACGCAGGATCAACACCTGGGCGTCGGGTCGGGCGATTGCCTCGCTCAACGACGTCAGCGCCAGCAAGGCTTCGCTGTCGTCGCCCTGCTGCGGGAAGCTGACCTGCAGGCCGTGCTCCTGGAGCACCTGCGCCGTTGCCGCGCCGACACTGAACCACTGCATGGACGGCAAGCGTGGCCAGGACGGCGCGATCAGCGCCAGCCCCATGCGGGCGGCCGGCTTGCTGACCACGATCACCGCGCAATAGCGATCCAGGTGCTCGATCACGTCGCGCATTGTCGCAGAGGCTGCAATCGGCGCCATTTCTAAAAGCGGCAGGCTGCTGCTGAAAATCCCCTCTTGTGCCAAAAAAACTGCCAGCGCCGCAGAGTCTTCTGCCGGGCGCGTCAGCAGCAGGCGCCAGCCTGTCACTCGTGCCCCGCCTCACCGTAGACCGCTTTCAGAATCGTGTCGGCCCCCTGGTTCAGCAGGTCTTCGGCAACTCTCACGCCCAAGGCCTCGGCATCGCCCCGCGGGGCTCGAGCCTGGGCATTGAGCAGTTGGCTGCCGTTGGGATCGCCGACCAGGCCACGCAACCAGACCTGCTCACCCTCGAGCACGGCATAGCAGGCAATCGGCACCTGGCAGCCACCGTTGAGGTGCTTGTTCAGCGAGCGCTCGGCAGTCACGCGGGTCGCCGTGTCCTGATGATGCAGTGGCGCCAGCAGGGCGTGGATTTCGCTGTCGGCGCTGCGGCATTCGATACCCACCGCGCCCTGGCCACCGGCAGGCAGACTGTCGTCGACACTGATCGAGGAACTGATGCGATCTTCGAAGCCCAGGCGAATCAGGCCGGCCGCCGCAAGAATGATTGCGTCGTACTCGCCGGCGTCCAGCTTGGCCAGGCGCGTGTTGACGTTGCCGCGCAGAAAGCGGATCTGCAGGTCTGGGCGACGGCTGAGCAGTTGAGTCTGGCGACGCAGGCTGGAGGTACCCACCACACTGCCCTGGGGCAGCGCCTCAAGGCTGGCGTAGGTGTTGGAGACGAACGCGTCGCGCGGGTCTTCGCGCTCGCAGATGCAGTACAGGCCCAGGCCTTGCGGGAAGTCCATGGGCACGTCTTTCATCGAGTGCACGGCAATGTCGGCTTCGTTTTCAAGCAGCGCGGTTTCCAGTTCCTTGACGAACAGGCCCTTGCCACCGATTTTCGACAGCGGCGAGTCGAGCAGCTTGTCGCCGCGACTGACCATGGGCACCAGCGTCACGATCAGGCCGGGATGAGCCTGCTCCAGACGAGCCTTGACGTATTCGGCCTGCCACAAGGCCAGGGCACTTTTGCGGGTAGCGATGCGGATTTCGCGAGGGGACATGGATCAATCCGTACTGAATAGATACGGCGGATGATAACAGCTCAGCCAAATTCGCTTTGACTTGTATCAGGGGCAACGTGGCCTCCCTGGCCTCACATGCCCGGCAATAGGGTGCAGAATTTACGCGCGAACCTCGGCTTAAAGCTGTTGCATCATCTTGCGCACGCCCGCGACATGACGCCGGCTGACAATCAGCGCATCGCCATTGAGGCCTTTGAGAAACAGCTGGAAATGCCCGAGCGGCGTCCGCTGCAGCCGCTCGATCCGCTCTCGCGCCACCAGCGCATTGCGGTGGATCCGCACGAAGCGGTCGCCGAATTCGTCTTCCAGGGCCTTGAGTGGCTCGTCGAGCAGGACCTCGCCGCCTTCATGGCGCAACGTCACGTATTTGTGGTCGGCGATAAAATAGACCACCTGGGCCAATGGAATCAGTTCGATGCCTTTGCGGGTTCGGGCGCTGATATGACTGCGTGGGCCGCTGCCGCTTTCGGCTGCCGGCCGAGTCAGGGCTGCCAGTTGCACACGATTGGGACGCTCGGCTTTTTTCAGGGCGTCCAGCAGTTGCTCCGAACGCACCGGCTTGACCAGGTAGCCCACGGCGCTGGCTTGCAGGGCGGCGATGGCAAATTCATCCTGGGCGGCGCAGAACACTACTGCCGGCGGGGTTTCCCGTTCGCACAGTCGGGCGGCGACTTGCAGCCCATCGAGGCCGGGCATGCGGACGTCGAGCAGCACGATATCGGGCTTCAGGCTGTCGATCAGGGCCAATGCCTCTTCGCCATTGGTGGCGCTGGGCTCCAGGACACTGTACCCCTCGAGCTCACCGACCATACGGCTCAGGCGCTCGCGGGCCAGGGGTTCATCATCAACGATCAGGACATTCATATTGCGCTGGATTCCTGCGTGAGTCTCGCACAAGGATAGCGTAGACAGGTGAAGTGACATCCGTCACCGCGATCCACGCTAAGACTAGCGCGAGCGCCAAAAAGTGCCGCACGTCGGACAGCAATATTTATCGGTGTCGGTGCGACGGTGTGAAAACCCAGTCCTGACGAGGCAGCACCGCAGGCATTATCGATAGCCACTCTTCACACCCCCGCGCTCTTCAACTGTCGGCCTGGAGTCGGACCGGCGCGCGCCTGAATCGCACAATCACGCGGCCCCTATCGTCCAACTGTAGACGCTCGCCGTACCAACCGTCGGCAATTGACAAATATCGTTGCGCATTCCCGCTGACGACCCATGCTGCGCGACCGCGCAAAACAGCAAAAACCTGTCGACCGGCGTCACCGACAGGATTGGCAACCCTGTTATTATCCGCCGCAGGTTTTTACGCCATTCTCCTTCAGCCGATCACGAGCGAATTCATGAGCACTGACAAGACCAATCAGTCCTGGGGCGGCCGCTTCAGTGAGCCCGTCGACGCCTTCGTCGCCCGCTTCACCGCCTCCGTCACTTTCGACCAGCGCCTGTATCGCCACGACATCATGGGCTCCGTCGCCCATGCCACCATGCTGGCCAAGGTCGGCGTGCTGACCGATGCCGAGCGCGACAGCATCATCGACGGCCTGAACACCATCCAGGGCGAAATCGAAGCCGGTACCTTTGACTGGCGCATCGACCTGGAAGACGTGCACATGAACATCGAGGCGCGCCTGACCGACCGCATCGGCGTCACCGGCAAGAAACTGCACACTGGTCGCAGCCGCAACGACCAGGTGGCCACCGACATCCGCCTGTGGCTGCGTGACGAGATCGACCTGATCCTCGCTGAAATCACCCGCCTGCAAAAAGGTCTGCTGGAGCAGGCCGAGCGTGAAGCCGAGACCATCATGCCGGGCTTCACCCACCTGCAAACCGCCCAGCCGGTGACCTTCGGGCATCACATGCTGGCGTGGTTCGAGATGCTCAGCCGTGACTACGAGCGTCTGGTCGACTGCCGCAAACGCACCAACCGCATGCCCCTGGGCAGCGCCGCGCTGGCCGGCACCACCTACCCGATCGACCGTGAGCTGACCGCGCAACTGCTGGGCTTCGACGCCGTCGGCGGCAACTCGCTGGATAACGTGTCCGATCGCGATTTCGCCATCGAATTCTGCGCCGCCGCCAGCATCGCGATGATGCACCTGTCGCGCTTCTCCGAAGAACTGGTGCTGTGGACCAGCGCGCAGTTCCAGTTCATCGATCTGCCAGACCGCTTCTGCACCGGCAGCTCGATCATGCCGCAAAAGAAAAACCCGGACGTGCCGGAGCTGGTACGCGGCAAGAGCGGCCGGGTGTTCGGCGCGCTGATGGGTCTGCTGACCTTGATGAAGGGCCAGCCGCTGGCCTACAACAAGGACAACCAGGAAGACAAGGAACCCCTGTTCGACGCCGCCGACACCCTGCGCGATTCGTTGCGGGCCTTTGCCGACATGATCCCGGCGATCAAGCCCAAGCACGCCATCATGCGTGAAGCGGCCCTGCGCGGCTTCTCCACCGCCACCGACCTGGCGGATTACCTGGTGCGCCGCGGCCTGCCGTTCCGTGATTGCCACGAAATCGTCGGCCACGCGGTGAAATACGGCGTAGAGAGCGGCAAGGACCTGGCAGAGATGAGCCTGGAAGAACTGCGTCAGTTCAGCGACCAGATCGAGCAGGACGTATTTGCCGTATTGACCCTGGAAGGCTCGGTGAACGCCCGCAACCATATCGGCGGTACTGCGCCGGCACAGGTGAAGCTGGCGGTGGTGCGCGGCCAGGCGTTGTTGGCCAGCCGCTAAAAGCTTCGCGGCGAGCCCGCTCCCACAGGTCAATGTCACACACCTGCAGGAGCTGGCTTGCCAGCGAACGCCATCTAAAATCCAGCAAAGTCCTACTGCTTGGCAGCAATCATCGCCAAAAACTCCGGCATCGCCGCGTCCTTGTCCGCCGCAACTTTCTGCACATACGGGTCCTGCTCCAGCAACTCCAGCAACTCCAGCAACGCCTTCGCCTGCGGCAACTCGGCCAGCAGATCAATCCCGAACAACTTCTTCCCCACCCCATAGGCCAATGGCACGCTGTACAGGAAATACAGATCAGCCAGACTCAGGCTGTCGCCCGCCACATAGGGGGTAAATTTGCCGTGTCTGCCCAGGGCTGCAAATCCCAGCAGCAGCTCATTTCTGGCTTTTTCCTTGATAGGCTCTGGCACAACCCCACCGAAAAACGCCTCGCCATAACAGGCGCGCGCCGGCAGTTCGATGTACAGCTCGATTTCCTTGGCCAGCGCCAGCACTTGCGCCCGTTCGAACGGCTCGGTCGGCAGCAGCGGCTTGCCCGCCTGGCTGCTCTCGATGTACTCAAGGATTACCGCAGTTTCATTGATGTAGCCCTGATCAGTACCCAGCACCGGCACCTTGCCCCTCGGGCTGATCGCCAGCGATTCTGGCGACTGCGTCGGATAAAACCTGACCTCTTCGAACGGCAGGCCTTTTTCCAGCAGCGCCAGCTTGACCATGTTGTAGTAGTTGCTGACGGCGAATCCGTAAAGTTTGAGCATCACAAGCCTCCAGGCCGTGCGGGGTGGGCAGTGCCTGTTTATAGATCCCGTGGGGGATTCTTGCCAGCAGCATCAGTGGGCTGAATGCAGGTAAACTGGCGCTCTTTCCTTGAGGAGCCTGCCATGAGCGAGCCAACCGATATCGACACCGACGAAGAAGAGTTCGCCGAAACCACGCTGGTCGAAGCGATCGAAAACCAGATCGAAAGCGACAATCCGCCAGCAGCCAAGGCGACGTTCAACAAACTGACCCTGGTCGGCTACGAGCGTGACGAGATTCTCAATATGATGGCCCATGTCCTGGCGTACGAAATCGACGCCATCCTTGAAGAGGACCGCGCGTTCAACACCGAATGGTATGAAACCGCTCTGCGCGCCCTGCCCGAATTGCCGCCGGAAAAATCCTGATGTGAGTCGAACGCTCCCACCCCACGCTGCCTGTGCAGCGTCGGGAGCGAGTTCGCACGCAAGGCCGGCGGGCACCTCGCTGATCTGCGACGAAATGCTCTCAGCCAACACTGGACAGCCAAGCCCAGTGAGTTCACCTTAGGGGCGCTTGAGTCTTATTCCTAGAAAGTCTGGAGTCCTTATGTCGCTTACCCCTGAGTTGGTTGCCGAACTGGAAATCCTTGCACTCTTCAACCTGGACAGTTCCCAGGAAGGCCTGAAAATTCATCAGACCGCTGCCCCGAAAGCGATTGCCGCTGCACAACGCCTATATGAAAAAGAACTGACCGATCAACCTGATGGCGGTTACCTGACCAGCCTGGGACGTGACGCCGCGCAGAGTGTGCAGACCGTACTGACCATCCTGACCACATCAGCCAAAGAACCCGCATAACGACACCCGTATCGCCCACGGAAACCCCTGTGACGGGATTTCCGCGGGCCGACTGTCGCCCCCTGGTAGAAATCTGACGCCAGAAACCAACAATCAGCTTAAAAGTCATGCCGGCGAAGCTGTAGACTGGCTCCCGTCCCGAGACTTCCCACGTTCGTTCACTACGAGCCGGTTCAAGCTGACATGACCCGCACCCACGAAATCCGCCCCGACCTGGATGAGGGCATCGATCGCAAGGTCCTCGGACAACTGCGTGCGCGCTTTCTCAAGCTCAATGAAGGCCGGCTGGCACGCGCCGAGGAAGGTCTGTCGCCACGCCAGCAAGTCGTGCTGAAACTGCTGCCGCTGTTTTTTCACGTCAATCATCCCTTGCTGCCCGGCTATGTCTCGAGCAGCACGCCCGCCGGGCTGTCGAACTTCGAGCCCGACGCCAGTGCGCTTGCCGAAGCCCAGCGCCTGACCCGCTCGTTTTCCTACAAGACCCGCCTTGGCAATCCACCGCGGCCCATTCACGGCCTGTTTCTCATGGGCAGCCTCGGCACCCTGGCCCAGGCCGACCAGAGCGACATGGACGTGTGGGTCTGCCACGCCCCGGACCTGACGGACAACGAAGTCGCCGAGCTCGGTAAAAAATGCCAGCTACTGGAAGCCTGGGCCGCGAGCCAGGGCGCCGAAGTGCATTTTTTCCTGATCGACGCCCAGCGTTTCGTCCGCGGTGAGCGCGACAGTCAACTCAGCTCCGAAGACTGCGGCACCACCCAGCACTACCTGCTGCTGGATGAGTTTTACCGCACCGCAATCTGGCTGGCCGGGCGGACGCCGATCTGGTGGCTGGTGCCGGTGTACGAAGAAGCCGGCTACGAGCTGTACACCCACACCCTGCTGTCCAAGCGCTTTATCCGCGCCGACGAAACCCTGGACCTTGGCCATCTGGCGCATATTCCCCCCGGCGAGTTCATCGGCGCCGGGCTGTGGCAGCTGTTCAAGGGCATCGAGTCGCCCTACAAGTCGGTGCTCAAACTGCTGCTGATCGAGGTCTACGCCAGCGAACATCCGCGCGTCGAATGCCTGAGCCTGCGCTTCAAGCAGGCGGTGTTCGCCAACCGTCTCGACCTCGATGAGCTGGACCCTTACATCGGGGTCTACCGGCGCATCGAGGAATACCTGATGGCCCGGGGCGAACCGGAGCGCCTGGAATTGGTGCGGCGCGCCCTGTACCTCAAGGTCAACCGCAAGCTCACCGGCCTCGGCCGGCAGCGCAGCAACAGTTGGCAGCGGCAATTGCTCGAGCGCCTGACTCGCGAGTGGCACTGGGATCAGCGGCAACTGGCGATGCTCGACAGTCGTAGCCAATGGAAAGTCCGCCAGGTCAGCGCCGAGCGTCGTGCGCTGGTCAGCGAGCTCAATTACAGTTATCGCTTCCTGAGCCAGTTTGCCCGCAACGAACAGAGCGTCGGCCTGCTCAACCAACGCGACCTCAAGGTACTCGGGCGCAGGCTCTATGCGGCCTTCGAGCGCAAGGCCGACAAGGTCGAGGTGATCAACCCGGGGATTGCCCCGGACCTGGCCGAGGACACCCTGACGCTGGTGCAGTCCCGCGACAAGAACGAGCCAGGGCAAAGCCATTGGGGCTTGTACAACGGCAGCTTGAGCAAGTTGGAGTGGGAGCATTTCTCACCGATCAAGCGCAGCCGGCAGCTCCTAGAATTACTCACCTGGAGCCATCGCAACGGCGTGATCGACAGCAGCACGCGCCTGGCACTGCACCCCGGCAGCAGCGATCTGAGCGAATTCGAACTGTTCAACCTGCTGGGCAGCCTGCAACAGAGCGTTGCCCTGCCCTTGCCGATGGTCGACGAAGAACAGCTGCTACGTGCCAGCGTGCCCAGCGAAGTGCTGATTCTGGTGAACGTGGGACTCGACCCGCTCAAACAGCATCGCGAACTGAACATCCTGATGACGACCGAGCGCACGGATTCCTTGAGCTATGCCGGCGTGCGCGAAAACCTGGTGCTGACCCTCGACCGGGTCACGCTGAACAGCTGGAACGAAGTGCTGGTCAGCCGCCACGACGGTCCACATGCCCTGCTCGACTGCCTGCGTGACTACCTCAACGAGCTGCCACAGGACGCCCGACAGCCGCAGCTGCGGGTGCGTTGTTTCTGTCATAACCGGGCGCCGTTCATCGCTCAACGGGTGGAAGAGGTCTTCGACACCGCGCATAACCTGCTGCTCAGCGGGCTCAATCACCGCTATCTGATTCAGGTCCAGCAGCGCTACCACGTGCTGGAACTGGTGCCGGGACAGGTCCGGCATGTCGCCCTGGCCAACCTGCCGGCCCTGCTGGACTACCTGGGCAAGGAGCAGAAGCAGTACAGCCCGCTGCACCTGGACCCGATGGCCCTCGATGATGAGGACCTGGCGCTCATCCTGCCCATGGGGCTGCCGGGGTGCATCCAGGTGTTCTACCGGCTCTACGACAGAGCGGCCGAGCTGTACGTGCTCGATGAATTCAATGTGCTGTGGCGACAGCAGCAGCCGTTCCACGACGAAACCAGCCTGCTGCTGCCGCTGCAACGTTTCCTGCAGTCGATCCTGTATCGCCGCGAAGCGCTGATGCCCATGGATACCAGCCCATCAGCGACGGCGCTGGACACGCTGTACTACCAATTGCTGCCTTCGGGTGTCGGCCGGGCGCGCCGGGTCGAGGCGCGGCAAGCGCCACAGAGCGCCGCGGACAAGCCGTTCTACGAAGTCCAGGCAATTGTCGGCAAGGCCGCGCCCGGCAAGGTGCAGGTCACCTTGTATTGCAATCAGCGGGAGTTCAGCGAGCTGGAACACGGCGACGTACTGTTTGCGGTGGTCGCGCAGGCAATTGTCGAGCAACGTCGTGAAGTCCAGCCGTATCGCTGTTACATCACCGACCTCGACCTGTCGGGCCTGCCCGGTGACGGGCAAGGCTCAAGCCAGCTTTACCTGCGCTACAAGGCAGACCTGGAGCGCGCATTGAACAAGGCGCTCGAACAGGTTTAAAGCGTAATCACTCTGGAAAAGCGCCGCCATTGGCCGGTTGGCTTTCCACTTCGAGCAAGGTCAACTTCAGGGTCTTGCCACCAGGTGCCGGCCAGTCGATGTGCTGACCCACCTTCAGGCCCAGCAGGGCGCTGCCCACGGGCGCAAGAATGGAAATCTTGCCTTCGTCGGCGTTGGCATCCTTGGGGTAAACCAGGGTCAGGTGATAATCCTTGCCGCTGCTTTCCTCCCGGCAATGCACCCGCGAGTTCATGGTGACCACGTCGGCAGGCACCTCATCGTGACCGACCAGCGTTTCGGCGCGATCCAGTTCGGTTTGCAGCGCAATCACGCCCGGAAGCTTTTCATCCAGGCCGTCGATCAGGCGTTCCAGACGCTGTACGTCCAGACGAGTAAGGGTGATGGAAGGTGCGGTCATGATTCAGGCAGACTCCTTTCTTCTGCACGAAAAAAGCAAAACCCCGCCAAAAAATAGGCGGGGTTTTCACGCGCCTCGATGAGTTGAGGCGTAACCGGACACTATCACAGCTCAAAAAATATACAAGCCATCGGCAGCCCGACTCAGCTCGTACTGCGGCGTTGCGCCGCCTGCTGGCAAATCACCCGGCGTCGCTGGTCATCCGCCGAACGCCACTCGCGTATGTCTTCGACGTGGCGAAAACAGCCGATGCAGACCTTCTGCTCGTCGAGCCGGCAGACACTGGTGCAAGGCGACGGCACGGCCGGGCTGACATTGCTGAACAGCGGCTTGGGCGGGCGAACCGAGGCGGCCTGGGTCACGACTTCACAGACCTTCGAAATCGAGGTCGGCATCGGCCTGCTGCTTGACGATACGCTCGAGCATTTCACCCAACTGCTCTTCGCTCTTGTCGCACATCCAGCGCTCGCTTTCCTCGTCGTAGTCGAAATGGAAACCGCCGGATACGGCCGCCAACCACAGCTGACGCAATGGTTCCTGGCGACTGAAAATCAACTGGCTGCCGCCTTCGAACTTGACAGTCAGCACACCCGCCGAGCTTTCCAGGTCAACGTCCAGCTCGCTGTCGTCGAAAATATCTTCCAGGGTCTGCTGGGTGGCATCGACCAGGTCGTGGAAACGGGCTTCAGTCAAACTCATTGCGGCAACCTCGAAAAGTGTCTACTTGCGCTCAAGCGCCGCAAGATACGGACGCGCCGGGGCGATTGCAAAGGATAACGTTCAAGCACCGCAGACGCTTGCACAATAACCACCCGACGCCCTCGGAATGATCAGTGGCGATGGGCAAAGCCCCGCCAGACGGGTGGCCCGTCGCATAGGCAAGCTGCCGGGTGGCCGGTATACTCCGGCGCAATTAACGCATTTTCAAGGATTTCGCCATGAAGCGCCTGATCTCTTCCGTTGCTGCGCTCGCGTCACTCGTCGCTTTTACCTGCCTGTTGTCGGCCTGCGGCCAGAAAGGTCCGCTGTACCTGCCCGATGACAGCAAGCCTGCCGATGAGCAGGCCAAGTCGTCGCAGGCAAAATCCCATGACCACAGCAACAGCAGCAGCACCTACTAAGGGAACATCATGGACGCTTTTAACTACCGTGACGGTGAGCTGTTCGCGGAAGGTGTTGCCTTGTCCGCCATCGCCGAGCGCTTTGGCACGCCAACCTACGTCTACTCCCGCGCGCACATCGAGGCCCAGTACCTGGCCTATGCCGATGCACTGGCGGGCACGCCGCACCTGATCTGCTTCGCGGTCAAGGCCAACTCCAACCTGGGCGTGCTGAATGTCCTGGCGCGCCTGGGCGCCGGTTTCGACATCGTCTCCCGTGGCGAGCTGGAACGTGTACTGGCTGCAGGCGGCCAGGCTGACAAGATCGTGTTCTCCGGTGTCGGCAAGACCCGCGACGACATGCGCCGCGCCCTGGAAGTCGGCGTGCATTGCTTCAACGTCGAATCCACCGACGAGCTGGAGCGCCTGCAGGTAGTGGCTGCCGAGCTGGGTGTTCGCGCACCGATCTCCCTGCGCGTCAACCCGGACGTCGACGCCGGCACCCACCCGTACATTTCCACCGGCTTGAAAGAAAACAAGTTCGGCATCGCGATTGCAGATGCCGAAGACGTGTACATCCGTGCCGCCCAACTGCCCAACCTGGAAGTGGTCGGCGTCGATTGCCACATCGGCTCGCAACTGACCACTCTGCCACCGTTCATCGATGCCCTCGATCGCCTGCTGGGCTTGATCGACCGTCTCGGCGACTGCGGCATCTACCTGCGCCACATCGACCTCGGTGGCGGCCTCGGCGTGCGTTATCGCGATGAAGAGCCGCCATTGGCTGGCGACTACATCAAGGCGGTGCGCGAGCGTATCGACGGTCGCGATCTGGCACTGGTGTTCGAGCCCGGCCGCTTCATCGTGGCCAACGCCGGCGTACTGCTGACCCAGGTCGAGTACCTCAAGCACACCGAACACAAGGACTTCGCCATCGTCGACGCGGCGATGAACGACCTGATCCGCCCGGCGCTGTACCAGGCCTGGATGGACGTCACCGCCGTGCGCCCACGCGATAGCGCAGCACGTGCCTACGACATCGTCGGGCCGATTTGCGAAACCGGTGACTTCCTCGCCAAGGACCGTCAACTGGCGCTGGAAGAAGGCGACCTGCTGGCTGTGCATTCGGCCGGTGCCTACGGGTTTGTCATGAGTTCCAACTACAACACCCGCGGCCGTTGCGCCGAGGTGCTGGTGGACGGTGATCAGGCATTTGAAGTGCGTCGCCGCGAGACGGTAGCCGAGTTGTTCGCTGGCGAAAGCCTGCTGCCGGAGTAACCCCATGCTGCTGCGTTTTACCAAGATGCACGGCTTGGGCAACGACTTCATGGTCCTCGACCTGGTCAGCCAGCACGCGCACATTCTGCCCAAGCATGCCAAGCAATGGGGTGATCGGCACACCGGGATCGGCTTTGACCAGTTGCTGATCGTCGAGGCGCCGAGCAACCCGGATGTGGATTTCCGTTATCGGATCTTCAACTCCGACGGCTCCGAAGTCGAACAGTGCGGCAACGGCGCGCGCTGCTTCGCCCGGTTCGTCCTGGACAAGCGCCTGACCGCCAAGCGGCAGATTCGGGTCGAGACCAAAAGCGGCATCATCGAACTCGATGTGCGCAACGACGGCCAGATCAGCGTCAACATGGGCGCACCGCGCCTGGTGCCGGCGGATATTCCGTTCCAGGCCGAGGCGCAGGCTGCCAGCTATCCGCTTGAGATCGACGGCCAGACTGTCGAGCTGGCAGCGGTGTCCATGGGCAACCCCCATGCCGTGTTGCGTGTGAACGACATCAACAACGCACCGGTGCATGCACTGGGACCGAAAATCGAACATCACCCGCGCTTCCCGGCCCGGGTCAATGTCGGTTTCCTCCAGGTCATCGACCGCCACCGCGCGCAACTGCGCGTCTGGGAGCGCGGTGCCGGAGAAACCCAAGCCTGCGGCACCGGTGCTTGCGCCGCGGCCGTGGCTGCGATCAGCCAGGGGTGGATGGATTCGCCGCTATTGATCGACCTGCCTGGCGGGCGCCTGTCCATTGAATGGGCAGGTCCGGGCCAACCGGTGCTGATGACCGGACCGGCAGTGCGCGTATATGAAGGACAAGTGCGTCTTTGAGTGAGCCAAATCCATGACTGACAAGCCTCAGGTTCCAGCCCCACAGCCCGACGAATCCCCTTCCGAAAGCCTGGAGGCGGCGGCGATTGCCGCGTACCTAGAGGCTCATCCGGATTTCTTCGTCGAGCACGAAGAACTGCTCCCCGCCCTGCGCATTCCGCACCAGCGTGGCGACACCGTCTCGCTGGTGGAGCGGCAGATGAAAATCCTCCGCGAGCGCAACATCGAGATGCGCCACCGCCTCTCGCAGTTGATGGACGTCGCCCGCGACAACGACCGCCTGTTCGACAAGACCCGCCGCCTGATCCTCGCCCTGATGGATGCCAGCAGCCTCGACGATGTCGTCATGAGCGTCGAAGACAGCTTGCGCCAGGATTTCCAGGTGCCCTTTGTCAGCCTGATCCTGTTCAGCGACGAGCCGCTGCCAGTCGGGCGCTGGGTCAGCGCCAGCGAAGCGCAAAAAGCCATCGGCGGCTTGCTGGCCGAAGGCAAAAGCGTCAGCGGCAGCCTGCGTGAACACGAACTGGACTTCCTGTTCGGCGAAGACCAGCGCCAGCAGATCGGCTCTACCGCCGTGGTGGGCATCAGTCATCTGGGCCTGCATGGCGTGCTGGCGATCGCCAGTCGCGATCCGCAACACTACAAAAGTTCGGTCGGCACCCTGTTTCTCAGCTACATCGCTGAAGTGATGGGGCGCGTATTGCCACGGGTCAACAGCACCCTGCGCTCGGTACGCTGACCGTGGAACGACAACTGGACGCCTACTGCGAGCACCTGCGCAGTGAGCGTCAGGTGTCGCCCCATACGCTGCAGGCTTACCGCCGAGACCTGAACAAAGTCCTCGCGCATTGCGAAAAACAGCAGATCGCCAGCTGGAGCGCGTTGGACATCCAGCGCCTGCGCAGCCTGGTCGCACGCCTGCATGCCCAGGGCCAATCCTCACGCAGCCTGGCGCGCCTGCTCTCGGCCGTGCGCGGGCTCTACCATTACCTGAACCGCGAAGGCCTGTGCGATCACGATCCGGCCAACGGCCTGGCGCCGCCCAAGGGCGAACGACGACTGCCCAAAACCCTCGACACCGATCGCACCCTGCAACTGCTCGAGGGGGCGGTCGAGGATGACTTCCTGGCACGGCGCGACCAGGCCATTCTCGAGCTGTTCTACTCCTCGGGCCTGCGCCTGTCGGAGCTGACCGGTCTCAACCTGGAACAGCTCGACCTCGCCGATGGCCTGGTGCAAGTGCTCGGCAAGGGCAGCAAGACCCGCGTGCTGCCGATTGGCCGCAAGGCGCGCGAGGCGCTGCAGGCGTGGCTATCCCTACGCACAATGGCCAATCCGGCGGACGATGCAGTATTTATCAGCCAAAAAGGCCAGCGCCTGGGCCCGCGTGCGGTGCAGGCTCGGGTCAAGGCCGCCGGCGAACGCGAGCTGGGGCAAAACCTGCACCCGCACATGCTCCGGCACTCTTTCGCCAGTCACGTGCTGGAATCTTCCCAGGACCTGCGAGCCGTCCAGGAGTTGCTCGGCCACTCGGACATCAAGACCACGCAGATCTACACCCACCTGGACTTCCAGCACCTGGCCGCGGTCTACGACAATGCCCATCCACGGGCCAAACGCATCAAGGGCGACGAACAATGACCGTGCAACTGATCACCTTCGACCTCGACGACACCCTGTGGGATACCGCCCCGGTCATCGTCAGCGCGGAAGCCACCCTGCGTGAGTGGCTGGCCGAACACACCCCGGTACTTGGCGCCCTGCCGATCGAACACCTGTATGCGATTCGCGAACGGGTACTGAACCACGAGCCACAGCTCAAGCACCGCATCAGCGCGCTGCGCCGGCGTGTGCTGTTTCATGCCCTGGAAGAAGCCGGCTACGCCCACCAGCAGGCGAACGAACTGGCCGACCAGGCCTTTGAAGTGTTCCTGCACGCACGGCATCAACTGCAGATTTTCCCTGACGTGGCGCCCACCCTGGAAATCCTCGGCAACCGCTATGCACTCGGCGTGGTCACCAACGGCAATGCCGACGTGCGCCGCCTGGGGCTGGCGGACTACTTCAAGTTTGCCCTGTGCGCCGAAGACATCGGCATCGCCAAGCCCGATGCGCGGCTGTTCCACGAGGCCCTGCAACGCGGCGGCGCCAGTGCCGAAACGGCCGTGCATATCGGCGATCATCCCGGCGATGACATTGCCGGTGCCCAGCAGGCGGGATTACGCGCGATCTGGTTCAACCCGACGGGCAAGGTCTGGGAAGCGGAGCGCCTGCCGGATGCGCAGATTCGCAGCCTGACCGAGCTGCCGGCGCTGCTTGCCCGGTGGAACAGCGGCTCGGTCTGATCCGGGGTTTTTCTGCAGCCATGAAAAAGCCCGCAGCGACGGCGGGCTTTTTCAGCAAGCAAGGAGCTGTCCTTAGATAGGACGGCTGCCGTACTTGTTATCAGGCTTCTTTGGCGGATCAGCGACCACGTTGGCCTCGACTTCCTGAACCTTGCCACCTTTGGCCAGAAACTCTTCCATGGCACGGGCCAGAGCGTCACGCTCCTTGTTCTTGGCTTCGACACTCGGCAGCTCGTCTACCGACACCGCAGCCTTGGCCTTGCCCTTGGCGGTCGGGGCCGGCGCGTCATCACCGCCATCGTCGTCGGCAACGTCTTCGGCTGCCGCTTCAAGGCCTTCTTCGGTCTCGTCTTCGTCGCCTACTTCGAGGTCGTCGTTTTCCAGATCATCGTCGCTCATGTTCTACCTCATGACTTGCGAAAAGCAGATTAGTTATAGCCCAGCCTGATCGTCTGTCGACGACTGCCAGAAAAAATTCAACATCCACCGGTTACCGGTGGTGATGCCCCATCACCATGCAAGGTGGCGAGGACTTTACGAGCACCGCCGTGATCGCGGTGCTCGCCCAGATAAACACCTTGCCAGCTGCCTAACGCCAATCGGCCCGCCGTGATCGGCAAACTCAATTGACAGCCTAGCAAACTGGCCTTGAAGTGCGCCGGGAGGTCGTCCAGGCCTTCGTCGTCATGCTCATAGCCGGCTGTGCCTTGTGGGATCAGCCGATTGAAAAACCGCTCGAAGTCGCGACGTACCGCCGGATCGGCGTTCTCGTTGATGGTCAACGACGCCGAGGTATGCTGCAGCCACAAATGCAAAAGACCGACCCGGCATGCCTTGAGTTCAGGCAAGCCGGCGAGTAACTCGTCCGTCACCAGATGAAAGCCCCGGGGCCTCGCCCGCAGGGTAATCAGAGTCTGTTGCCACATACAGTTCTCCGCACGTTCGGGGCGCATTCTAGCGCGCTCTGGAAAAAAACAAAGACCCTAATATTCCTTCGTTGCTGTAAGCCATCGGCCCTACAAAAAGCTTGGCGATTATCGCCGGCAAAGGCCCGCGAAAAATCCTTTCAGCGCTACGTCGAGTGACAAATCCCGGACAAAAAAATGCCCGGCAAGCCGGGCAAGTTTTTTCTGGCGCCGGCTTACAGGTTGTAGCCACGCTCGTTGTGTTGAGCCAGGTCCAGGCCCACTGCTTCTTCCTCTTCGGTGACACGCAGACCCATGACGGCATCCAGCACCTTGAGGATGATGTAGGTCACGATACCGGTGTAGATCACCGTGAAGCCTACGCCTTTGCACTGAATCCATACTTGGGCGGCGATGTCGGTCACGGTGCCGAAACCACCCAGGGCAGGAGCGGCGAAAACACCGGTGAGGATCGCGCCGAGGATACCGCCGATACCGTGGACGCCGAAGGCGTCGAGGGAGTCGTCGTAACCCATTTTGCGTTTCAGGGTGGTGGCGCAGAAGAAGCACACCACGCCGGCCGACAGACCAATCACCAGAGCGCCCATCGGGCCCACGGTGCCTGCCGCTGGAGTAATGGCGACCAGGCCGGCTACCACGCCCGAGGCGATGCCCAGTGCGCTCGGCTTACCGTGAGTCAGCCATTCGGCCAGCATCCAGCCCAGGGCTGCAGCAGCGGTTGCGATCTGGGTGACCAGCATCGCCATGCCGGCAGTGCCGTTGGCCGCTGCGGCGGAACCAGCGTTGAAACCAAACCAGCCGACCCACAGCATGGCCGCGCCCATCAGGGTGTAACCCAGGTTGTGCGGCGCCATTGGCGTGGTCGGGAAGCCCTTACGCTTGCCCAGCACCAGGCAGCAGACCAGACCCGCGATACCGGCGTTGATGTGCACCACGGTGCCGCCGGCGAAGTCCAGCACGCCCCAGTCCCACATCAGGCCGCCGTTACCGGACCAGACCATGTGCGCGATCGGTGCATAGACCAGGGTGAACCAGATGCCCATGAAGATCAGCATCGCGGAGAACTTCATACGCTCGGCGAAGGCACCGACGATCAGCGCCGGGGTGATGATCGCGAAGGTCATCTGGAACGTGATGAAAACCGCCTCTGGGAACAGCGCCGCCGGGCCGGTCAGACTCGCTGGCGTGACACCGGCGAGGAACGCCTTGCCCATGCCACCGAAGAACGAGTTGAAGTTGACGACGCCCTGCTCCATGCCGGTGGTATCGAACGCGATGCTGTAGCCATAAATGACCCACAGGACGCTGATCAAGCCGGTAATGGCGAAGCACTGCATCATCACGGAAAGAACGTTTTTCGAACGCACCATGCCGGCGTAGAACAAGGCCAGGCCGGGAATGGTCATGAACAGCACGAGTGCTGTAGAGGTCAACATCCAGGCGGTGTCGCCGGAGTTGAGGACTGGGGCTGCCGCTTCGTCTGCCGCCATGGCCAGGCTGGGCATTACGATGGACAACAGGGCTCCTAGCCCTGCGAATTTACGCAGAGTCATATTGTTTTCTCCTGGGGCGTTGGGTTTGGGGCGGCTTAGATTGCGTCGGTATCGGTTTCGCCGGTACGGATGCGAATCGCCTGTTCCAGATTGACCACGAAGATCTTGCCGTCACCGATCTTGCCGGTGTTGGCCGCCTTGGTTATCGCCTCGATAACCCGGTCAAGATCCTTGTCGTCAATGGCGACATCGATCTTCACCTTGGGCAGGAAGTCGACCACGTATTCCGCGCCGCGATACAGCTCGGTGTGACCCTTCTGCCGACCGAAGCCCTTGACCTCAGTGACGGTAATGCCCTGCACGCCGATCTCCGACAACGACTCGCGTACGTCATCCAATTTGAACGGCTTGATGATGGCAGTGACTAGCTTCATGAAAACTCTCTCCCGAATAGGTGGACTTGCCCCAGGAAAACAAACCCGACTCAAGTCTAAGCGCAGTGCCTGGCTTTGTAACGCATCGTCGGCCATACCCGCCTGACCGACGCCAGTTAACCGCTGCCGGCGAAACTCCCCGCTTCGCCTGCCGCACTGCGTTCGTCACAGCGACTGCATCAGTGCAGGGGTCACAGTGGTCTTAGCAGAAAGCTTGCCATGTCCTGAAAAGTCCCTGATTTCAATCTCTTAACGGCCATCGCCAACAATTGTGGGGATTTCAAGCCGTCGATACGCACAATAACGGTGCGCCGACGAACGGCCAGATGCGCGAAAAGCGTGCGCGGACAAGGCGCCAATGGGCCACGAAGCTGCGTGTTACACTGGCCGCCAGCCGTTTTAAGGACCTCCCCCCATGCTTGCACCCAAAGACCTGCTCGACGCCCTCAGCGGCCACGCCTCCCGCCTGTTCAGCGGCGACACGCCGTTGCCGAAAAGCGAAATCGAAAGCCAGTTCAAGGCCCTGCTGCAAAGCGGCTTCAGCAAGCTGGACCTGGTAAGCCGGGAAGAGTTTGATAGCCAGATGGTGGTGTTGGCCCGCACCCGGGCGCGGCTCGAGAGCCTTGAGGCGAAAGTGGCCGAGCTCGAAGCCCGGCTCAACCCGAGCGCCGAGTAACCCGCCAGCCCGCAACATTCTGCGAACGTTTCGCGCCCCTGGCCGGGCGCTAAAACACCATCGCCCATCTACCCTTGAACAACCGCAGGAAGCGGCTCTCTCGTTCAAGGAATGATCATGTCCCTATCCATCGTCCACAGCCGCGCCCAGGTCGGTGTCGAGGCGCCTGCCGTTACGGTTGAAGTGCATCTGGCCAATGGCTTGCCGTCGCTGACCATGGTCGGCTTGCCCGAAGCGGCGGTGAAGGAAAGCAAGGACCGGGTGCGCAGCGCGATTATCAATTCCGGGCTGCAGTTTCCGGCGCGGCGCATCACCCTGAATCTCGCGCCCGCCGATCTACCCAAGGACGGCGGCCGGTTCGACCTGGCGATTGCCCTGGGTATTTTGTCCGCCAGCGTGCAAGTCCCGACCCTGACCCTGGATGACGTCGAGTGCCTGGGCGAACTGGCGTTGTCCGGCGAGGTGCGGGCGGTTCGCGGTGTGCTGCCGGCGGCGCTCGCGGCGCGTCAGGCCGGGCGTAGTCTAGTGGTGCCCTGGGCCAACGCCGAGGAAGCATGCCTGGCGTCCGGGTTGAAGGTCATTGCCGTGCATCATCTGCTCGAGGCGGTGGCGCATTTCAACGGCCACACGCCCATCGAACCCTACGCTTGCGACGGCTTGCTGCATGCCAGCAAACCCTATCCCGACCTCAGCGAAGTGCAAGGCCAGGTCGGCGCCAAGCGGGCCCTGCTGATCGCGGCGGCGGGCGCACACAACCTGTTGTTCTGCGGACCGCCAGGCACCGGGAAAACCCTGCTGGCCAGTCGTCTGCCGGGACTGCTGCCACCGCTGACCGAAAGCGAGGCCCTGGAAGTCGCGGCGATTCAGTCAGTGGCCAGTTGTGTGCCCTTGAGCCACTGGCCGCAACGGCCTTTCAGGCAACCCCATCATTCGGCATCCGGCCCGGCGCTGGTGGGCGGCAGTTCGAAACCGCAGCCGGGGGAAATCACCCTGGCCCATCACGGGGTGCTGTTCCTAGACGAGCTTCCGGAGTTCGATCGCAAGGTCCTGGAAGTCCTTCGCGAACCGATGGAATCAGGGCACATCGTGATAGCCCGGGCGCGGGACCGCGTGCGCTTCCCGGCGCGCTTCCAGTTGGTCGCGGCGATGAACCCCTGCCCCTGCGGCTATCTCGGCGAGCCTAGTGGTCGCTGCTCCTGCACCCCGGACATGGTCCAGCGCTACCGCAACAAACTCTCCGGGCCTTTACTCGACCGCATCGATTTGCACCTGACCGTCGCCCGCGAGGCGACGGCGCTCAATCCCGCCGTTGCACCCAGCGACAGCAGCGCCAGCGCCGCCGAACGGGTCGCCCACGCCCGCGACATACAACATCAGCGCCAGGGCTGCGCCAACGCCTTCCTCGATCTGCCGGGCCTGAAAAACCACTGCCAGTTATCCACAGCGGACGAAAGCTGGCTGGAGAATGCCTGCGAACGGCTGACCTTGTCGCTCAGGGCCGCCCACCGACTGCTCAAGGTGGCGCGGACCCTGGCCGACCTCGAGCAACTCCCCGGCATCAGCCGCGAACACCTGGCCGAAGCACTGCAGTACCGACCGGCAAATCAGTGATCGAGGCGCTCCACATCCGGCAACTCCATGGCCCGCGCCTCGCCCTGCAGGAAGTCGCTGAGACGGCGCAGTCGCTCACCGCCCGGACGGGTTTTCGGCCACACCAGGTAGTAGTTCAAGCCGCTGGCCACCGCGGTCGGCCAAGGCAGGCTCAAGCGCTCTTGCGCTACATCTTCGGCGACCATCAGCAAATCGCCCATCGACACGCCATAACCGCGCGCCGCGGCAATCATCCCCAACTCCAGGGTATCGAACACCTGGCCGCCCTTGAGTGACACCTGCTCGGACAAGCCCATGCGCTCCAGCCAACTGCGCCAGTCACGGCGATCGGGTGTGGGATGCAACAACTCGGTGCTGGCCAGGCGCTCGACATTCCACGGTTGATCATTAAGCAGATTCGGCGCACCCACCGGAATCAACAGCTCGGGAAACAGGAAGCTGGCTTCCCAGTCCGGCGGGAAATGTCCGTTGCTGAGCAGCACCGCACAGTCGAAGGGTTCGTGATTGAAGTCCACCGAGTCGACGTCCATCCAGGCGCTGGTCAACTGCACCTCGTTACCCGGCTGCAGGTGGCGAAACCGACTCAGGCGCGCCAGCAGCCAGCGCATGGTCAGGGTCGAGGGCGCTTTCATGCGCAGGATGTCGTCTTCGGCGCGCAGGGTGCTGCAGGCGCGTTCCAGTGCGCCAAAGCCTTCGCGCACGCCGGGCAGCAGCAGGCGCGCGGCTTCGGTCAGTTGCAAATGACGGCCACTGCGCAGAAACAATCGGCAGGCAAAATGCTCTTCCAGCGTACGGATGTGTCGGCTGACGGCGCTCTGGGTGATCGACAGCTCCTCGGCGGCGCGGGTAAAGGAGCTGTGACGCGCCGCTGCCTCAAAGGCACGCAGGGCATAAAGCGGAGGAAGACGACGAGACATCAGGAAAATTCCTATAGCGCAGACGGCAAACCCGACAAGGCCGCGGTAAGCATGAGTTTTAATCATGCGAGCAATCGTTTTTATCCTTTTGTGCATTTGCCTGCAAGCGCCGAAAATCATTGGCTCCCCCATTTTCATGGAAGAACAGCGTGATGATCATGCAGCATCCAGCACGTACCGAATTGCGAGCCATCCTGCGGCTGGCGGGGCCGTTGATTGCCTCGCAGTTGGCGCACATGCTGATGGTCCTCACCGACACCCTGATGATGGCCAAAATCAGCCCCGAAGCCCTGGCAGGTGGAGGCCTGGGCGCGGCGAGCTATTCATTCGTGTCGATTTTCTGCATCGGCGTGATTGCCGCCGTCGGCACCCTGGTGTCGATTCGTCATGGTGCCGGCGACATCATCGGCGCCGCCCGCCTGACCCAGGCCGGGATCTGGCTGGCCTGCCTGATGGCCCTGGTGGCGGGCCTGCTGCTGTGGAACCTCAAACCGCTGTTGCTGCTGTTCGGGCAAACCGAAAGCAACGTCAACATGGCCGGCCAGTTCCTGCTGATCCTGCCGTTCGCCCTGCCCGGCTACCTGACCTTCATGGCGCTGCGCGGCTTTACCAGCGCCATCGGCCGGGCGGCCCCGGTGATGGTCATCAGCGTGATCGGCACCGTGGCCAACTTTGTCCTGAACTACGCACTGATCACCGGGATGTTCGGCTTACCCAAACTGGGCCTGATGGGTATCGGCCTGGTCACCGCGATCGTCGCCAGCTGCATGGCGCTGGGCCTGGCCTGGCACATTAATCGCCACCCGGCATACGCGGCCTATCCGTTGCTCAAGGGCCTGTCACGCCTGAACGGCCAGTACCTGCGTGAATTGTGGTGCCTGGGTCTGCCGATTGGCGGCACCTACGCTGTGGAGGTCGGCCTGTTCGCTTTCGCGGCCCTGTGCATGGGCACCATGGGCAGCACGCAGTTGGGCGCCCACCAGATTGCCCTGCAAATCGTCTCGGTGGCATTCATGGTGCCGGCGGGCATGTCCTACGCGATCACCATGCGCATCGGCCAACACTATGGCGCCGGGCAGTTGCTCGACGCCCGCCTGGCCGGGCGGGTCGGGATCGGCTTTGGCGCGGTGGTGATGCTCGGTTTCGCGATGGTCTTCTGGCTGCTGCCGAATCAGTTGGTGGGCCTGTTCCTCGACCACAATGACCCAGCGTTCGCCGAGGTCATCGCCCTGGCGGTTAGCCTGCTGGCGGTGGCTGCCTGGTTCGAGTTGTTCGATGGCGTGCAAACCATCGCCATGGGCTGCATCCGCGGGCTCAAGGACGCCAAGACCACCTTCCTCGTGGGCCTGGGCTGCTACTGGCTGATTGGCGCGCCGGCGGCCTGGTGGATGGCCTTCCATCTTGCCTGGGGGCCGACTGGCGTCTGGTGGGGGCTGGCCCTGGGCCTGGCTTGCGCGGCCGTGAGCCTGACCCTGGCGTTCGAGTGGAAGATGCAGCGAATGATCCGTCAGGAGCCCTCGGCACAGGCGGGTTTCAGAATGCCCCAGGCGGACTAGACCCGTTCGACGAGCGCCAACTGGCTGCTGCCGAACGTCAGGTATTCCACCAGTTCCACCAACGGCAACGGTTTGCTGATCAGGTACCCCTGCACCTGATCGCAACCGAACCCGCGCAACAGGGCGAGCTGCTCCGGGGTTTCCACCCCTTCGGCGACCACCTGCAGGTGCAGGTTGTGCGCCAGGTTGATCATTGCGTGCACCAGCTTGCGGTTTTCTTCGCGCAGCTCCATGCCACCGACAAAACTCTTGTCGATCTTCAACAAGGCGATCGGCAGGCTGTTGAGGTGCACGAAGGAGGAAAACCCGGTGCCGAAGTCGTCCAGGGAGAACCGCACCCCCAGCCGCCCAAGGGCATCCATGGTTTGCTGCACCAGGTCGCTGCGGCGCATTACGGCGGTTTCGGTGAGTTCGAACTCCAGCCATTGCGCATCGACGCCACGCTCGGCAATCAGCCGGCTCAAGGTCGACAGCAGCTGGCTGTCCTGGAACTGGCGGAATGACAGGTTCACCGCCATGTGCAACGGTGGCAGGCCACGCTCGCGCAGCGCCTGCATGTCGCGCAAGGCGCGGGAGATCACCCAATACCCCAGTGGCACGATCAGGCCACTCTGCTCGGCCAGCGGCACGAACTCGCTGGGCGGCAGCAGGCCACGTTCGGCGTGCCGCCAGCGCACCAGGGCCTCCAGCCCGACAATTTGCCCGTCGTGCAGGTCAAGCCGCGGCTGGTAGTGCAGTTCCAGCTCATCGCGGCGCAAGGCACGCCGCAGCTCGGTCTCCAGATCAGCCATGCTGCGCGCGTTGCGATTGATCCGCTCGTTGAAAATGTGAAAGGTGCAGCCCTGGGTGCTCTTGGCCTGCTGCATGGCGATATGTGCGTGCCACATCAACGGGTCGGCACCGGCCTGCGCGCGCGCGTGGGCAACGCCCAGGCTGGCACCGATCAACAGGCTCTCGCCGTCCACCCAATAAGGCTCGGACAGCGCTTCAGTGATGCGCTCGGCCATCCACTCGGCCCGCTGCGGCGCGCGCCGGGTATCGATCAGCAGGGCGAATTCGTCGCTGCCCAGGCGCGCCAGTTGATCGCCTGCCTCAAGCTGGCTCTTGAGCCGCGAGACCACTTGCAGGATCAGCCGGTCACCGGCCTGATGACCGAGGGCATCGTTGGCGTGGCGGAAGTTGTCCAGATCCAGGTGTCCAAGCGCCAGGCCACGGCCCTCGTTTTCTGCCAGGCGAGCAGCCAGCAGGGTCTGAAAGCCCTGGCGGTTGGCGATGCCGGTCAGCGGATCTTGCTCGGCGAGTCGTTGCAGGGTGTTTTCCAGCAGCCCGCGTTCGCGGACATGACGCAGGCACCGGCGCAGGATATTGCTGTCGAGAACATCGCGAACCAGCCAGTCGCTGACACCATCCGGTGTCGCGGCGGGCTCCTGTTCGAGCAACAGGACAGTCGGCAGGTGGCAGCGCCCGGGCTCGGGTTGCAGGGCGGGCACCGTGAGCAGCACCGCACTGCGGTTGTCGGCAAACAGGCTGCTCACCGACTCCCAGGTCGGTGCACTGATCAGCACAGCCGAACTCCCCATGGGAGCCAGACACTCGCGCAACAACGCGGCCCAGGCTGGCTCTTCGGCCAGCAGCAGCAAGCGCAAGGGTTCGACAGGCGTAGACAAGCTAGCTCCCTAGACTCTGCAAAGGACGTTGGCGACGGGCATTATGACGCGCGGATAGTCAATGACATATAGCACTGGGCCGTACATTAGACGCAAATCCAGCACGCATCCTGCGCGAAAGTAACAAAACCGGCAAATTTAGATCGAGTGCTACGTCACAAGTCGGAGAGAGGCGGCAGAATCCCTGCATCCTGTTAAAATGCCCGCCCTTTTCGCCAATGACTCCTTTTTGACCTCATGTCCCGACTCAATCCCCGGCAGCAAGAAGCCGTGAGCTACGTCGGCGGCCCTCTTTTGGTGCTCGCCGGTGCTGGCTCCGGCAAGACCAGCGTGATCACCCGCAAGATTGCCCACCTGATCCAGAACTGCGGCATCCGTGCCCAGTACATCGTCGCCATGACCTTTACCAACAAGGCCGCGCGCGAGATGAAGGAGCGGGTCGGCACCCTGCTCAAGGGTGGCGAAGGCCGCGGCCTGACTGTGTGTACCTTCCACAATCTGGGCCTGAACATCATCCGCAAGGAGCATGTGCGCCTGGGCTACAAGCCCGGTTTCTCGATTTTCGACGAGACCGACGTCAAGGCCCTGATGACTGACATCATGCAGAAGGAATATTCGGGCGACGATGGCGTCGACGAAATCAAGAACATGATCGGTGCCTGGAAAAACGACCTGATCCTGCCACCCGAAGCCCTGGAAAATGCGCGCAATCCAAAGGAGCAGACCGCGGCCATCGTCTACACCCACTATCAGCGCACCCTCAAGGCGTTCAACGCAGTGGATTTCGACGACCTGATCCTGCTGCCGGTAAAGCTGTTCCAGGAACACGCCGACATTCTCGAAAAGTGGCAGAACAAGGTCCGCTACCTGCTGGTGGACGAATATCAGGACACCAACGCCAGCCAGTACTTGCTGGTGAAATTGCTGATCGGCAAACGCAACCAGTTCACCGTGGTAGGTGACGACGATCAGTCGATCTATGCCTGGCGCGGCGCGCGCCCGGAAAACCTGATGCTGCTCAAGGAGGACTATCCGTCCTTGAAAGTGGTGATGCTGGAGCAGAACTATCGCTCCACCAGCCGCATCCTGCGCTGCGCCAACGTGCTGATTTCGAACAACCCCCACGAGTTTGAAAAACAACTGTGGAGCGAGATGGGCCACGGCGACGAAATCCGCGTCATTCGCTGCCGCAACGAAGACGCCGAGGCCGAGCGCGTGGCCGTGGAAATCCTCAGCCTGCACCTGCGTACCGATCGCCCGTACAGCGATTTCGCGATTCTCTATCGCGGCAACTACCAGGCCAAGCTGATCGAACTGAAACTGCAGCATCACCAGGTGCCCTATCGTCTTTCCGGCGGCAACAGCTTTTTCGGACGCCAGGAAGTCAAGGACCTGATGGCCTACTTCCGCCTGATCGTGAACCCGGATGACGACAATGCCTTCCTGCGGGTGATCAACGTCCCACGCCGCGAGATCGGTTCGACGACCCTGGAAAAGCTCGGGAACTACGCCACCGAACGCAAGATCTCGATGTATGCCGCCACCGATGAGATCGGCCTCGGCGAGCACCTGGACAGCCGTTTCACCGATCGCCTGTCGCGCTTCAAGCGCTTCATGGACAAGGTTCGCGAGCAATGCGCCGGCGAGGACCCGATCTCGGCCCTGCGCAGCATGGTCATGGACATCGACTACGAGAACTGGCTGCGCACCAACAGCTCCAGCGACAAGGCCGCCGACTACCGGATGAGCAACGTCTGGTTCCTGATCGAGGCGTTGAAGAACACCCTGGAGAAGGACGAAGACGGCGAAATGACCGTCGAGGATGCCATCGGCAAGCTGGTCTTGCGCGACATGCTCGAACGCCAGCAGGAAGAAGAGGACGGCGCCGAAGGGGTGCAGATGATGACCCTGCATGCGTCCAAGGGCCTGGAATTCCCTTACGTGTTCATCATGGGCATGGAGGAGGAAATCCTCCCGCACCGCTCCAGCATCGAAGCCGACACCATCGAAGAAGAACGGCGCCTGGCCTACGTCGGCATTACCCGCGCGCGTCAGACCCTGGCCTTCACCTTTGCCGCCAAGCGCAAGCAGTACGGCGAAATCATCGATTGCTCGCCGAGCCGGTTCCTCGATGAGCTGCCCCCGGACGACCTGGCCTGGGAAGGCAACGACGATACCCCGACCGAAGTCAAAGCCGTGCGCGGCAATAACGCATTGGCAGATATACGCGCGATGTTAAAGCGCTAGAATCGACTACTTTTTAATCTACTTTCGGCGCCCGTTGCGCCAACCGAGGAAGCTGTTGTGGAAGCACTGCACAAGAAAATTCGCGAAGAAGGCATCGTGCTTTCCGACCAGGTCCTGAAAGTCGACGCCTTTCTGAACCACCAGATCGACCCGGCCCTGATGAAGCTGATCGGCGACGAGTTTGCCGCGCTGTTCAAGGACTCGGGGATCACCAAGATCGTCACCATCGAAGCCTCCGGCATTGCCCCGGCGATCATGACCGGCCTGAACCTTGGCGTGCCGGTGATTTTCGCCCGCAAGCAACAGTCCCTGACCCTGACGGAAAACCTGCTGTCGGCCACGGTCTACTCGTTCACCAAGAAAGTCGAAAGCACCGTGGCGATCTCCCCGCGTCACCTGACCAGCAGCGACCGCGTACTGGTGATCGATGACTTCCTGGCCAACGGCAAGGCATCCCAGGCGCTGATCTCGATCATCAAGCAAGCCGGCGCCACCGTGGCCGGCCTGGGCATCGTGATCGAGAAGTCGTTCCAGGGCGGCCGCGCCGAACTGGACGCGCAAGGTTATCGCGTCGAATCGCTGGCCCGGGTCAAGTCCCTGGAAGGCGGCGTCGTGACCTTCATCGACTGACACTGATCCCCCCTGTAGGAGCGGGCTTGCTCGCGAAGGCGGCCTGACAGACAACAATGATGTTGAATGTGAAGTCCTCATCGCGGGCAAGCCCGCTCCCACAGGAGCGTTATTGCGCGGTGGCTTTCAATCCGGTGAGCAACAAGCGCTGATACAACTCCTCTTTCAGCCCCTGCGGGCTGGTCAGCTGCATCCGCTCCAGGTGCAGCGGGTATTCGCCAGGCTCCGGTGCATCCAGCGCGGCCTTGCCCAACTGCACGATCTCGGTGAGTTTGAATTTGCTCTTCAGCCAGTTCAGCGCCCGCAACAGATCCCGCTCCTCGCCTGAAAAATCGCTGCCCAGCGGGTACTCCGCAAACAATCCCCTATGTCGCGCGGCAATTGCCTGCAAGCGCTGCGGACTGTTGTCGGTGAACCGCGGTTCGAGGCGGAAATCCTTCGCCAGCTTGCCGGCCTTTTGCGCCTGCTCGATCAAGCCCGGCTGGAAACGCGAGTCGCTGATGTTAAGCAGCGCCTCGATGACTTTGGCGTCGGTCTTGCCGCGCAGGTCGGCGATGCCGTACTCGGTAATCACGATGTCGCGCAGGTGGCGTGGGATCGTGCAATGGCCGTACTGCCAGACGATGTTGGAACTGACCTCGCCGCCGGACTCGCGATAGCTGCGCAAGATCAGAATCGAACGCGCGCCCTCCAGCGCATGGCCTTGGGCGACGAAGTTGTATTGCCCACCGACGCCGCTGAGCACTCGCCCGTCTTCCAATTGATCGGCCACCCCGGCGCCCATCAGGGTCATGGTGAAGGCACTGTTGATGAAACGCGCATCGCGGCGCTGCAGGCGCTTGAGTTCTTCCTGGCCGTACAGTTCGTTGATGAAGCTAATGGCGGTCATGTTGAATTCGGCGAGTTTGCTCTGGGGCAGCTCGTGCAGGCGTCGGTAGAAACTTCGGGGGCCAAGAAAGAAGCCGCCATGAATAGAAACGCCGCCCTGGCTGCTGGCCTCATCCAACGTCCCGGCATTGGCTTGCCGTTGCAACTCCACGCAGGGATAAACCTTGCGCCGCACAATGCCGGCGTCGGCCAGCGCCAACAGGCCGTTGACGAACATTTCGCTGCAGCCGTAGAGGCCTTGGGCAAACGGCTCGACGCCGCCCTCGCGGCTGATCAAGGGCGCCCAATAGTGGCCGTCGAGATCCGTCAACAAGGCACGATAGGCCTCGTTATCCGCCTGCCGTGCCAGCAAGGCGGCAGTCAGTGCATCACCCATGGAGCCGATGCCGATCTGCAGCGTGCCACCGTCTCGCACCAGGGTACTGGCGTGCAGGCCAATGAAATGATCCTGCAAGCCCACCGGCATGTTTGGCGTGGAAAACAGCGTGCTGCATTCTGGCTCATTGATCAGCCAGTCGAATGCACTGCGTTCGATCTCCGAATCACCGGGCATGTACGGCAGATCACTGTGCACCTGGCCGAGCAGCAAGATGGTTTCGCCCGCGGCACGGCGCCTGGCGATCATCGGCAGCAGGTCGAGGGTGATATCCGGGTTGCAGCTCAGGCTCAGGCGGTCCGGTTGTTGCGGATCATGGGCCACCAGTTGCGCAATCAGGTTCAGGCCGGCGGCATTGATGTCCCGGGCAGCGTGGCTGTAGTTGCTGCTGACGTAGTCCTGCTGCGCCGCTGCGCTGTGCAGCAGACTGCCCGGTTGCAGGAAAAACTGCTCGATGTGGATATTCGGCGCCAGGCTGTCTTTGTGCAGGTCGGCGAGGTAGTCCAGCTCCGGGTAGTCGCCGAACACCCGCTCGACGAAAGGCTCGAGGAAACGCCGCTGCAGTCCATCGCCCAGTGACGGACGCCCGAGGCTCAGGGCGGTGTAGATCGTCAGCTGACGCTCGGGCAACTGCGCGATGCGCTGGTAGAGCGCGTTGACGAAACGGTTGGGCTTGCCCAGCCCCAGGGGCATTCCCAGGTGAATGTGCGCGGGTAACCGTGCGAGCACATCCTCGACTGCCTGTTCGATTGAAACCGACTGCACCATCTGAGCCTCCCGACCTGTCCATGAGTTACGGTCGTTGGAGCTTGCCGTCTCCGGCTCCACATGACCAGCCTTGCTGGTCAAATCGCAGGCACAAAAAAGCCGCTCGCAAGCGGCTTTTTCGCTGAAGATAGGCGCTTATTTCAGGCCAGACATCTTCTGGATTGCGCCTTTGAGGTCATCATCGGAGCAATCGGCGCAGGTGCCTTTAGGTGGCATTGCGTTAATACCGGTGATGGCCTTGGCCAGGATGCCGTCAAGGCCGCCCTGGTGATCGGCACGCTCTTTCCAGGCTGCGGTGTCACCGATTTTCGGTGCGCCCAGCAGGCCGCTGCCGTGGCAAGCGTTGCAATGTTTGGCAATGATCTCGTCAGGGGTTTTCGCCCCACCGCCGCCTGCCGAAGCAGCGACTTCCATCCCCTTGCACTCTTGACCTTGTACACAGACCTGGCCGACGGGTTCAAGGCGTTTGGCAATATCGTCGTTGGTTGCAGCTTGAGCGCTGGCTGCCCATAGGGCCAATACGGCTGCTGGTGCGGCCAGCATTTTCATAATTAGATTCACGCGTACACCCTCAATGGTGGCTAGTCACGCCCACGGCCACGGTTTCGCGGGCGGGCGCAAGTATAACGGTAAGCCCGCCAGTCTGAAACAACCCTAAAGTCTCAGGGGTATTAAGACCTGGCGAAAAACAGCTCGGGCGCCTCACAAAACCTCGGCTGGCGCCTCTTTTCCTAGAAATTCGCCGGTGTCGCTGCGCTGATTAGTCGCGCCGGTGCATCAAAGGGATTACGAAAACGATGGGGCTTGGTGCTTTCAAAGTAGTAGCTGTCACCGGCTTCGAGGATAAAAGTCTCGAGACCGACCACCAACTCGAGCCGTCCCTCCAGCAGAATGCCGGTCTCTTCACCGTCATGGGTGAGCATCTCTTCTCCGGTATCGGCACCCGGTGGGTAGATTTCAGTGAGAAACGCAATGGCCCGGCTCGGATGCGCCCTGCCAACCAGTTTCATGGTCACGGCACCATCGGAGATATCAATCAGCTCATTGGCTTTATAGACGATCTGCGTCGGGTTTTCCTGGAGGATCTCCTCGGAAAAGAACTCGACCATGGACATGGGGATGCCGCCAAGCACCTTCCTCAGCGAACTGATGGAGGGGCTGACACTGTTTTTCTCGATCATCGAAATGGTGCTGTTGGTCACCCCAGCACGCTTGGCGAGTTCGCGCTGGGACAGGCCTTTGAGTTTACGGATCGATTGCAGTCGTTCACCGACGTCCAATGCAATAGCCTCCCAGGATTCAGGTTATATAGATAGTGAGCGTTATCATGGCGACAGCGTTCAGTATTTACAACACTTGAGCCCGAGTCCTGTTCGGCTTATCGATCGCGGCCCTGCCCCCCGCCCCGTCAGGCCTCGGAATAGAGCCGTGGCACCCGGCGTAGGTTGCAGAAGATCTGGTACGGAATGGTGCCTGCGGCCATGGCCACGTCACTGGCGAGGATGTTCTTGCCCCACAACTCGACGGTCGAACCCAGCCCGGCCTGCGGTACATCGGTCAGGTCGATGCAGAGCATGTCCATCGACACCCGGCCCAGCAACTGGCTGCGCTGACCGGCCACCAGCACCGGCGTGCCGGTAGGCGCCTGGCGTGGATAACCATCGGCGTAACCCATGGCAACCACACCGATGCGCATCGGCTTTTGCGTGATGAATTTAGCGCCGTAGCCCACGGGCTCGCCGGCCGGTAACTCGCGTACGCTGATGACTTTCGATTCCAGGGTCATCACCGGTTGCAGGCGCGCCGCCAGGGCGTTGGCTTGTTCGAATGGGGTCGCGCCGTACAGCATGATGCCCGGACGCACCCAGTCACTGGGCACTTGTGGCCACCCCAGTAACGCCGGCGAGTTGCGCAGGCTGACCTCGGCTGACAGGCCCTGGCGCGCGGCCTCGAACACCGCCACCTGCTCGCTGGCGCTGCTGCTGTCGAGTTCGTCGGCGCGGGCGAAGTGGCTCATCAGGACAATTTTGGCGACCTGGCCGCTGGCCAGCAGCCGCTGGTACGCCGCCTGATAATCCGCCGGGTGCAGGCCCACGCGGTGCATGCCCGAGTCGAGCTTGAGCCAGACGGTGATCGGCTTGCGCAAGGTCGCCTGCTCGATGGCGTCAAGTTGCCAGAGGGCGTGGACCACGCACCACAGGTCGTGCTCGACAATCAGCGCCAACTCATCGGCTTCGAAAAAGCCTTCCAGCAGCAGGATCGGCGCGCGAATACCGGCCGCCCGCAACTCCAGGGCTTCTTCGATGCACGCCACGGCGAAACCATCGGCCTCGGCTTCCAGGGCCTGGGCACAGCGCACGGCGCCATGGCCATAAGCGTCGGCCTTGATCACCGCGAGCGCGCGAGCGCCCGAGCTTTCGCGGGCCAGTTGATAGTTGTGACGCAGGGCTTGCAGATCGATCAGGGCGCGAGCAGGACGCATGGCGGCAGGCTTCCAGGCGGTGGACGGGGAATAAAAAACCGGCGCTGGTGGGCAACATGAATTGCCTGGAGCGCCGGAAGAGGGAGTGTTTAAGGCAGAGCGGCGACGATCGAGATTTCGACCAGGATTTCCGGCTCACAGAGCTTGGCTTCAACCGTCGCCCGGGCTGGCGCAACGCCGTGTGGTAGCCAGCTGTCCCAGATACCGTTCATGCCTTCGAAGTCGGCATCGATGTCTTTCAGGTAGATAGTCGCCGACAGCAGGCGGGTTTTGTCGGTGCCCGCCAGGTCCAGCAAGCGCTCGATGTTGGCCAGGGTTTCGCGAGTCTGCTGGGCAACCCCGGCGCTCATGTCGTCGCCAACCTGGCCCGCCAGGTAGACGGTACCGTTATGGACGACGATCTGGCTCAGACGCTCATTGGTGAGCTGGCGCTGGATTGACATGTTTTGCAGCCTCCTGGTTGCTGTTGCTGTAACGAGAAATATCGAGACCTTCGGCACTGATTTGCGGAGTTTTCTTCGCCATCAGGTCGGCCAGCAGGCGGCCGGAACCGCAGGCCATGGTCCAGCCCAGTGTGCCGTGGCCGGTGTTCAGGAACAGGTTCTTGAACGGCGTCGCACCGACGATAGGCGTGCCATCGGGGGTGGTCGGACGCAGGCCGGTCCAGAAACTGGCCTGGGCCAGGTCGCCGCCCTGAGGATAGAGATCGTTGACGATCATCTCCAGCGTTTCGCGTCGACGTGGGTTCAGCGACAGGTCAAAACCGGCAATCTCGGCCATGCCGCCGACCCGAATGCGGTTGTCGAAACGGGTGATCGCGACCTTGTAGGTCTCGTCGAGAATGGTCGAGGTCGGGGCCATGGCCGGGTTGGTAATCGGCACGGTCAGCGAGTAACCCTTGAGCGGATACACCGGAGCCTTGATGCCCAGCGGCTTGAGCAATTGCGGCGAGTAGCTGCCGAGGGCCAGGACATAACGGTCGGCGGTTTCCAGCTTGCCGTCGATCATCACGCCATTGATCCGGTCACCGGCGTAGTCCAGGCGCTGGATATCCTGGCCGAAGCGGAATTCGACACCCAGTTTGACTGCCATCTCAGCGAGGCGCGTGGTGAAGATCTGGCAATCGCCAGTCTGGTCGTTCGGCAGGCGCAAGGCACCGGCGAGGATGTCGGTGACGCTGGCCAGGGCCGGTTCGACGCGGGCAATGCCGGCGCGGTCGAGCAGTTCAAAAGGAACGCCGGACTCCTTGAGTACGGCGATGTCCTTGGCGGCACCATCGAGTTGCGCCTGAGTGCGGAACAGCTGAGTAGTACCCAGGCTGCGGCCTTCGTAGGCAATCCCGGTTTCGGCGCGCAGTTCGTCGAGGCAGTCGCGGCTGTACTCGGACAAGCGGACCATGCGCTCCTTGTTCACCGCATAACGGCTGGCGGTGCAGTTGCGCAGCATTTGCGCCATCCACAGGTACTGGTCGATATCGGCCGTGGCCTTGATCGCCAGCGGTGCGTGGCGCTGCAGCAGCCACTTGATGGCCTTGAGCGGCACGCCCGGGGCAGCCCAGGGCGACGCATAGCCAGGCGACACCTGGCCGGCGTTGGCGAAACTGGTTTCCATGGCAGCGGCTGGCTGACGGTCGACCACCGTCACTTCAAAGCCGGCCCGAGCCAAATAGTAGGCACTGGCGGTACCGATGACGCCGCTACCCAAGACCAGAACGCGCATTTTTTATCCCTCATCGCGGCATGCCGCTGACGTGTGTTGTGTACGAGCATTGATGGGCGCAGTGTAAAAAACATTTGCCAGTGCTTTTCACTATATAAGCGCCTATATTTGGCGACAATTCTCGGCAAAACCCCTTTTCACGGAGGCGCATCCCCTATGCGTACCAACACCCAGACCAAACGCGAGCTGGACAAGATCGATCGCAATATCCTGCGCATCCTGCAAGCGGACGGACGGATTTCATTTACCGAGCTGGGGGAAAAGGTTGGTCTGTCGACCACGCCCTGCACTGAGCGGGTGCGGCGCCTGGAGCGCGAGGGGATCATCATGGGCTACAACGCCCGGCTCAACCCACAGCACCTGAAAGGCAGCCTGCTGGTGTTCGTCGAGATCAGCCTCGACTACAAATCCGGCGACACCTTCGAAGAATTCCGACGCGCCGTGCTGAAATTGCCCCACGTGCTGGAGTGCCACCTGGTGTCAGGCGACTTCGACTACCTGGTGAAGGCGCGGATTTCCGAGATGGCCTCGTACCGCAAACTGCTGGGCGACATCCTGCTCAAGTTGCCTCACGTGCGTGAGTCCAAGAGCTATATCGTGATGGAAGAGGTCAAGGAAAGCCTGAATTTGCCGATTCCGGATTGATCCAGACTGCTAGACCAGGACCTGGCGCGTGCTGGCCATGTAAGCGTGAATCTGCTTCTCGACTCGCGGATGAATCAGCTCCACCGGGCCACGGCCGTTGGGGCATGGCAGGCTCGGCGTGGTGCCGAACAGCCGGCAGATCAGCGGCCGTTCGTCATACACGGTGCAGCCGTTGGGGCCCAGGTGCACGCAGTTGAGTTCCTCCATGGCGGCATCCTGCTCGGCCCGGGTCTTGCGCGGCAGGCGCGACATTTCTTCCGGCGAAGTGGTCACCGGACCACAGCAATCGTGGCAGCCGGGCACGCACTCGAAGGAGGGAATCTGCTGACGCAGTGTGCGAACGGTCTGGCGGTTGCAGCTCATCGAAACGAATACCGAAATGGGACAAGCCGGAATTTTGCCTTAAATACCCGGCACCAGACAGTCGCAACCGACCAATGTTGCCCGGGCCGAAAGGTCCGGCTTATGCTCCGTAAAATTTACTCAACACCCGACTATCAGGATCGCCCCATGACTGCCCGCGTCCAGCCACCGGTGCCGAGCAACCACACCGCCTCCTATTACGCTGCCACGAGCCAGGCGCAGCCGGATTATCCAGTGCTGCAAGGCGAACAATTGGCGGACGTGTGCGTGGTCGGCGGCGGCTTTTCCGGCTTGAACACCGCCATCGAACTGGCCCAACGCGGCTTCAGCGTGATCCTGCTGGAAGCCCGCAAGATCGGTTGGGGTGCCAGTGGACGCAATGGCGGGCAGTTGATCCGCGGCGTCGGTCACGGCCTCGACCAATTCGCCCCGGTGCTGGGCACCGACGGCGTGCGGCAGATGAAACTGATGGGCCTGGAGGCGGTGGACCTGGTGCGCCAGCGCGTCGAACAGTTGCAGATCGCCTGCGACCTGACCTGGGGTTACTGCGACCTGGCCAACAAACCTCGCGACCTCGAAGGTTTTGCCGAGGACGCCGAGGAACTGCGCAGCCTCGGCTACCGCCATGAGATGCACCTGCTGCAGGCTGACGAGATGCACAGCGTGGTGGGTTCGGACCGCTATGTCGGTGGCCTGATCGATATGGGATCGGGACATCTGCACCCGCTGAATCTGGCGCTGGGGGAAGCCGCTGCCGCCGCGCAACTGGGCGTGCAGTTGTTCGAACAGTCTGCCGTCAGCCGCATAGATTACGGCACCGAGATCAAGGTCCACACGGCTCAGGGTACGGTTCGTGCGAAAAACCTGGTACTTGGTTGCAACGCCTATCTGAACGAGCTCAACCCGGAACTCAGCGGCAAAGTGCTGCCCGCCGGCAGCTACATCATCGCCACCGAGCCCTTGAGTGAAGAACAGGCGCATGCCGTTCTGCCGCAGAACATGGCGGTGTGCGACCAGCGGGTGGCCCTGGACTACTACCGTCTTTCGGCCGACCGTCGCCTGCTGTTCGGCGGCGCCTGCCACTACTCCGGCCGCGATCCAGCGGACATCGCCGCCTATATGCGGCCGAAGATGCTGGAAGTGTTCCCACAACTGGCCGGCGTGAAAATCGACTATCAGTGGGGCGGGATGATCGGCATCGGCGCCAATCGCCTGCCACAAATCGGCCGCCTCAAGGATCAGCCAAATGTCTATTACGCCCAGGCGTACTCAGGGCATGGGGTGAACGTGACGCACCTGGCCGGCAAGCTGCTGGGCGAAGCCATCAGCGGCCAGCAAGGCGGTGGCTTCGACCTGTTCGCCAAGGTGCCGCACATGACCTTCCCCGGTGGTCGACACCTGCGCTCACCGCTGCTGGCACTGGGCATGCTGTGGCATCGACTCAAAGAGTTGGCGTGAGCTGATCGATCACAGCTGCCAGAACGGCTTCAAACCCTCGGCACGCGCCTGCTCCCGGCTCAACCCGACGTCGCGCAACTGCTCCGGGGTCAGCTCGAGCAAGGTTTTGCGCGTGTGCAGACGATGCCAGAACAGGCCCCAGCGGCCCAGGCAGGACGGCGCATTGCGCAGCGCTTGCGCACCCATGCCCCACTCACGCCCTGCCTCCAGTTCCTGACTGTGTAACGTCAACCGCACATCGCTCAAGCCGTTCATTTCGCATGCTCCTGTTTACTTGGGTAGCCAGAGATTCCATGATGCGCGGAGCTGAAAAACCGTTACAGATTCAATAGAACTGTATTACTTCCATACAGTTTTTCCGATTTCCCGGCTGAATCACGGTTTTTCCACGTATCTGTACTGGTACCCACCCTGAGGCTGCGCCATGACGCTCTATGTCAACCTCGCCGAATTGCTCGGCACCCGTATCGAACAGGGCTTCTATCGCCCCGGCGACCGCCTGCCCTCGGTGCGGGCCTTGAGCATTGAACACGGGGTCAGCTTGAGCACCGTGCAACAGGCCTATCGGGTACTCGAAGACAGCGGCCTGGCGCGGCCGAAGCCAAAGTCCGGTTATTTCGTACCGGTGGGCCGCGAACTGCCCGAGCTGCCGGTAGTGGGGCGTCCCGCCCAGCGCCCGGTGGATATTTCGCAGTGGGACCAGGTGCTGGAACTGATCCGCGCCGTGCCGCGCAAGGACGTGGTGCAGCTGGGCCGCGGCATGCCGGATGTGACCACGCCGACCATGAAACCGCTGCTGCGCAACCTGGCGCGCATCAGTCGCCGGCAGGACATGCCCGGACTGTATTACGACAACATCTACGGCACCCTCGAACTGCGTGAGCAAATCGCCCGGCTGATGCTCGATTCCGGCAGCCAGTTGAGCGCCAACGACCTGGTGATCACCACCGGTTGCCACGAAGCGCTGTCCACCAGCATCCGCGCGATCTGTGTGCCCGGAGACATCGTCGCCGTCGACTCACCGAGTTTTCACGGGGCCATGCAGACCCTCAAGGGCCTGGGCATGAAAGCCCTGGAAATCCCCACCGACCCACTCACCGGGATCAGCCTCGAAGCACTGGAACTGGCCCTGGAGCAATGGCCGATCAAGGCCATACAGTTGACGCCCAACTGCAACAACCCGCTGGGCTACATCATGCCGGAGTCGCGCAAACGCGCGTTGTTGACGCTTGCCCAGCGCTTTGACGTGGCCATCATCGAAGACGATGTGTATGGCGAACTGGCGTATACCTACCCTCGCCCTCGCACCATCAAGTCGTTCGACGAGGACGGTCGCGTGCTGCTGTGCAGCTCGTTCTCCAAGACCCTGGCACCCGGCCTGCGCATCGGCTGGGTGGCGCCGGGACGCTACCTGGAGCGCGTGCTGCACATGAAATACATCAGCACCGGCTCCACCGCGCCACAACCGCAGATCGCCATCGCCGAATTTCTCAAAGGCGGGCACTTCGAACCTCACTTGCGGCGGATGCGCACGCAGTACCAGCGCAACCGCGACCTGATGCTCGATTGGGTCAGCCGTTATTTTCCGGCCGGCACCCGTGCCAGCCGTCCTCAAGGCAGCTTCATGCTCTGGGTCGAATTGCCGGAAGGCTTCGACACCCTCAAGCTCAATCGGGTCTTGCTCGATCAGGGCGTACAGATCGCGGTCGGCAGCATCTTTTCCGCCTCGGGCAAGTACCGCAATTGCCTGCGCATGAACTACGCGGCCAAGCCGACCCCGCAGGTCGAAGAGGCGGTGCGCAAGGTCGGTGCAGCGGCGATCAAGCTGTTGGCCGAATGCCCCGACGGCGACCGCTGAACATCGGCAAAGCCGTGCCATACTTCGAGCCTGGTCTTCAGCGGGAACCTTCGCCTTGCGCCCACGACACGCCCTGCTCTGCGCGTTACTCGTCACGCTGATAAGCGGTTGCGCCACCCTGAATGCTCCGCGCGAGCCCAGCCAGGCATTGCCAGCGGCCGAGTCGGCGTTCGGCCGCTCGATCCAGGCCCAGGCGGCCGAACACCAAGGCCGCTCGGGCTTTCGCCTGCTCTCGGACAGCAGCGAAGCCTTCGCCGCCCGGGCCGAATTGATCCGCAATGCGCAACGCAGCCTCGATTTGCAGTACTACATCGTCCATGACGGCATCAGCACCCGGCTGCTGGTGAGTGAACTGCTCAAGGCCGCCGACCGCGGCGTGCGTGTGCGCATCCTGCTCGACGACTTCACCAGCGATGGCCAGGACCAGACCATTGCCACCCTCGCCGCCCATCCGCAGATCCAGATTCGCCTGTTCAACCCCCTGGCCCTCGGCCGCAGCACCGGGGTCACGCGGGCCATGGGCCGGCTGTTCGACTTGTCGCTGCAACACCGGCGCATGCACAACAAGCTGTGGCTGGCTGACAACAGTGCGGCGATTGTCGGTGGGCGCAATATCGGCGATGAGTATTTCGATGCCGAACCCAAGCTCAATTTCACCGATATCGACCTGCTGGGGATCGGACCGGTCGCCGAACAGCTCGGGCACAGCTTCGACCAGTACTGGAACAGCGCCCTGAGCAAACCGGTCGCCGAAGTGATCTCCAGCCAACCCGACACCCGCGACCTGGCGAAGTCCCGCGAGCGACTGCAGGCGTACCTCGACCAAACCCGCCAGCAAAACCACGCGCTCTACCAGCAACTGAAGACTTATCAGACCGATCCGCGCCTGGACCTCTGGCGAAGCGAGCTGATCTGGGCCTGGAACCAGGCGCTGTGGGATGCGCCGAGCAAAGTCCTGGCCAGCGGCGAGCCCGATCCGCAACTGTTGCTGACCACCCAACTGGCGCCCGAGATGCAACGCGTCAACCAGGAACTGGTGATGGTCTCCGCCTACTTCGTGCCCGGCCCGCCCGGCCTGGTCTACCTGACCGGACGCGCCGATGCCGGGGTGGCGGTCAGTCTCCTGACCAACTCCCTGGAGGCCACCGACGTGCCCGCAGTCCATGGCGGCTACGCGCCCTACCGCAAGGCATTGCTGGAGCATGGCGTGCGCCTGTTCGAATTGCGTCGCCAGCCGGGCGATGGCGGTGGCAGCGGGCCGAATCTGTTCCGCAGCTCGGCCTATCGCGGTTCCGACTCCAGCCTGCACAGCAAGGCGATCATCTTCGACGGGCAAAAGGCATTTATCGGTTCGTTCAATTTCGATCCGCGCTCGGTGCTGTGGAACACCGAGGTCGGGGTCCTGGTCGACAGCCCGGAGCTGGCCGGGCAGGTGCGCGAGCTGGCCTTGCAAGGCATGGCGCCGACCTTGAGCTACGAGGTGCGGCTGGAGGATGGCGCGCTGGTGTGGGTCACCGAAGACAATGGCCAGATGCATACCGTGACGCAGGAACCGGGCAACTGGTGGCGACGCTTCAATGCCTGGCTCAGCAACACCGTGGGCCTGGAGCGCATGCTCTGACTTCAGGCAGTCTGCGCCTCGCCAAACGCGCCCTGGCGCAACAGCAGGATCACCAGGCCAAAGGCCCCCGCCGCCATCAACCAGGGCAAGGCGTGACCACTGACCCACTGGCTGCCGGCACCGGCAGCGAGCGGCCCGACCAAACACCCGATGCCCCACAGTTGCGCGACATGGGCGTTGGCGCGCACCAGGGCATCGTCACGGTAACGCTCGCCAATGAGGATCAGCGACAAGGTAAACAGGCCCCCGGCGCTGGCGCCGAACAGCACCCACAGCGGCCAGATCAATAGCGTATCGAGCAACATCGGAATCGCCAGGCTCGAGAGCATGAGGATCACCGCGCAACCCGTGAACAAGGCGCGTCGTGACAGGTAGTCCGCCAGGGCACCAATCGGCAACTGCAATAACGCATCTCCGACTACCACAGTGCTGACCATCGCCAGGGCGACTTGCTCGGTGAACCCCTGTTGCAGGCAATACACCGGCAGCAGGGTCAGAATCATTGCCTCGAAGGCCGCGAATAACGACACGCCCCAGGCAATCGCCGGCAGACCACGACAAAAACCCAATAGATCCCTGAAGGTCACACTCATCGCCTCACTGCTCGGCGCACCACTGCGCCCCAAGAGCACCAGCGGTGAAATGACCAGCAGTACCACACCCACCCAGAAGCCCAGATCGTTGGCGGTGCCCAACACCCCCAGCAGCAGCGGGCCGGCCAATTGGCTCAAGGCATAACTGCAGCCATACAGCGCGACCAAGCGGCCGCGCCATTGCTCGACCACCAGTTGATTGATCCAGCTTTCGCCGAGGATGAACACGATGGTCAGGATGACCCCGATCATCAGCCGTAACAGCAGCCACACCGGATAACTGGGCATCAACGCCAGCAAGCCGATGGACAATGCGCCGGCCCACAAGCACAGGCGCATCAGGTTGGCGGTGCCCAGTCGGGCCGCCAGGCGACTGGAGATTTTCGCCCCCAGCAGCACGCCCACCGCCGGCATGGCCGCCATGACCCCGATCGCAAACGCGCCATAGCCCCAGCTTTCCAGGCGAAACGACACCAGCGGCATGCTCACGCCCAACGCCAGGCCGACACTCAGGACCGACGCCAAAACGGCGAAATAGGTGCCCCAACGCATGTTCCACGCTCCTGTGGATAATTTTTATGGCAGAGACAACACAGCCGGGCCTTCTTGCGAAGAGCCCGGCTGCGAGTGGATCAAGGCAGGCGTGGTACGCCCGCCAGAGAAGTTACAGCTTGATCCAGGTCGCCTTCAGTTCGGTGTACTTGTCGAACGCGTGCAGCGACTTGTCACGGCCGTTGCCCGACTGCTTGAAGCCGCCGAACGGTGCGGTCATGTCGCCACCATCGTACTGGTTGACCCACACGCTACCGGCGCGCAGGGCCTTGGCGGTCAGGTGCGCCTTGGAGATGTCCTGGGTCCATACCGCTGCGGCCAGGCCGTAAGGCGTGTCGTTGGCGATCGCAACGGCTTCTTCGGCGCTATCGAAAGTAATCACCGACAGCACGGGGCCGAAGATTTCTTCCTGGGCGATTTTCATCGCGTTGCTCACACCGTCGAAAATGGTCGGCTCGACGTAGGTACCACCGGTTTCCTCGAGGATGCGCTTGCCGCCGGCAACCAGTTTGGCGCCGTCGCTGTGCCCGGACTCGATGTACGACAGGACGGTGTTCATTTGCTGGGTGTCGACCAGCGCACCCACAGTGGTCGACGGATCCAGCGGATTGCCCGGCTTCCAGGTTTTCAGCGCCTCGATCACCAGTGGCAGGAATGTGTCCTTGATCGAACGCTCCACCAGCAGGCGCGAGCCGGCGGTGCACACCTCGCCCTGGTTGAACGCGATGGCGCCGGCTGCGGACTCTGCAGCGGCCTGCAGGTCCGGCGCATCGGCGAACACGATGTTCGGGCTCTTGCCACCGGCTTCCAGCCACACACGTTTCATGTTCGATTCGCCGGAATAGATCATCAGTTGCTTGGCGATCTTGGTCGAACCGGTGAACACCAGGGTATCGACGTCCATGTGCAGGGCGAGCGCCTTGCCCACGGTGTGGCCGTAACCCGGCAGCACGTTGAGCACGCCTTTCGGGATACCGGCTTCGACGGCCAGTGCGGCGATGCGGATGGCGGTCAGCGGTGATTTTTCCGACGGCTTGAGGATCACCGAGTTACCGGTGGACAACGCCGGCCCCAGTTTCCAGCAGGCCATCATCAACGGGAAGTTCCACGGCACGATAGCGCCCACCACGCCCACTGGCTCACGGGTCACCAGACCTAGCTGGTCATGGGGAGTTGCAGCCACTTCGTCGTAGATCTTGTCGATGGCCTCGCCGCTCCAGCTCAGCGCCTGGGCAGCACCGGGAACGTCGATGTACAGCGAGTCGCTGATCGGCTTGCCCATGTCCAGGGTTTCAAGCAAGGCCAGTTCTTCGGCATGCTGCTTGAGCAGGCCGGCAAAACGAATCATGGTGGATTTGCGCTTGGCCGGCGCCAGGCGCGACCAGACACCGGAATTGAAGGTGGCGCGGGCGTTTTCCACGGCGCGCTGGGCGTCGGCGGCGTCACAGCTGGCGATCTTGCCCAGCAGACGACCATCGACCGGGCTGATGCACTCGAATGTCTCGCTGGAGACCGCATCGGTGTATTCGCCATTGATATAGGCGCGGCCTTCGATTTTCAGGTCGCGGGCACGTTGTTCCCAGTCGGCACGGGTCAGGGTGGTCATGCGAGTGTCCTCCTCTTATTGAAAACGACGCCCGCGTCGTTGGCGGGCGCTGTCAGGAATTGGGCCCGGCCAGCCTGAAAATCGGCCCTGGGCACCCGCCACCCTAAACCAGCCACACCCGAAGTTTCAATATATTTGACAAATGCTCAACAAACGGCCTTGCGATGTTCATTTTAATAAACATAGACTCGGCCTTTTCCAACCACTCGCGCCGCAATCACGGGGGATTACAAGAATGAGCATCCAGGACGTCGTCGACTTCAGCCAAGCCACCACTGCCGCCGAGCGCTACCGCCCGGACCCGGCCAAAGTCCTCAAGGGCGATCCGGAACAAACCGTCTACAACCACTACAACAGCCCCTGTGGCCAGTTGAATGCCGGCGTGTGGGAAGGTGCGGTTGGCCACTGGACGGTGAATTTCACCGAACATGAATACTGCGAAATCGTTCAGGGCGTGTCAGTTCTGCGGGACCAGGACGGCAATGCCAAGACCCTGCGCACCGGCGATCGGTTTGTCATCCCTGCCGGGTTCAAAGGCACCTGGGAAGTGCTGGAACACTGCCGCAAGATCTACGTGGCGTTTGAGGCAAAAGCCTAACTATTTACCGCATCGCGGGTCATGCACGGGAGGAGGATCGCCCTGTCCATCCGGACACCTCACTTCATTAATGGAATAATGAACATGACCAACGAAGAAGCTCTACAGGCACTGCAACACCTGATCGGCCAGCCATACAGCACGTCTGTGAAGGCTACTGTCAGCCAACTGACCGGCCGTAACCGCGTTGTAGGTGCCAATGAAGTCGCGACCAAGGAAATGGATCCTGCGCGCATTCACATCATCGTCAGTGCCAGCGGCACCATCGAAGCCTTCCGCTTCGGTTGATACTCGCTACATCTGTTAAGCGCACTATGAGGAAGGCCCGTCTCTCGTGAGACGGGCCTTTTCCGTATCAACGGGAGCGCACAGGATTTGTGCTACCCGAAACCCGCAAGGAGGCACCATGCCTGATACACAAGACCCCTGCGATATTTCGGTCGCCCAATACACGGTGGGCCAGACGTTCACCACGCAATTGCTCGAAGAAGTGCGCGCCAGGGCAAATGGCGCACCAGTGCGGGTCACGGGCCCACGCTACGCATCAGACTTCAGACGCGTACCGCGCCGGATCAGCCTGCTGACCAACGCCGAGAATGTCATTGTCGCGATTCAGTGCGGCTGATTGACCGGCAGCTTTTCAAACGAAACAAAAAAGGCCCGTATCTCGCGATACGGGCCTTTTTCGTAAGAGGGGAAAATCAATTACTTGATTTTGCCTTCCTTGTAGATCACGTGCTTGCGAACAACCGGATCATATTTCTTGATCTCGATTTTGTCCGGGGTAGTACGCTTGTTCTTGTCGGTAGTGTAGAAGTGACCAGTACCGGCGCTCGAGATCAAACGAATCAATTCACGCATGATTAGCTCCCTTAAACCTTGCCATCGCGACGAAGTTCGGCCAGCACTACGCTGATGCCGCGCTTGTCGATGATACGCATGCCTTTGGCGGATACGCGCAGACGCACGAAACGTTTCTCTTCTTCAACCCAGAAGCGGTGATGCTGCAGGTTCGGCAGGAAACGACGACGGGTTTTGTTGTTTGCGTGGGAAATGTTATTCCCGGTTACCGGACCCTTACCGGTAACTTGACATACTCTAGACATGCCTCAGCCCTCTAAAACCACATGCCCAACCCGGCATGGGTTGGCCGCTTAATCTCTAGTCATTGTGGCGCCAGGCGCCGCGATTCTTTAGAGGTCTTACCGGCTACACCTACAGTGAAGGAACCGGGCCCCTAGAAAAGAGCGCTGCTTTATACCAGAAAGACCTCAGGGCAACAACTATTGGTGTAAACAGAGTTTTCCAAAAGCCCGAAATTCCGGCGCCAGGCGCTTTGGATAAAGGCTATCGACGGCAAAGACCACTCGTCGCAGAACATCGACCAAGTGCCTCACCCTCACGCCACACCGGCGCCACTTTACGCTAATTCGCCCCGCCGCGGGACCTTGCCCGGCTTATAAGAGCACCGACAAAACGAAAAAGGGGATAGTCATTTGCAGGACAGCCCACTAGGGTAGGCCTTTTCCAGACTGCACTCGCAGATGGGCCTTCGATCTGCAAAGGAATCCACACATGCGCCTCGCTGCCCTACCGCTGTTGCTTGCCCCACTCCTGCTGAGCCCACTGGCCCAGGCAGCCGCCCTGAGCGTCTGCACCGAGGCCAGCCCGGAGGGCTTCGATGTCGTCCAATACAACTCGCTGACCACCACCAACGCGTCGGCCGACGTCTTGATGAATCGCCTTGTGGATTTTGACACCCAGAGCGCCAAGGTGGTCCCAAGCCTGGCCGACAGTTGGGAAGTCTCGCCCGACGGCCTGACCTATGTATTCAAGCTGCACCCACAGGTGAAGTTCCACCGCACCGACTACTTCACCCCGACCCGTGAGCTGACGGCCGAAGACGTGAAGTTCAGCTTCGATCGCATGCTCGACCCGGCCAATCCCTGGCACAAGGTCGCCCAGAGCGGCTTCCCCCATGCCCAGTCGATGCAGTTGCCTGCACTGATCAAGAAAATCGACGCCCTTGACCCACTGACAGTGCGCTTCACTCTCGACCACGCCGACTCGACGTTTCTCGCCACCCTGAGCATGGGGTTCGCCTCGATCTATTCGGCGGAGTATGCCGATCAACTGCTCAAGGCCGGCACCCCGGAAAAGCTCAATACCCAGCCGATTGGCAGTGGCCCGTTCGTTTTTGGTCGTTTCCAGAAAGACGCTTCGATCCGCTACAAATCCAACCGTGACTACTTCGCGGGCAAGCCGGCGGTCGATACCCTGATCTTCGCCATCACCCCGGATGCCAACGTGCGCCTGCAGAAACTGCGGCGCAATGAATGCCAGATCGCCCTGTCGCCCAAGCCATTGGACGTTCAGGCTGCGACTCAGGAACCGACCCTCAAGGTCGAGAGCACGCCTGCGTTCATGACCGCGTTCGTGGCAATCAACAGCACCCATCCACCGCTGGACAAGCCGGAAGTACGCCAGGCGATCAACCTTGCGTTCGACAAGCCGAGCTACCTCAAAGCCGTCTTCGAGGACACCGCGCAAGCCGCCAACGGCCCATACCCGCCCAATACCTGGAGCTATGCCAAGGACGTGCCCGGCTACCCGCAGGACCTCGCCAAGGCCCGTGCACTGATGGCCAAGGCCGGCCTCAAGGAAGGTTTCCAGACCACCATCTGGACCCGCCCGTCCGGCAGCCTGCTCAACCCCAACCCGAGCCTGGGCGCCCAACTGCTGCAGGCGGATCTGGCGGAGATCGGCATTCAGGCGGAAATTCGTGTGATCGAATGGGGTGAACTGATTCGTCGCGCCAAGGCCGGCGAACACGACCTTCTATTCATGGGCTGGGCCGGCGACAACGGTGATCCGGATAACTTCCTCACCCCGCAATTCTCCTGCGCTGCGGTGAAATCGGGCACCAACTTTGCCCGGTATTGCGATCAGGGCCTGGATAAATTGATCAACGCCGGCAAGACCACCACCGAGCAAGGCGTGCGCAGCAAACTCTACGAGCAGGCCCAGGCGCAGATCCACCAGCAAGCCCTGTGGCTGCCCCTGGCCCACCCGACCGCCTACGCGCTGACGCGCAAGGACGTCGAGGGTTACCAGGTCAGCCCGTTTGGGCGGCAGGATTTTTCGAAGGTCAATCTCAAATAACCCGCAAACCTCTGTAGGAGCGAGCCTGCTCGCGATGGCGCCGTGTCAGTCGCCCCATGCGGCAATTAAAAAATGGCATCGCGAGCAGGCTCGCTCCTACAGGGGGCTCGGCGTTTACATCCAGCCGTATTCGGCCATCGACAGTGGATCACCGTCGCCCACGATAAAGTGGTCGAGCACCCGCACGTCGATCAACTCCAGAGCCTCCTGCAAACGCTTGGTCAGCACCCGGTCAGCCTGACTGGCCTCGGTGTGCCCGGAAGGATGGTTGTGGCAGAGGATCAACGCTGCGGCATTGTGGGCCAGGGCGCGCTTGACCACCTGGCGCGGATGCACGCTGGTGTTGTCGATCGAGCCGCGGAACAGCGTCTCGAAGGCCAGCACCCGATGCCGGGTATCCAGGAACAGGCAGCCAAACACCTCATGCGGCTCGTGTCGCAACATGGCCTTGAGGTAGTTGCGCACATCGACCGGGCTCTTGAGCACCGAGTCCAGGCTCAAGCGCTCGGCCAAGTGCCGGCGCGCCATCTCCAGCACCGCCTGCAACTGGGCGAATTTCGCCGGCCCCAGCCCCAACTGGCTGGCAAACGCCTGCTGGTCCGCCTCGAACAGACTGCGCAGGCTGCCGAATTGCTGCAACAGATGCCGCGCAAGGTCGACGGCACTTTTGCCGGTGACTCCGGTGCGCAGGAATATCGCCAGTAACTCGGCATCAGACAGGCTCGCCGAGCCCTGCTCCAGAAGTTTTTCCCGTGGCCGTTCCGTCGCCGGCCAATGTCGAATGCTCATAGCACCTCCCTGTATGTGGGCGCCGCTGTTCCGTTGCGGTCGCTGTGATATCGTAGCCCATCTTTTTTGCAGGCGATTTCACCCTGGGGAGGGGGTTTCGCCCTGCAGTCATCAACGAAATGAAAGGCAGACCTATGCAGCGGCTGTATCGGAAACGCATCGTTCTGGGCGTCGGCGGCGGCATTGCTGCCTACAAGAGCGCCGAACTGGTTCGCCGCCTGATCGACCAGGGCGCAGAAGTGCGCGTCGTCATGACCCGTGGCGGCAGCGAGTTCATTACTCCGCTGACCATGCAGGCCCTGTCCGGGCACCCGGTGCACCTGGACCTGCTGGACCCGGCAGCCGAAGCCGCGATGGGCCACATCGAACTGGCCAAATGGGCCGACCTGGTGCTGATCGCCCCGGCCACCGCGGACGTGATCGCCCGCCTGGCCCAGGGTATCGCCAACGACCTGCTGACCACCCTGGTGCTGGCCACCGATGCCATCGTCGCCCTGGCGCCCGCCATGAACCAGGCCATGTGGCGCGACCCGGCCACCCAGGCCAATACCCAACTGCTCGAGAGCCGGGGCCTCAAGGTCTTCGGCCCGGCGTCGGGCAGCCAGGCCTGCGGCGACGTGGGCATGGGCCGCATGATGGAAGCCGACGACCTGGCCCAGTGCGCCGCCGATTGCTTCCAGCGCCAGGCGCTGACTGGCCGCCACGTACTGATTACCGCCGGCCCGACCCAGGAAAACATCGACCCGGTACGCTACATCACCAACCACAGCTCCGGAAAAATGGGCTTTGCCCTGGCCGAAGCTGCCGTTGAAGCAGGTGCCCGCGTAACCCTGATCACCGGCCCGGTGCATTTGCCGACGCCGGATCGGGTGACGCGCATCGACGTGGTCAGCGCCCGCGACATGCTCGCGGCCTGTGAAGCGGCGATCCCCTGTGATCTGTTTATTGCTTCCGCCGCAGTAGCTGACTACCGCCCGGAAGTCGTTGCACCACAGAAACTCAAGAAAGACCCTACGACCGGCGACGGCTTTGTCCTGCAAATGGTGCGCAATCCAGACATCCTGGCCACCATTTCCACCCGTCCCGACCGTCCGTTCAGCGTCGGTTTCGCCGCCGAGACCGAACACCTGCTCGATTACGCCGCACGCAAGCTCAAGGACAAAAATCTCGACTTGATCGTCGCCAATGACGTGGCCAACCCCAGCATTGGCTTCAACAGCGAGGAGAACGCTTGCAGCGTGATCGACCGTGAACTGCACGCTACCCTTTTCGCCCAGACCAGCAAGGGCAAGATTGCCCGCCAGCTGATCACCTTTATCGCCGAACGTCTGAACCAGGTTTAACTCGTATGCACGCTTTGCAAGCCAAGATCCTCGACCCACGCATCGGCCGCGAATTCCCGCTGCCCCAGTACGCCACCCCGGGCTCCGCCGGCCTTGACCTGCGGGCCATGCTGGATCAGGACACGGTGATCAAACCGGGTGAAACCCTGCTGATTCCTACCGGCCTGTCGGTGTACATCGGCGATCCAGGCCTGGCAGCGCTGATCCTTCCGCGCTCGGGCCTGGGCCACAAGCACGGGATCGTGCTGGGCAACCTGGTCGGCCTGATCGACTCCGACTACCAGGGCCCGCTGATGGTGTCCTGCTGGAACCGCGGCCAGACCGATTTCACCATGACCGTCGGCGAGCGCCTGGCGCAGCTGGTGCTGGTGCCGGTGGTGCAGGCACATTTCGAGATGGTCGAGGAATTTGTCGAAACCCAGCGTGGGACCGGCGGATTCGGACATTCGGGCACTCAATGATTACACCCGTGCCGATATCGAGCGCACTGCCCGGTTCGGCACTTTGTTTTGCATTTCAGGATGAAACTTTGCACAGACATCATCTGCAGGGTTGAACGACTACCGACTCGGCCAAAGTCGACCGCACAGATGCCAGACCGCAAGGCCTGATACCTGCGCCCCACGAACTCTATGCCGAAAACGTCGTCTTACCCTTCAGTTTGAACCCGTCAACGAGCCCCTCGTCGACCCGTCCGGCAACCTTTGAATTGGAGCTAGCCAGTAATGAGCAACACGACCCGCGTCGCCCCTGCATTTCCCGACAGCATTTTCCGCGCCTACGACATTCGCGGCACGGTGCCGGAATTCCTCAATGCCGAAACGGCCTACTGGCTCGGCCGCGCCATCGGCGCGCAGACGCTGGCGCAGGACGAACCGAACATTTCGGTGGGCCGTGATGGGCGCCTGTCGGGTCCAGAGCTGGTAGAACAACTGATCCAGGGCCTGGCCGACAGCGGCTGCCATGTCAGCGACGTTGGCCTGGTACCGACACCGGCGCTGTACTACGCCGCCAACGTGCTGGCCGGCAAGTCCGGGGTGATGCTCACTGGCAGCCACAACCCGTCGAACTACAACGGTTTCAAGATCGTCATTGCCGGCGACACCCTGGCCAATGAGCAGATCCAGGCGCTGCATGAGCGCCTGAAAAGCAACAATCTGACCAGCGGTCAGGGCAGCGTCACCCGGGTTGAAATTCTCGATCGCTACACCACTGAAGTCGTCCAGGACATCAAGCTCGCCCGTCGCCTGAAAGTCGTGGTCGATTGCGGCAACGGTGCCGCTGGCGTCGTCGCCCCGCAACTGATCGAAGCGCTGAACTGCGAAGTGATTCCGTTGTTCTGCGAAGTCGACGGCAACTTCCCCAACCACCACCCGGATCCGGGCAAGCCAGAGAACCTGGTCGACCTGATTGCCAAGGTCAAGGAAACCAAGGCTGACCTGGGCCTGGCATTCGACGGTGATGGCGACCGCGTCGGCGTGGTGACCAACACCGGCGACATCGTCTTCCCGGACCGCTTGCTGATGCTGTTCGCCAAGGATGTGGTCGCCCGCAACCCGGACGCCGAGATCATCTTCGACGTCAAATGCACCCGCCGCCTGACCCCGCTGATCAAGGAGTACGGTGGCCGTCCATTGATGTGGAAAACCGGTCACTCGTTGATCAAGAAGAAAATGAAACAGTCCGGTGCCTTGCTGGCCGGTGAAATGAGCGGGCACATTTTCTTCAAGGAGCGCTGGTTCGGTTTCGACGACGGCATCTACAGCGCTGCACGGCTGCTGGAAATCCTCAGCCAGGAAAAATCCACCGCGCAGGAACTGTTCGAGACCTTCCCGAACGATATTTCCACGCCGGAAATCAATATCCATGTGACCGAAGAGAGCAAATTCAGCATCATTGATGCACTGCACGATGCGCAGTGGGGCCCAGGCGCCGACCTGACCACCATTGACGGCGTGCGGGTCGATTACGCAAAAGGCTGGGGCCTGGTGCGCGCCTCCAACACCACACCGGTGCTGGTACTGCGCTTCGAGGCCGATGACGAGGCTGAATTGCAGCGCATCAAGGACGTGTTCCATAGCCAGCTGAAACGTGTTGCACCTGATCTCCAACTACCGTTCTGATTCACCCGGAGCCCTGAATGACCCTCGAACGCGAAGCCGCCGCCCACACCGCCCAGGTCCTGTCCGAAGCGTTGCCTTACATCCGACGTTATGTCGGCAAGACCCTGGTGATCAAATACGGCGGCAACGCGATGGAAAGCGAGGAGCTGAAAACCGGCTTTGCCCGCGACATCGTCTTGATGAAAGCCGTGGGCATCAACCCGGTGGTGGTTCACGGCGGCGGCCCGCAGATCGGTGATCTGCTCAAGCGCCTGTCGATCGAAAGCCACTTCGTCGACGGCATGCGCGTGACCGACGCCGCGACCATGGACGTGGTGGAAATGGTCCTCGGCGGCCAGGTGAACAAGAGCATCGTCAACCTGATCAACAGTCACGGTGGCAGCGCCATCGGCCTGACCGGCAAGGACGCCGGACTGATCCGCGCGAAGAAGCTCACGGTCACCCGCCAGACCCCGGAGATGACCCAACCGGAAATCATCGACATCGGTCAGGTAGGCGAAGTGACGGGCATCAACACCGAGCTGCTGAACCTGCTGGTCAAGGGCAACTTCATCCCGGTGATCGCGCCGATCGGCGTAGGGGATAATGGCGAGTCGTACAACATCAACGCCGACCTGGTGGCCGGCAAGGTGGCCGAAGCGCTGAAAGCCGAGAAGCTGATGCTGCTGACCAACATCGCTGGCCTGATGGACAAGTCCGGGCAAGTCCTGACCGGCCTGACCACCCAGCAAGTCGACGAGTTGATCGCCGACGGCACCATCTATGGCGGCATGCTGCCGAAGATCCGTTGCGCACTGGAAGCGGTGCAAGGCGGCGTCGGCAGCTCGCTGATCATCGACGGCCGCGTGCCGAATGCGATCCTGCTGGAAATCTTCACCGACACGGGTGTGGGTACCCTGATCAGCAATCGCAAGCGTCCGTAAGCAACACCGCACACAAAAAGACCCCGCTCAGCCTGGCTGAGCGGGGTCTTTTTGTGTTGGGCGAAAAACCTGTGATCAGACGCCGAACTGCGCTCGGTACGCTTCCACGGCTGGCAAATGCTGCTTGAGCTGCGGATCGTCGGCGAGGAATTCCAGCACCTGGTTCAGCGAAACGATGCTGATCACCGGAATGCCGAAATCGCGCTCCACTTCCTGGATCGCCGACAATTCACCATTGCCGCGTTCCTGGCGGTTCAACGCGATCAACACGCCGGCGGCCTTGGCACCGTCCTGGGAAGCGATGATCTGCATCACCTCGCGGATTGCCGTGCCAGCCGTGATCACGTCGTCGATGATCAGCACCTCACCGGTCAGCGGCGCGCCCACCAGGCTGCCACCTTCACCATGGGCCTTGGCTTCCTTGCGGTTGAAGCACCAAGGCAGGTCACGGTCGTGATGCTCGGCCAGCGCCACGGCCGTCGTTGCCGCCAGGGGAATACCCTTGTAAGCCGGGCCGAAGAGTACGTCGAAGGAAATTCCGCTCTCGGCGATGGCCGCGGCGTAGAAACGCCCCAGCTGCGCCAGCGCCGAACCCGAGTTGAACAGGCCGGCATTGAAGAAGTAAGGACTGGTACGCCCGGACTTCAGGGTGAACTCACCGAAGCGCAAAACGCCGCGATCGATGGCAAAACGAATGAAATCGCGCTGATACGCCTGCATGTAAAAAACCCCAAATACCACGGATTTAGCTAATTAGCTTGACGCCGTGTATCATACACGCACGCGATTTTTGGGGCCATTTATGCGGATCATCAGTGTGAACGTCAATGGTATTCAGGCGGCAGTCGAGCGCGGTTTGCTCAGTTGGCTGCAGGCCCAGAATGCCGACGTCATCTGCTTGCAGGACACCCGCGCCTCCGCCTTTGAACTGGACGATCCAGCCTTCCAACTGGATGGCTACTTCCTTTATGCCTGCGATGCCGAAGTTCCCGCCCAAGGCGGCGTGGCTTTGTATTCGCGGCTGCAACCGAAGGCGGTCATCAGCGGTCTCGGTTTCGAGACGGCAGACCGCTACGGGCGCTACCTGCAAGCCGATTTCGACAAGGTCAGCATCGCGACCTTGCTGCTCCCTTCGGGGCAGAACGGCGATGAAGACTTGAACCAGAAGTTCAAGCTAATGGACGATTTCGCCCGTTATCTGGATAAACAGCGGCGCAAACGGCGCGAGTACATCTACTGTGGCTCGTTGTACGTGGCGCAACAGAAGCTGGATATCAAGAACTGGCGCGATAGCCAGCAATCCCCGGGCTTCCTGGCACCTGAGCGTGCCTGGATGGACGAGATTGTCGGCAACATGGGTTACGTCGACGCGCTGCGCGAAGTCAGCCGTGAAGGCGATCAGTACAGCTGGTGGCCAGACAACGAACAGGCTGAGATGCTCAACCTGGGCTGGCGTTTCGACTATCAGCTGCTAACCCCGGGCCTGCGTCGCTTTGTGCGCAGCGCACGCCTGCCACGTCAGCCGCGGTTCTCGCAACACGCGCCGTTGATCGTGGACTATGACTGGACGCTGACGATCTAAATGATCGGTGACAGACGTTCATAAAAAATGCCCGTATCGCAGGATACGGGCATTTTTTTGCGTTCCAACCAATGGCTTCCCGCGCCCCACACTTCAAGCGGCGGTGAAAAACGGCAACACCAGGTACAACTTGATCACGATGACGTTAACAATGTCGATGAAGAAAGCACCGACCATGGGTACCACCAGGAACGCTATCTGCGAAGGGCCGTAGCGCTGCGTCACCGCTTGCATATTGGCAATGGCCGTTGGCGTGGCACCCAGGCCGAAACCGCAATGTCCCGCCGACAGTACTGCCGCGTCATAATTACTGCCCATGATCCTGAACGTCACAAAGATGGCGAACAGTGCCATGACCAGCGTTTGCGCAGCCAGGATGATAAATATCGGCAATGCCAATGCAGCCAGATCCCAGAGTTTAAGTGACATAAGTGCGATCGCCAGGAACAGCGACAAACTGACATTACCCAGAACGGAAACTTCTCGTTCAAACACCTGATACAGGCCAAGCGCTGATAGCCCATTTCTTAACAGTACGCCGACAAACAATACGCAAACAAAGGTCGGTAATTCAAACGCGGTTCCCAGCAGCAGGCCATTGAGCTGAGTACCCGCCAATAGACTGACCGCAATCAATGCCAGGGTTTCGATAAACGAAAATGGCGTGATTGCCCGCTCCTTGTTTGGCTGCTCAAAGCCTTTTGGACATTGCGGCTTTCCATGGTCAAGGCCAGGGGTCTGGACACGACTGATGAGCAGGCGCGCAACAGGACCACCAATCAAGCCACCCAGCACCAAGCCAAAGGTCGCGGAAGCCATCGCCAGTTCAGAGGCGGAGGCCAGGCCGTACTGTTCACTGAAGGTCGCCCCCCACGCAGCGCCAGTACCATGGCCGCCTGCCAATGTAATCGAGCCGGTCAGAAGGCCCATCAACGGATCGAGCCCCAACGCCGTGGCAAGTCCAATGCCCATGGCGTTTTGCACAACCAGTAGTCCGGTGACCGCCAGCAGGAAGATCCCCACTACCCGGCCACCTTTCTTCAAACTCGCGAAGTCGGCACTCAGGCCAATGGTGGCGAAAAACGCCAGCATCAACGGCGTTTGCAGGGAAGTATCAAATCGAACTTCAATATCAAGTACGCGCAAGATCAAAAGAAACAGAGCGACTACCAGTCCGCCCGCTACAGGTTCAGGAATATTGTAAGTGCGAAGAAATCCGAAACGGGCAACAAGTCCACGCCCCAATAACAGCACTAAAGAGGCGGCGACAAGCGTCCCATAAAAATCGAGCTGAAGCATTTGCAAGTTCTTTATCATTCATTCAGAGGCGAACTGTTTACCTGGACACGCCTCTTGAACAGGTTGATTCGTCTCAACACCGGCTAGCTTTTAATTCAACGACCGTCAATGGCCCGAATATATCGAAATATTTCTGAACGAATATTACGTGGCGCAACTTTATCAATCGTTAAATCTGATTGCCAAGCATTCAAGACATTGCAGCTTGTAACTGGATATTTTATATATCAGCTATATATACGAATGAGTTTTATTTATAGGGCAGCCATCTACTGAAATTGTCAGAAGAATCCAACCCTGGAAAAACAAATGCCCCGATATATCGGGGCATTTGCTTGAGCTGCGGGCTTATTTGATCAACCGCCAGGTAAATGGATACCGATAAGGCACCCCTTCATTGGCTTTGACCCCAGCAATGATCGTCAACACCAGCGCGCCAATGGCCACCAGGCCGAACAGGAAGAAGCCAACCACCACGACCATCAACAGCAGGCAGATGGCCGAGGCGATGGCCACGCTGATCTGGAAATTCAGCGCCTCCTTGCCCTGATCGTCGATGAACGGATGCATTTCCCGCTTCATCTGCCACAGAATCAGCGGCCCGATCAGCGAGCCGAAAGGTACCCAGATCCCCAGCAAGGCCGAGAGATGGCAGAACATCGCCCACTGGCGAACCTGACGGCTCGGCGTGGGCAGCGGCAGTTGCTCATCACTCATGACGCTCTCCTTGCTGGCAACGGATCAATCAGTCCGCCAGTGCGGCTTGTTGCAGGGCGAAGATTTCGCCCATGCCTTTTTTCGCCAGCTCCAGCATCGCGGTCAGCTCTTCAGGCTGGAACGGCGCGCCTTCGGCAGTGCCCTGAACTTCGATGAAACCACCGGTGCTGGTCATCACCACGTTCAGATCGGTCTCGGCAGCCGAGTCTTCGAGGTAGTCGAGATCCAGTACCGGCTCGCCCTGATACATGCCCACCGACACCGCGGCAATCATTTGCTTGAGCGGATCGCCGCCTTTAAGGCCGCCGCGCTTCTTGATCACTTTCAAGGCATCGACCAGGGCCACCATGGCACCGGTGATCGATGCGGTACGGGTACCGCCGTCGGCCTGGATCACGTCGCAGTCGACATACAGGGTCACGTCGCCCAGCTTGGACATGTCCAGCGCAGCGCGCAGGGAGCGGCCGATCAGGCGCTGGATTTCCAGGGTGCGACCGCCTTGCTTGCCGCGGCTCGCCTCACGTTGGTTACGTTCGCCGGTGGCGCGCGGCAGCATGCCGTATTCGGCGGTCAACCAACCCTGGCCCTGGCCCTTGAGGAAACGCGGCACACCATTCTCGACGCTGACGGTGCAGATCACCTTGGTATCACCGAACTCGACCAGTACAGATCCCTCGGCGTGTTTGGTGTAGTTGCGGGTGATGCGGATCGAGCGGAGCTGATCGGCGGCGCGACCACTTGGACGTTTCATAGAGGAACACCTGTACGGAGGACGGAAAACTACCCGGCATTATAGGGCGACCGGGCACGCCTGGGCAGTTCTAAAAAAAACCGGCGACGAGCGAAGGCTCTACGGCGCCCGCCGCGAGGCGCTGGCGCGCTTTGTCACACGCCCGGTTTGGGAGCATCCCTTGCTCTGCGTTACAATCCTGCGCCTTTGCAGCCTGTGGGCTTTAATTCATTCAATCAGGAGCGTCGAACCTCGCGGTTTGGCGCCGACCTGTATCGCGAGGTACCTCCATGGTGCACAGCATGACCGCCTTCGCCCGCGTCGAAAAAGCCGGCAGCCAGGGCACCCTGAGCTGGGAGCTGCGCTCGGTCAACAGCCGCTACCTGGAACCGCACCTGCGCCTGCCGGAGTCGTTCCGCGACCTCGAAGGCAACGTGCGCGAGGCGCTGCGCCAGGCCCTGTCGCGCGGCAAGCTGGAGTGCACGCTGCGCTTCACCGAAGAAAGCACAGGCAAGACGCTGCAGGTCGACCAGGTGCGCGCCGCGCAATTGATTGCCGCCGCCGAAACCGTCGCCAGCCTGATCACCAATCCGGCCGCCCTCAACCCGCTGGAAGTGCTGGCCTGGCCCGGCGTCCTGGTGGGCGATGCAACCGACCCGCAAGCCCTGAATGCCGAAGCGCTGGCGCTGTTCAACCAGGGCCTGAAAGAACTCAAGGCCGGCCGTGAGCGCGAAGGCGCGGAACTGGCGCGCCTGATCAACGAGCGCCTGACTTCGATTGAACAGGACGTCGTGACCCTGCGCGAACTGGTGCCGCAAATGCTCGCCACCCAGCGCCAGAAAGTCCTCGATCGCTTCGCCGACATGCAGGCCGAACTCGATCCGCAGCGCCTCGAGCAGGAAATGGTCATGCTCGCGCAAAAGAGCGACGTCGCCGAAGAACTGGACCGCCTGAGCACCCATATCATTGAAGTGCGCCGCGTGCTCAAGTCCGGCGGCGCTGCTGGCCGACGCCTGGACTTCCTGATGCAGGAACTCAACCGCGAAGCCAACACCCTCGGCTCCAAGGCCTTCGACCCGCGTAGCACCCAGGCGGCGGTCAACCTCAAGGTATTGATCGAGCAAATGCGCGAACAAGTGCAGAACATAGAGTAAGGCTACCCCGACATGACCCACAGCACCGGCACCCTGTACATCATTTCCGCCCCTTCGGGCGCGGGCAAAAGCAGCCTGGTCAAGGCCCTCACCGACGCCGACCAGGAGATCCGCGTCTCCGTCTCCCATACCACCCGCGCCATGCGTCCGGGTGAAGTAAACGGGGTGAACTATCACTTCGTCGAGCGCAGCGAGTTCGTCAAGATGATCGAGCACGGTGACTTCCTGGAGCGCGCCGAAGTCTTCGGCAATCTCTACGGAACGTCGCAAAGCCACCTGCAGCAGACGCTGGACGAAGGCCACGACCTGATCCTGGAGATCGACTGGCAGGGCGCCGAGCAAGTGCGCAAGCTGATGCCGCAGGCGCGCTCGATCTTCATCCTGCCACCGTCCTTGCAGGCGCTGCACCAGCGCCTGACCAACCGCGGCCAGGACAGTGACGAGATCATCGACGGGCGCATGCGCGAAGCCGTCAGCGAGATGAGCCACTATGTCGACTATGACTATCTGATCATCAACGACGATTTTGCCCACGCCCTGCACGACCTGAAGGCGATTTTTCGCGCCAATCAGTTGCACCAGAAACGCCAACAGCAGCGTCACGGCAAATTACTGGCCGAACTGCTGGGCTGAATCAGCACTTCCCAAAACCGCTGCAAGGGCTTTACATTGGCACTTGCAGCGCGTTGAAGGGCTTGGTTAAAAAATCAGCGCTTCCCTAATCGCTGGTGTTTTTTTAAACTGTCGAGTCCGCTCGCCCAACCGGGCAGCGCGCATATTGCATTCGCTCCGAGGAATACCATGGCCCGCGTAACCGTTGAAGACTGCCTAGAACACGTGGAAAACCGCTTTGAGCTGGTCATGCTCTCTACCAAGCGTGCCCGTCAACTGGCCACCGGCGGCAAAGAGCCACTGGTCCAGTGGGAAAACGACAAGCCTACCGTTGTCGCCCTGCGTGAAATCGCCGAAGGCCTGATGAGCTACGAGTTCATCGCCGAGCAGGAAATCGTCCAGGATGAACCGCTCTTCGCTGCATTCGAGGACGAGTCCAACGAGGCCGTCTAAGCCTATGCCTGGTCGACGTAGCACGGCGCGGGAACACAGCCTACGGCAGGAGTCATCATGCCGAGCATAGACGCCCTCGCCGATCGCTTATCGACCTACCTCGGCAATGACCAGGTCAACCTGGTCCGCCGAGCGTATTTCTACGCCGAACAAGCCCACGACGGTCAACGCCGCCGCAGTGGCGAGGCGTATGTCACGCATCCTCTTGCCGTGGCCAATATTCTTGCCGACATGCACATGGACCATCAGAGCCTGATGGCTGCGATGCTGCATGACGTGATCGAAGACACCGGCATCGCCAAGGAAGCGCTACAAGCGCAGTTCGGCGAAACCGTGGCCGAACTGGTCGACGGGGTCAGCAAACTGACCCAGATGAACTTCGAGACCAAGGCCGAAGCGCAGGCCGAAAACTTCCAGAAAATGGCCATGGCCATGGCGCGCGACATTCGCGTAATCCTGGTCAAGCTGGCCGACCGCCTGCACAACATGCGCACCCTGGAAGTGCTGTCCGGTGAAAAACGCCGGCGCATCGCCAAGGAAACCCTGGAAATCTACGCACCCATTGCCAACCGGCTGGGCATGCACGCCATTCGTATAGAATTCGAAGACCTCGGTTTCAAGGCCATGCACCCGATGCGCTCCGCGCGCATCAATCAGGCCGTCAAGCGCGCCCGGGGCAACCGCAAGGAAATCGTCAACAAGATCGAAGAGTCCCTGGGTCATTGCCTGGCGGTTGATGGCATCCAGGGTGAAGTCAGCGGTCGGCAGAAACACCTCTACGGCATCTACAAGAAAATGCGCGGCAAGCGTCGGGCCTTCAACGAGATCATGGACGTCTATGCGTTCCGGATCATCGTCGACAAGGTCGACACCTGCTACCGCGTGCTAGGCGCCGTGCACAACCTGTACAAGCCCCTGCCGGGACGCTTCAAGGATTACATCGCGATCCCCAAGGCCAACGGCTACCAGTCGCTGCACACCACGCTCTTCGGCATGCATGGCGTTCCGATCGAAATCCAGATCCGCACCCGTGAAATGGAAGAAATGGCCAACAACGGCATCGCCGCGCACTGGCTGTACAAGTCCAGTGGCGACGAGCAGCCGAAAGGCACCCACGCCCGCGCCCGCCAGTGGGTCAAGGGCGTACTGGAAATGCAGCAGCGCGCCGGCAACTCGCTGGAATTCATCGAGAGCGTGAAGATCGACCTGTTCCCGGACGAGGTCTACGTGTTCACGCCCAAAGGCCGGATCATGGAGCTGCCCAAAGGCTCCACGGCGGTCGACTTTGCCTATGCGGTGCACACCGACGTCGGCAACAGCTGCATCGCCTGCCGGATCAACCGCCGTCTCGCACCACTGTCCGAACCGCTGCAAAGCGGCTCCACCGTCGAGATCGTCAGCGCACCCGGCGCACGCCCGAACCCGGCCTGGCTCAACTTTGTGGTCACCGGCAAGGCCCGTACGCATATTCGCCACGCCCTGAAACTGCAGCGTCGTTCCGAGTCCATCAGCCTCGGCGAACGCCTGCTGAACAAGGTCCTCAACGGTTTCGACAGCTCGCTGGAGCAAATCCCGGCCGAGCGCGTCAAGGCGATGCTCGCCGAGTACCGCCTGGAGCTGATCGAAGATCTGCTGGAAGACATCGGCCTGGGCAATCGCATGGCCTACGTCGTGGCGCGCCGCCTGCTGGGCGAGGGCGAACAGCTGCCCAGCCCCGAAGGTCCGTTGGCAATTCGCGGCACCGAAGGCCTGGTGCTCAGTTACGCCAAGTGCTGTACGCCGATTCCGGGCGACCCGATCGTCGGCCATCTGTCCGCCGGCAAAGGCATGGTCGTGCACCTCGACAACTGCCGCAATATCAGCGAAATCCGCCACAACCCGGAAAAATGCATCCAGCTCTCGTGGGCCAAGGATGTCACCGGCGAATTCAATGTCGAGTTGCGCGTCGAGCTGGAACACCAGCGCGGGTTGATCGCGCTGCTGGCCAGCAGCGTCAACGCCGCCGACGGCAACATCGAGAAAATCAGCATGGACGAGCGCGATGGTCGCATCAGCGTGGTTCAACTGGTGGTCAGCGTGCACGACCGCGTACACCTGGCCCGCGTGATCAAGAAACTGCGCGCCCTGACCGGGGTGATCCGTATCACCCGCATGCGTGCCTAAGCCATTTATTACAAGGAGTCATACATGACCAAGACCGTTATCACCAGCGACAAGGCCCCGGCTGCCATCGGCACCTACTCCCAGGCAATCAAGGCTGGCAACACTGTCTACATGTCCGGTCAGATCCCGCTCGATCCAAAAACCATGGAACTGGTCGAGGGCTTCGAAGCCCAGACCGTCCAGGTATTCGAGAACCTCAAGGCGGTTGCCGAAGCCGCTGGCGGCTCGTTCAAGGACATCGTCAAGCTGAACATCTTCCTCACCGACCTGAGCCACTTCGCCAAGGTCAACGAGATCATGGGCAAGTACTTCGACCAGCCTTACCCTGCTCGCGCCGCCATCGGCGTAGCTGCCCTGCCGAAGGGCTCCCAGGTTGAAATGGACGCCATTCTGGTCATCGAGTAACACGCCCGGCGCATCCCCCAGCGGTTGCGCCAGCTCCGCCCCCAAAGGATTTCCTCATGCGCAAAGCGCTAGCTCTCTCGTTGCTCGCGGTGTTTCTGGGCGGCTGTGCCAGTGACCCTGCAGACCGCGACATCAGCGGCACCTGGATCAACCAGGCGGCAATCGATGCAGCCGCCAAAGGCGTTCCCCTGCGTGAAGCACTGCAAGCCAATGGCCCGAACCTGGAATGGGACGTCAACACCAAGGCCAGCCAGGCGCGCTACACCAATGGCTTTGAAAATGTCGAAGGCAAGGTGTTGGGCGAGCAATCCGGTGCCTGGAAGATCGAGATCTACGGCAGCTCCGGCACCGAATTGAAGCGTGACGGCAAACAACTGCAGCAAGTGGCCAACGACAACGAGCCAGAACAGCTGTTTGACCGCCCCAAGGACGTGGTTCCGGAAGGTGCACCGCTGGGCGCCAGCTTCGAACGCGCGCTGTACGCCGCCTACCTGGGTGGCAGCTGGAAGATCGTTGATGGCCAGGGCCAGGGCAACACCGTGCAGTTCCAGGCCGACGGCGCTGTCCAGGGCTTGCCTGGTGCCGATCGTTACGCCCTGTGCCTGGCGGGCGACTGCGCCTCGATGAGCGGCGGCAACGACACCATCTGGCTGCAACTCAATGGCCAGGGCAACCCATGGATCTTTAGCCGCAAGGGCAACGACCTGGAAATCTTCCAGGCCGTGAACCGGGCGCAGGCCGACGAAGTACCGTCGTTCGCCCCGGGCAATCGCCAATGGACACTGGAAAAACAGTGATCCTCGCCGTGGCAGGAGCGAGCCTACTCGCTCCTGCCACTCACTGCGGCTGACCGGCCAATATCGCCGCATAACCCTCGCGAAAGCTCGGATACCTGGGCTGCCAACCCAGCGCCTTGATCCGTGCGTTGCTGCAGCGCTTGCTGCCGGTACGGCGCACGCTGGCATCTTCCGCCCATTCGGTCACGCCCAGATACTCGCGTAGCCAGGCCACCACCTCTGCCAGGGGCGCCGGCGCATCGTCGACGCCGATGTAGCACGCTTGTAGTGCAACGCCCTGCCGATCAGCATTGAGTAGAAATGCCAGCAAGCCGGCCGCGTCATCGGCATGAATACGATTGCCATACAACGGCGGGTCGACCGCCACTCGATAACCTCGACGCACCTGGGTCAGCAACCATTCGCGACCTGGGCCGTAAATACCGGTCAAGCGCACCACGCTGGCCGGAATCCCGCTGTCGAGCGCCACTTGCTCGGCTTCGCGCATGATGCGCCCGGAGTACGCCGACGGCTGCGCCGGCGAAGTCTCGTCGACCCAGGACCCATCCTTTTGCTCGTAGACACTGCTACTTGAGACGAACAGCAAGCGCTCCGGCACCTGGCCATAATCTCCGAGCCAGCCCAACACATGGCGCAGCCCCTGGACATAGGCCGCGTGGTAGCCGGCCTCATCGTGATCGGTGGCGGCCGCGCAATACACCAGGTAATCCACCGCCCCCACGGGCCAGGTTGCTGGACAGTCCTCGCTGAACAGATCACCAGCAACGCCGATCACCCCAGCCGGCAACCGCGCAATGTTGCGGCGCAAACCATAAACCTGCCAGCCTTTTGCCAGCATTTGCTCGGCCAAACGGCTGCCGACATCGCCGCAACCGGCGATCAAAACAGTAGGCGCGGACATCGAAAATCCCCTCAAACAAAGGCACAGACTAGCGCCGGCAATAGACGAGCGGCTAGTAATGGAAGAAAAAAAGAGACGCTATTACTTCTGTTAACAAGAATTAATTGCAATAATGCCCGCCACTTTGTTCTCGGCCCCACGAGGCCTGGAAGGACATTAACCCTCTTTTTCTCTCAGGTCCGGCCAGCATGACACGCAATCCACTCTCCGCTTCGCCTACCACGCCCGCTCGTCCACTTCGCGCCTTGAGCGCTGCGGCCGCGCTGCTGTTCAGCCTGCTGCTGGCGCCAACCGCTGCCTTTGCCGACGAGACGACCACGGCTGCCACACCCGCAGCAGCCACCGCGCCGGCTGCTGCCGACGCTGCTCATGGCACTGCTGACCATGGCACACCAGCCGTGACACCGGTAAGCACCGATCCGGTCCAGGCCATCGACAGCGTTGACGCCGACCAGCCGGAAGTCCTCGAAGCCGACAACACCCTGGGCATGGCCCATGACCTGTCGCCGTGGGGCATGTACCAGAACGCTGACATCATCGTGAAAATCGTGATGATCGGCCTGGCGATCGCCTCGATCATCACCTGGACCATCTGGATTGCCAAAGGCTTCGAGCTGATGGCTGCCAAGCGCCGCCTGCGTACCGAGATCGCGCACCTGAAGAAGGCCACCACCCTCAAGGAAGCCAGCGCTACCGCAACCAAGCCTGGCACCCTGGCCAACCTGCTGGTTCACGACGCCCTGGAAGAAATGCGCCTGTCGGCCAACAGCCGCGAGAAAGAAGGCATCAAGGAACGCGTCAGCTTCCGTCTGGAGCGCCTGGTCGCTGCCTGCGGCCGCAACATGAGCAGCGGCACCGGCGTGCTGGCGACCATCGGTTCCACCGCGCCGTTTGTCGGCCTGTTCGGTACCGTGTGGGGCATCATGAACAGCTTCATCGGTATTGCCAAAACCCAGACCACCAACCTCGCCGTCGTTGCCCCCGGCATCGCCGAAGCGCTGCTGGCTACCGCACTGGGCCTGGTCGCGGCGATCCCTGCCGTGGTCATCTACAACGTCTTCGCACGCTCCATCGCCGGCTACAAGGCCCAGGTTTCCGACGCTTCGGCCGAAGTCCTGCTGCTGGTCAGCCGTGACCTCGACCACCAGCCAGGCGAGCGTTCCGCGCAACCGCACATGGTTAAAGTAGGGTAAGCGACCATGGGCCTGCATTTGAAGGAAGGCGCGAGCGACGACCTCGCCGAGAACCACGAAATCAACGTCACGCCGTTCATCGACGTGATGCTGGTGCTGTTGATCATCTTCATGGTGGCCGCCCCGTTGGCCACTGTCGACATCAAGGTTGACCTGCCCGCCTCGACCGCCAAGCCGGCGCCGCGGCCGGAGAAACCGGTGTTCCTCAGCGTCAAGGCCGACCAGCGCCTGTACCTGGGCGAAGACGAGGTCAAGGCCGAGAGCCTCGGCGCGACCCTGGATGCACGCACTCAGGGCAAGAAAGACACCACCATCTTCTTCCAGGCCGATAAAGGCGTGGACTACGGCGACCTGATGCACGTAATGGATGCCCTGCGGGCAGCCGGTTACCTGAAAGTCGGCCTGGTCGGACTCGAGACGGCAGCCAAAAAATGATCACGACGCGCCAAAAGCTGACGCGTTACAGCGCTAGCCTGGCGGTGGTGCTGGGCGTCCACGCGGTCGCGGTAATCCTCGCGCTCAACTGGAAGTCCTCACCCCCGGTCACGCTGCCGCCGATGGCGATGCTGGTCGAACTGGCGCCGGTCCCGGCCCCGCCACAACCGGCTCCCCCCAAGGTTGTAACGCCGCCTCAACCCCCGGCTCCGGTCGAAGAACTGCCGTTGCCCAAGCTGGCCGAAGCGCCCAAGCCGACCATTTCGGTGCCCAAGCCGAAACCCAAGCCCAAGCCCAAGCCGCAGCCGCCCAAACCGGTGGAGAAAAAGCCCGAGACGCCGAAGGAAAAACCTTCCGACACACCGCCGTCCGAAGCCCAGCCAAGCACTGCGCCGCCCGCCAAATCGGCTCAGCCCAATCCGGGGCCGACCGCTGCGCAGAACGCGGCCAAGGCCAGCTGGCAAGGCACCTTGCTGGCGCACCTGCAGAAGTACAAGAAATACCCGCCAGGCGCCCAGGCGCGCGGCAAGGAAGGCTTGAACCGCTTGCGTTTCGTGGTGGATGCCGAAGGCAAGGTGTTGTCCTTTGAGCTGGTAGGACGCTCCGGCAATGCCGATCTGGACCGCGCCACTCTGGAAATGATCCGCCGCGCCCAGCCGCTGCCCAAGCCTCCGGCCGACATGCTGACCAACGGCTCGATCGAAATCGTTGCGCCGTTCGTGTATTCGCTGGAGAAAAAACGCCGATAAGCCGGCGGAGTTGTTCACAAGGCACCGAAAGGTGCCTTGTGCATTTCTGGCAACGACAAAGCTGTATTGTCCAGTGTCACTCAACCGGCCCAGTCTGATAACGTGCGTCTATCGATTGCAGCCGGTATGCTTGGCTCGCAACTTCATGGACGCCCGCTATGACCCTCACAGAACTGCGCTACATCGTCACCCTCGCCCAAGAACAGCATTTCGGCCACGCGGCCGAGCGCTGCCACGTCAGCCAGCCAACCCTGTCGGTGGGCGTGAAAAAACTTGAAGACGAACTCGGTGTGCTGATCTTCGAGCGCAGTAAAAGCGCGGTGCGCCTGACCCCGGTCGGCGAAGGCATCGTCGCCCAGGCGCAAAAGGTGCTGGAGCAAGCCCAGGGCATCCGCGAACTGGCCCAGGCCGGCAAGAACCAGCTGACCGCGCCACTGAAGGTCGGGGCGATCTACACCGTCGGCCCGTACCTGTTCCCACACCTGATTCCGCAACTGCACCGGGTGGCCCCGCAGATGCCGTTGTACATCGAAGAAAACTTCACCCATGTGCTGCGCGACAAGCTGCGCAATGGCGAGCTGGACGCGATCATCATCGCCCTGCCATTCAACGAAGCCGACGTGCTGACCCTGCAACTCTACGACGAGCCGTTCTACGTGCTGATGCCGGCCCAGCATCCCTGGACCCAAAAAGCCACGATCGACGCCAACCTGCTCAACGACAAGAGCCTGTTGCTGCTGGGCGAAGGCCACTGTTTCCGCGACCAGGTGCTCGAAGCCTGCCCGACCCTGACCAAGGGCAACGACGGCGCCAAGCACACCACGGTCGAGTCCAGTTCGCTGGAAACCATCCGGCACATGGTCGCTTCCGGCCTGGGCATCTCGATCCTGCCGCTCTCGGCGGTCGACAGCCACCACTACGCGCCAGGCGTGATCGAAGTGCGCCCGCTGACCCCACCCGTGCCGCTCCGTACTGTCGCCATCGCCTGGCGCGCCAGCTTTCCGCGGCCCAAGGCGATTGAAATCCTCGCCGATTCGATTCGCCTGTGCTCGGTAGCCAAGCCGACCGCAGTTGCCGGTTAAGCGTCGATCATGACTGAGCTGTCGCAGGTGTCGGTCACGGCACTCAAGGGTGTCGGCGAAGCCATGGCCGAAAAGCTGGCCAAGGTCGGCCTGGAGAACCTCCAGGATGTGCTGTTCCACCTGCCGTTGCGTTATCAGGACCGCACCCGAGTGGTGCCCATCGGCCACCTGCGACCCGGCCAGGACGCGGTCATCGAAGGCACTGTCAGTGGCGCCGACGTGGTCATGGGTCGCCGTCGCAGCCTGGTGGTGCGCCTGCAGGACGGCACCGGCGGCCTGAGCCTGCGCTTCTACCATTTCAGCAATGCGCAGAAGGAAGGTCTCAAACGCGGCACCCGGGTGCGCTGCTACGGCGAAGCGCGGCCCGGCGCGTCGGGGCTGGAGATCTATCACCCGGAGTACCGCGCCATCACTGGCGACGAACCGCCACCGGTGGATGAAACCCTGACCCCGGTCTACCCGCTGACCGAAGGCCTGACCCAGCAACGCTTGCGCCAGCTGTGCCAGCAGACCCTGACCCTGCTTGGTCCCAGCAGCCTGCCCGACTGGCTGCCCGACGAGCTGGCGCGGGACTACCAACTGGCACCGCTGGCCGATGCCATCCGCTATCTGCATCACCCGCCCGCCGATGCCGATGTCGACGAGCTCGCCCTCGGTCATCACTGGGCCCAGCACCGGCTGGCATTCGAGGAATTGCTGACCCACCAGCTGTCGCAGCAGCGCCTGCGCGAAAGCATGCGCGCGCTGCGGGCACCGGCCATGCCGAAGGCCACGCGGCTGCCGAAGCAATACCTGGCCAACCTGGGCTTTGCGCCGACTGGCGCCCAGCAGCGCGTCGGCAATGAAATCGCCTACGACATGAGCCAGCACGAGCCCATGCTGCGGCTGATCCAGGGCGATGTCGGCGCCGGCAAGACCGTAGTCGCCGCCCTTGCCGCGCTGCAGGCGCTGGAGGCCGGTTATCAAGTGGCCCTGATGGCGCCCACCGAGATTCTTGCCGAACAACACTTCATCACCTTCAAGCGCTGGCTCGAACCACTGGGCCTGGAAGTCGCCTGGCTGGCCGGCAAGCTCAAGGGCAAGAACCGTGCGGCCGCGCTCGAACAGATTGCCGGCGGCGCGCCGATGGTGGTCGGCACCCACGCGCTGTTCCAGGACGAAGTGCAGTTCAAGAACCTGGCGCTGGTGATCATCGACGAACAGCACCGTTTTGGCGTGCAGCAACGTCTCGCACTGCGCCAGAAAGGCGTGGGCGGACGGATGTGCCCGCACCAGTTGATCATGACCGCCACACCCATTCCGCGCACCCTGGCCATGAGCGCCTACGCCGACCTCGACACTTCGATCCTCGATGAGCTGCCGCCTGGGCGAACCCCGGTCAACACCGTGCTGATCACCGATACCCGGCGCGTCGAAGTGATCGAGCGGGTTCGTGGCGCCTGCGCCGAAGGCCGTCAGGCGTATTGGGTGTGCACGCTGATCGAAGAATCCGAAGAGCTTACCTGCCAGGCGGCCGAGACCACCTACGAAGACCTCACCGCCGCGCTTGGCGAACTCAAGGTCGGGCTGATTCATGGCCGCATGAAACCGGCGGAAAAGGCCGCGGTGATGGCCGAGTTCAAGGCCGGCGCCCTGCAATTGCTGGTGGCGACCACCGTGATCGAAGTCGGGGTCGACGTGCCCAACGCCAGCTTGATGATCATCGAAAACCCCGAACGCCTGGGCCTGGCGCAGCTGCACCAGCTGCGCGGACGGGTCGGTCGCGGTAGCGCCGCCAGCCACTGCGTGCTGCTCTATCATCCGCCGCTTTCGCAGATCGGCCGTCAGCGCCTGGGCATCATGCGTGAAACCAACGACGGCTTCGTCATTGCTGAAAAAGACCTCGAACTGCGCGGCCCTGGCGAAATGCTCGGCACCCGGCAAACCGGCCTGCTGCAATTCAAGGTCGCCGACCTGATGCGCGACGCCGACCTGCTGCCGGCTGTACGCGATGCGGCGCAGGCGTTGCTGGAACGTTGGCCGCAGCATGTCAGCCCACTGCTGGATCGCTGGTTACGGCACGGTCAGCAATACGGCCAAGTGTGACGCGCTTCACGGCGGCAAAGAACCAAAGGTGCTAACAAGCTGGTTATACTCTCGAAATTGTAGGAATCGAGTACTGACCATGACAGAAGCTGCCCAAGCCAACGAAGTCCCGCACACTCCGTCTGTTATCCGACAGTTGCTCGGTGGCTTGGGCATCAACTACACCGAAGTGCCAGAGCGTCCGGGCCTGAACGCCGAACGCAAGGTCCAGGCCGTTTTGCTGGACGATACCATCGGCGTGCTCATGGTGCTGTTCCCGCAAAGCCAGCTGCTGGACCTCAATCGCCTGGCCGAACTCACCGGCCGACGCCTGACTGCGGTGCCCGCGGACCGACTCCAACGCATGCTCGGCAAACACAGCCTGAGCCTGTTGCCCGGCTTGCCCGCGCTCACCAGCTCTCCGTGCCTGTACGAAGAAAGACTGCTGAGCCAGCCGTTGTTGCTGATTCACTCCGGTGAACCGGGCATGCTGCTGGAAGTCAGCAGCGAAGACTTCAAGCGCCTGTTGACCAAGGCCAGTTCGGCGAGGTTCGGCGAAACCCTCAGCAGCATTCGCCCCAACCTCGACCGCCCGGATGACGACCGCGAGGAAATCACCCAGGCCGTCCATGCGTTCACCGCGCGCCGCATCCAGCAGCGCCTGGAAGCCACCATCGAGATTCCGCCGCTGGCCGAATCCGCGCAAAAAATCATCAAATTGCGGGTCGACCCCAACGCCACCATCGACGACATCACTGGCGTGGTGGAAACCGATCCGGCGCTGGCGGCGCAGGTGGTCAGCTGGGCGGCATCGCCGTACTACGCTTCACCGGGCAAGATTCGCTCGGTGGAAGACGCAATCGTCCGGGTACTGGGCTTTGACCTGGTGATCAACCTGGCCCTGGGCCTGGCCCTGGATAAAACCCTGAGCCTGCCCAAGGATCATCCGCAACAGACCACGCCGTACTGGCAGCAGTCGATCTACACCGCTGCCGTCATCGAAGGCCTGACCCGCGCGATACCGCGTGCCCAGCGGCCCGAGGCCGGCCTGACGTACCTGGCGGGCTTGCTGCACAACTTTGGCTACCTGGTGCTGGCCCACGTATTTCCGCCGCACTTCTCGCTGATCTGCCGCCACCTGGAGGTTAACCCGCACCTGTGCCACACCTACGTCGAACAACACCTGCTGGGCATCAGCCGGGAACAGATCGGCGCCTGGCTGATGCGCCACTGGGACATGCCCGACGAACTGGCCACCGCCCTGCGCTTCCAGCACGACCCGGCATACGACGGCGACTATGCCGAGTACCCGAACCTGGTCTGCCTGGCCGTGCGCCTGCTGCGCAACCGCGGGATCGGCTCGGGCCCGGACGAAGTCATCCCGGACAGCCTGCTCGAACGTCTGAGCCTGAGCCGCGAAAAAGCCAATGACGTGGTCAATAAAGTGCTTGAGGCCGAAGTGTTGCTGCGGGAACTGGCTGCGCAATTCTCACAAGGCTGAAGGCAATCGCGGGCAAGCCCGCTCCCACAGGATTCAGTGTGGGAGCGGGCTTGCCCGCGATGAATAAGGCTCAAGCCTTGGGCTTGGCCTTCTTCGGCTTCAGATACTTGGTCAGCCCCTGAAACCACATCACCAGCGCCGGGTTGCCCTTGATCTGGATCGACTTGTCCTGAATCCCGGTCATGAATGCCAGCTGCTTGTTCTTTGCCTGCATCGTCTCGAAAGCGAAGCCGGCGTCCTTGAACGCAATGGCAAACGCCGGCTCCGCATAGAGCCCCGATTGGCTGGTGATGCGCTGATCCTTGACCCGGAAATGTCGTGCCACCTTGCCGTCCAGTGTCTGCAACTGGAACACCAGGTCCTTGTCACCCAACTGCTGCTGGAACGCCGGATTGGTGCGGCTGGCCTTGCCCATCAGCAAGCCCATCACCCACAGAAGAAAACGAAATTTCATGCTCGAGCCCCAGAGGAAAAAATGAACGCTGGGGCAGTGTAACGACTTCGATCAAGAACTCCACTGTTTCGCAACGTTCCCGGAAGTTGAACCGTTTATTCCTGACGATGACTGCCAAGTCACGATTTCGCACTTCATCCAGGCAAGAAAAATGGGCACCCAACCCGGCTGGCGTGCCCATTTTTCTTGCCTGCTGAGCCACCGTGCGGCGGCGCCAGGTGTGTTAAGGGTTGACGCTGTCTTTGAGCGACTTGCCTGGCTTGAAGGCAACGGTGTTGCTGGCCTTGATTTTCACGGGTTCACCGGTTTGCGGGTTTTTACCGGTGCGGGCACCGCGATGGCGCTGCAGGAAAGTGCCGAAGCCGACCAGGGTGACGCTGTCTTTGCGGTGCAGAGCGCCGGTGATCTCTTCGAGGACGGCGTTGAGGACACGATTGGCCTGCTCTTTGGTGAGATCAGCTTTTTCGGCGATGGCGGCGGCGAGTTCTGGTTTACGCATAGTGAAGCCTCTTTGACGGTTTTTTGTTGTTATGTCCGTGCTGTTCTTCCGGAACAGCGCCCAAGGCGCCGCAGGCTCTACTCTGCGGCAGACGGGTGTGAGGATGGCACGCGGTTAAGGGCTGCGCCAGTCTCGGCGCGACCTTTGTAGGGACAAAAGCGGGGTGATTCCGACAGAACGACCAGTATTTAAGCCAGAAGCGCCGGAAGCTCCCTGTTTAGAGCCAATTTGTCCATCACGGCGGCTCCGGTGAGGGCGTAACCGAGCAGTTTTCCGCTGCCGTCACGGCACAGTGCCTTGATGTCCGCACCCTGCCCTTCCACGCTCCAAACGCCTTCCGTACCTCGTGGTGGCGGGGAGACCACCAATGGGCAGACCGGGGTTTTCACGGTGATCGGCATGGCGCCGTAGCTGACTGCAGTGGGGGTGCCGGCCAGGGTTTGCGCCAAGGCCCGGGCACAACTCATCAACGGCATGACGTAGAGCAGATTAAGGCCGTCGACTTCGGCGCAGTCGCCCAGCGCATAGATGTTGGCATGAGAGGTTTTCAGCGAGCGGTCAACCACCACCCCGCGATTGACCTGCAAGCCCGCGGCGGCGGCCAGATCGGTGCGCGGACGCAGGCCAATGGCCGAGACCACGGCATCGCATGGGATGACCTGGCCGTCGGACAAATGCGCCTCGAGGCCGTCTTCGCAACGCTGCAGCCGGTTGAGCACCGGCCCCAGATGGAATTTCGCGCCCAGGCTTTCCAGCCCGGCTTGTACCGCTACCGCTGCGGCCGGGTGCAACAAAGTCGGCATTACCTGTTCGCAGGGTGCAACCAGTTGCACCTCGTAGCCACCGAGGATCAGGTCATTGGCAAATTCGCAGCCGATCAGGCCGGCGCCCAGAATCAGCACCCGTCGCTTGCCGGCGACCGCCGCGCGAAAGCGTGCGTAATCTTCCAGGTCATTGATCGGAAAGATCGCCTCGGGCGCATCACCCTCGATCGGCACACGCACGGTTTGCGCGCCGCACGCCAGGATCAGGTCGCGGTAGACCACCGCTTCTTCACCGATCCACAGGCGCTTGTGGCCCGGATCGATACCGCTGATGCGGGTATGGGTGCGCACTTCGGCCTTGAGCGTTTCGGCCATGGCGCCGGGCTCGGCCATGCTCAAGCCGTCGGCGTCCTTGTTCTTGCCGAAACCGGTGGAGAGCATCGGTTTGGAGTAGGAGCGCCCGTCATCGGCGGTAATCAGCAACAGCGGGGTTTCGCCATCGAGTTTGCGAAACTCCCGGGCCAGGTTGTAGCCAGCCAATCCGGTACCGACGATCACGACAGGTGCATTCATTGCCAACTCCTCCAATGTCTCAGGCGATTTCAATCATTTCAAAGTCCATCTTGCCGACGCCGCAGTCCGGGCACAGCCAGTCTTCCGGTACGTCCTGCCACAGGGTGCCTGGCGCGATGCCGTCATCCGGCCAGCCGTCGGCTTCGTTGTAGATCAGCCCACAGACCACGCATTGCCACTTCTTCATTGCTTGTTTCCTCGAGTTCTCAGGCTTTTTCCGGCACAGACGGTCGCCCACTGTGGGTCCGCCGTCCGGCTCAGGGCGTTTTGTACTGATCGCACCCGCCAGATGCAAGCGCGTTCGACGCAACTGCCCGGTTAGATCAGTAAAAACCGCCAACCGTCATGGTAAGCTCGCCACCTCTTTTGCTGCCAATAATGACTCACTGTGCCGCACTCAAAAGCCCTCGCCCCGACCTGGCTACCTCGAAGCCTGCTGACTCCCCTTCCCGACGCGCACACCCTCGACTGGCTGTTCGATGAAGGCTCGCTCACCCGCCGCCTCACCGGCTTGTCGGACGAGCACTTCAGCGTCACGCCACTGGTCGAAGGCTGGCAACCCCTGCGCGCCGATGAATGCCTGGCGCTCGACCTGCCCGAGCACAGCGAAGGCTGGGTGCGCGAGGTGTACCTGCGCGGGCATGGCGAAGCCTGGGTGTTCGCCCGCAGCGTCGCGGCGCGCAGCGCGTTGCAGGGCGACGGCTTGCACATGGATGAACTGGGCAGCCGCTCCCTGGGCGAATTGCTGTTCTGCGACCAGGCTTTTCAGCGTCGGGCCATCGAGGTTTGCCACTATCCTCAAGCATGGCTGCCCGAACAGGTGCAAGCGTCCGCCCTGTGGGGCCGGCGTTCGCGCTTCGACCGTGGCGCCCTGAGCGTGCTGGTCGCAGAAATCTTCCTGCCGGCCCTGTGGCGCACGGCCAGCGCGCAAGCGGAGATCAGTTGATGTACCAGAACCTGCTGAAATCGTTGAACCGCCTGACCCCACGCGCCTGGGATTTCGTGCAGTTGACGCGCATGGACAAGCCGATCGGCATCTACCTGCTGCTGTGGCCGACCCTGTGGGCACTGTGGATCGCCGGCAAAGGCTCGCCATCACTGGCCAACATCGTGATTTTTGTCCTCGGCGTGGTCCTGACCCGCGCCGGCGGTTGCGTGATCAACGACTGGGCCGACCGCAAGGTCGACGGCCATGTGAAACGCACCGCCCAACGGCCGTTGGCGGCCGGCAGAATCAGTTCCAAAGAGGCACTGGTGTTCTTCGCCCTGTTGATGGCCCTGAGTTTCCTGCTGGTGCTGTGCACCAACGCGGCGACCATCTGGCTGTCTTTCGGCGGCCTGGCACTGGCCGCCAGCTACCCGTTCATGAAGCGCTACACCTACTACCCGCAAGTGGTGCTGGGCGCGGCGTTCTCCTGGGGCATGCCGATGGCGTTCACCGCCGAAACCGGCGAGCTGCCGGCCATCGCCTGGCTGCTGTGGATCGCCAATCTGCTGTGGACGGTGGGTTATGACACCTATTACGCCATGACCGACCGCGACGACGACCTGAAAATCGGCGTGAAATCCACCGCGATCCTGTTCGGCGAAGCCGACCGCATCATTATCCTGACCCTGCAATGCATGGCGCTGGGCTGCCTGCTGCTGGCCGGTTCGCAGTTCGAGCTGGGCGGCTGGTTCCACCTCGGCTTGCTGGCGGCAGCCGGTTGTTTCGCCTGGGAATACTGGTACACCCGCGACCGCGACCGGCTGAAATGCTTCAAGGCATTCCTGCACAACCATTGGGCGGGCTTGGCCATTTTCGTCGGGATTGTGCTGGATTACGCGTGGCGTTGAGGGACGGGCGGTTGACCGCTGCCCGCAATTGCTCCGGGCAGCGACCAGGGGCCAGGGTTATTTCTGCGACATGTGCACCACGTGCCAGACGTCTTTCATCTTGTCACCGGTCATGTCTCCAGGGGCCTTGTCTTTGACAAAGGTGTACAACGGCTTGCCGTCATACGCCCACTGCATCTTGCCGTCGTCACGCTTGACCGTTGACCACTTGCCTTCGGCCTTGGCATCCGCAGGCGCCATCAGCGGCGGCCAGCTGGTAGCGCACTCGCCATTGCACATCGATTTACCGCCAGCATCCTTGTCGAAGGTGTACAGCGTCATACCCTTGTGGTCAGTCATCATGCCGTTTTTATCCGCCATCGCCGGGTCGGCAGCAAAGGCCATGCCCGGCAAGACCAACGCAGCGGTCAACATCAGGGCTTTCAAGGAGCGAGCATAGTGAGTCATGGAAACCTTCTTTTGTGGTTGTCAGGATTCGGACTTAGAGCTTAGCCCAGGATCATGACAATCGCCGTGACACAAATTGGTGTAACACGACTGCAATAATTCCGTTATCTAATGCGGCGCAAGACAGTTAAATGACAAGAGGATTAAACCCATGGTTGGCAGGAGCATTCTGATCGTCGACGACGAAGCGCCCATCCGCGAGATGATCGCCGTGGCCCTGGAAATGGCCGGCTATGACTGCCTGGAGGCCGAGAACTCCCAGCAGGCGCACGCCATCATCGTCGACCGCAAGCCCGACCTGATCCTGCTCGACTGGATGCTGCCCGGGACCTCTGGCATTGAACTGGCCCGTCGCCTCAAGCGTGATGAACTGACCGGGGATATCCCGATCATCATGCTCACCGCCAAGGGCGAAGAGGACAACAAGATCCAGGGCCTGGAAGTCGGCGCTGACGACTACATCACCAAGCCCTTCTCCCCACGGGAACTGGTAGCCCGCCTCAAGGCCGTGCTGCGTCGCACCGGCCCGACCGAAGGCGAAGCGCCGATCGAAGTCGGCGGCCTGCTGCTGGACCCGATCAGCCACCGCGTGACCATCGACGGCAAACCCGCGGAAATGGGCCCCACCGAATACCGCCTGCTGCAGTTTTTCATGACCCACCAGGAACGCGCCTACACCCGCGGGCAATTGCTCGATCAGGTCTGGGGCGGCAATGTGTATGTCGAGGAGCGCACGGTGGATGTGCACATCCGTCGCCTGCGCAAGGCCCTGGGGGATGCCTATGAGAATCTGGTACAAACCGTGCGTGGCACCGGCTACCGCTTTTCAACGAAGGCCTGACTCGGCCCCACATGACCGAGACGCTGACAAGGACGCATATTCTCCGTGAACCAAAACTGGCATGGCACTCTGATCCGCCACATGCTGTTACTGGTCACCGGCTGCCTGGTGATCGGTCTGATCAGCGGCTATTACGGCTGGAGCCTGGCCGCTGGCCTGGGGATTTACCTGGGGTGGACCCTCAAGCAATTGCTGCGCCTGCACGAATGGCTGCGCCTGCACCAACCCGATGAAGCACCGCCCGATGGCTACGGCTTGTGGGGCGAGGTGTTCGACAGCATCTATCACCTGCAACGCCGCGACCAACGGGTGCGCGGACGCCTGCAGGCGGTGATTGACCGCGTCCAGGAGTCCACTGCGGCGCTCAAGGATGCGGTGGTCATGCTCGACAGCGACGGCAACCTGGAGTGGTGGAACCGCGCCGCCGAAACCCTGCTCGGCCTCAAGACGCCGCAGGACAGTGGCCAGCCGGTGACCAACCTGGTGCGTCACCCGCGGTTCAAGGAGTACTTCGAGCAGGACAGCTACGCCGAACCGCTGGAAATCCCCTCGCCGACCAACGACCGGATGCGCATCCAGCTGTACATCACCCGCTACGGCAACAATGAACACCTGATGCTGGTGCGCGACGTGACACGTATCCACCAGCTCGAGCAGATGCGCAAAGACTTCATCGCCAACGTCTCCCACGAACTGCGTACCCCGCTGACGGTGATCAGCGGCTACCTGGAGACCCTGCTCGACAACGTCGAAGACGTGAACCCGCGCTGGACCCGCGCGCTGCAGCAGATGCAGCAGCAAGGCGGGCGCATGCAGACCCTGCTCAATGACCTGCTGTTGCTGGCCAAGCTGGAAGCCACCGATTACCCCTCGGACAACCAGCCAGTGGCCATCGACAGCCTGCTGCAGTCGATCAAGAGCGACGCCGTGGCCCTGTCCGGATCGCGCAACCAGCGCATCACCCTGGAAGCCGACCCGACGATTGCGCTCAAGGGCAGCGAGGCCGAACTGCGCAGCGCGTTTTCCAATCTGGTGTTCAACGCCGTGAAGTACACCCCGGCCGACGGCAATATCCGCATCCGCTGGTGGGGCGACGAGCAAGGCGCGCACCTGAGCGTGCAGGACTCGGGAATCGGCATCGACAACAAGCACCTGCCGCGCCTGACCGAACGTTTCTACCGCGTCGACTCCAGCCGCAACTCCAACACCGGCGGCACCGGCCTCGGCCTGGCGATCGTCAAGCACGTGCTGCTGCGCCACCGGGCACGCATGGAAATCAGCAGCGTGCCGGGTCACGGCAGCACCTTCACCTGCCATTTCGTACCGGCACAGGTCAGCAAATCCCCCGTCGGCAGCCTGACCGACTAGCACCCGGCGCCATCTACCCCTAGGCAATTGCCCTATCAGCCGCTACATTGGCTGACTTGGGCCTGCCTTTCAGGCTCGCTTTTCGACCTTTTATTCGTCTACACGGAACCCGCAAAACTCCATCATGGACCCTTCCCCTGGCTTGTCCCTCGCTACACTCTTCGCCGATTTCGGCATGATTCTTTTTGCACTGATCCTGGTTTTGCTCAACGGTTTCTTCGTTGCGGCCGAGTTCGCCATGGTCAAATTGCGCTCGACCCGGGTCGAGGCGATCGCCGACCAGAACGGCTGGCGCGGGCATATCCTGCGCACCGTGCACAGTCAGCTCGACGCCTACCTGTCGGCGTGCCAACTGGGTATCACCCTGGCCTCCCTCGGCCTGGGCTGGGTCGGTGAGCCGGCCTTCGCGCACATCCTCGAGCCGTTGCTCGCGGCGGTGGGTGTCGACTCGCCGGAAGTGATCAAAGGCGTATCGTTCTTTACCGCCTTCTTCATCATTTCCTACCTGCACATCGTGGTCGGTGAGCTGGCGCCGAAATCCTGGGCCATTCGCAAGCCGGAACTGCTGTCGCTGTGGACCGCGGTGCCGCTGTACCTGTTCTACTGGGCCATGTACCCGGCCATCTACCTGCTCAATGCCAGCGCCAACGCGATTCTGCGGATCGCCGGCCAGGGTGAGCCCGGGCCCCATCACGAACACCATTACAGCCGCGAAGAACTGAAGCTGATCCTGCACTCCAGCCGTGGCCAGGACCCGAGCGACCAGGGCATGCGCGTGCTGGCATCGGCCGTGGAAATGGGTGAACTGGAGGTGGTCGACTGGGCCAACTCGCGCGAAGACCTGGTGACCCTGGAGTTCAATGCGCCGCTCAAGGAAATCCTCGCGATGTTCCGCCGCCACAAGTTCAGCCGCTACCCGGTGTACGACAGCGAGCGCCAGGAGTTCGTCGGCCTGCTGCACATCAAGGACCTGCTGCTGGAACTGGCGGCGCTGGACCATATTCCCGAGTCGTTCAACCTGGCCGAGCTGACGCGCCCGCTGGAGCGCGTTTCCCGGCACATGCCGCTGTCGCAGTTGCTGGAGCAGTTCCGCAAGGGCGGCTCGCACTTCGCCGTGGTCGAAGAGGCCGATGGCAACATCATTGGTTACCTGACCATGGAGGACGTGCTGGAAGTGCTGGTTGGCGACATCCAGGACGAACACCGCAAGGCCGAGCGCGGCATCCTCGCTTACCAGCCGGGCAAGTTGCTGGTGCGCGGTGACACGCCACTGTTCAAGGTCGAGCGCCTGCTGGGGATCGACCTCGATCACGTCGAAGCCGAAACCCTTGCCGGGCTGGTCTATGAAAGCCTCAAGCGCGTTCCGGAAGAGGAAGAAGTGCTGGAAGTCGAAGGCTTGCGGATCATCATCAAGAAGATGAAAGGGCCGAAGATCGTCCTGGCCAAGGTGTTGATGCTCAACTGACTGAAATAAACACAAGTAAACCTGTAGGAGCGAGCCTGCTCGCGAAGCTTTTGGCGCCCTCAAAGACGCCTTCGCCGGCAAGCCGGCTCCTACACAGTTCATTTGCCGAAGGCAAAATTCACCAGGCCGCCTACCGGCTGGTTGAACTGATACGGAATCGACACCAACCCCATCCCGGTATTTCGCTGCACCACGAAATGCAGGTGCGGGCCGCTGCTGTTGCCGGTATTGCCCGATAACGCCAGCGCACTGCCCACCGCCACCCGCTGCCCTTCGCGTACGCGCACCGAGCCTTGCTTGAGGTGCAGGTACACGCCCATGGTCCCGTCATCGTGCAGCACCCGCACGAAGTTGCCTGACGGATGGCTGCCACGACCGCTCTGTGAATTTTCGGTCTTCACCACGACTCCGCCACGGGCGGCGATGATCGGCGTGCCTTCGGGCATGGCGATGTCCACGGCATAGCGGCTCTTCGGCCCGAAGTGGCTGTATTGACCGTTGGCCCCCTGACTGATGCGAAACGGGCCGCCACGCCAGGGCAACGGGTAGCGATAGGCCTTGGCGGTGCCTGACGGATCGCCCAGCGAATACTTGAGCCTGGGAATGTACGCCAGCGGTCTTGCGGCTTGCGTCGCCGTGAGCTGCACCAGGCGCACGCTGGTGCGCAGCGGAATGACCCGACGGATAGGCTTGCGCGGCGCACCGCTGACGTTCTTCACGGCGGCGAAACTCAACTCGATCTCGACCGGTGCATACAGGTCGTTGCGCACGTAGACGCTGTCCACGCCGTTCTTTTTCAGGATCACGTAATACACCTGGCGCTCCAGGTGCTCGTCCATCTGATCGCGAAAAATGAACACTTTCGAGCCTTGCGTGGGGCGGTCGCTGTAGCTGACCACGCCATTGGCATCAGTGGATTGATAAATCGTCCCGGCGCCCGCCGTAGCGCACGCCATGAACAGGGCACAACAGAGCAGCAGGCGCGCGAGCATGGGCAGGATTCTGTCGACGGAAGGCTTGGAAATCAGCCTAGCAGCCAGAATTGCCCTGCGTGGTCGGCAGCTGTTGCAAAGCGTGCTGCGCCGGTTACGCCCCCGGAATGAAGTGCTTCTGCGCGGTCCCACGGGCGATCAGGCGCGAGATGTAGTCGAGCTTCTGGGCGTCCTGGTCGACGAAGCGAAACGTCAGCTGCAACCAGTCGCTGTCGGGCTTCGGCTCATGGGCGACGATGGCGTGCAGGTAGCCGTTGAGGCGCGCCGTTTCGGCGTTGTCGCCCTGCTCCAGGTCGAGTACGGCGCTGTCCAGCACCTGCGGCAGGGTTTCGGTGCGCTTGACCACCAACAGCGCCTCCTTGATGCTCAGGGCCTTGATCACGCAGGGCTGGCTGCCGCTGGGCAGGCGCAACTGACCCTGGCCGCGACCACCGGACGCCGCAGGCGCGGCCGGCTTGACCGGGGGACTGCTGAGTATGCCCTTGCTCGCCTCTGGAGCGCTGGCGCCCTGCAGGTAGGCGTTGGCAGCCACTGCTGCCGCCGGTGCCGGCGAAGCTGTCTTGCCCGCCGTCAGAGCGCTGAGCGAGTCGTTGGCGAATGCCGGTGCCAGCCGGGTCGGCGCCTGATTCATCAAGGCATCGAGCTTGCCGATCTTGTTCAGGGCCTGCTTGACCTTGGTCAGCAACTGCTCGTTGGTGAACGGCTTGCTGACATAGCCGGAAACGCCGGCCTGGATCGCCTGGACCACGTTCTCCTTGTCGCCGCGGCTGGTGACCATGATGAATGGCATGCCCCTTAGCGCGGGCTGCTCGCGGCACCAGGTGAGCAACTCGAGCCCGGACATCTCCGGCATCTCCCAGTCGCACAGCACCAGGTCGAAAGGCTCACGAGCGAGCAAGGCCTGGGCCTTCTTGCCGTTGACCGCGTCTTCGATGCGCATGCCCGGGAAGTAGTTGCGCAGGCACTTTTTCACCAGGTCCCGAATGAACGCAGCATCGTCCACGACCAACACACTGACCTTACTCATCGACCACCCCTTGTGCATGCCCCGACCAGGCACTTTGTCAAAACACTTCAGTCACGCCGGGACTTTTCTCGTTCGCGGGCGCCAAAAATCCAATCGCCCAAACGAAAACGCCCGGCCAAAAGGCCGGGCGCTTCGATTGGGCAATCTTACTTATCGTCCGTTTCGCCCGGAACATTAGCGGATTCACCGCTAGTGCCCTCAACTTCTTCCTTCATGCGCTTGAGGCCCATGTGCCGCACATCGGTGCCGCGCACCAGGTAGATCACCAGCTCGGAGATATTGCGCGCGTGGTCGCCGATGCGTTCCAGGGAGCGCAGGACCCAGATAATGCTCAACACCCGCGAGATCGAGCGCGGATCTTCCATCATGTAGGTGGCCAGTTCGCGCAGCGCGGTCTTGTATTCGCGGTCGATGATTTTGTCGTACTGGGCCACGGACAAGGCCAGGTCAGCGTCGAAACGGGCGAACGCATCCAGGGCGTCACGGACCATGTTGCGCACCTGATCGCCGATATGCCGCACTTCGACGTAGCCACGCGGGGCCTCGCCTTCTTCACACAGCTGGATGGCGCGGCGGGCGATCTTGGTCGCTTCGTCACCGATGCGTTCCAGGTCGATCACCGACTTGGAGATGCTGATGATCAACCGCAGGTCGGACGCCGCCGGCTGGCGCCGGGCGAGAATGCGCAGGCATTCTTCGTCGATATTGCGCTCCATCTGGTTGATCTGGTCGTCGATCTCGCGCACTTGCTGCGCCAGTCCGGAGTCCGCCTCGATCAGCGCGGTGACCGCGTCATTGACCTGCTTCTCCACCAGCCCACCCATCGCCAGCAAATGGCTGCGCACTTCTTCCAGCTCAGCGTTGAACTGCGCGGAAATGTGGTGGGTTAAACCTTCCTTCGAAATCATGGGTTTGCTCCGCAAAAGCTGTGAGCTGTGAGCTGCAAGCGTCAAGCTGCAAGCTGCAAGCTGATGTGTGTCGTTACTCGGACCGCTCTGACTTGCCGCTTGCAGCTTGGCGCTCGCGGCTGCCTCAATCAGCCATACCGCCCGGTGATGTAGTCTTCGGTCTGTTTTTTCGCCGGGTTGGTGAACAGCGTGTCGGTGTCGCCGAATTCCACCAGTTTGCCCATGTACATGAACGCCGTGTAGTCGGAAACCCGCGCCGCCTGTTGCATGTTGTGGGTCACGATGACGATGGTGAACTTGGATTTCAGCTCGTAGATCAGCTCTTCGACTTTCAGCGTCGAGATCGGGTCGAGTGCCGAGCACGGCTCATCGAGCAGCAGCACTTCCGGCTCGACGGCGATGGTGCGGGCGATCACCAGACGCTGCTGCTGACCACCGGACAGGCCCAGTGCCGACTCGTGCAGGCGGTCCTTGACCTCGTCCCACAGCGCCGCGCCCTTCAGTGCCCACTCGACCGCTTCGTCGAGCACGCGCTTTTTGTTGATGCCCTGGATGCGCAGACCGTAGACCACGTTTTCATAGATGGTCTTGGGGAACGGGTTGGGCTTCTGGAACACCATGCCGACGCGACGACGCAGCTCGGCGACATCCTCGCCCTTGCGGTAGATGTTGTTGCCGTACAGGTTGATCGCACCCTCGACCCGGCAACCGTCCACCAGATCGTTCATCCGGTTGAAGGTGCGCAGCAGGGTCGACTTGCCACAGCCGGACGGGCCGATGAAGGCGGTCACGCGCTGTTTCGGGATGTTCATGCTGACGTCGAACAGCGCTTGTTTCTCGCCGTAGAACAGGCTCAGGCCCGGCACTTCGATGGCCACGGTTTCCTGTTCGAGGTTCAGGCTCTGTTTGTCGCGACCCAGGGCTGACATGTTGATGCCGTGGGTGTGGGTTTCGTGTTGCATGGGAGGCTCCCTGTGCTAACAAATTCGGTTCAGTGAGCCGCAGGCCTCACAAGATGGGCCGGCGGTGTCGCCGCTCTGCAGGAGCCGGCTTGCCGGCGAAGGCGTCCTTGAAATCGCCTTCGCTGGCAAGCCAGCTCCTACAGGCTTTAGCTATCCAGTGCTTTGTATTTTTCGCGCAGGTGGTTACGGATCCACACGGCCGACAAGTTCAAGGTGGCGATCACCAGCACCAGCAGCAAGGCCGTGGCGTACACCAGCGGTCGCGCGGCTTCGACGTTCGGGCTCTGGAAGCCGACGTCATAGATATGGAAGCCCAGGTGCATGATTTTCTGGTCCAGGTGCAGGTACGGGTAGTTGCCGTCCAGCGGCAGCGACGGCGCCAGCTTGACCACCCCCACCAGCATCAACGGCGCCACTTCACCGGCGGCACGGGCCACCGCGAGGATCATGCCGGTCATCATCGCCGGGCTGGCCATTGGCAGGACGATCTTCCACAGCGTCTCCGCCTTGGTCGCGCCGAGGGCCAACGAACCTTCACGCACGGTACGGGGAATCCGCGCCAGACCTTCTTCAGTCGCCACGATCACCACCGGCACCGCCAGCAGCGCCAGGGTCAGCGAGGCCCAGAGCAGGCCCGGGGTACCGAAGGTCGGCGCCGGCAGGGCTTCGGGGAAGAACAGGCGATCGACCGAACCGCCCAGTACATAGACGAAGAAACCGAGACCGAACACGCCGTAAACGATCGCTGGAACGCCCGCCAGGTTGTTCACCGCGATGCGGATCACCCGGGTCAGGGTGTTCTGCTTGGCGTATTCGCGCAGGTACACCGCCGCCAGTACGCCGAACGGGGTGACGATCATCGCCATGATCAGGGTCATCATCACGGTGCCGAAGATTGCCGGGAAGATCCCGCCTTCGGTGTTGGCTTCACGCGGGTCGTCGCTGAGGAACTCCCACACCTTGCTGAAGTAGAAACCGATCTTGGTGAAGGTGCCCATGGCATTCGGCTGGAAGGCATGAACCACCTTGCCCAGCTCGATGTCGACTTCCTTGCCGTTGCCATCGCGGGCCGTCAGGCTGTCGCGGTTGAACTGCGCGTGCAGTTCGCTCAGGCGCTTCTCGATGTCCTGGTAGCGGGCATTCAACTCGGCGCGCTCGGACTCCATGTCGGCCTGGGCCGCGGCGTCCAGCTTGCCGTTGAGCTCCAGTTTGCGACCGTGCAGGCGGATGCGCTCGAGACCGGCGTTGATCGCGCCAATATCGGACTTCTCCAGAGTCTTGAGTTCGGCGGCCAGCTTGCTGACGCGCTCGATCCGCGCTTGCAGCTCGGGCCAGGCGGCCTCGCCTTCGGCGACGATCTTGCCGTCCTGCTTGACGTTGACCAGGTAGCCGTAGAAGTTGCCCCACTCGCGACGCTCCAGCGCCATCAACTCCGGTGGCGTGGTCTGGTCAGTCAGCCACTCGCCGACGATCCAGGTGAAATCAGTGCCGTTCAGGTCGCGGTTGCCGACCTTGATCAGCTCGCGGGTCATGAACTCAGGGCCCACATCCGGCACCGGCAAGCCGGCGCTTTTCAGGCGCTCACGAGGCACCTGCTCTTTCTGCACCACTTCGCCGATGACCACCTGGCTGCCCTGGCCCGGCACTGCGTACTGCGCATGCACCAGGTCGGCGGGCCAGAAGTGGCCCAGGCCGCGCACGGCAATCACGGCCAGCAAACCAATGGTCATGATGACCGCGATGGCCACCGCGCCACCGCTGATCCAGACGCCGGGAGCGCCGCTCTTGAACCATCCATTCAGGGAGTTCTGTTTCACAGACTTCTACCTTTATTAAAGCGACGAGTATTTCTTGCGCAGACGCTGACGAATCAGTTCCGCGAGGGTGTTCATGACGAAGGTAAACAGCAGCAGGACCAGGGCCGAGAGGAACAGCACCCGGTAGTGACTGCCGCCGACTTCCGACTCCGGCATTTCCACCGCGACGTTGGCTGCCAGGGTGCGCAGGCCTTCGAACAGGTTCATCTCCATGACCGGGGTGTTGCCGGTGGCCATCAGCACGATCATGGTTTCGCCCACCGCACGGCCCATGCCGATCATCAATGCCGAGAAGATCCCCGGGCTGGCGGTGAGAATCACCACCCGGGTCATGGTCTGCCATGGCGTCGCACCCAAGGCCAACGAGCCCAGGGTCAGGCCGCGCGGCACGCTGAACACGGCGTCTTCGGCGATCGAGTAGATATTCGGGATGACCGCGAAGCCCATGGCCAGGCCGACCACCAGGGCGTTGCGCTGGTCGTAGGTAATGCCCAGGTCGTGGGAGATCCACATGCGCATGTCGCCGCCGAAGAACCAGGTCTCCAGGTACGGGCTCATGTACAGCGAGAGCCAGCCGACGAAGAGGATCACCGGGATCAGCATCGCGCTTTCCCAGCCATCCGGCACTTTCAGGCGAATCGACTCAGGCAGGCGGCTGAAGGTGAAACCGGCAACGAGGATGCCGATCGGCAGCAACATCAGCAGGCTGAAGATCCCCGGCAAATGCCCTTCCACGTAAGGCGCGAGGAACAGGCCGGCGAAGAAACCGAGGATCACCGTCGGCATCGCTTCCATCAGCTCGATCACCGGCTTGACCTTGCGCCGCATGCCCGGCGCCATGAAGTAGGCGGTGTAGATCGCTGCGGCGACGGCCAGCGGTGCCGCCAGCAACATGGCGTAGAACGCGGCCTTGAGCGTACCGAAGGTCAGTGGCGAGAGGCTCAGCTTGGGTTCGAAGTCGCTGTTGGCCGCCGTCGATTGCCAGACGTATTTAGGCTCGTCGTAGTTTTCGTACCAGACCTTGCTCCACAGCGCGCTCCAGGACACTTCCGGATGCGGGTTGTCGAGCAGCAGCGGTTGCAAGGCGCCGCCTTGCTCCACAACCACCCGGTTGGCCCGCGGCGACATGCCGAACAGGCCCTGGCCTTCGACCACCTGATCCACCAGCAGGGTGCGGTGCGCGGTGCTGTGGAACACGCCGAACTTGCCCGATGCATCCAGGGCAACGAAGCCCTTGCGACGTTCTTCGGCAGTGATTTCAACGATAGGCGCGGTGCCCATCTGGAAGGAGCGAATCAGTTTCAGACGTTGCTCGCCATCCGGATCGCGGGCCATGAACCACTGGGACAGGCCGCCTTTGGAGTTACCGATGATCAGCGAGATACCGCCCACCAATTGGGCAGCGGCGGTGACTTGGGCTTCGCCGTCTTCCAGCAGTTTGTAGCGACCGTTGAGGCTCTTCTCGCGCAAGCTGAAGACGTCGGCCTGGGCACGCCCGTTGATCACATACAGCCACTGCTGGCGCGGGTCGATGAAGATGTTCTTCACCGGCTCGGTCATCTGCGGCAGGTCGATGCGTTGCTGATCACTGGTGACCTCACCGGTCATCATGTTTTCTTCTTTGGTCAGCGCCAGCACGTGCAGGTGAGCACCATTGGAGCCGGCGACCATCAGCGTCGAGTCGCTGGCATTCAGGCTGACGTGCTCCAGCGCGCCGCCCTCCTCGTCCAGGGCAATCGGCGTTTCGCCGTAGGGGTACTCGATGGCCGGCGAAATGGTCTTCTTGCCGTCCGGGTAGCTGACTTTATAGGTGTGACGGAACACCAGCGCCTGGCCATCGGACAGGCCGACGATCACCAGCGGGTTGCCCGGCTGGTCCTTGCTGATCGAGGTCACGCGGGTGCCTGCCGGAATCGGCAGATCGACCCGACGCAGCTCGGCGCCGCTGTCGAGGTCGAAAAACAGTGCCTGGCCCTTGTCGGAAACCCGCATCGCGACCTGGTTCTGCTCTTCAAGGGCGATCATCAGCGGCTTGCCGGCGTCCTGCATCCAGGCTGGGGTGAGCTTGTCCTTGGCGGTCAGCTCGGCCCCCTGGAACAGTGGGGCCACGACGTAGGCAAGAAAGAAGAAGATCAGGGTGATTGCACCGAGCACGGCGAGGCCGCCGATCAGCACGTACCAGCGGGTCAGCCGGTCCTTGAGCGCCCGCAGACGACGCTTGCGTTGCAATTCAGGCGTATTGAAGTCAATTCGCTTGGGAGGGGAAGTCGTAGTCATTGGGGAATTGGCCAGATCATTCATGCGCACACCCTAGCGATCCTGTATGACAGAAAGATGACAATCAAGTGACGCAACAAAGCCACCGCCAGTGGGGACTGGCAGTGGATAAGGAATTTGTCGGTAGGAGCGGGCTTTCGTTTGGGCTGGCTGGCGATGCGGGCAACGCGGTCCGACAGGTAATCCGCGTTGATGCGTTCGCCAGCGAGCTGGCTCCTACAGAGTCCGGGGCGAGCCCGGACTCAATTTATTACTTCTTTGCGACGTTCTCGCCGCCTTCCGACAGACCCAGGTCAGCCAGTGCTTTTGCAGCAACCTTGGCCGGCAGCGGGATGTAGCCGTCTTTCACCACGACTTCCTGACCCTGCTTGGACAGCACCAGCTTCACGAACTCGGCTTCCAGCGGCGCCAGCGGCTTGTTCGGGGCCTTGTTGACGTACACGTAGAGGAAACGCGACAGCGGGTACTTGCCGTTCAGGGCGTTTTCTTCGGTGTCTTCGATGAAGTCAGTGCTGCCTTTCTTGGCCAGGGCCACGGTCTTCACGCTGGCGGTCTTGTAACCGATACCCGAGTAACCAATGCCGTTCAGCGAAGAGCTGATCGACTGCACGACCGAAGCCGAGCCAGGCTGTTCGTTGACGTTCGGCTTGAAGTCGCCTTTGCACAGGGCTTCTTCCTTGAAGTAGCCGTAGGTGCCGGATACCGAGTTACGACCGAACAACTGCACTGGCTTGTTGGCCAGGTCGCCGGTCACGCCCAGGTCACCCCAGGTTTTCACGTCGGCCTTGCCACCGCACAGGCGGGTCGAGGAGAACACCGCGTCAACCTGTTCCATGGTCAGGTGCTTGATCGGGTTGTCCTTGTGCACGAACACCGCCAGGGCATCGACAGCCACTGGAATAGCGGTTGGCTTGTAGCCGTACTTGGTTTCGAACGCCTGCAGTTCGTTGTCCTTCATCTTGCGGCTCATCGGGCCCAGGTTGGCGGTGCCTTCAGTCAACGCAGGGGGCGCGGTGGAGGAACCGGCGGCCTGAATCTGGATATTTACGTTCGGGTATTCTTTTTTGTAGTTCTCAGCCCACAGGGTCATGAGGTTGGCCAGGGTATCGGAACCGACGCTGGACAAGTTGCCCGACACACCAGTGGTCTTGGTGTAGCTCGGGATAGCAGGGTCAACAGCGGCCACTGCGTTGGCAGTCGCGACGCCAGCAGCGACAAAGGTCATTGCCGCCATCAAACGCTTCAGTTTCATGCCTTACTCCAGGAAATAGGGGGGACTTGAGTCGGGGCCAAGTATCGGCAGGTCGTATGAACACTCTATGACTGGATTGTGACAATTAGATGAAAGGCCAGCATCCGGGAAGAATGCTGGCCTTCATCGAGAGACAGGCTGGAACTGCGATTTTCAGCGCCTCAACGGCCTTTTTTCCACAGGTAGCCACCGACGATGATGCCTACGCCGCAAATGATCGCAACATAGTAGGCCGGGCCCATCTGGCTTTCCTTGAGCAGCAGGGTCACGACCATCGGCGTCAGGCCACCGAAGATCGCGTACGCCAGGTTGTAGGAGAACGACAGGCCGCTGAAACGCACCACCGCCGGGAACGCCTTGACCATCACATAGGGCACGGCACCGATGGTGCCGACCAGCAGGCCGGTCAGCGAATACATCGGGAACAGCCAGTCCGGATGGTTGAACAGGCTGTGATAGAAGGTCCACGAGCTCAGCAGCAACAAGGCGCTGCCAACCACGAACACCCGACCGGCACCAAAGCGGTCAGCCAGTGCACCGGAGATCACGCAACCCAGGCTGAGGAACACGATCGCCAGGCTGTTGGCCTGCAGCGCGGTGGTCGCCGGGAAGTGGTAGACGGTCTGCAGCACGGTCGGGGTCATCAGGATGACGACGATGATCCCGGCCGACAGCAGCCAGGTCAGCAGCATCGAGATCGCAATGGCGCCGCGATGGTCACGCAGCACCGCGCGCAGCGGCACTTCTTCGGCCAGGGCCTTGCGCTGTTGCAGCTCGGCGAACACCGGGGTTTCGTGCAGCCAGCGGCGCAGGTAGACCGAGAACAGGCCAAACACCCCACCCAGCAGGAACGGGATCCGCCAGGCGTAGTCGGACACCTGCTCCGGGGTATAAATGCTGTTGATTGCGGTGGCGACCAGCGAGCCGAGGAGAATCCCGGCGGTCAGCCCCGAGGTCAGGGTGCCGCAGGCATAGCCGATGTGGCGCTGCGGAACGTGTTCGGAGACGAAAACCCAGGCGCCCGGCACTTCACCGCCGATGGCAGCGCCCTGGATCACCCGCATCAATAGAAGCAGGATCGGTGCCCACATGCCGATCTGCGCGTAGGTTGGCAGCAGGCCCATGATCAACGTCGGCACGGCCATCATGAAAATGCTCAGGGTGAACATTTTCTTGCGCCCCAGCAGGTCGCCGAAGTGCGCCATGACGATGCCGCCCAATGGCCGCGCCAGGTAACCGGCGGCGAAGATGCCGAAGGTCTGCATCAGGCGCAGCCACTCGGGCATGTCGGCCGGGAAGAACAGCTTGCCGACCACCGTGGCGAAGAACACGAAGATAATAAAGTCGTAGAACTCCAGCGCACCGCCCAGGGCGGACAGCGACAGAGTCTTGTAGTCATTGCGGGTCAAGGGTCGTGCGGGCTGCGCGGGTGACGCTATGCTCGATGGCGCTGTGGTCATGGCAAGGGCTTCTCTTATAGTCGGATCTGCAACCCCAACAACGCTGGCTGGAGCTTGGGCAGGTTTGGCACGATAACAAATTGTTTGAAAAAGCACAGGATGCGCGTATTTGACAGGCAAAATGAGAACCGGACGGTCGTCGCGCGGTCTACCGCTCGATATACTCGCAGCCTGCAACATGCTGCAAGGGTTGCTGTGCGAAGACGCTGCTGGTGCGACCAGTCGATTTCGCAGAGTTTCCCTTTAGCACGCCTTATGGAAAACACGACGAACGCAGTGTGTTCGGGCTGAATCGTTTTTCGAAAGACGGCTATTCACCTGAAATACCAATGAGAGTCACGGGTAAGAGGCACCCCCGGCATGATAGAACTCGAACAAGACGATCCGATCCCGCAAGGCGACCTGGCCCTGCAAATCACTGCGCTTCCTCGCGAAACCAACGGCTTTGGCGATATTTTCGGCGGCTGGCTGGTGTCCCAGATGGATCTGGCCGGCACCGCCATGGCCAGCAAGATCGCCGGTGGCCGCGTTGCCACGGTAGCGATTGATCGCATGGCGTTCCTGGTCCCGGTGGCCGTTGGCGCGCAGTTGTCGTTCTACACCCAGGCCCAGGAAATTGGTCGCACCTCGATCAAGATGCTGGTCGAGGTCTGGAGCGACGATCCGCTGTCCAGCGAGTGGCGTAAAGTGACCGAAGCCGCGTTCGTCTTCGTCGCCATCGATGGCAGCGGTCGCACCCGCTCACTACCACCACGCGCCTGATACCGTCCCTGTTGCCGATCGAGAGTTGCCCCAATGAACACGCCCAACGTTGAAGCTGTGACCCTGGATCAACTGAACTGCTGGCGGATTCGCCACGGTCAGGCCGAACTGCTGGTCGCCCAGCAAGGCGCGCACATCCTCAGCTATCAACTGGATGGGCAGCCGCCAGTGATCTGGCTCAACGATGAGGCGGTGTTCAAGACCGGTAAAAGCATTCGCGCCGGCGTGCCGGTGTGCTGGCCCTGGTTTGGCAATCTCCAGCGCAACCCGGACAGCGTCCAGGCAATGCGCGTCAGCAACGAACCCGCCCCTGCTCACGGGCTGGTGCGGGCGTTGGACTGGGAGTTGGGCGAGATCGGCACCACTGACGGTGGCCTGAATGTCGAGTTCATCCTGCCGGTGCCGGAAAATGGCCTGCCAGGTTGGCCGCATCAGGTTGATCTGCGCCTGAGCATTCGTCTCGATGAACAGCTGCACGTCAACCTGACCAGCCATAACCGCGGCGCTGACAGCGTGAGCATCAGCCAGGCGTTGCACAGCTATTTCGCCGTCAGCGATGTGCGCAATGTGCAGGTTGAAGGTGTCGATGGGCTGGATTACATCGAAACCCTGGATGACTGGAACATCGTCAAGCAACAGGGCGACCTGCACTTTACCGGCGAAACCGACCGGATCTACCTCGATACCCCGGCCAAACTCAGCATCGTCGACCCAACCTGGGAACGCCGCATCGAGTTGACCGCCAGCGGCTCGCGCAGCGCCGTCATCTGGAACCCCTGGATCGACCGCGCGGCAGCGTTCAGCGACATGGCCAACGACGGTTGGCAGCGCATGCTGTGCATCGAAACCGCCAACGTGATGGATGACATCGTCCACCTGGCGGCGGGTGCCAGCCACACCCTGGGCGTGAGCATCGCCAGCAAGCCGCTGTAAGCCGGCAGGCTCGCCGCTACAGATCCGCTTCCTCGACCACCCGTACCTGCGCTGCATCCAGCGCGTAGGCGGCGTCGGCCAGGTCGTTGTTGACCGTCTCGACCTTCAGCGTGCCGGTGACCCACAGCGGCGTGTAGATATCATCCAGCTTCAGGCCCTTGGGGTAGCGCACCAGCACCAGTTGATTGGGCGGCGGTGGCGGTACGTGGATGCAGGCGCCCGGGTACGGCACCAGGAAGAACAGCGTGCTGCGCCCCTTGCCATCGGTTTCCAGCGGCACCGGATAGCCACCCAGGCGGATGCGCTTGTCATTCATCGCGGCCACGGTCTTGGTCGAATACATCACCGCCGGCAAGCCCTTGCTCTGCTTCAGGCCACCCTTGTCGGTAAAGGTGCCGTTGGCTTCCGGGGAGTCGTGGTCGATTTCGGGCATGGCTTCGAGCGCCTTCTGGTCCGACTTGGGCATCAGCTCCAGCCAATCGGTTTCCGGCAGGTCGCCAGCGTGCGCCAGGCCAGCGCCCAGCAAGACAAGGGTTAACAGAAGACGGCGCATGACGGTGCTCGGCAAGAAGGGATGATGGGACGCCGGGCATTCTAGCCCTCTGCGCGCCGATCGCGCAGAGGGCTTTGTCGCGTGAATCAGTTCTTTTTGACCAGGCCGTAGATCACCAGCAGCACCACCGCGCCCACCAGCGCGCCGATGAAGCCCGCGCCCTGGCCTGCCTGGTAGATGCCCAGCGCCTGACCGCCGTAGGTGGCGGCCAGCGAGCCACCGATACCGAGCAGGATCGTCATGATCCAGCCCATGCTGTCGTCACCCGGTTTGAGGAAACGAGCCAGCAGGCCCACGATCAGTCCGATGAAGATGGTTCCGATAATTCCCATGGCGTTTCCCTCTGAGTGAAGTAGCTATGCCAAAGCCTAGACAGACTTTGGCATCCTGCCATCAGAGAGCACCGGGCACCGAAGGTTCCCGGCGTATCCAAGACTTACTGCTCGGCGATGAGCGCTTCGACCTTGCGGATCTGCCGCTCCAGCGTGGCCTTGTCGGCGCAGCGCAGGTTGGCATGTCCGACCTTGCGCCCGGCCTTGAACGCCTTGCCGTAGTGGTGCAGGTGGCAATCGTCGATGGCGATGACCTTGTCCACGGGCGGCACCACACCGATGAAGTTGAGCATGGCGCTCTCGCCGACCTTGGCCGTCGAACCCAGCGGCAAGCCGGCAACGGCGCGCAGGTGGTTTTCGAACTGGCTGCACTCGGCGCCTTCGGTGGTCCAGTGCCCGGAGTTGTGCACGCGCGGGGCGATTTCGTTGGCCTTGAGGCCGCCGTCGACTTCAAAGAACTCGAAAGCCATCACGCCGACGTAATCCAGCTGCTTGAGCACACGGCTGGAGTAGTCCTCGGCCAGGGCTTGCAATGGATGCTCGGTGCTGGCCACGGACAGCTTGAGAATGCCGCTGTCGTGGGTGTTGTGCACCAGCGGATAGAAGCGGGTTTCGCCATCGCGGGCACGCACGGCAATCAACGACACTTCGCCGGTAAACGGCACGAAGCCTTCCAGCAGGCAGGCGACGCTGCCCAGCTCGGCGAAGGTGCCGACTACATCCTCAGCCGTGCGCAGGACTTTCTGGCCCTTGCCGTCATAGCCCAAAGTGCGGGTCTTGAGCACGGCCGGCAGGCCGATGGCAGCCACGGCCGCGTCGAGGTCGGCTTGCGATTGAATATCGGCGAACGCCGGAGTCGGAATGCCCAGGTCCTTGAACATGCTCTTCTCGAACCAGCGGTCGCGAGCGATGCGCAGCGCTTCGGCACTTGGGTAGACCGGGACGAATTGCGACAGGAAAGCCACGGTTTCCGCCGGGACGCTTTCGAATTCGAAGGTCACCAGGTCGACTTCGTCGGCCAGCTGGCGCAGATGGTCCTGATCGCCGTAATCGGCACGCAGGTGCTCACCCAGTGCCGCGGCACAGGCGTCCGGCGCGGGGTCCAGGAAAGCAAAGTTCATCCCCAGCGGAGTACCCGCCAGGGCCAGCATGCGACCCAACTGGCCGCCACCGATTACACCGATCTTCATCGTCAACAACCTCAGGCGATGCGTGGGTCTGGATTTTCCAGGACGCTGTCAGTCTGCTCAGCGCGGAAAGTCTTCAGCACTTCATGGAACTGCGGGTGCTTGGCGCCCAGGATACTCGCCGACAGCAGCGCTGCGTTGATCGCGCCAGCCTTGCCGATCGCCAGAGTAGCAACCGGAATACCCGCAGGCATTTGCACAATAGAGAGCAGCGAGTCGACGCCCGACAGCATCGCCGACTGCACCGGCACGCCCAGCACCGGCAGGTGGGTCTTGGCCGCACACATGCCAGGCAGATGCGCCGCGCCGCCGGCACCGGCGATGATCACCTCGATGCCACGGGCCTCGGCTTCTTCAGCGTACTGGAACAGCAAGTCCGGGGTACGGTGGGCAGAGACCACTTTCACCTCATAGGGAATGCCGAGCTTTTCCAGCATATCGGCGGTGTGGCTAAGGGTGGACCAATCGGACTTGGAGCCCATGATCACGCCAACCAGTGCACTCATCGTCGCGCCTCTTCTCTCTGGGCGCCCGCAGGCGCGTCATAAAACAACAAGCCACGCAGGATGCGTGGCTTGATTGTACGAATTATGGCCGGGCGAACCGGCCGAAGGCCGCGCAGTATACCGCAATGACGCAGATAAACAGCCCCTGTAACGACCATCTGTCACATGGCTCCGCACAGCGGTTTTATTGACCTGAAAATCAAGATTTTTTACTGAAGCAAACACACGCGACGCCGCTGAATACTTATCAAGTTCTGCAGCCTGGTGAGTTATCCCACTATGGACCCGACCATAAAAATAACATGCTACCGCAAGTATAAATTCGCTCGACTGTTGAATGCCAGTGACTGATTAAAACAGCCATCTGTTATCAGTCAGACCTTCAACCCACGAGAATAGATCATGCGCAACCTGATAAAAAAACTACTGACATCCATCACGATTGCCTTACTCGGATCAGGCACCGGCATGGCCGATGAATCTGCCCGCCTTTTAAATGACCTGGACAACCCGATAAGAATTTACGCAATCTTTCACGACGACATTCCAGAGTCAAAACGAAAATCCATCTATGGCACATTTATCCTGCCATTCACCGAAGAGTTCGAACGTATTACCGGACGCAAGGTGAACATTATTTTTGACGAAAACAAACCTCCGTACAGCAACTTTGACTATAAAAGCGATGACCCGAACAAGGTGGTATTCCAATGGGAAAAATTGGCTATTGAATACCGACTCAAACGTGAAACAGATAGAGAGTTCAAGCGTTCCAGGCATGACCGGGTGCTCTTGATCACCCTCGACGGAATCAATCAACGCGTGGGCGGCGTGATCGTCTCTCAACCCGGCCACAGCATCATCGCTTCCATTCGATCGCGGCAGGCGATCGTGCACGAGCTGGGTCACTCCTTCGACGCCGGCCACAGTGACGGCGCGGTGAATTACAACGGCTGGTGGTGCGAAACATTCATGTACCCCACGCTCAGCCTGAGATACAGCTGCCTGGTGTTCAGCGAGCGTAACCGCGAGCGCATCAAGGCCTATGTCGATGGCCTGTACGACGGACGGCCATTCGTGCATGAGTTCCCAAAGTATCCGGCGATCATTCTGGACTGAGCGTCCGCTCTCAAGCCCCCGCCAACGCCCATTCACCGTTCAATCAAATCTTGATTCAGCTCGGATACCCAGCGTATGACTAACGACACACCAGCAAAAAACAGTATTACCATCTTCGTCGTTATGCACGATGACGTACCACCAGCGAAGAGAAAAAATGCTTACTCGGATTACTTTCTGCACTTGAAAACCGAACTGGAAAGCTTCATCGACCGCGACGTGCACATCATCTTTGGCAGCGGCAGCCCGCACAGCAGTTTTGAGTACAAAGGTGAAAACCTTACCCAGATACTGGAGCGATGGGAATTGCTGGCCATCAATTACTTGAACAAAGCCAGAGAAGAAGGGCTTATTACAAACTCATTAACAAAAGTCGTTCTATTAACCAATGACCCCATCAATGCCAAAACAGGTGGCGTCGCCGCCCTCAACTCGTCGACCAGAACAGGAAGCTACGCCATCGCCTCATTGAGCAGTTACCTGGTACCGGCGCATGAGATCGGCCACTTGTTGGGGGCAAAACATGAAGACTTCGAAGTTCAATACAATGGCTGGTGGGGTGAAACTTACATGACGCCACAGCGAAACCCGATCCGATCCATCAGCTATCACTTCAGTCCTGCCAATCGGCAAAACATCAAGAATTACCTGGCCAAGCATGCTTGACCGTTCGAAGTGACAGGCGCGGAGCCGCACAACTCACGGCTCCGCGTTTTCACATCATTGCTGGGTGCCCGCCGCTCCACCCTCAAGCTTGCGCCACAACAACCGCACGTTGGCCTTGCGCACCAACGCACAGCGGTACAGGCGAATTTCCAGCGGCACATGCCATTGCGGGCCACCGCAGACCACCAACTCGCCGCGCGCCAGCTCGGCGCGCACGCTCAACTGCGGCACCCAGGCGATGCCCAGCCCCTCAAGGGCCATGCTCTTGAGGCTATCGGCCATTGCCGTTTCATAGATCGTGGTAAATCGCAGCGCTCGCTGGCGCAACAGCATGTTCACCGAGCGCCCGAGAAACGCCCCGGCGCTATAGGCCAGCAGCGGCACACTGGCTTCGCCTTCGAGGTCGAACAGTGGCTTGCCATCGGCATCGGCCGCGCACACCGGGAGCATTTCGGTGTGGCCCAGGTGCAGCGAGGGGAAGATCTCCGAATCCATCTGCATCGCGGCGTCGGGGTCGTAGAACGCCAGCATCAGATCGCAGCCGCCTTCGCGCAACGCGTGCACGGCGTCACCGACGTTGGTGGCCACCAGGCGCGTGGCGATGTTCAGGCCGTCGTTGCGCAGTTGCGCAATCCAGCGCGGAAAGAACCCCAGGGCCAGGGAGTGGGCCGCCGCCACCTGGATCACCTCGCCCTGCCCGCCTTCAAGGTGATGCAGGTGGCGCAAGACTTCGCCGAGCTGTTCAACCACGGTGCGCGCGGTAACCAGAAACAGCTGCCCGGCCGCCGTCAGTTCGATCGGCGTGCGCGAGCGGTTGACCAGCGTCAGCCCCAGCGCCGCTTCCAGGCTGCGGATGCGCCGACTGAATGCCGGCTGCGTCACAAAGCGCCGCTCGGCCGCCTGGGAGAAGCTGCGGGTGGCGGCCAGGGCGCTAAAGTCCTCCAGCCATTTGCTTTCCAGATTCATCGAGCCCTCCCGGACACGCACCAAAATAGGTCGCACGCTCGCCGTACACACGGCGTCACATCGGCATTATGCCGAATATGCATAGGCTAGTGTTTAACAGCATTGGCCCAAAATTCACCACAAGCCTAGCATTCACAGCGTTCCGGCACAGACCGGGTCCATATCGAGATGATTTCCGTCATGTCCTCCGCTGCATCATTCCGCACAGAAAACGACCTGCTTGGCGCCCTTGAAGTACCTGCTCAAGCGTATTACGGCATCCAGACCCTGCGAGCGGTGAACAACTTCCGCCTCTCCGGCGTTCCGATTTCGCATTACCCGAAACTGGTTGTTGGCCTGGCCATGGTCAAACAGGCCGCCGCTGACGCCAACCGCGAGCTGGGTCACCTGTCCGAGGCCAAGCACGCTGCCATCAGCGAAGCCTGTGCACGTTTGATTCGCGGCGACTTCCACGAAGAGTTCGTGGTGGACATGATCCAAGGCGGCGCTGGCACTTCGACCAACATGAATGCCAACGAAGTGATCGCCAACATCGCGCTGGAGGCCATGGGCCACCAGAAAGGCGAATACCAGTACCTGCACCCGAACGACGACGTGAACATGGCGCAGTCGACCAACGACGCCTACCCGACGGCCATCCGCCTGGGTCTGCTGTTGGGTCACGACGCCCTGCTCGCCAGCCTCGACAGCCTGATTCAGGCATTCGCGGCCAAGGGTGAAGAATTCAACCACGTCCTGAAGATGGGTCGTACCCAGCTGCAAGACGCCGTACCGATGACCCTCGGTCAGGAATTCCGTGCGTTCGCCACCACCATGGGCGAAGACCTGGCCCGTCTGAAGACGCTGGCCCCGGAAGTCTTGACTGAAGTGAACCTGGGCGGCACCGCGATCGGCACCGGCATCAACGCCGACCCACGCTACCAGGCCCTGGCCGTAGAGCGTCTGGCGCTGATCAGTGGTCAACCGCTGGTTCCGGCTGCCGACCTGATCGAAGCCACTTCCGACATGGGCGCCTTCGTGCTGTTCTCCGGCATGCTCAAGCGCACCGCGGTCAAGCTGTCGAAGATCTGCAACGACCTGCGCCTGCTGTCCAGCGGCCCGCGTACCGGCATCAACGAAATCAACCTGCCAGCCCGTCAGCCAGGCAGCTCGATCATGCCCGGCAAGGTCAACCCGGTAATCCCGGAAGCCGTGAACCAGGTGGCATTCCAGGTCATCGGTAACGACCTGGCCCTGACCATGGCGGCCGAAGGTGGCCAGCTGCAACTGAACGTGATGGAGCCGCTGATCGCCTTCAAGATCCTCGACTCGATCCGCCTGCTGCAACGCGCCATGGACATGCTGCGCGAGCACTGCATCGTCGGCATCACCGCCAACGAAGCCCGCTGCCGCGAACTGGTCGAGCACTCGATCGGCCTGGTCACCGCGCTGAACCCGTACATCGGCTACAAAAACGCCACCCGCATCGCCGCCATGGCCCTTGAAACTGGCCGCGGCGTGCTGGAACTGGTACGCGAAGAAGGCCTGCTCGACGATGCCATGCTCGCCGACATCCTGCGTCCGGAAAACATGATTGCCCCGCGTCTGGTGCCTCTGAAGGCCTGATGCTGTAACACCGCTCACCAGGTCGAGGGACTAGACACCTCTCACCTTTTGAGGGCCTGGAGATGATTCTCCAGGCCCTTTTTTTAACCGCAGCAAATGTAGAACCTGTGGGAGCGAGCCTGCTCGCGAAAGCGTCCGGTCAGTCGCCACCTGCATTGAAAGTTCTACCGTAATCGAGAGCAGACTCGCTCCCACAGCAAAGCATGGGTATAGTGCCGCCCCTCTTCGCATGAGCGGTCGTCGGTAGCGAGGCCTCAACCCATGCGAAACCCGAACTAATAACAAACCCGCGATAAGAACCCGGGACGAACATCGAACCGCCTGTTGCGCCGTGCGCCGACAGACGTAACAAGATGTGTCCGAGAGGTCTGCATCTGCCTACACAAAAAACAGCGAGGATAAATCCATGCTCGAAGTCATCAACGACTTCCTCTCAGGGAAAGTACTGATCGTGCTCATTGTCGGGCTCGGTAGCTACTTCACGATTCGCTCGCGTTTCGTTCAATTGCGCCACTTTTTCCACATGTTCGCGGTGTTCCGCGACAGCCTCAAAGGCAGCGCCGGGCAACTCAGCTCGTTCCAGGCCCTGATGCTCAGCCTCGCCGGCCGCGTCGGTGCCGGCAACATCGCCGGGGTCGGCATCGCCGTGACCCTGGGTGGCCCGGGTGCGGTGTTCTGGATGTGGGTGACCGCACTGGTCGGCATGTCCAGCAGTTTCTTCGAATGTACGCTGGCCCAGGTCTACAAGCGCGCCGATGGCGACGGCCTGTACCGTGGCGGCCCGGCCTACTACATCCAGCACGGCCTGAAGCTCAAAGGCATGGCGGTGGTGTTCTCGATCCTGCTGCTGGTCACCTACGGCTTCGCGTTCATCGGCCTGCAGTCATACACCGTGACCCACTCGCTGCAGAACGCCTTTGCCTTCGACCCGCAACACACCGGTATCGTCCTGGCGGTGCTGCTGGCCATCACTTTCATCGGTGGCATCAAGCGTATTGCTTCGGTGTCCGACCTGCTGGTACCGATCAAGACCCTGGCCTACATCGGCGTGACCCTGTACGTGATCGGCACCCAGATCGAACACGTGCCAGCCATGCTGGAAACCATCTTCAAGAGCGCCTTCGGTCTCGACCCGGCTTTCGGCGGCCTGCTCGGCAGCGCGATCGTGATGGGCGTGAAGCGTGGCGTGTTCGCCAACGAAGCGGGCCTGGGCAGTGCGCCGAACGTGGCAGCCGTGGCCGCCGTCAAGCACCCGGGCGCTCAAGGCGTGGTTCAGGCGTTCAGCGTGTTCCTCGACACCTTCGTGATCTGCACCTGCACCGCGCTGCTGATTCTGCTGTCGGGCTTCTACACTCCGGGCTTCGAAGGTGACGGCATCGTCCTGACCCAGAACTCGCTGGCCGCCGTGGTGGGTGACTGGGGCCGCATGTTCGTCAGCGTCGCGCTGTCGCTGTTCGTCTTCACTTGCATCCTCTACAACTACTACCTGGGCGAAAACAGCCTGCAGTTCCTCACCCGCAACCGTGCTGCGCTGATGACGTTCCGCGGCCTGGTGCTGGCGCTGGTGGTCTGGGGTTCGATGCAGGACCTGTCGACCGTATTCGCCTTCGCCGACATCACCATGACCTGCCTGGCCTTCGTCAACCTGGTGGCCCTGGCCATGCTGTTCAAGGTCGGCATGCGCGTGATGCGCGACTACGATGCGCAGCGCCGCGCCGGCGTCGACCAGCCGGTGTTCGACTCCAGCAAATTCAGCGACCTGGATCTGGACCTGAAAGCCTGGCCTGCCAATCCATCGGCCGACACCCAGGCCAACGCTCAGCCGCAAGGCATCCCCGCAGCGCAACGCTGATCGGGTAAAAACCGGGCGCAGTTCCAGCGCCCGGCGTGACACAAGCAGCGGTCGGCGTCATGCTCGACCGCCTGCTGTCCTCGTTCAGGAGAACTCCCCATGAATTCCTCGACCTACCCTGCCGCCCAGCACATCATGGTGCTCTACACCGGCGGCACCATCGGCATGCAAGCCAGCGCCAATGGCCTGGCACCGGCCTCCGGTTTCGAAGCGCGGATGCGCGACTACCTGCACAGCCAGCCTGAAATGATCGTGCCGCAGTGGCGCTTTCGCGAGATGACCCCGCTGATCGACAGCGCCAACATGACGCCCGACTACTGGCAGCGTCTGCGTGAGGCGGTGGTCGAGGCGGTCGACGTGGATGGCTGCGACAGCGTGTTGATCCTGCATGGCACCGACACCCTGGCCTACAGCGCCGCAGCAATGAGCTTTCAGCTGCTGGGCCTGCATGCCCGCGTGGTGTTTACCGGTTCGATGCTGCCCGCCGGCGTCACCGACAGCGATGCCTGGGAGAACCTCGGCGGTGCGCTGGTTGCCCTCGGCCAGGGGCTGGCCCCCGGGGTTCAGCTGTACTTCCACGGCGAGCTGCTGGACCCGACCCGATGCGCGAAAATCCGCAGCTTCGGTCGTCATCCCTTTGCCCGCCTGCAACGCCAGGGTGGCGGCGTGAAAGCGGCATCGATCCCGCACGCCTTGCAGTATCAGCAGCCCAGGCAACTGGCCCGGGTCGGCGTGCTGCCGCTGTTCCCCGGCATCGGCGCCGAACAACTGGACGGCATGCTCGCCAGCGGTATCCAGGGCCTGGTGCTGGAGTGTTTCGGCAGCGGCACCGGACCGAGTGACAACCCTGGTTTCCTGGCCAGCCTTGCCCGCGCGCAGGCCATGGGCATCGTGGTGGTAGCGATCACCCAGTGCCACGAAGGCGGGGTCGAGCTGGATGTCTACGAGGCCGGCAGCCGCCTGCGTGGCGTTGGCGTGCTGTCCGGTGGCGGCATGACCCGTGAGGCGGCCTTCGGCAAGTTGCACGCCTTGCTCGGTGCCGGATTGGCAATCGATGAGGTTCGGCGCCTGGTTGAGCTGGACCTGTGTGGCGAACTGAGCTGAGTCCGCCCATCCCATGAGCGCCTCACTACTGGCAAATACATAGCTACTACCCCCCCTGGCGGGTCAATTCCTAGCATGGACGCTGCTGCCTGAACCCCGGCAGCTTCCATTTCTTTGAATTGCAGGGACGCATGATGAATTCACCCGCCTTGGCTGCAACTCAGCCCTCTCTCCTCCAACCCAACCTCCTCGATGCGCTGATCACCCAGATGATCGTCGGACCCGACCTGCGCGAGGTGGCGGCAGTCCTGTTGCGTCAGAATCTGCAGGCGCTGTACCCGACACTGGACCTGGACCCGAGCATCACCATGGTCGGCTCGCCGTCCTGGGAGCTCGTCGATGAGCAGCTTATTAATACCGGTTTCACCTACCACGCATTGACCGACATCCTCGCCAACCAAGTGGTGCATGGCGTTCCCGCGATGTACATCGAGGGCGAGCACTTTCTCGCCCAGCAACCGATTACCGAACCCGAAGTGCACCTGCCGGTGCGCATCGACGAGATCGCCAGGCTGCTGAACCAACTGGCACCGGTCATGCTCACCGCTTACCAGGAGCAACAGCTGGCCTATTGGAATGCCAGCGAGCGCGATGCGGGCCCGCGCTGGCACGCGCTGTCGAAAACCCTGCGAGATTTCTGGAACGTCGAGCAGGCTGAAGGCTGGAGCAGCGAGGATTGCGCGATGGCCCGCACCTTGTACCTTGCCCCGGATCTTGCCAGCCGCAAGAACAACGACCCCTACGACAGCCATGCCTACCTGATTGCAATCGACCTGGTCGAGGGTCAGGAGGTGCAGCACATCAATGAAGTGTCGATGATCGTCATGGTCGGTAAGCAGCAGGGCCGCACGGTCATCCTCGCCCAATCAGTGGTCAACGGCTATCAACGCTTCGACACGCTGGAGCAATTGGGTGCCAGTCTGCCCAAACACTTGAAAGCCGGTTTCAACTACCAGAACCTGCAGTGGCGACTGCTCGAGCCCCTCGGCAACCTATTCGATTACCAGGCCTGCATTCTGGTGGATGCTCAAATCGAGTTGATTGGTGCATTCGACTTCTCCACGCCAGCACCGACCACCGCGAACACGGCGTCCTCCACGGTGCCGATCAAGATAGACACACCGCCAGACAACAAGGCACCCGACCTGAAATGGCTCGAGAACGCCCTGCCCGATTGGCTGGCCGACGCAACCGACTCAGACCTGAACAACTACTCGCGGCACCTCAAGGACCTCGCGGTGCTGCACAGTCAGAACGCCGGCAAGTCCTACCTGGATGGAATCGCGCCCATCCAGGAGTACACCCTGAGCCAATTGAACGCGTTGCACGGCGCCAAACTGCTGGAGCATGCCGGTGCATTGCGCGATCAGCCAACACTGGAGACGGCGCTCAACTTCATCGAGCTGAGGGTCAGGAGCACAGTGGTCTGGGGAACGTTCGTGGTTCCGGGCAAAGTCGAACGATTGAGTTTCAGCATCGTCGAACTTGCACTGCAGAACCTGATCGCGCTGCCCCTCGGCGACAAGACCCTGCACTCCACCCGCGGCAAGACCCTGCCCGACTGGCTGACCGTCGACTACATCGAGGGACTGGTGCGCCAGGCTGATATTGGCAAAAGCTACCCGGCGCTGATCAAAAGCAAGCTGCTCGGTGCTTCGCCGCAGGTCAGGACTCGACAGCAACAGTTCAGCCAGCACCTGCGGATCCAGCTACCGCTGCTGGCGTTGCAAGGCAAGATTCGCCAACAGGCCGGACTCGATGCCCGAGGCTATCGCTACGTGACCGCCGTGATGGCGCCTGAGCCCAGGGACCGGGTCGTCGAGGGGCAAACGATTGTCATGCGTCCCCTGGCTTTCGTTCCCCAGCGCCGTGACAGCGGGGCCGCAGACGAAGTGGTCAATATGTTCGTGATCGGCCCCGAAGACCCGACAGCCGGCCCCTGCCTGCTGTATCGCCCCATGCTCGACAACCCATTGAGCCAGTACCCTTCGACCAGCAACCTGCTGTATGCCATCCAGCAATCGAGCAGTCTGCGCGAGTCGGTACTGGCCTGGTTGCCGGATGAGGTACGCAGCGACTACGCCAACTTCGTGTTCCCGGGAACCCTGCCGTCGCCGTGGGCGGTGACCACATTCCTGGTGGAAACCGACACCCTCACCACAATGACCGGGCCGATGAGCCTTGGGCAAAAAACGCTGGAGGGTGACCTGCTGGTCAGCCTGTTCAAGGCCAACGCCGAGGCGCTGATACAACTGGCTGACCGCCAATCGGTGTCGAACGCCGAAAGTCGCTGGGCGAGTTTCAAGCACATCGGCTGGAGCCTGTTCAATGCAGTCCTGCCGTTTCTCGGACGCACGGTTGGCATTGCCGCCTGGATCTGGCAAATCCTCGATCAACTCGAAGAGCTGCAGCAAGCCGAGGAGCACGCCGACAAGCCCGAGCAATGGGCGGCCTTTGCCGATCTGCTGCTCAACCTGGGCATGGCAATCACTCTGCACATTGCTGCCCGCAGCAGGCCCGGCCGACGCACTGCGGCAGAAACACCGGCCATCGAGGTTGTGCCCAAGCCAGAACAACCGGCGGCGAATATCGTGATCAAGCAACTCACCAGTGAAGCCGCTCATGAAGCAACCAATGCACAGCAAACACTCAACTTCAGCGCCGCGGTGAATCAGACCCGGGAAAGCCTCGCTACCGTACTGGAGCGGTTCAGGATTGCTCGGCCAGCCGGGCTCGGCGCCGCCACTGCCGAGGAAGGCATCCACCAGCATCTTTATGCCCACCAGCAGAGGTGGTATGCACCGGTAGGCGAGCACTGGTACGAAGTGGCGGTCGATGACAATGGCGGCGTCATGATCATCGACCCTGTGCAACCTGCCCGGACCGGTCCGGCCCTGGTCCATACCGTACGCAATGAGTGGGTTGTCGATGTGCGCCTGCGCTTGCGCGGGGGTGGATCGAAGAGCCTGACCAGCAAGGCCGAGGCCAAGGCCGAGCGCAAAGCCACTGAACTGCGTGGCGAGCTGGCCGCATTCGAGAACCGCAAGGCCGCCGCACAGCGCGAGCTGCAACAGGCCCGACAGGCCATGAGCAGCGCTACCCCCGACACCGCACAGGCCAAACGCAAGGCCTACCTGCAACAACTGGAATCACAGCGAGCCGACTATGCAGCGGCGCTGGACAAGCTCCAGTCCCTGCATGTCTTTTCACCCACGGCAGACTACAAGCAGAAGTCCCTCGGCTACCTCAAGGCCCAATTGGAACTGATCCACGCCGGCATCCAGGAAACACTCATTACCTACACGCCAAAACTGCGCTCGACGCTCAATCAAATCGAGCAACAGGCCGAGGTCCGGCAGGATCGCCATATCCCCCAGGCGCGGGCCATGGTCGAGATGAACAACGACATGATTGGCCGCCTGGAACAGGTCGAGGCGCGTTTTCGCGAACTCAAGCTCCTCGAAAAAGATGGCCTGCGCCTGATCCAGAACACTCGAAAAACACTCCCCGCCTATTCAGTGGATAACCTCAAGGCCTTGCAAGTGACGCTCTCGCGCAACCTGTGCCTGCCTGAACATTCCGTCGCCACGGCGGCCGAGGCCTGGTCGAACATCGACCAGATCGTCGACTCTGCCGACATGCTGGTGCAAACCCTGCAGGACACCCTCCAGGAGCGCAGTTCGAACCGGCTCGACGAACGCATCGACAGCCTCAATGACCTGACTGAGCAATTCAGTGTGGTGGATGAGCGTCTTCTGGATTTCAAGACTCGGTTTTCCGAGCAGGTGATTGAAACCTCCGTTGCAGACCTGCGCCAACAGCTCAAGGCATTGCGCCTGCAAGCGGAGCACAATCTGGTGCAGTTGCTCGATCTGCGCGACATCGCCAGAGCGCGGCCTGCGCTACCAGTGCCATCGCCGCGGGCAAAGAAGCAGTTCATCAGGACCCGCTACAACGGTGTGCTGATCGGTGAACCGCGCCTGACGGCACAGGGCCTGGAAACCGACCTGGTCGATATCAAGTCACCGCTCACCGACAAGATCATCGCGACCTTCCACCAGAAGGCCGAAGGACTGTGGGTCAGGCGCCTCAGTACGCCGACCGCGCCAGGTGCACCGCCGAACCTGGAAACCAGCCTCAACGCCGGCCAGGACCTGGTCGATGCACTGGCCGCCTTCAACCGCCGCATGGACGAGTACATCAAGCAGCCAGGCCGGTCACCAGGCGGCATTGAATACCTGTTTCACCAGCATGTCCTGCAATTGGAGAACGCCAGCAACGCGATCGAACAAGCCTTGACCGATAGCAATGCCACCGAAAGCACAACCCGCTCGGCCGCTGTCGTCAACAAAGCGCTGACCGATGCGATAGCGCAACTCAACCAGAAAGCCAGCGACAATCGGCTAGCGATGAGCCTGCAACTGCCGCCCACCACGTCGAACCTCGAATGGCTCGAACGCAACAAGGCCATCACTGTCATCAAAACCGTCAACCGGCGTCGCCTCAAGGCCGCCAAGCATCAGTACCTGGACGAGTTCACCGTAACCCGGCGCACCACCGGGCAAGTGCTGTGGTATGCGCACTTTCTGTACAGCACCTCGTGGGTGTCGGAAAAGTCGTTCGTTTATGGGCGCCTGAAAACTCCGGCCGAGCAGCGTCTGGGCATAGCCGCAGACTCCGCCCAAGGCTTGAATGACACGGAGCGGCTCGCGTACTACCGCAGCATGATTGGCCTTGAGCAAGCCAAGCGGCTATTTTTCAAGACGGGTTGAAGCATCGCGTTGCCTCTCGATCCCCTCGCCCTGGCGAGGGGGTTGGTTGACGGCACGCTCCTTGCTCCTTCCCGCCCACACCTCGACGGGAATCGCCCATGCTCCACTCCCACCTGACCACGCTCAATGCCGTCTCACTGGTACTCGACGCCTTCCGGGCCGAAGGTCTTTCCAGCGACGCCCTGTTGGCCGGCAGCGGCATCAGCCCAGCGGATCTGCAGCGTGCCGACACGCGCATCACCACCAACCAGGAAATGCAGGTCTGCGCCAATGCCGTCGCGCTCAAGCATGACATCGGCCTGGAGTTGGGGCGGCGCATGCACGTTTCCTGCTACGGCATGCTCGGTTACGCCCTGCTCACCTGTGCCACCTTCGGTGACGCCTTGCGCCTGGCCATACGCTACCCGGCGCTGTTGGGAACCCTGTTCGAGCTGAGCCTGGAAGATGACGGTGAGCGTGTCTGGCTAGTGGCCGCCGATTACCGCGAGAGCCCGGCGATGGCGGTGTTCAACGCCGAGTTCTGCCTGGTGTCGTTGCGTGTGACCTGCGACGACCTGCTCGGGCATCCACTGCCCTTGCTCGGCGCCCGCTTCGAACATGCCGCGCCCGACTACCAGGCCACCTACGCCCAACATTTCGATTGCCCACTGCACTTCGCGGCGCGCAACAATGCCTTCGCCTTCGACAGGCGCTGGCTCGATCAATCCTTGCCGCTGGCCGACGTGATTACCCACCAGGCCATGGCCGAACGCTGTCGCAAGCAGAACGTCGAGTTCACCGGACGCCAGGCATGGCTGGGACGCATCCGCCAGTTGCTCAGCGCCCAGCTGAACGCGGCACCCGGACTCGAAGGCCTGGCCGAACAAATGAACTGTTCGGCGCGCACCCTGCGCCGGCACCTCAAGGACCTGGGCTGCAGCTATCAGGAACTGCTCGACGAGTTGCGCTTCGAACAAGCCAAGCAAATGCTCTGCGAGGATCAACTGCCGATCTATCAGATTGCCGAAGCCCTGGGCTTCAGCGAAACCGCGAGCTTTCGCCATGCGTTTGTGCGCTGGAGCGGCGTCGCACCCAGTCAGTTTCGACCGCTGGGTTGAACAATGTGCGAGGACCATCAGGAAGGCTCAAGAGAACGTCCGATTGATCACACGCCTGAGCAGGAAAGTTACCTTTTTGAGGTCCTGACCAGACGCTCGACAAAAAACTCTACATGCCCTCTTGGTCCGCCCAGCAATGGCCAAGCGTCAGCCATGCGCGCAACTTCCCGAAAGGCGCTGCTGCACTTGCTTCGCGGATGTCTCTCATAAACTGCCCGCCGTGTTTGCGCGGCATGCCGAATATATTCATCGAAGGGAATAGCGCCCGCATACTGCAGGGAAACATCCAGGAAGTGGTCAGTCAGTTTGGCAAGTTTGGAAAACAAACTCTGACCTTCGGAAACCTTACTCTCCATGTTGACCAACACCCTGAAGCACTTTATCCCGTGCTCATGATTAAGTAGCTTGATCAACGCATAAGCACCGGAGATGGAAGTCGGCTCATCGCATACAACAATCAGGACTTCATGGGCGGCTCGAATGAAACTGACGACCGGTTCGCCAATACCCGTGGCGGTGTCGATCACCAGCACGTCCAAACTGTCTGCTATCTCGCTGAAAGCCTGTATCAGGCCTGAATGCTGGGCCGGCGACAGGCGCACCATACTCGGAACACCCGGACCCGATGCGACGATGCGCACGCCTCCCGGTCCGTTCATCAGGGTATCGGCCATTTCACAGCGACCCTCGATCAGGTCGACCAGCGTATACCGAGGCACAAGCCCCAATTGGACGTCGACATTCGGGAACTCGAGATTTGAATCCAGTAAAACGACTCGGCGCCCAAGGTCTGCCAGCGCCAATGCCAGATTTACAGCCACGGTCGTTTTGCCGACACCGCCCTTACCGCTGGCGATGGCGATAACTTGTACAGCATGCACGGTGTCCATACTGAATTTTCAACTCCATATATAACGCTGACCAGCAATTCAAACCCATGAGGCATCAAGCTCCAAGTCTTCCAGGACACACTTCAACGACTGCTCGGCGACAACCACCGTACATAAGTTCGCGCTCGCCAATCAGACTTCCTGATCGGCGAATGCGCGGCTAATATCCAGAAATAAACAGGCTGAAAAAGTTGAACACTGTAAAGATTGACGCACCGGCCAGAATCAAGGCGGAGATTAATTTCTTTTTCATCAACGGCAAACTTCCTTGTCATCGATATAAAAACTGAAACGGGGTCGGTACACCCGACCATGCCCTGATTATGCGCAGGGTGATGGCACTGTGCCAAGAGGCGCCAAATGGCGTTCAGACGCTGCATTGAGCAGCGCCTGACGTGCATCGGCTGTTCGGGTGTCCTGACTCAACCGCCGGCGACCAGCTTGGGTGCCGGCAGCGCCTCGGCGGTCCGCCCGTAGACATCCTCCAGGCGTTCGATGTCATCCTCACCCAGGTAGCTGCCGGACTGCACCTCAATGATCTCCAGCGGGATCTTGCCCGGGTTGGCCAGGCGGTGCACCGAGGCGATCGGGATGTAGGTCGACTGGTTTTCGGAAAGCAGGAACACCTTGTCGTCACACGTCACCTGGGCGATGCCGGATACCACGATCCAGTGCTCGGCACGGTGATGGTGCATCTGCAGCGACAACTGCGCGCCGGGCTTCACCGTGATGCGCTTGACCTGATGGCGAATACCGTTGTCCACCGAGTCGTAGCTGCCCCAGGGACGATAGACCGCACAATGGCTCTGGGTTTCCGAGCGACCTTCCAGATTCAGGTTGTTGACCAGTGCCTTGACGTCCTGAACCGAATTCTTGTGGGCGATCATCACCGCATCCTTGGTTTCCACGACCACCAGATCGTCCACACCGACCAGGGCCACCAGCTTGCTGCTGCTGTGGACGAAGCTGTTGCGGCTGTTGTGGGTCATCACATCGCCCTTGAGCACGTTGCCAGCCGGGTCCTTCTCATGCACGTCCCAGAGCGAGGACCAGTTGCCCACGTCGTTCCAGCCGGCGGCGAGCGGCACCACGCAGGCGCGGGTGGTCTTCTCCATCACCGCGTAGTCGATGGAGTCGTCCGGGCAGCTCTCGAAGGTGCCGGTATCGATGGTCGTGACATTGCCGAAGCGGTGGCTGCGCTCCATGGCCAGCGCACAGGCGTCATAGATGCCCGGCGCATGCTTGAGCAACTCGTCCAGGTAACGGCTGGCACGGAACAGGAACATGCCGCTGTTCCAGTAATAGCCGCCCGTGCGGACGAGCTCGCGGGCCAGTTCTGCATTGGGCTTCTCGACGAAGTGGCTGACCCGGTAGACGCCGGGATGCATGCTGGCGGCGTCACCTGCGCGGGTCGCCTTGATGTAGCCAAAGCCAGTCTCGGGACGCTCGACCGGGACGCCGAACAACACCATCTCGCCTTCCTCGGCCACCACGCGCGCCACCTCCAGTGCCTCGCGCAGCGCCTGCTCGTCCTCGATCACGTGGTCAGCCGGCAGTACCAGCATCAGTTCGTCGCGACCGTCGGCCAGCAGTTGCAGGGCGGCCATGGCTACCGCCGGCGCGGTATTGCGGCCAAAGGGTTCGAGCAGTGTCGAGTGCCCCTGGACGCCGATCCGCTCCAGTTGCTCATTGACGATAAAGCGGTGCTCGAGGTTGCACACGATCAGCGGGCTCTGCATACCTTCGAAGGCCAGGCGTTGCAGGGTCTGCTGGAACAGCGAAAGCTCGCCGGTCAGGGCGAGGAACTGCTTGGGGTATTGCTTGCGCGAAAGGGGCCACAAGCGCGATCCATTACCACCAGAAAGGATTACCGGAATCATGGGAGAAGCCTCATTAAAGTTCCATTTCATTAATACTTGTCCCCGCCGAGGCCCTGCCTCGGACTACCGGGAGAGTGAATGCGTCGATGCGATCAAGGATTGAACAACTGAGTGAGATCCCCTCCTAGCCGATAGGTCTCCAGGGGCTCCAGGGAGCGCCGCCAGGCGTCGGTCTCGGCCGAGCAGCGGTAAAGCGCACAGTAGGGCTCCAGCCAGGCGAACTTGCCGTCCTCCTGCATATCCTCAAGCTCCTGCGGGTAGCCGGTCCGGGCCTCGAACAGGCGCGGGTTGTGCACGCCTTTTTCGACCCGCTGGGCAAGCCGCTGCAGGGCGCCGCCGTTGTCGCCACGCAGATCCAGCCCATTGGCCTCGGCGAATGCCGCGATCATCATCAGCGGCCCCAGGCTGTAGTTGTGGTAGGCCAGCGCCCGGGTGTGACGAGACAGCTCCCGCGGCAGGTAGCCCTCGGCGTCGACCTGCCCCACACCCTGGCGGTACTGCTCGACCGCCCAGTCGAACAGGTCCTGGCGGTCGAGCACCACGGCACTTGCCATCACCGCCCAGGCCGCCCAGTACTGGTGGTTGTTGCGGCGCTCAAGCGGTTGCTCGTTCCAGTCATGCACCACCTGGTCGGCGAGCCGGGCGAACCACTGCTCGATGGCGCGAGCCTCGGCCTCATGCCCACGCAAGGGTTCGGAGCCGGCGAACTGCAGCCGCAGATAGGCACCCGCCAGGCTGCCCAGCGCCCATTTGCGCACCGACTTGCCGGTGTGGTTGTAGGTCTGGCTGAGCAGTGCGTCGGCTTCGGCCCAGGTGTTCAACCAGTTCAGGGCGCAGTCGGCGTATTCCTGACGACCGTCCTCGAGGTACTTGCCGACCAGTTTGCTCACGCCGCTTTCCAGCGTGCGCACATCGCCGGTCAACCGCTTGTAGCGCGCGGCGGCCTGCGGGTTGAGCTTGTCCCTGGCCGAGTCCGAACCTTCGTACTTGCTCGGAAACAGCAAGTCACCCGAATAAGGCGCGGGGGCCTCGGGACACGCCGGCACATTGTCCTTGGGGGACGGGGCGGCCAGGTAGAAGCCGCTGGGCGGCACCAGGCTGGCGCCGGCGCTGCGTTCCAGGGGCTTGCTGCAGCCGGCGGCCAGCACCAGGGCCAGGCCGGTTAGCGCCATCCGCGAACAGATCAGCCAGGGTTTCATAGCCATTCCTCAGTTGACCGCGACCGGACGCTTGACCCAGGCCGGCGACAGGTTGTCGGCGGAACCGGTGACGAACAGGCTGACCACTTCCCCGCGCTCCAGCACCAGTGGGTCGAGGTCACGGATCTTGCGGTCACCGGCGAACAGCGTCAGGCGCACCTTGACCGGGTTGATCTCGCGGTCGCCACGGGCGTTCGCCGACACCGCACTGATGACCTCGGTACGACCGTCGGCGGTTTTGATCGACAAGGCGGTGTTGGACAGATTCTGCAGGCGCAGCAGGGACTTCTGGCGATTCTTGAACGGCGGTTCCTCCACCAGTTCCAGCGCCCCATCCGGCATCTGCACCAGTGTGTAGTAGCGCTCGGCATCGAGCTTCACCGGCAGGTTCTTGCCCTCTGCGCTGGCGGTGTATTGGCCGGCCGGCAGGAAGGCAAAATCGCTGCTGCCCTTGGCGCCCAGATCATTGATACGGACAGGGCCGAGGTTGGCGTCGAAACTGCTGTTTGCGGCGTTGTAGCCGCGCACGAAGGCCGAGCCGTACGGTGCCGCCGGGCCATAGAGCGCTGCTTCATCAGCCATTGCGTACGGGGCGAAAAGGCCAATCAGCAGGCTACCCAGGCCCAGGGTGCGGGACATCGCGGAAAAAAGTGACATACAGGTGCTCCTAGAATTGCAGGATGGGCTCAATGGAGGTGGCGGTGTGCAGCGCGCGGATTGCCGGTTCCTTGCCGTTGTGCAGCCGGGCGAGCCAGGCCGCGTCGAATCCGGAAAGATCGCTGGGTAGCATCAGATAGCGCTCGGGGAACTCCCAGATCACCAGGCGCACTCCGGCGAGCTCTTTATCCCCCTGCTGCAGCAGGTTCAGCATGGGCACCAGTGGGCCTTTGCCCTCTTGCGCGTAATTGAGCAGGTCGCTGCCCAGCGCCTGTTTCAGGGCACCGGCGAAGTTCCAGTTCGGGTTGGCGCTGTAGCTGGTCCCGACCAGCGCGATCGTCGGCTGGGCGTCGGCGAACAGCGCATCCTCGGCGTTCTGCGCCTGTGCCTCGGCGGCCCGGGTCAGACGCGGGTGCAGGGGCTCGGCCGGTGGTTGCAGGTCGGCGAAGTACGGTTCCAGGGGCAGGAAGCTCTGCAGGTCGCCTTTGTGCTCGCGGCTGGCGACAGCCTCGGTGACGAAGGTCTGCTCGCCACGCTGCCAGATACCCTGCCGCGCCAGATGCTCCGCCAGACTCCTGGCCACGACCTCTGCACCGAAGGGGGTCCAGTGGCTATCGGTACGCAGGAACACCGGCTCCTGCGCCTTCGCCTGTTGCAGGGCAGGCAACAGATCCGGCCCGTTCAACCCGGCCTGGCGCATCATGTCGAGGGCCTTCGGGTACAGGCTCTGCTGAGCCAGCGCGGGTCGCTCGTCATCCAGATACTCCGGATAGAGTCGAGCCTTGGCTGGCAGGAGCGCCAGCACCAGCGTCACCCCACGACGCTCGAATTCCGCCCGTACCGCGTTCACCAACCGCCAGTTGTCCTGCAACTGATCGGGCTTGCTCGCCGGCTTGAACTCCTCGTCCGAGAAGAGCCAGTCGTCCTGGCCGATGACCACGCCCTGGCGGCCTTCACCAAAAAGCGTGTAGCCCGCCATTGCCCACAGGTTGGTGCCCAGTTGCTTGACCGGGAACTCGGCGTCGTAGTGCTTCTCGAAGGCCAGCGCCAGTTTGCCGTCCAGCACGCTGGTTTCACTGGCTGCGGAGAAGCCGAATACCGCGCGCAGGGACCACAGGCAGAGCACCAGCAGCAGGCCGCAGAAGAGCAGGCTGTAGAGCAGGTTCAACGTTCTGTTCATAGTCGGTTCCCCTCAGAACTGGAAGTACAGGAAGGGCGAGAAGCTCTGCGCCGAGAGCTTGAGCACCGAGACGGTGAACAGCAGGAGTACGCCTGCGTGAAAGGCCACGGCGCCGATTCGCAGGCGCGCCACGGCGGCGCTGCCGCTGGCGTCGAGCATGATCCCGTCGTCCTCGGAGGCGCGGGCCTTGGGAGCGCCGGCCAGCGGCTGGGTGTAGAACTGGCGGAGGCCGAAGAGGGCCAGCACGACATAGGCCAGCACCAGGGCAGCGATCTGCAGGCTGGTGAGCTGAGCGCGGTTGAGTTCGGAGAGCTGCCAGTCGGCGAAGCTGAACATGGCCGCGTACATGCGCCAGGCCACGTCGAGGTTTTCGGCGCGGAAGATCACCCAGCCGATCACCACCAGCAGGAAGGTGAAGGCCCACTTCAGCGGGTTGAGCACCCGAGGCGCAGCGTTCACCCCCATGGCGCGCTCAATGGCCAGCCAGGCGCCATGCCAGGCGCCCCAGAGGATGTAGGTGAAGTTGGCGCCATGCCACAGACCGCCCAACAGCATGGTCAGGAACAGGTTGCGGTAAGTCTGGAAGGTGCTGCCGCGGTTGCCGCCCAGGCTGATGTACAGGTAGTCGCGCAGCCAGGTGGAGAGGCTGATGTGCCAGCGCCGCCAGAACTCGGTAATGGACTGGCTGATGTACGGCTGCTTGAAGTTTTCCATGAAGCGAAAGCCCATCATCAGGCCCAGGCCGATGGCCATGTCGCTGTAGCCGGAAAAGTCGAAGTACAGTTGTGCGGTATAGGCCAGTGCGCCAAGCCAGGCGTCGCCCGTGGTGGGGTCGGAAAGCGCGAAGCAATGGTCGGCAATGGGCGCGATGCTGTCGGCGATGAAGACTTTCTTGATGAAGCCTTGCATGAAGCGCGTGCAGCCCTCGGCGAACTTGTCCACAGTGTGGGTACGGTGGTTGAACTGGTCCACCAGGTCGCGAAAACGCAGGACCGGGCCGGCAATCAGGTGCGGAAAGATCGCCACAAAGGCGGCGAAGTCCACCAGGTTGTGGGTGGCCGGGGTGTCGCCGCGGTAGACGTCGATGATGTAGCTGATGGACTCGAAAATGTAGAAAGAGATCCCGATCGGCAGCAGGATGTGCGTGAGCACGAAGGGCTCCATGCCGAACGAGGTAATGATGGCGTTGAGGCTGTCGACGCCGAAATTGGCGTACTTGAAGTAGCCGAGGACACCGAGGTCCACCGCCACGCCAAGGAGCAGCCATTTCTGCGCCGTTTTCGTGCGCACGCCGGCCGTCCCGATGCGCAGGCCGATCCAGTAGTTGAACACGGTTACCACAGCGAACAGCGCCAGGAAGTCGATGCGCCACCAGGCATAAAAGATGTAGCTGGCGACCAGCAACAGCAGGTTTCGATGGCGCGTTCCGACCAGGTAATACAAGCCGAGGAAAATCGGCAGGAACAGGAACAGGAACACGTTGGAAGAAAAAACCACGCCCTCAATCTCCTTTTGAATGATCATCGTTGCCCTGAGGAGCCCACGCGCCAGGCGCATGGGCCCCATCAGGTCAATCGGCCTTGGCTTGCATCGCGCTCGCCGGTTTGTCCGCCCGGCGACAGATCTTCGCCTCGACCTGCAGCCCCGGGGGCATGTCTGCCGGCATCTCGATATCCAGGGAGAGCAGCGTCTGTCCCGCCCACTCGGCGTCCTCGCGCAAGCGGAAAACAAAGCGGCCATTCGACTCGACTTCCCGCGACCGGCTGATCAACAGGTTTTCCCTGGAGCCGCTCATGTACCAGACGGTACTGCGCAAATCGCTGATCTCGGGCTTGCTGAACTGGAGCTCGACGACGGAGTCCTCACTGCGGATCGGCTTGACCCCGATGTTGACCAGCACCTCGTTCTTGCCTGGCCGCAGGGTCACTTTCTGGTCCAGATCCGCCGTGACTTCCTGGCAACCGTTATCCAGCAGAGGCATGGCCTGGCGATAGAAAGTCGCCATGGCCAGGTCGTAATAGCTGTTGACCTCCCAGACCAGCATCTTCGGTGGTCTGTCCTGGAAGTCCTGGGTGCCGAGGTACTGCAGCATGGCACTGTGGAAGCCACCGCCGGTCACCGAGCGGTTATCCACGTCGATGTTGGCGTACTGCTTGAGGAAGCCATCGAAGTTGTACTGTGCGGAACTGAAACTGGTGCCGACCAGCACCACGTCGGGCCGCTCGGTATCGCCAAACAGCTCGTTGCTCTCTTCTTTGGGCTCGGTCACTGCGCGGGTGAAATACTCATTGGCGTAACCGCTGCCACAGATTTTGCCGAATGCCTGGTTGAGCGAGCCGACCTTGTACAGGTTGCCCTCCGTGCGCGTGGCAAATTCCTTGCGTGCAATCCCCTTGAAGACCTTCGCCTTGCTGAGTTCGGCGGCCAGCAATTGCGCAGTCAGCTCAGCGCCTTGCGGCGTCCAGTGGTTATCGCGCTTGAAGAAGAATTTGCGCCGCACGTCGGCCGGCAGGTCCAGCAGTGCGGTGAGATCCGGCACGCGTATGCCCAGGCTGCGCAGGCGCTCGATGGTCGCCAGGTAATTGCGGCGCGACAGTTCGGCATTGAAGCTGCTGCGCTCCTGCGGGTTGAGCATTTCAGTGACGAGCAGGCCACGCGGTGGCAGGTAGACCATCACCAGTTCCACGCCCCTGGCTTTGAGCCCATCACGCAGGTCCTGCAGCAGCTTGAAACCTTCGGGCGTGGTGCCGATGTTGGTCATGAGGTCGATCTTGCTGCGGAACAGCCAATCCTCCTGCCCCTGCACCAATCGGCTGAAATCACCCAGATCACCGGTGTAGCTGCTGTCCTGCAGCGCCTGCGGGCAGATCTGGCAGCAGCGCTCGATCACGTATTCAGGCGCCTCGGCGGCCAGGCTCGGGGAACTGGTGAAAAGCGTCGCAACCGAGGCGCACGCCAGCCACCCTTGGACAAGGCGGCCCATTGAACTCCGTTTCATTGTTTGTCACTCACTTGAAGTTGCGCCAACTTGTCGAGCGGCAGGACCAGCACGGCCTGCTTCTGTCGCACCAGCAGGTCGATGATTCGGCTCTGCTCCTTGGCCAGCGCACCGAATATGCCGATGCCGCTGGGCTGGGTCGGCATCAGCATTTCCACCCCGTAGAGCTTCACGCTTTGCGGCGACACGACGGAGATGGCGCCCGACTCGTTGCCGATCAGGCGACCGCCCACCACGGTCAGGGAGAGGTTCATGTCGAAGGGGTCGAGTGCCAGGTCGCGGGGCGTGCCGTTGAGGTCCTTGACGTGCCCGTAGATACCGAGCAGTCCGTTGGCCACCGCGAGGTTTTCATGGAGCCCGACATTGGCGCTGTTGCGCACACGAATGCCGTGCCGCGCGTTGTTGAACGCCCGGTTGCCCCACAACAGGTTGTCGCCGCTCTCGTAGATGGTGATGCCATCGGAGCCGTTGCGATAAACCTCATTGTTGGCCAGCACGTTATTGACGCTGGTACGGTCGACCACAATCCCGGAGAGGGTGTTCTCGTAGGAGCGGTTGTTGAAGATCCAGCTGTCGTTGACCTCTCGGGAAACGATGATGCCGTGCTTCTGGCGGGTGCCATAGGCGGTGTTCTCGGCGATGATCAGGCGCCGCGAGCGGTCATGCGGGTCGATACCGTAGACCAGGTTGTTGCGGTAGGTATTGCCCTTGAGCACCACGTCATAGGCTTCGTAGCAGTAGAAGCCGTACCACATGTCGTCGAACATCGAGCCAATCAGCCAGCCGCTGGGATGGTCGCGTTGCATGGTCGGATGCATCGCCGGGCTGTACTGGGAAATGGAGACGCCATAGGACTTGCTCGCGGTGTAGCCAAGGCTCGAGACCACCGAGTTGACGATGTAGGTCTCGGTACCGCCCCACGCGTTGAGGAAGGGACGGAACTTGCCCTTCTTCTTGAACCAGTCCTGCTGGTTTTCCGTCTCGCTCCAGGCGGTAAGGCGGGTGTACATGATGAACAGCTTGCCGTCGTTGATCAGGAACGCGCCGCGCTCACTGGACAGGCGGAAGTCGCGGGTTTCGGCGCCGACGTGCAGGGTCGCGCCCTGGCTGACGACGATCGGCAGGCGAGCGATGTAGATGCCCGGCTCGGTCTCCTCGAAATACTTCTTCGGCAGGCTGCGGGCGAGATCCTTGAGCGTGACATAGCCACCCTCGATGAAAATCGCCTGGGGCATTTCACCCTGGCGCTTCACCCACTCACGCAAGCGCTCGTCGCCACCGGTGAACTCCACCAATTGATTCGGGCCGATCATGCGCTTGAGCACCACGTTACCGGTGGGCTTGCGCACGATCCGGGCACTCACCGCCTCGGCGGTATAGGGCGACAGATCGGGCAACTTCGGCGGCTCGATCAGTACCGACTCGGCGGGAATGCTCGACACCTGATAAGCAGGTGCGGGGGTTTCCCCGGCCGGTGCCACGACCGCCCACGCGAGGCTAGCCGCGAGGACCGCGGCGGCGGCCCAGCGATGCCTGTTTGTTGTGTGTGAATACATAGCGTCCAACTCCATGGTCAGCTCGGCAGGCGGCCTTCAGTAACGCCAGACAAAATCAACGAATGCGCGGTGCATGCTCGAGTCCGTGCCTTTGCCGAAGGCATCGCCCGGCAAGAACAGCCCGCCTCGAAAGCGGATCAGCGCGGAGGATGCTTTCAGCCACTCCATCCCGGCCGGGATCTGCCCGCGGTTCAGGTAGCGCGTCACCACCAGGTCGACTTCCTGCCCGATATCCTTCTCGCCCGGCACCAACTGGGCCTTCAGGCCGCTGCTGCTGTCGGCCTGGTCATCCACCCGCCAGAAGCGGTGGTAGACCAGGCTGGCGTCGTAGTCCTCGTCCAACCGCCAGCCGCTGAACACGCTGGCCGCCTGCAGGTTGTTCATCTCCCCGCGATAGGCTTCGCCGAAGCGGTTGATGGCACTGCCGGTGCCGGTGAATTTTGCGCGGTTGCTCTCCAGCCCGGTCTGTTGGAACTGCTCGGAGTCGTCGCCGTCGGAGCCGCCGCTGGCACGCATGTAGGTGGTACCGACGCGCCAGTTCTGGTCGATGTTCCAGCGCAGGCCGAGGTCGAGCGCCCAGGCATCGACATCCTGGCTGACCTTGCCGTTGGCCTGGCGCCGGCCGTTGACGGTGTTGGTGCGCAAGGTGTCGACATTACCGGTCAGCCACGTGGCGGCGGCCCAGTAGTTGAGCGGCAGGTTGCTGCGCTCGTTGTAGAAATCGCCATTGAGTTCAGCCCCCAGCCAGGTGAGGTCGCCGGTCGTGGTCTTGCTCATCTGGTCCACAGAATCACCTACCCCCGGCAGGTTGCCGCCATCATCGCTGTGATGGAGCTTCACCCCGGCCCAGTGACCCGGCTGCCACTGCCAGGACAGGTCGGCGAGCAGGTGCAGGCGATCCTTGTCGTCGGGTGCCAGTTCATCCAGGTCAGTGCGGTAGTCACTGAAACGTTCGGCGATGCCAACGTGGGCGCTGAGCAGGGTGGTCTCGAAGTTCCAGCGCAAGGCTTCGATATTGCTGTCCCACCACAGGCCGTCGGCACTGCGGATCTTCTGTCGACCGAAGCGCAGGGACTCTCCCGGATACGCGCTCAGGCCGCCATAGTCGACCCAGAACTCGTGCATGGCGAGGAACTGGTCCTCGCGATCACGGGCGTCATTGGGGTCGAAGGTGTCGGATTCGCTGGTGTCCGACTCGATGGTGTCGGTGGCCAGGAACGCCTCGCCGAGCGCGAAGGCGCTCCAGTCGCCCTGACGGTTGTAGACCCAGGGTCGCACGCTGAGGCCGAGGCCATTGAAGTCGCCACCGTCGCGAGTACCCAGATCGAGGTCATCGATCGACTGCGCGGTTAACTTGAGATTGGCGCCATAAGACAACCCGGGTTGCGGCTGTGCCCCCAGTGCGACGGAGCTGGCCAGCAATCCGGCCATGCAGGCCAGCGTGGTGACTGGACGGTATTTCGAAGTCATAGCACTTCCTGCGCTTGATCAGCTTGATTCCTGGCGGTGACCTGCTGGCCACCGCGAGCTTCGATTTCACGAGCCAGCAGGCTCTCCACCTGCTGGTAGTCCTGCGCCTTCAGCCTGGGCGCCATGCGCTCCATCAGGACCTGCCCCTGGGCCATGCCCTGACGCGAGGCGAGCTTGGCGAAGGTGTAGCTGTAGACGGCGTTGATCCGCACCCCCTTGCCCTCGCCAAACAGCTGGGCCAGCGCGATGTTGGCGCTCGGATCGCCGGCACGTGCCGCAATCAGCAGATGCTCCAGGGCCTTTTGCGGCTCGATGTCGCCCAGCGCACCCTCGCGGTACAGCCGGCCCAGAAGCAGGTGCGCCTTGAGGTGGCCGGGCGCGGCCTGGAGCAGGTACTGTTCTGCCGCCCGAGGATCGGCCGGTACGACCTGGCCCTTGAGGTACAGTTGCCCGAGCATCAGCGCGGCGCGGCTGGAGCCGGCCTCGACCCCCTTGTTCAGGTAGCCGGTAAGTACCGCCGCATCCCCCAGGTCAGGGAAACGCAGGACCAGCTCGGCCAACCCGCACCAGGCATCCGGATAGGCCGGCGCAATACGCGTGTAGAGCGCCTGGGCAGCCTTTGGATCCGCTTCGCCCAGGCTGCTGTCGGCCAATACCTTGGCAACGCCCATCACACGATCAGGCGACACCCGACCGGCCTGGTAGGCGGAATCCAGACGCGCCAGCAACCGCTGCTGGCTGTCTTGGTCGCCACGCCGCTGGTAGACCTCGGCCAGTTCGAGATAGCACTCGCTGGCCTGGTCCAGCCAGCCCTCACAGATGGCTGCGATTTCATCCAGCTTCTGTTCGTAGTTACCGCGCGCACGGTAGAGCAGCACCTTGCCGAGCCGGGCTTCGGCGATGCCTTGCGCCTGCCATTGCTCCAGCTCGCGCTCAAGCTCGCCGCTGGCAAGCCTTTGCGGATCCTGCAGCTGCAGTTGCACCAGTGGCAGCAGTGCGCTGTTGTCGCCGGCCGCCAGGCTCTGGCGCAGCAGCCGCTCGGCTTCCAGGCGCTCGGCAGGACTCGCCTGCGGCTTGCTCGCCAGCCATTTACCCAGCCGTGCGGGCGCCGCCGGAGAGCGATCGAGGGCCTGGCGATACAGCGTCTCGCCCTGCATCCGCTGCTCGATCGTAGGGCTGCGCACCAGCAGGTCGCCGAGGCCGACCTGAGCCTCGACGTAACCCTGGCTGGCGAGGACGCGGTAGTTCTGCTCCGCGGTCGCGAGGTCACCCGTGCCCTTGGCCTCCTTGGCCAGTTGCAGGTCGGGCAACGCCACGCAACCAGCCAGCAGACCGAGGCTGAGCGAGCCCAGCAGCCCGCATGCTAGTCCGGTGCTGTTCATTTTTCGGACGCCAGGCCGTTGATGGCGAAGAAGCCGTTCAATGGGCGAATGCGCACGTCAACCGGGCGCTTGGCCAGATCGCTGGCAAGTGGCTCGTCAGGCTGGATGTTCACGCGGATGTCCGAAGCCAGGCCGCCGTCCTGCAGGGCAATGCTGGTGATCCGGCCGCTGCGTTCGGCGGTTTCGCCACCCACCAGGAAGGTCAACGGGGTGCCGGGTTGCAGCTTGTTGAACGCGCGGTACGGGAAACGGGCTTCGACGGTGGCGACGCTGTCCACTGGCGCCAGCATGAATACCGCAGTGCCCTTGGCTGCCACCTGGCCGTCACCCACCAGTTGGCTGACCACTTTGCAGTCGCAAGGGCTGGTCAGGGTGCCCTGGAAGCGTTTGTTGAACAGGCGCTCCAGATTGTCCGGGGTCATCTCCGACTCCGGCAGCGCGCCCTTCAGGGCATCCAGCATGTTCGCCGAAAAGGTCGCCACCGGCGCACCCTTGCTGACCGTGCTGCCCACGGCGACCAGGCTTTGCACCGTGCCTTCGCGCGGCATCGCGACCTGCGCGCCGGCCACGCTGACCTGCGCCGAGTCAGCGTGGGTGACAAAGTAGATGTCGTAGAACTGATACAGCACGTAGGCGAAGGCGGCCAGGCCGGCGACCAGGATCACCAACGTCAGACCCATGGCGCGCAGGCGGCCGAGCACGCTGAGCTTTTCATTGCCCTTGCCGCCACGGGCCTTGGTGAAGTTCTCGCGCTGGAGGATGCTGATCAGGCCACCTACATTTACCAGTTCGCCACTGATGAGCGAGCTGATGATGTAGCGCAGCGCCGACATCTCGCGCGGACGCAGGTTGTGAAATTCACAGCCAGCGCGCTTGCCGTCGATGATCGAGCGCACCTGGAACTGGACATCCATGGCAAAGCCGATGCCTTCCACTTCGAACATCAGCTTGCCGCGATAGAGCTTGCCCTCGACCACCGACTGGCTGCCCTGCTCGAAGCTGAAACCGCCTGCGGACAGGTCTATCAGCTGGACTTCCTGGACGCCCCCCTCCTGGCCCTTGAACCGGACCTTTGCCGGCAGCTTCAGGCGCGCATGCTGACGCTGCGCCTCGGACTCATGCACCACATTGGCGTTGCCCGCCGGGCTGATCACTGCACTCATAATTTTTCCCTTTCAAATTAGTAAGTTGAACCTGGCTTCAAGGTTTCTGGGTCCTTTTCGCCGATCACACCACGAACATCAGCAAGGCAAGAAAGACGCTGCCCGCGGAGAAGGTCATGGCGCGTGAAGACCAGGTGTTGAACCAGCGCGAAAAGCTGGCCAGGTCGCGATTAAGCTTGGTGTTCTGGCGGGTCCAGGACTGCCGGTCGAGGCGGAAGAAGACATACACCTTCACCAGCGCGCCCATGATCTGGTTGTAATAGAGGATCAGCGGATAAGCCGGCCCCACCTTGTGCCCGGAGGCCAGCAGCAGCAACGTCAACGCCAGTCGGGTGAGACCGATCCACAGCAGGTACACCATCAGGAAGGCGAAGCCGTACTTGAGGCTGGCAATGATCGCCACGGTGGGCCCCAGCAAGCTGGTCCACATCGATACGCGCTGGTCGGCCAGTACCAGGCAGGTGAACCAGCCCAGACGATTCGGGCCTAGGCCCAGGGCGCGGGAGTTCTGCCGCAGGTTGTTGCCGTACCAGCGGAACATCAGCTTGCGGCTGGCCTTGATGAAGCTCTTTTCCGGCGGGTGCTCAACGGTGTTGATGGAGGCGTCCGGCACATAGAAAGTGTCGTAGCCCAGGCGCATCAGGCTGTACCAACTGGACTTGTCGTCGCCCGTGAGGAAGCGGAAGCGTCCGAGGCGCCAGTGTTCCAGATGGTCGCTCTCGACGTCGGCGATGAAGCCGGGATTGGTCACCACGCTAGCGCGGAATACCGACATGCGCCCGGTCATGGTCAGCACACGCTTGGAGAGCGCCATGGAGCACATGTTGAGGTGGCGCTGGGCGAAGCGCAGCTTGTGCCACTCGCTCATGATGTAGCTGCCGCGCACCTCGCAGAATTCGTTGGTGGTCAGGCCACCGACATTGGGGAACAGCTTGAACCAGGGCACGGTCTTCTTGATGACGCCCTGCTCCAGTACAGTATCGCCATCGATCACCGCCACCACCGAATCGTCGTCGGGCAGGTGCCGGGAAACGGCGCGGAAGCCGTGAGCCAGGCCATCGCGCTTGCCGGTTCCGGCGATGCGCACGAAGTCCAGCCGAACCCGCGCCGGTGGGTTCATCTGCCGCCACAGGCTCTCGATCAGCAGCTCGTCCGAACGTTCGACGATGGAGCACACCACCGTAGTCGGGTAGCCGCAGGCGATGGCCTCGCGGATCACCGATTGGTAGACCTGGGCGGTCGTCAGTGCCTCGATGCGGAAGCTGGTGACCAGCAGGAACACGTGGGACGGGTCCGCTGCCGCACCCAGTTGGCGCATTTTGCGCCGATACCAGGGGAACACCAGATAGAGGAAGATCATCCCTCGTACAAAATGCACGGCGCCCATGGAATAGCGCCAGATGCCAATGACACCCAGCAGCAGAATGAAATCGACAGACTCAGGGTCGAAAGTGCTGCGCGGCAGCAGCAATGCCATCCCCATGAGCGTGGTTACCAGCAGTAACCACCCTGCGGCTGAGCGCAGGCGACTCTGAAAAACATCCATGTTTCGGACCTGTATGACTGATCGACAATACGGCAACTGGGGCGCCGCGCCTGTTGCCAGGGCGCCCCACGAACATCACTGCACCGGCTCTACCAGCAGATACCCTCTAGACCGGGACCGCTGGACTTGCGCATGAACCCCACCAGGTCGAACACCTGTTTGTCGGCGGGAGCCCGCTCTACCAGGTGCGCGAAGGCTTCATCGCCGTTGCCCAGGATGATCACGTCGGCATTGGCGACGACTTGGTCGAAGTCGGAGCGCAGCAACGACGAAACATGGGGGATTTTCGACTCGATATAGTCACGGTTGGCGCCGTGGACACGGGCATATTCGACGTTGCTGTCGTAGATGCTGAGGTCGAAGCCCTTGCCGATGAGCATCTCGGCCAGCTCCACCAGCGGGCTTTCACGCAGGTCGTCGGTACCGGCCTTGAAGGACAGTCCCATCAACGCAACCTTGCGCTTGTCGTAACTGGCGATGATGTCGAACGCTTTGCGCACCTGCGCGGCGTTGCTGCGCATCAGCGACTCGATCAGCGGCGACTCGACGTCCAGCTGGCCGGCGCGGTAGCTCAGCGCGCGTACATCCTTGGGCAGGCAGGAGCCGCCGAAGGCGAAGCCCGGACGCATGTAGTAGCTGGACAGGTTGAGCTTGCGATCCTCGCAGATCACCTCCATCACCTCGCGACCGTCGACGCCGACCGCCTTGGCGATGTTGCCGATCTCGTTGGCGAAGGTGACCTTGGCCGCGTGCCAGACGTTGCAGGTGTACTTGATCATCTCCGCGACTTCGATGGTCTTGCGGATGACTGGCGCATCCAGCTCGCTGTAGATCTCTTCCAGCAGGTCGCCAGAAGTGCTGTCCAGCTCGCCGATCACCGTCATCGCCGGGAAGTCGTAGTCCTTGATCGCGGTGCTCTCGCGCAGGAACTCGGGGTTCACCGCCACGCCGAAGTCCACGCCGGCCTTGAGCCCGGAATACTGTTCCAAGGTCGGAATCACCACCTCGCGCAGAGTGCCCGGCAGCACCGTGCTGCGTACCACGACCGTGTGACGGGTGGTCTTTTGCGGTAGAACCTGGCCGATCTGCCGGCACACTTCTTCGATGTAGGACACATCGAGATCACCATTGCGCTTGCTTGGCGTCGGCGGTGCGAGGAAGGAAATATCGGTTTCGAGGACAGCCTCGCGGACATCCAGAGTGCCGCGCAGCTTGCCGCTGGCAACCCCTTGCTGCAGCAACTCGCCCAGACCCGGCTCGACAATGGGCGATTTGCCACTGTTGATCATGTCGATCTTGAGAGCCTGGACATCGACCCCGATGATCTGATGCCCACGTGCCGACAAGCATCCGGCACATACCGCACCGACGTAACCCAGACCAAATATGCTGATTCGCATGCTACGAACGCTCCTTGCAACTTGAGGCCATGGAATGTCCCTATAACATTCCCCTATCCATTTACAGGCGACTTGAATTCATAACCAGTAAACAGCAGGACTGCGCTACATACGCCGCCCGGTATAAATAAACTTGAGTAACTTGAACATATTTTGCGAGCACCCACACGGGCGCCACTACCGCATAACAAACAACGTTACCGGCAAGCACATGACAAACAAAAGATCGAGTTAGCGCACCACTACCCAAGCTACGAATTCTTCGTCAGCAGCGCCAGGTCGGGGCACATGGTGAGCACTTAAACAACGCAAAGCAATAGAGCCATTCAAAATAAACAACAAATAACCAAATTAAGCCAATGACGCCAAAACACTGGCAGCGCAGGTGTTTAACAGTCAGATAAAACTAGTTGTCAGCTTTATGACGACAATATATTTACGGCCGACGCGCCATATTTCCACGTTATCGCGCTCGCCATATTAATGACGACTGATATATGACAGACGATGCTGTTTTAATGGCGCTGTATTTTTGTCGACGCTCCGACACCCTGTTCTTGGGACGCACAGTTTCGTTCTTTCTCTGGAAAGGCGCTTTGTGCTGGAGGGAAACGCACTCATATCCCACGTGAAAACTTCTGTGTCAGCGCCTTACTACTTTAGTACTAGCGATGTATTCATCAGAAGCCACCTGACGACTTGCAGCCATTCAGGTGAATAGCCGAATGGGTAACGTGCTCAATGACTTGCACGCCAGTATATTGATTAAGTACTTTTATCAGAATAGCGATAACGGCTGGAGTCTTTCGCACGCAACGAGACCGTTTCAATCGATCAATTGAGGTTCTTGCCGTTTAATCTCACCCGGGTTGCGCTGAACGCCATGCCCCGGCAAAAAGGGGCGAATTTCGGACAGTTTTTTTGGCCGTATTTATCCCCTTTTGGCCTTTCCTGCCGTTCACTCAAACAGCGCACGCCGCAAGACTGTGTTCAACCGAACCAGCCCTGCGGAGAACAACAATATGCTGACCATCTACTCGGACGATCACCACCTGCACCACGGTCGCTGTGAATTGATCGACGGACAGCTCAAGCCCTGTTTCGAAATGCCATCGCGTGCCGACCATGTGCTGGAGCGCGTGCAACAGCAGAACCTAGGCCCGGTCGAGGCGCCAAAGGATTTCGGCCTGGAGCCGATCGCGCGCATCCACAGCCACGACTACCTGGAATTCTTCAAGGGCGCCTGGGCACGCTGGACCGAGTTCAATACCGACGGCGACCTGCTGCCCTACACCTGGCCGGCGCGCACCTTGCGTCAGGTCAAGCCGACCAGCCTGCACGGCCAACTCGGCTACTACAGCTTCGACGGCGGCGCGCCCATTACTGCCGGCACCTGGCAAGCCGCCTACAGCGCCGCACAAGTGGCCCTCACCGCGCAGGCCGAGATCCAGCGCGGCGCCCGCAGTGCCTTCGCCCTGTGCCGACCACCGGGACACCACGCGGCCGGCGACTTGATGGGCGGCTACTGCTACCTCAACAACGCCGCCATCGCCGCCCAGGCGTTCCTCGACCAGGGTCACAAAAAGGTCGCGATCCTCGACGTCGACTATCACCACGGCAACGGCACCCAATCGATTTTCTACGCGCGCAACGATGTGCTGTTCACCTCGATCCATGGCCACCCGGAAGCCGAATTTCCGTTCTTCCTCGGTTACGATGACGAACTCGGCGAAGGCGCCGGCGAAGGCTTCAACTTCAACTATCCACTGCCGGCCGGCAGTGGCTGGGATGCCTGGAGCGCAGCGCTGGAACAGGCCTGCCAGGAAATCGAGCGCTATGGCGCCGACGTCATAGTCGTGTCCCTGGGTGTCGACACCTTCAAGGACGACCCGATCTCGCAATTCAAACTCGACAGCCCGGATTACCTGGCCATGGGCAAGCGCATCGCCGGCCTCGGCAAGCCGACCCTGTTCGTCATGGAAGGCGGTTATGCGGTGGAAGAAATCGGCATCAACGCCGTCAACGTACTCCAGGGCTTTGAAAGCGCTTAACGAGGATTGACCTGCATGAACAGTCTCAAGCGTTTCATCGTCCCGGCCCTGTGCGCATCGCTGCTGAGCGTCGCCGCCCACGCCGAAGAGCGCACCTTGCGCGTCTACAACTGGTTCGACTACATCACCCCCAAGGCCCTGGACGACTTCAAGGCGCAGAACAGCCAGACCAAGCTGATCTATGACATCTTCGACACCAACGAAGCCCTGGAAGCCAAATTGCTGACCGGTAACTCCGGCTACGACGTGGTGGTGCCATCCAACGTGTTCCTGGCCAAGCAGATCGACGCCGGGGTTTTCCAGCCACTGGATCGCAGCAAACTGCCGAACTGGAACCACCTCGATCCCAAGCTGATGAAGCTGATCGAGGCCAACGACCCGGGTAATCAGTTCGCCGTGCCGTACATGTACGGCACTATCCTGATCGGCTTCAACCCGGCCAAGATCAAGGCCGCCCTGGGCGACAACGCCCCCGTCGACAGCTGGGACCTGATCTTCAAGGAAGAGAACATCAGCAAGCTCAAGCAATGCGGCGTGGCGCTGCTCGACTCGCCGTCGGAGATTCTGCCGCTGGCCCTGCAGCACCTGGGCCTGGACCCCAACAGCAAGAAGCCTGCGGACTACGCCCAGGCCGAAGCGCTGCTGATGAAGATCCGCCCGTACGTCACCTACTTCCACTCCTCCAAGTACATGGCCGATATCGCCAACGGTGACATCTGCGTTGCGGTCGGTTATTCCGGCAGCTTTTCCCAGGCGGCCAATCGCGCCAAGGAAGCGAAGAACGGCGTGGTCGTCGACATGCGCCTGCCCAAGGAAGGCGCGCCGATCTGGTTCGACATGCTGGCGATCCCGAAGGGCGCGAAGAACCCCGAGGACGCCTACACCTTCATCAACTACCTGCTGCAACCCCAGGTGATTGCGCCGGTCAGTGACTTCGTCGGTTACCCGAACCCGAACAAGGACGCCACGCAGTTGGTCGACCCGGCGATCCGCAACAACCCCAACCTGTACCCCACCGAAGCCGCCATGGGCACGCTGTACACCCTGCAGCCCTTGCCGCGTGACGCCGAACGGGCGCGCACCCGGGCCTGGACCAAGATCAAGTCGGGCACCTGAAGCCCCGCCCCTCCCGCCTGTGATCAAGACCTGCCGCCGTGCAGGTCTTTTTTTCCGTGAATTATTTGTTTACCGCCTGCGCAATGCTGGCCATCACTACCTTGCAACGGGTCCGCGCGCTCAACGGCGCCGGCTCCACAGAGGATGTGACCATGCCAGACGCTACCCACCCTGCCCCACCGACCCTTGCCGCCGATCAGGAGGCCTTGCTCACCCAACTGGTGGCTGGCCCCTCCATCAGAGAAGTCGCCACCCGTGCCCTGCGACCCGCCCTGGACGCGCTGTACCCGCAGCTTGCCATCGACCCACGCCTGGCCATGGTGGTGACACCGACCTGGACCGTTCATGCCCAGCAACTCATCCCCGGTCCTCGTCATTTCGAATCCCTGACCGATGCCCTGGTGCGCCATGGCGTAGCAGGCACCTCGGTGGTCTATCTGGATGGCGAGCACTACCTCACGCTCCATCCCGGACTGCCGACGCCGATGCAATTGCCTGTGCGCCTCGCTGCCATCGCGCGGGCGATCAACGCCTTGGCCCCCCTGCTGTTTGTTGCCTTCAAGGATCAACAGCTCGACTACTGGAATCAGTTCGGCCGATCCTCCACTGCGCGTTGGCAAGAATTGTCCCGATCGCTGCGCGGCTTCTGGAATGTGCAGGCCCACCCGGACTGGAGCGACGAACAGCTGGCCATGGCCCGCAGCCTGTTCCAGCACCCGGACAAAAGCACCCGCGCCGCGCTCGACACCTACGGCTCACGCGCCTGCCTGATTGACCTGGACAGGGTGAGCGCCGGCGTCTCGACCCACCTCAATATGCTCGACCTGGCCGTGCTGATCGGCACCCATGGCAACCGCACCTTGGTCATGACCCATTCCATTACCCAGGGTTTCCAGACCTACGATTCGCTGCAGGCGCTGGGTGAGTCCTTGCGCTCGTACAAGGGTGAAGAATCTTCCGCAGATGCGTTGCACTGGCGGCTCATCGAGCCGGAAGGCAATTACTTCGATCACCTGGCGTGCAATCTGATTGCCCTGCAAGCCGATGCGATCGGTGCCCTGGGTGACGACCCCGCCACCCCGAAGCCCGACCTGGCGCCACACATCAGCCGCGCGCAGAACGCACTCGACCCGACGGACAAACAGACGCCTTCGCGATTCAATCGGATCGAGCACGCACTGCCGGACTGGATGACCAACGCCTCGCCCATCGATCTCACCGCTTACAGCCGGCATCTGATCGACCTGGCAACCGTGCAGCAACAGAATGCCGGCCAATCCTTTCAGGACGGAATCAAACCGATTCGCGAGTTCGCCGTCGACGCGCTGCGTGCGGCGATGCTGCAACAACATGCCGATGCCGCCACGCTGGAGCTTGCCGACCTCGAAATCGTCGTCGACAGCGTTGTGGTCTGGGGCAGTTTTACTCCGCTGGTGGAGCCCGAACGCACCCGCCTGAGCCTCGTCGACCTGGCCCTGCAAAACCTCATCGCCCTGCCCCTTGGCAACACAACCGTGCGCAGTAAAAGCGCCGCAACGCTCCCACAATGGCTAACGGTCAGCTATCTGCAAGCCTTGATCGTCAGCGTCGACATCGGCCAGAGCTACCCGGCGCTGATCCGGCGCACCCTGCAGGACGATCCTCTGCAGAGCCTGCAGCGGCAGAACCTGTTCACCAGCCACTTGCGCATCGAATTGCCGCTGCTGGCCTTGCAGCACAAGATTCGCCACCAGGCCGGTATCGATGAGTTGGGCTACCGCTACGTCGCGGCCGTGGTCCAGCCACTTGAAAGCAAGCGCTGGGTGGATGGCCAGGAGATAGTCATTCGCCCCCTGGCCTTCAAGCCCGGCTGGCGCGTGGGCAGTTCAACCGACGAGGTCGCCAACATGTTCGTGATCGGCCCCCGGCAGATGGACCAGGGGCCGTGCCTGCTGTACCGGCCCCTGCTCGACCATGCCTTGAGCCAGTTCCCCTCGCCGGCCAACCTGATCTACGCCATCCAGCATTCCCCGGCGTTGCGTCAATCAGTGCTCGCCTGGTTGCCGGATGGGGTCCGCGCCGATTACACCAATTACGCGCTCACCGGCGACCGGCCCACCGTGTGGTCGCTTTCGCAACTGCTGGCCGATCCCCTGACCTCATTGCAAATGAGCGGCCCACTGACCCTCGGCTCCCAGGTCGTCAATGGCGACTACCTGACCCATTTGTTCAAGTCCAACGTCAATGCCCTGGTGGAACTGGCGCAGCGACAATCGGTGTCCAACGCGCAGAGCCGCTGGGAAAGCTTCAAGCATGGCGCCTGGATGATCCTCAACGCCGCGCTGCCGTTTCTCGGTCAAACCGTCGGCACCGCCGCGTGGATCTGGCAGGTGCTCGATGACCTGCAACAAACCTTCGACGCCGTTGAGACGAGCGACACCGAGCGGCAGAAAACCGCGATGACCGACCTGTTGCTGACCCTGGCCATGGTCCTCGCCCATCGCGCCAGCAGTCGCAAGCCGACAGCGCGTGTCCAGCAGGAAAAGGCCCCGGTAACCGAAGCGATAAAAGCCCCGGAAAAACCGCCCGCGTCGTCCGTGGTCGTGGTGCGCAAACCCGATATCATCGGCGAACAGCCAGCCCAACACCGCACCTCCGTGGCGACCGACGTTGTGCTGGACCTGCGCAGAACCCTGGATCGCTTTGCGATCAGCCCACCCGAGCCACTCACCCGGCCCACCCGCACAACCGGGGCCTATCGCTACCTGCAGCAACACGCACAGCGCTATTACACCGCCGTCGGTGAACGCTGGTTCGAGGTGGAAGTCGAGGAGGCAAGTGACGTCAGGATCATCGACTCGCGCCAGCAACCCGCGCTGCGTGGACCGGCGCTGATCCACGACAGGAACGGTGCGTGGTTTGTCGACACGCGCCTGCGCCTGCGCGGCGGCGGGCTGCCCAGCCGACTCAAGGCAATGCAGCTGGAAAACCAGAAGCGCATCGCCACGCTCAAACAACAATTGGCTGAATTCGACCAGCAACGCGCACTGGCCCGCACGGAACTGACAGCCGCGCACAATGCCCTGAAAAACGCCGTCGGCGACGAAGCATTGCAGGCGGCGCGAACCCGGTTTCTTGAGAAGCTCGAGCAGCGTACCCAGGAGTACGCCGCCCCCCTTGAACAGCTGAAGTCGCTGAACTCGCTCGAAACGGTCGCCAACTACCGCACCGCCATGGTCGAAATGCTCGGCACCCAGTTGTTTTTCAATCAGACCTGGCTCGACCAGCGCAATGCCACCTTCAAGCAGACCCTGCGCACAACCCTGACCCTGCTTGAGGCCCCGCAAAGGGTCGATAACGCCAGCACCCGGGCGACGTACCGGGCAATGGTCGACCTGTGCGAAGAGATGATCGGCAAGATCGAGTTTGCTCACTCACGCCTCCAGGAGCTCAGCCGACTCGGCAGAAGTGCGGCCGAGATGGCCAGCACCTATCGCGACAAATTACCCACGTTCAAGCCAGATGATCTCAGGGCCCTGCAAGTCTCCCTCGCGGTTGAAGTGTGCCTGAGCGAAGCCGAGGGCAGCGTAGCGGACGAAACCCGTCTCACCTTCGAGCGGCTGCTGGAGTCCACCGACCTGGCAATCCAGACCTCGCGGGAACTCAGGGAAGAAGAAGGCGCCTGGGTGCTGGACGAACGTATCGAGGGCCTCAGCGGACTGCTGGAGCAATTCAGCGCCATTGACCAATCGTTCGACGACTTTGCCTCCAGCCATGCGGGTGCGCTGCTGGAGCAGCCATTCAAAGCGTTACGCAAACGGGTCAGTGGATTCCAGCAGGACGCAGAGAGCCATCTGGGTCACCTGTTGCGCGAGCAACTTCCGCAAGCGCCCCGGCCTGGCCCCTCGAAGCCGGCAGCGTCGGCCCACAAGCGGGTGATCAAGACACGCTTCAGGGGCACGGTCGTGGGTGAAATTCGCCCGGCGGCGCCCGGCCAGCCTATTTTACTCGACGTGAAAGCGCCGATGACCGGCAACGTGATTGCCACGTTCCACGAAAAGACCCCGGGCGTCTGGCTGGAACGTGTGACGTCGAGGCGCCGCCCAGCCAGCGCACAAATAGCCAGTTTCGAGACTCAACTCACCCAGGGGCGAACGCTGCTGGAGGGTGTGGATCACTTCATTCGGCAAACCGAAGCCAATGCCAAAAAGCCGGGGCGGATCCCGGTGGAGATCGACGAACAGTTCCAGTACAAGGCCGATCAGCTCGACAGCGCCGCCAAGGCCCTGGAGCAGGCGCAAACCCGCAGCAACGCCACCGACCAGCCCGAGCCGTTGATCGCGGCGCTCAACCAGGCGCGCAATCGGCTGAATCAGGAGGGTTACCGGATACGGGTCGAGATGCTCAAACGCCAGCCACCCACCGCCGCGCGGGTGGAATGGTTGCTGGGCAAGAATGAAATCGACATTGTCTCGGCAGGTGATCGACGTCGGCTCAAAGGCTCGCGCAAGGACTACTTGAAGGAGTACGAGGTCCGCGAACGGCGCACCGGCAACGTCCTGTGGTATGCCCACTTCCACTACGCCAGCGCTGACGCTGCGAACGACGCCTTCACCGCGGCTCACCTCAAGCTGCCGGAGCAGCGGTTGCTGGCTGGAGCATTTGACGCACACGCGGCCAGCAGCACCCAGATGATCGCCATTTACCGCAGCGCGATCAGTCCGCAACTGGCGCGCTCGCTGTTCTTTGCGTAAGCCCCACCGTCAACAAGGAAAATGACGATGACCGCACAAACGATCAATATCGACACCCCGGCCTTGCTGAAAAAAAGCCAGGTCGTGCAGCAAATCAGCCTGGGGCCCACGCTCAATGAAGTCGCCACCGAGCTGCTGCGCCAAGCCTTGGATACGCAATACCCCGGGCGCGATATCGACCCGGACCAGACCCTGATCGGCACGCCGCAATGGCGCTGGCTCGACGGCACGCTGGTCGCCATGCCTGCACGCTTCGAGTCGCTGACCCGGGCGCTGATACGCCAGTTCGCCACCTCGGCCACTGCCAATTACCTGGAAGGCGAACACTTCCTCACGGTGAATCCGTCGACCACACCTGTGGTGCACCTGGACATTGCCGTCGAAGCCATTGCGCGGTTGCTCAACGACTACGCACCGCTGCTTTTCGTCGCCTTTGGCGAGCAGCAACTGGCCTACTGGAACCGCAAGGGCCAGCATGCGCCGCACTGGCAGGAGCTGTCCGCATCCTTGCGCAAGACCCTGGATGTGCAAAACGTCAACGGCTGGGACGAAACACAGTGTCGAGTGGCGAGGGCCGTCGCCCTGAATCCGGACAAGCAGCTACGGCAAAGCCACGACCCGACCCTGGCCGGCATCCGGGTCAGCCTGATCGACATCGACAGCGTCGACAGCCAGGGCAACAGCCGACATCGGGTGCTGGGCGGGGCCGCGGTGATTACCGGGCGTCATGAGCAGCGCGAGCTGGTGATGATGTACTCCACGGAGAACGGTTATGAAACCTTCGATTCCCTGGATCAGTTGGGTGCTTCGCTGCCCGAGCGCATCGACCCGCTCCCCCCGGGACACAACCTGAAGTGGCAGCTGTTCGAGCCTGAAGGCAATTTTTTTGATCACATGGCCTGGGCCCTGATCACCACGCAGCTCGATGCGATTCGGTCCGTCACCGATGACGGTTTCGCCGCGCAAGCCCCAGACACCATCAGTACCGTGGCCGTGCAAGAGAGCACCAGCGCCCGGGACAAACTTGCCCTGCTTGGGCTGGTCGATGCGATACCCGACTGGCTATTTGGCGCGTCGGCCAGCGATCTGGATCACTACAGCCAATCCATCAACGCACTGGGCAAGCTGTACAAACAGACGGACAAAAAACTGCTGCGCATTCCCGCCATCGACACCTTTGCCCAGCAGCGCATGCGCGAGGAAATCATTGCCGACAAACCCGCCGCCGCTGCATTGGCCCTGGATAACCTGGCGATCACCATCATCAACAGTTTCGAGGCCGACGGCCTGACGCTGCCCAACCCGCTGGACACCCAGACCGAAACCCTGGGCGAGTATGCCTTGCAGAACAGCGCGCCCTATCAAGCCACCGTTCGCTTCGACCCGCCACAGCCTGTTCCTGCCTGGTTGGATGAAGCCTATCTGACGACGATGGCCAGCCACGTCGATATCGGCCAGGCGTATCCCGGGCTGATCCGCGAAAACCTGATCGACAGCCCGGCACAGGCCGCGTTGCAACAGGACTTCTACATCAGTCAGTTGCGCGCGCAACTGCCGATGATTGCGCTGGAGTGCAAGCTGCGCGGCATCGGTGGGATCGACGAGCTGGGTTGCCGCTACATTCGCGAGTGGCTCAAGCCGACACCCGATCCCCTGCACCCGATACTCATCCGCCCGCTGGCTTTCGTCCACGGCGCGAACGTCGATGGCGACACCGTTACCGATATGTACATCATCGCCCCGCGCGAGCCGGCTGCCGGTCCTTGCCTGCTCTATCGGCCGTTGCTCGAGCTACCACTGCTGCAATTCCCCTCGGCGCAAAACCTGCTGTACGCCTTGCACCAGCCGGGCGAACTGCGGGACTCGGTGCTGGCGTGGTTGCCCGACTCGGACAGCAGTTTCAAATACGCCCAGTACACCTTCCCGATTGGCCTGCCCAGCCCATGGCTGAGCGCGCAGTTGCTGGCCGAACCCTGGACATCCACCGACTGGGCCGGCCCCGTCGAACTTGCCTCGAAAGCGCTCGAGGGTGATGTCTTTGGCGCCCTGTTCAAGACCCATGCCCAGGCCATGGCCGAGCTCGCCGATCGTCAATCGCTGTCCAATGCACAGCGGCGCTGGGATCTGCTTCGAGACAGTGGCTGGGCGCTGTTCAGCATCGCCGCGAACTTTCTCAGCGGTCCGGCCGGGGCGGCGGTGTGGGTCTGGCAAAGCCTCAGTGAAATCGAACAAGTCGCGCAGGCCCACCAACGCGGTGACGCCGCCGCCCAGTGGAGTGCGGTCGGTGAAATGCTGCTGAACCTGGGGATGATCCTCGCCCATCACGCCGCCTCACGCCGCAAGACCGGCCTGCCCAGGGCGCCCAAGGGCGACCATGACCGGCCGCTCAGCACCCGTATTGCAGCGCCCGTCGTTGCTGGCAAACCCACGGTGACCCTGGTCGCCACGCCGCTCACCGGCGAGCTTCCACCCAGCCATCTTTCCTCCCTGGAACCCGGTGGCTCGGTACCCACGCGCACGCCCGGCGCATTGGCCCTTTATCTGGATCGCATGACCGTGCCAGCCCTTGATCTCGCGGCGCCTGGGCTGGAAACCCTGCCACGCGCATCGGCCACCCTGTATCGCAAGCAGGAAAAATCCTATGCAAAGGTTGGCGAGCGCTGGTTCTGCGTGGTGGAAGACGAGGATCACCAGGTGCAAATCGTTGACCCGTTGTCACCGTCGAAAACCGGCCCCTTGTTGATCCACAATCAACAAGGACAGTGGTTCATCGATACCCGCTTGCGCTTGCGTGGTGGGGGCCGCAACAGCCTGAAAAGTCAGCTCAGGGCACAACGCAAGGTCAAGGAACAGCAGAAGCAGGAACTGGGCGCGAAGCTGGATGCCTTCAAACGCCAGGAAGCGAGCAGCAACGCGGAACTGAAAGTAGCTCAGCTGGAACTGATGGGCACCAGCGGTCAAGTACGCGAACAGGCGACGCAGCGTTACCTCGGCCTCGTGGACAAGCTGATCAAGGACTACGACCAGGCACTGAAGCATCTCGAGCAATGGCGCCTGAAAGGGGGAACCGACGGTTATTTCAATGATTTGCAGCGCCTGACCATCGAGCTGCAAAAGAACCTCGCCCTCTGGTTCGCCCTCAAGCGCACCGCCTATACCGCACTCACCGAAAAACTCGCGCAGGATCAGTACATCGATACAGAAACCTCCGCGCAGGCCCATATCCAGGGCGTGCGCAAGGCGCTGGCATTGAGTCACGAACTGGTCGCTCGGCTGCACACTTCCCAGGCCGCCCTCGAGGCACTGGATGCAACAGGCAGCGCCGGTATGAGGACCACGCAAGGCCTGCGCGAGTTGCTGCCCCAGTTCAACCAGTGGGATCTGAAGGCCAACGAGATTGGCATGTCCCACGAGGTGTGCCTGCGCGACGGCGCCAGCCACGGCGATGACTCGGCACGCACTGCGACAGGCCTGGTGATAATCGAGGCGGCGACGGCCACTCATAAACATGCCGCCCTGATCAGGAAGCCACCGGGTACGCCGCCTGATGCCGGGCGCATCGAGAGCTTGAGCCGGCTGATCGATGTCTACGCCGATACCACGCAACGCCTGGCTGACCTTCCCGGCGAACATCCCGACAAGTTGCAGGTGCCTGAACTGCAACGCTTGAGCGCCTTGATCGGTGAGTTCAAGCAACTGGCTCAGGAGCAACTGAACACCCTGTTGCCCACCAGCGGCGAAAGCACGCCCCCTGCTCTGCCGCCCTCTGCCGTTGCTGGCCCCTCGCGTCCGGTCGGCAAGGTCAGTAAAACCCGTCCCCGTAATCCAGCGCCCGCCAGGACCCCACCCGTCGCCGAACTGTCTCTGGAGCAAGTACTTCCACCCAAGCCGAAATCCACGCCGCTCCCGGACCTGGATGACACCGACATCGTCGACAATGCCCTGACCCTGAATGAGGGCGTCGAGGCTTTCATTGACCGCACGCGCAAGGATGCCAAGCGGCCCAATCGCATTCCGGCGGATATGCAGGATCTTTTCGATCTGCAGGCGCAACGCCTTGAGCAGTCGGCGAGCGATGTCGCCAAGGCGCTGGAGCGCTTGCGCGTGTCGAGTGGCACGCGACTGCCGGTCGGCGACCTGAGCGGCAACCTCACTGCTGCTGCCCTGCGGTTACGTGCACAAGGCATCAGCGTGCGCGCCAACCTGCTGAAAAATCGCCAGCCGCGACAAGCCTATCTGCAGTGGCTGCTGGACAACCAGCAGGTGCGCATCGTCAGAAATGCCCAGGGGCGAATCAGGACCCAACAGCGCCGCGACTACTTTCAGGAGTACCGGATTCTCGACACCACCCACAACGACCAACCGCTGTGGGTGGCGCACTTCCACTACGACGGGCTCGAGACTCCCGCCGATCAGTTCAGCGCTGCCCACCTGAAAATCGCCGAGCCTTATCTGCAGCAGTTCACCCCGGAGCAGCGCCAGGCGCTCACCACGCTGGCACCGATCGACTATGTGCTGCGGCGCATCAGCCATCCGTCACTGTTCCTCACCCTCGAACCGAACAGCTGAGGTCTGATCCGCACTCCTCACACCACCCGCCACACCTTGCGCAACTTCTCGAGTGCCGCCGCTATCGCTTTTTCCGGTACGGCGGCAAACCCCAGCACCAGGCCGGCGCGTTGATCCCCGGGGGTCAGCGAGTCGGCCAGCCAGTAACTGCTCAGGGCATTGATCTCGACATCGACGCTGCGCGCCAACTCGATCAACTCGGCCTCACGTGCCAGGCTGTCGACCGCGACCGTCAGGTGCAACCCGGCGGCCACGCCCGGCAGTTTGCCAACGCCAGCAACCTGCTCAGGCCAACCGCTCAACAGCGCATTGCGCCGGCTCAGCGCGGCCCGCCGCATGCGCCGGATATGCCGCTGAAAATGCCCGGCGGCCATGAACTCGGCCATCACCGCTTGAGTGCTGACTTCGGAATGGCGCACATCCACCGCCCGGCGCTGGGCGAACGCGTCCACCAGCCCCTGGGGCAGCACCAGATACCCCAGGCGCAACGCCGGGAACGCGACCTTGCCGAACGTACCGACGTAGAGCACGCGGCCCTGTCGATCCAGAGCCGCCAGCGGCGCCAGCGGGGCGCCGCTGTAGCGGTACTCGCCGTCGTAGTCGTCCTCGATGATCCAGCCGTTGCTGCGCTCGGCCCAGGCCAGCAGTTCCAGGCGCCGGGCCAGGCTCATGATGACCCCGGTGGGGTATTGGTGAGAGGGCGTGACATAGGCCAGACGGCAATCGGGCAAGCGGTTCAGCTCGGCGCAACTGATGCCCTCGTGGTCCACCGATACGCCGTGCAACCGCGCGCCGGCCACCGCAAAGGCATGACCTGCCGCGCGATAGCCGGGGTTTTCCACAGCCACCCCGTCCCCCGGCGCCACCAACAGCTGTGCACAAAGGCTGATTCCCTGCTGCGCGCCACTGGTGATCACAATTTGTTCAGCACTGCACTGCATACCCCGCGAGCTGCGCAGATAGGCGGCAATCATCCCCCGCAGGCGCGCATCGCCTTCCGGGGCGCCGTAGCACAACTGCTGCAAATCCGGTTTGCGCCAGAAAGCCGCGTTGAGCTTGGCCCAGACCTCGAATGGGAACAGATCGAAAGCCGGTACGCCGACCCGAAATGCCCGTGGCGGACCACTGGGCGGGCGGGGCAAATGGTGCTTTTCGACCCGCGCCAAGGCGTCGCTGTGGATAACTTTGCTGGATAAATTCACAGGTAAATCCAGCCAATTTGTGGATAAGGCTGTGGGTAAGCCTGTCGATAACCCTGTGGATACTTTTGTGGATAGTTTTCCGGGCGTGAGTGCATTCGCTGGCAATTGCGCCACATAGGTGCCATCGCCTACTCGCCCCTCAATGAACCCTTCGGCATACAGCTGATCGTAGGCACGCACCACGCTGTTGCGTGATATCGCCAGGGCCGCGGCCAGATCCCGACTTGCTGGCAGCCGGGTACCGCTGGCCAGGCGTCCATCAAGTACACGCATCCGCAACGCCTGGTACAGCTGACGGCTCAGCCCCTGACGGCGGTCTAGGGTGATACCCGCCGGATTGAAGGACAGGGAAAGCGGCGCATCGGTCATGGCAATGGACCTATGAAATTGGTCGTTAATGGCTCTTACAACAGACCATTAGCCTGCCTAGGATGCAGGCATTCGCCAAGGACATTCTCCATGTACACGCCTAGAAACTTCGCCATCGACGATTTAACGGAACTGCAGCAGCACATGCTCGACACGCGCCTGGCGATTCTCGTCACCCAGGACGAACAGGGCCTGCAAGCCAGTCACCTGCCGCTGCTGCTGGATACCGCACAAGGCCCGAATGGCACCCTCTACGGGCATTTCGCCAAGGCCAATGCGCAATGGAAGGCCCTGCAGAACGGCGCCGAGGCACTGGTGATTTTTGCCGGTGCCGACGCCTACGTCAGCCCCGGGTTTTATCCGTCCAAGGCCGAGCACGGCAAAGTCGTACCGACCTGGAACTACGTCGCCGTGCACGCCTATGGCAGCGCCGAGGTGTTTACCGACGCCGAGCGCCTGCTCACGCTGGTCAGCGCGCTGACCGACCGCCATGAAGCCGGCCGCGTCCAGCCCTGGAAAGTCGCCGATGCCCCGGCCGACTACATCGACGGCATGCTCAAGGCCATCGTCGGCTTTGCCCTGCCGATCCAGCGTCTGGAAGGCAAGCGCAAGCTCAGTCAAAACCGCAATAGCGCAGACATTGCCGGCGTACGCGCAGGGCTGGCCGCCAGCCCCGACCTGCACGACCAGGCCCTCGCCCACTTGATGCCCAAGGAATGAACATGAGTCAGATCGAGATTCGCCGCGTCACCGCCGCCGACCACGCCGCCTGGCTGCCGCTGTGGCAAGCCTACCTGCGCTTCTACAACAGCGAACTGCCGGACGCGGTCAGCGACAGCACCTGGCAACGCCTGCTCGACCCCAGCGAACCGACCCACGCGGCGCTCGCCTGGGCCAACGACAAAGCCGTCGGCATGGTGCATTTCATCTACCATCGCTCGAACTGGAGCATCGAAAACTCCTGCTACCTGCAAGACCTGCTGGTCGTGCCCGAAACGCGCGGCACCGGCGTCGGCCGCCAATTGATCGAGTTCGTCTACAGTACCGCCAAGGCCGACGGTTGCTGCAAAGTGCACTGGCTGACCCACGAAACCAACGCGACCGCGATCCAGCTCTACGAGCGCATTGCAGAACGCCCCGGTTTCATCCAATTTCGCAAAACCCTTTGAGAGGCCAGGAGAAACACATGACGATTTCACTCGCAGACTGGAAAGGCGTCCCGCCGCCGTCGGTGCAATTGATCGAAGGACGCTTCATTCGCCTCGAAAAACTCGACCCGGCGCGCCATGCCGAAGGCCTTTTCAACGCATTTCAGGGCCCCGGCGCCGACCCGAAACTCTGGGATTACCTGCCCTACGGCCCCTTCACCGAGCGCAGCGTTTTCAATGACTGGCTGAACAACCACGCCGCCCACAGCGACCCGTATTTCTTCACCGTGATCGACCGTGCCAGTGGCGATATACAGGGCATCCTCAGCCTGATGTCGATCGTCCCGGCCCAGGGCCGCATCGAAATCGGCCACGTCACCTTCGGCGCGCCGATGCAGCGTTCGCCGAAAAGCACCGAGGCGGTTTACTTGCTGGCCAAACACTCCTTCGAGCTCGGCTACCGTCGCCTGGAATGGAAGTGCAACAACGGCAACGCCCGCTCCAAATACGCGGCCGAGCGCCTGGGCTTCAGCTTCGAAGGCGTGTTCCGCCAGCACATGGTGGTCAAGGGGCAGAACCGCGATACCGCCTGGTATTCGATCCTCGATGGAGAATGGCCAACGATCGGCGCGGGATTCGAGCGGTGGTTGGCAGATGACAATCAGACCGCGACCGGCCAGGTGAAGACACTGGCAGAGTGCCGCGGCTGATGGATCAGACGGGTGACGCCTGATTGATCGTCCGGCGAATCTTCACCACGCCCATTTGCATGCCAAATGGGCGCAACACCGCGTTAAGCGACTTCAGCGTCTGATTGCCTTCCCCGTGCTCGATGTGGACCAGGGTGCGCACCGAAATTTTGCACATCCTGGCGAACTGACTCTGGTGCAGCCCGGTAACCTCGACCCGCAGGCGGCGCACGGCATCACCGAGGGTCAAGCTGTCCTCGGCCAGGCCTTGCTGAATACTTTCAATCAGCAGCGTCCGCTCTGCCACGCTCATGCTCATTGCAAACCCCACTCGTTTAAACGTTGCTCAAGATGCCGAAGCGCAATGCGCGGATGATTCATCGTCACTTCCGGCAAACCGCTATCGACCAATAGGTCCGGGAGCGCCCGCAAACGTCCTGCCTCCTCGCGCAACCGCTCAAAGATCACTGACGAATCGACGATCCCCGCCAGTGCATCGCACACGCCACGCCAATCCACATCCCCTGCTATCTCCAGCTCCCGTGACCACTTGGTGGTGCGGGTGATGCCTTCATCGTCCATCACCATGGGTGCCAGATCGTAGATGGGTGCCAGTTCAAATGAATCGGTATGGCGAATGATTGCAGTGTTGCGGCCGTGGTTATCGGAATTGCCGAGTATCTTGTTGAGCAGGTCACGACGCAGGTAATCCAGCACCAGATCCTCGACTTGCGCCGTTTGGCCGGCGGACTGCCAAAGACCGGCCAGCAGCCGGATCACGTCGAGGTGATTCATCGCACTCCCGGGCGTCGTGACACCGGCCAGCGAATAGATCGACTCAACCGCCAGGCGCTCGATCCCCTGCGGCGTCACTCGTCGATCAAAGCGCTGCATCCAGAGACTGGGTTTCGTCGCTTCCTCCAACGCCAACCCTGCCGTCGCCACGCTATCGATACCCAGCGCTTGCAGGGCCTTGTAGTAGTGAAACTCGCTTCTGAGGATGTCTTTATCGGATTGGTTACCCTGGTTGCGGGCGAACTTGACGAACCAGTGCTGCGTCACTGCGCAGTCATCCAGTACCGCATCCGGATACAGCAGGCCTTCGCGGTTTTCGGTCAACAGCAACTTCGGCGCTTCACCGCCCGCGCCCGTCGCGCCACCAATGGCGGCGCCTTGTTCGTAGGCGTACTCGAGAAAGCGATTGTCCCGCGCAATGACTTCGGCTCGCTGAAAGCCTATAGCCGGACGGTTGCCCAGCGTCTCCAGTGATTCCCTGATGCGCAGGTTACCCACCGGGGCCGGTGTGCTTCGCGCCAACAGAAAAAGATCGGCACTGATCCCTTCCGGCTTGTCGCGCCCCATGCGGCTCATGAGAAATCGTTTGGCCGCCCCCGCGGGCGCAATGTCGTGCAAAAAAGCTGGAGCCGCCGCGGTGCGCTGTCCCTCCCAGGCAATCGGAGCGGTGGCGCTCACGGCACCTGCGAAGGGGCTGGAGATGTCTTCAATGCGCTCGACCAGATAACCGGTTTCGTAACCGAAGCTGCAATGGCTATCGAAGCCTCGTTCTGGTTCATCGAACGTCACGGTCATGGCGTCCTGCCATTTTCCGGCGTTATAAATCTGCAGCGTCAATGTCAGCATCGTTTGCTCCTGCACTTTAATGCACTTCTAACCATCAAAAAGCCGCTAATGATGCAATATAGTGCATCTAACAGGGATAAGCAGTACTGCAACCCGCATTAAAATGCAGATAACAGGCCATCCTGACTGGCGGAATGCATCAAAATGCATTTGGCTAAACGAGTCCTGACAAACCGCAGACAAAAAAAGGGGAGCATGTGCTCCCCCGAGGTAAAACGTTGCAGATGAAGGCGTTTGATCAGCCTTCGATCTCGATCAGGATTTCGCCCGGATTGACGCGGTCGCCCTTGGCCACGTGAATCGCGGCGACCTTGCCGGCGATGGCCGATTGCACTTCGGTTTCCATCTTCATCGCTTCGGTGATCAGTACGGCCTGGCCGGCTTTGACCGTGTCGCCTTCCTTGACCAGCACGTCGACGATGTTGCCCGGCATGGTGGTGCTGACGTGACCCGGTGCAGTGGCCTGCTTGCGCTTGCTGCTGCCGCCGCCGACGAATTCGTTGAGCGGTTCGAACACCACTTCTTCCGGCATGCCGTCGATGGACAGGTAGAAGTGACGCTTGCCTTCGGCCTTGACGCCCACACCGGTGATGTCGACGCGGTAGGTTTCGCCGTGCACGTCGATGACGAACTCGGTCGGCACGCCTTCGCCGCCGGCCGAAGCCACGCGACCTGCTTCAGGAATCGGCAGCAGCACTTCCGGAACCAGGGTGCCGGCTTCGCGCTCTTCGAGGAACTTGCGCCCGATGTCCGGGAACATCGCGTAGGTCAGCACGTCTTCTTCGGACTTGGCCAGCGCGCCGATGTCGTTACGCAGCTTGGTCATCTCCGGCTTCAGCAGGTCGGCTGGACGCACGTCGATCACTTCTTCGTTGCCGATGGCCTGGCGACGCAGGTTTTCGTCGACCTGGCCCGGCGCCTTGCCGTAACCGCCTTGCAGGTACAGCTTCACTTCGTTGGTGATGGTCTTGTAGCGCTCGCCTGCCAGCACGTTGAAGAACGCCTGGGTGCCGACGATCTGCGAAGTCGGGGTCACCAGCGGTGGGTAGCCGAGGTCGTGACGCACCCGCGGAATCTCCGCCAGCACTTCGCTCATGCGGTTCAAGGCGCCCTGCTCTTTCAACTGGTTGGCCAGGTTGGAAATCATCCCGCCCGGTACCTGGTTGACTTGCACGCGGGTGTCGACGGCGGTGAATTCGCTTTCGAACTGGTGGTACTTCTTGCGCACGGCGTAGAAGTACAAACCGATCTCTTGCAGCAATTCCAGGTCGAGGCCGGTGTCGAACTCACTGCCTTTAAGGGCGGCGACCATCGATTCGGTGCCCGGGTGGCTCGTGCCCGAGGCGAAGCTGGAGATCGCGGTGTCGATGTGATCGGCACCGTTTTCGATTGCCTTGAGTTGGCACATCGCGGCCAGGCCGGCGGTGTCGTGGGAGTGGATGAACACCGGCAGCGATTGCTCGCTCTTCAGTGCCTTGACCAGCTCGCCCGTGGCGTACGGGGTCAGCAGGCCGGCCATGTCCTTGATCGCCACCGAGTCGCAACCCATGGCTTCCATCTGCTTGGCCTGGTTCACGAACGCCTCGATGGTGTGCACCGGGCTGGTGGTGTAGGCAATGGTGCCCTGGGCATGCTTGCCAGCGGCTTTCACGGCTTCGATGGCCACACGCAGGTTACGCACGTCGTTCATCGCGTCGAAGATGCGGAACACGTCGATACCGTTGACCGCCGCCTTGGCCACGAACGCCTTGACCACGTCGTCGCTGTAGTGACGGTAGCCCAGCAGGTTCTGGCCACGCAGGAGCATTTGCAGGCGGGTGTTGGGCAGTGCCGCGCGCAGTTTGCGCAGACGCTCCCACGGGTCTTCCTTGAGGAAGCGCACGCAGGCGTCGAAGGTCGCGCCGCCCCAGCATTCCAGCGACCAGTAGCCGACTTTGTCGAGCTTGTCGCAGATCGGCAGCATGTCTTCGGTGCGCATGCGGGTGGCGAGCAGCGACTGGTGGGCGTCGCGCAGGATGGTGTCGGTAACGTGGATCTTGGACATTGTTATATTCCTCACAGGCCTGCGTGGGCGGCGATGGCGGCGGCGATGGCCAGGGCCAGCTCTTCGGGTTTGCGCTTGATCGAGTAGTTGGTCAGTTCAGGGTGGCTTTCGACGAAGCTGGTATTGAACTGGCCGCTACGGAATTCCGGGTTACGCAGGATTTCCTGGTAGTACGCGGCGGTGGTCTTGACCCCTTGCAGGCGCATGTCATCCAGCGCGCGCAGGCCACGGTCCATCGCTTCTTCCCAGGTCAACGCCCAGACCACCAGTTTCAGACACATCGAGTCGTAGAACGGTGGAATGGTGTAGCCGGTGTAGATCGCTGTGTCGGTACGTACGCCGGGACCGCCGGGTGCGTAGTAACGGGTGATCTTGCCGAAGCTGGGCAGGAAGTTGTTTTTCGGGTCTTCGGCGTTGATCCGGAACTGCAGGGCGAAACCGCGGTGCTGGATGTCTTCCTGTTTCACCGACAGTGGCAGGCCGGACGCAATGCGAATCTGCTCACGGACGATGTCGATCCCGGTGATTTCCTCGGTGATGGTGTGTTCCACCTGCACCCGAGTGTTCATCTCCATGAAGTACACCTCGCCCTCGGCGAGCAGGAACTCCACGGTACCGGCGTTCTCGTATCCCACGGCCTTGGCCGCACGTACCGACAGGTCGCCGATGTAGGCGCGCTGCTCAGGCGTCAGTTGCGGGCTCGGAGCGATCTCGATGAGCTTCTGGTTGCGGCGCTGGATCGAGCAGTCACGCTCGAACAGGTGCACCACGTTGCCAAAGCTGTCGCCGAGGATCTGCGCTTCGATGTGCTTGGGATTGACGATGCACTTTTCCAGGAACACTTCCGCCGAACCGAAGGCCTTGGTGGCCTCGGAAATGACCCGCGGGAAGTTCTGTTCGAGTTCTTCACGGCTGTTGCAGCGACGGATACCGCGGCCGCCACCACCGGAAGTGGCCTTGAGCATCACCGGGTAACCGATGCGATCGCCCTCGGCCAACGCTTCCTCGATGCCCGAGACGTTGCCTTCGGTGCCCGGGGTCACTGGCACGCCGGCCTTGATCATGCTGCGGCGCGCTTCGGTCTTGTCGCCCATGCGGCGAATGACTTCCGCCGCCGGGCCGATGAATTTGATGCCACGCTCGGCGCAGATATCCGCCAGTTCGGCGTTCTCCGACAGGAAGCCGTAGCCAGGGTGCAGCGCATCACAACCGGTTTCCACCGCCAGGTTCACCAGCTTGCGCGGGTTCAGGTAACCGGCCAGGGGCTCGGCACCAATGCTGTGGGCCTCGTCGGCACGCTTGACGTGCAAGGCATGGCGATCGGCATCGGAATAGATCGCGACCGAGCGAATGCCCATCTCGGCGCAGGCACGTACGATTCGTACGGCAATCTCACCACGGTTGGCGATCAGGATCTTTGTTATCACTTGGAGTTTCCCTTGAGCCGGTTGCTACCCACGACCCGCTAGACTGGGGTCGGCGCGTGACTAAATGTTTCAAATCAGTCGCAGGGCCACACTATCTCGCTCAAGGAATTAACAAAAATCAATAATAATTGGGTTAGCCATAAGTAAAGACTTATAGTTAAACCATCGACTACCGGCCGGAGCCTCTATCAGATGCGTAAGTCATTGATGCGTATGACATTACGTCAGCTTCAGATCTTTAACGAGGTCTGCGATTTGCGTTCCTACAGTCGCGCAGCTGAAGAAATGTCTCTCACTCAGCCGGCCGTCAGCCTACAAATTCGTCAGCTTGAAGAGCTGATTGGTCAACCTTTGTTCGATTATGTCGGCAAAAAGCTCTACATGACCGAGGCCGCTGAAGCGTTACAGCGAGCCAGTCGAGACATTTTCGGCCGCCTGGAAAACCTCGATATGCAGCTGTCCGACATGCAAGGATCGCTGCAGGGACAACTGAAACTGGCGGTGGAATCCAGCGCCAAATACTTCGTCCCCCACCTGTTCGCCGCCTTCAAGCGCCAGCACCCGGAAGTCAATCTGCAACTGACGGTGGTCAACCGTGGACAGGTGATCCGCCGCCTTTCCGATAACCGCGATGACCTGGTGATCATGTCCATGGTGCCCCAGGACATGGGCCTGGAGTTCCTGCCCTTCCTCAATAACCCGATTGTCGCCGTAGCCCCACCGGATCACCCGCTGTGCCACATGGGGCCATTGCGTCTGCAGGATCTGGAGCCTTATACCTTGCTGCTGCGCGAGCCCGGTTCGGGCACGCGGCTGGCCTGCGAAGAGTATTTCAAGGAAAAGCGCGTGCACTTCAACCAGACCCAGGAGGTCTCGTCGGCCGAAGCGCAGCGTGAATGCGTGGCGGCGGGTCTGGGCGTGGCGCTGTTGACGCGGCACGCCCTGAACCTGGAGTTGGCGACTGGCGGACTCAAAGAGCTGCCCGTCGAAGAGCTGCCATTGTTTCGCAGTTGGTGCCTGGTGCAGGCCAAGGCCAAACGGCTGTCACCGGTAGCGCATGCGTTTCTGGGCTTTATCCGCAGCGAACGGGTGCAGATCAGCGCGCTGGTTGAGCGCTTCGCCGGGAAGTTGCCGATGCCGCCTGCCAGTAGTTGAGTTCAAGACTGTCGGGAAAATCACCGATTTCAGCGAGAAGTTGCCGCTGTTCGCAACGATCTTCAATCGCCCGGCGAAAGGCCATGCGGCGCTGGTCTTCCTGCTGACGGCGGGTTTTGACAGCGCTGTTGCGTTCTTCGTAGGGCTGAACCATTTCGAGTCTCCCAAGGCGAGTACGGGAGTTTCACGATAGGGCTCGAGGATGACGGTTTGGCGGCGCGGTGGTTACAGACAGATGAATGTTAACCGGGCTCAATCATCCAGTGCTTTCACCGATTTGGGCGACAAGCGCAGGCTGCGAAGGCTGCGTTTGACGCTCTTGAGGTGGTTGACCAGGCTCGGGCCGCGGGCCATGGCTACGCCCATTGCCAGCACATCGATCACCACCAGGTGGGCGATCCGCGAGGTCAAGGGGGTGTAGATTTCAGTGTCTTCATGCACATCGATTGCCAGATTGACCGTCGACAGCTCAGCCAAGGGTGTTTGGCTCGGACACAGAGTGATCAGGGACGCGCCGCTTTCACGCACCAGGTTGGCGGTGATCAGCAAGTCCTTGGAGCGACCCGACTGGGAGATACAGATCGCCACGTCGCTGGGCTTGAGCGTCACCGCCGACATCGCCTGCATATGCGGGTCGGAATAGGCTGCGGCCGTCAGCAGCAAACGGAAGAATTTATGCTGGGCATCCGCCGCCACGGCGCCAGAGGCACCAAAACCGTAGAACTCGACACGCTGGGCCTGGGACATCAGGGATACAGCCCGCTGCAGCTCCACCGGATCGAGCTTCTCGCGAACCTCCATCAGCGTGTGCAGGGTGGTGTCGAAAATTTTCAGGCTGTAATCGGCGACCGAGTCGTCTTCATGAATGGCGAACTGCCCGAAGCTCGCGCCGGCGGCCAGGCTCTGGGCCAGCTTCAACTTCAAGTCCTGGAAACCGGAACAACCGATGGCGCGACAGAAGCGCACGATAGTCGGTTCGCTGATGCCAACGCTGTGGGCAAGATCGGCCATGGAACTGTGCATCACGGCCGCGGGGTCAAGCAGCACGTGATCGGCAACCTTGAGCTCCGATTTGCGTAACAGGTGGCGAGACTGGGCGATATGTTGCAACAGGTTCAAAGGGCAGGACTCGTCGGTAGGGGCTGGCGCCGGGGAGGTAGTACGCTTGTAGTTATACTACAAGAATCGGCTTTTTGCCTGCTCAATGCGTAACTGGATCCCTCGATTTCAGGTGCGATCAACCCATGTAGCACGGTTGGCCGGGTCACCGCGCCGTCAGCGGGCGGCTCACTGCCCCCGACGTTGGAAACCCGGCGTCCTGCATCAGCGATAAGTAAATACCGCAAACACCCGGCCATCCCGGATAACTTCAGGAAGCAGGAAGCAATTACACCTACTTCAAGGAGTTCTACCCATGACGATTCAAAGCAAAAACTGGACCGCACAAATTGACCGCATGCCCGGTACGGGTCCGACATTTCGCGTGTACGGCACGGTCACCGTTGCCCATCCCGGCATCACCCCCAAGCTGGTGCCGAGCCAGGTCCAAGACACCCCTTTTCTGCCGCTGGAACTGGTGCTGGAAGACAACAACGGGATTAACGTGCAAGTTTTAACCGATAAGTTCGTTGAGTATAAAGTGACGGGGGACTACCCCGTCAGTAACGTTGGCATTTTCTACAACGGCCAATTATTGCAATATATCGATGAAGTTTTAATTACCCAATAACCATCTGAATATATCCCAGCGCCCCTATTTCGGGCGTTGGCGCTTTAGCAACATCACAACCCAACGGTCCAGATGATATTCATCAAGCAGGACGCAATAACTAATACCCAAGGAGTATCACAAGATGAATTTTACAACCAAAGACTGGGTAGCCAGTATTGAAGGCATGCCCGTCGCCCCCTCAACGTTCAGCGTCAGCGGCGTTATCGTCTTTCCGGACTCTGGCTACATCCCAAGACTGATTCTAAGCGTTCATCAAGATCGCTCCCCCAACATTAGGCTCGATCTTACTGTAGAGCTCAGTGCGGGAGGCGCATTGACAGTTGTCACTGAAAAGCCCGTCCAATATAACGCCCAAGGCATCAATGCCTCCAGTGTAGATATCTACTATGAAGGCAAACTTCTGCACCGCGTCGAAAATATAATTAAAGTCTGCTGAGTTCGCGGACACTTGGCGGCTATCGGCAATAGCAGTCAAGTGTCCTTCACATGATCAATCATTAGCCTGAGCTCGCAGTAAAGCCGCCAAGTGCTGAGCATTTACTGGTCGACTGATCAGATAACCCTGCACCTCGTCGCAACGGCAACCTTCCAGGAACTCAAGTTGTTCCTGACGTTCAACACCTTCGGCCACCACTTTCAGCGACAATCCATGGGCCATTGCGATGATAGCCCGGGTAATTGCCGCATCTTCGCTGCTTTCCCCCAGGCCGCGAATAAACGCCTGGTCAATCTTCACGTAGTCCACCGGGATGCGCTTGAGGTAGCTCAGCGACGAGTAACCGGTACCAAAATCGTCGATAGCCAACTTCACCCCCAGATCTCGCAATTGGCGGAAAGTGGTGATGATGTGTTCAACGCTGTCGAGCAACTGACTCTCGGTCAGCTCCAACTCCAGATAGTGTGGGGCCAGGCCGGTTTCCTCGAGGACCTGACGCACCAGACTGACCAACTTGCCCTGTCGCAGTTGATGCACCGACAGATTGACCGACACCCGGATCGGCTCCAGCCCCTGGCGCTGCCACTCACAGGCTTGTCGGCAAGCCTGGCGCAGCACGAATTCGCCAATCGCGCCGATCAGCCCGGTTTCCTCCGCCAGGCCAATGAACTCCCCCGGCGGCACTCGTCCCATCGTTGGGTGATCCCAGCGCACCAGCGCCTCCGCGGCATTCAAGCGACCTGTCGCCAGGCACAGCTTGGGCTGGTAGTAGACGTTGAGTTGCTGTTCCTCGATCGCCTTGCGCAGTTGGTTCTCCAACTGCAACCGCTCTAGGGTACTGGCCTGGAGGCTGTCGGTGTAAAACTGGAAGTTGTTGCCGCCCAGATGTTTGGCGTGCTGCATGGCCATGTTCGACTGGCTGACCAGCGTCGAAATCTGCCGCGCGTTATCCGGCAGCATGCTGATGCCCATCGACGCGCTCACCACCAGCTCATGGCCTTCAATGGTCAAGGGTACACGCAGCTTGTTCGCCAACCGCGTCGCCACCCGCGCCAGACTCGACAAACTGCCGTAGGCATCGAACAGCACCGCGAATTCATCGCTGGACAGGCGAGCAATGGTGTCGGCTTCCGGCAGCGCATTGACCAGGCGCCGGGCGATTTTTTGCAGCAGTTGGTCGGCGACGTCATGGCCGAGGCTGTCGTTGAGTAATTTGAAGCGGTCGAGATTGATATGCAGCAATGCCAGGCTACGTCCCCCCGACTGCACGCGCTGATGGGCCTCGTGCAGACGCTCGCGGAACAAGGAGCGATTGGCCAGGCCCGTCAGGTCGTCATAGTGCGTCAGGTAGCGCATGCGCTCTTCGGCTGCGCGACGGGCGGAAAGATCGGCGAAGAAGCCCACGATATGACTGACATTTCCCCGAGTATCGCGCACCACACTCAGCTGCAGCCATTGCGGATACAGCTCGCCGTTCTTGCGCGCCTCAACCAGTTCACCCTGCCAGTGGCCGGAGTGCTCGAGGGCCTTCTGGATCGACGGGTAGTGCCGACGTGCGTCACGACTGCAAGGTAGCTCGACCACATCACGCCCCAGCAACTCCTGCGCCTGATAACCGGTGACCCGGCTGAACGCCTGGTTGACGGCAATCAGCCGGTAATCCGGGTCGAGAATCACGATGCCTTCGCTGGCCGCTTCAAACACCGTCGCCGCCAGCTGGCGCTGTTCTTCAAGATCCTTGCTGGCGCTGATGTCGCGACGTGTGCCGACCATGCGCAGCACCCGCCCTGCCGGGCTGCGTTGCACCGCGCGCCCGCGGTCCTCGATCCACACCCAATGCCCATCGCCATGGCGCACCCGGTATTCGATCTGGTAATCCTCGCTGCGCCCTTTCAAATGCTCCACCAACGCCCGGCGCAGTGGCGGCAAGTCTTCGGGGTGCAGGCGCGGGCGCAGATGGCTGGGCATCCCGGTGACCAGCGCCGGCTCGATGCCCAGCAGCTCCTTTAACTGGGTGTGATGCACTTCGTCGGTTTGCAGGTTCCAGTCCCACAGGCCCAGCTCACTGGCCTTGAGCGCCAGGGCCAGGCGCGCTTCACTTTTGCTCAAGGCCTGGTTGGCCGCGTCCAGTTCGAGGCTGCGCTGGGCCACGCGATGTTGCAGCTCCACCTGTGCCGCACGCAGTTGCTCTTCGGCCTGCCGGCGTTGCTCGACTTCCCGTGCCAGTGCCTGATTGAGCTGGTCGCTGTCACTTTGCGCCTGCTGCAAATGCTCGATCAGTGCCTGATTCTGAAAGCGCCGCAGCAAGCGCCCATGGATCAGGCGATTGACCTGCCAGGCCACCACACTCAAGGATCCCAACAGGATCAGCCCGAGCCAGCCCCAACCCTGCTGGTGCCCGTCACCCCCCCAGAACAGGTAGCCGATGGCCGGCAGCAGACAGGGCAAGGTGAACGACAGGAAGGCTGGCAAACTCACCGCATAGGCGACGCTGGCCGAAAGCGTGGCGGCGCCGATCAACCCGAACACCCAGGCCTGCTGCAGGAAACTGTCGGTGGGCGCAAGGGCAATGCCGGCCGCCGCCAGGGTCAAGCCACTGATGGCCGAGCCCAGCAGAAACATGCGCCGCCAGATCGGTTGGGCCTGACGGCTGGGAATCGCCGAATCGAAGGCTGCGACCTGGATCACGCGCAATGCCACCAGCAACAGCAGCCATACCAGCCAGGCGCTGACCAACCAATAACGTGGCGGGCTCCAGAGCAGGCCGGCGCAGACCAGGCCGTTGAGCAACATGAACAGGGTCGGCAGCAGCGACCCCTGGTAAAGCAGACGCGTGCGCTCGACGGCCATCTCCATGGCGTATTGCTTGCGGATAACCTGCGGTTCCACAAAGGAGCCCGACAGGCCGGAGCTGAGGGTCATAGGCAAGGTTCTTGTTCTTATAAGAGGTGGGCTCGCTGGCCCGAAATATCATCGGAGCATACACAAGCAATTGCCCTGACCAAACTGTTGTAGCGCATAAAAATCCCGCTACCCGATGGGCTGCAGAACCCACTGAAAACCGCAGGGGCACAGCCTGTCAGGGCTGGCGACAAATGACTGGCCGGTCGCCCAGGGCAATTCTTTCATCGGTTTATGCAAAGCTCGGTTTGCCCGGTTTGACGCGGCACCCTAGAATGCCCCGATGCGCGATGATCTCTCCCTTTTGCTGAACTCCCTCAACGATGCTCAACGGCAGGCCGTAGCGGCCTCCGTCGGTCGTCAGTTGGTCCTGGCCGGTGCTGGCTCCGGTAAAACCCGAGTGCTGGTGCACCGTATCGCCTGGTTGATCCAGGTCGAAAACGCCTCGCCCCACTCCATCCTGTCGGTGACCTTCACCAACAAGGCCGCTGCCGAGATGCGTCATCGCATCGAGCAGTTGATGGGTATCAACCCGGCCGGCATGTGGGTGGGCACCTTCCACGGCCTGGCGCACCGCCTGTTGCGGGCACACTGGCAGGAAGCCGGCCTGAGCCAGACCTTCCAGATTCTCGACAGCGACGACCAGCAACGCCTGGTCAAGCGGGTGATCCGCGAGCTGGGCCTGGACGAACAGCGCTGGCCCGCTCGCCAGGCCCAGTGGTTCATCAATGGCCAGAAAGACGAAGGCCTGCGTCCGCAGCACATCCAGGCCAGCGGCGACCTGTTCCTGGGCACCATGCGCAGCATCTACGAAGCCTATGAGGCCGCGTGCCTGCGCGCCGGCGTCATCGACTTCTCCGAACTGCTGTTGCGCGCACTCGATCTGTGGCGCGACCACCCGGGCCTGCTGGCGCACTACCAGAAACGCTTCCGCCATGTGCTGGTGGACGAGTTCCAGGACACCAACGCCGTGCAGTACGCCTGGTTGCGCCTGTTGGCCAAGGGCGGCGACAGCCTGATGGTGGTGGGTGATGACGACCAGTCGATCTACGGCTGGCGCGGCGCAAAAATCGAAAACATCCATCAGTATTCCGCCGACTTCCCCGACGCCGAAGTGATTCGCCTGGAACAGAACTACCGTTCCACCGCCGGGATCCTCAAGGCGGCGAACGCCTTGATCGCCAACAACACCGGGCGCCTGGGCAAAGAGCTGTGGACCGACGGTGGTGACGGCGAAGCCATCAACCTTTACGCGGCGTTCAACGAACACGATGAAGCGCGTTATGTGGTTGAAACCATCGAAAGTGCGCTGAAAACCGGCATGGCTCGCAGCGATATCGCGATTCTGTACCGCTCCAACGCCCAATCGCGGGTATTGGAAGAAGCCCTGCTGCGCGAGCGCATTCCGTATCGCATCTATGGCGGTCAGCGCTTCTTCGAACGTGCTGAAATCAAGAACGCCATGGCCTACCTGCGCTTGCTTGAAGGTCGCGGCAATGACGCGGCACTCGAGCGGGTGATCAACGTGCCAGCTCGCGGCATTGGCGAAAAAACCGTCGAGGCAATTCGCGACCACGCCCGCCACAGTGATGTGTCGATGTGGGAAGCCATGCGCCAACTGGTCGCCAATAAAGGCCTGACAGGTCGTGCCGCCGGTGCCCTGGGCGCGTTCATCGAGTTGATCGAGAACCTGGCGGCAAAAACCGCCGAGATGCCCCTTCACCTGATGACCCAGACGGTCATCGAGCAGTCCGGCCTGATCGCCTACCACGAGGCGGAAAAAGGCGAAAAAGGCCAGGCACGGGTAGAAAACCTTGAAGAGCTGGTCAGCGCCGCGCGCAACTTCGAAAACAGCGAAGAAGACGAGGACCTGACGCCGCTGGCCGCATTTCTCGGCCATGCCTCCCTGGAAGCCGGTGACACCCAGGCCGACGAGCACGAAGACAGCATCCAACTGATGACCTTGCACAGCGCCAAGGGCCTGGAATTCCCCTACGTGTTCCTGGTGGGCATGGAAGAAGGCCTGTTTCCGCACAAGATGAGCCTGGAAGAGCCCGGCCGCCTTGAAGAGGAACGTCGCCTGGCGTATGTCGGCATCACCCGCGCCATGCAGAACCTGGTGATGACCTATGCTGAAACTCGACGCCTGTACGGCAGCGAAACCTACAACAAGGTGTCGCGTTTCGTTCGCGAGGTGCCGAAGGGCCTGATCCAGGAAGTGCGTCTGTCCAACAGTGTCAGTCGACCTTTCGGCGGCCAGAAGCAGAGCACCAGCAGCATGTTCGCCGGCGCGGAAATCCCGGAAACCGCTTTCAGCCTGGGCCAGCAAGTGCAACATGCCGTCTTCGGCGAAGGGGTGATCCTCAACTTCGAAGGCTCCGGTGCACAGGCGCGCGTACAAGTGAACTTCAGCGAAGGCAGCAAGTGGCTGATGCTCGGCTACGCCAAGCTTGAGGCCATCTAAACCAGCACTTGAACGGACCACGGACATCATCGACATGGGCTCGGGTTTCTTTTCCTCCTGGACATTCTGGGCCCTGATGTCAGCGGTGTTCGCCGCCCTGACGGCGATTTTCGCCAAGGTCGGCATCGAAAACGTCAACTCCGACTTCGCGACGCTGCTGCGCACGGTCGTGGTCCTGGTGAGCCTGGCCTTGATTTTGTACGCAACAGGCCAATATCAATCCCTGGGGTCGATCTCCGGCAAAAGCTACCTGTTCCTGCTGCTGTCGGGGCTGGCGACCGGCGCCTCGTGGATATGCTACTTCCGCGCACTCAAACTCGGCCCGGCTTCACTGGTCGCACCGGTGGACAAGCTCAGCGTGGTGCTGGTGGCAGTGCTCGGCGTAATCCTGCTGGGGGAGAAACTCGACCTGCGGCAATGGGGCGGAATCGGCCTGATCACGGCAGGCGTGGTGGTGTTGGCACTGCGACGCTAGGCGACTTTCCCACTGAACCAATCGGCGCGTCCTACAGACAAAAGTACATAGCCTTACACGAACCAACTGAGCTGAACGCAGCCTGTCAGGCAAAAGCCCGAAACACTCTGTTGCTAGCCAGTAACACTTCACCTGTGCAACATGGCGCGCGTGCCATCCACAAATGGGAATTCCCTTTATGAAACGTTTTCTTAGCATCGCCATGGCGTTGTGCATCGGCCTGACGATGAGCCTGGACGCCAACGCCAAGCGCTTTGGTGGCGGCAAAAGCTCCGGCGCTGCGCCGTCGCACCAGACCAGCCAAATGGCTCCTTCCTCTCCAGGCATGGGCGGCGCCGCTGCGACCGCCGGTGCTGCCGGTGCCGCTGGCGCTGCCGCCAAGGCCGGCGGTGCTTCGCGCTGGCTCGGCCCTCTGGCCGGTATTGCTGCCGGTGGCCTGCTGGCCTCCATGTTCATGGGCGACGGCTTCCAGGGCATGCAGATCTTCGACATGCTGATCATGGCGGTCATCGCCTTCGTGATCTTCCGCTTCATCGCTTCGCGTCGCCGCAAGCAACAGGAGCAACTGGCACCGGCCGGTCACGCACCCATGCAGCGTGAGGCCTTCGAGCCGAAGCCTGCCATGGGCTCGATCTTCGGTGGCTCGGCTGCACCGGCTGCCGCTCGTCCGGTAATCAACGCGCCGGCCTGGTTCAATGAGCAACGTTTCATCGAAGCCGCGCGCAACCACTTCCAGTCCCTGCAACAGCACTGGGACGCCAACGAAATGGACAAGATCGCCGAGTTCGTGACCCCACAACTGCTGGAGTTCCTCAAGCGCGAACGTGCCGACCTGGGTGACGGCTTCCAGTCGACCTACATCGACAACCTGACCGTGCAACTGGACGGCGTGGACGATCGCGCAGACAAGACCATCGCCACCCTGACCTTCAGCGGCGTGTCGAAGACCTCGCGTTTCGACCAGGGCGAAGTGTTCAGCGAAAGCTGGAACATGGAACGTCCGCAAGGCGAGAACCAGCCTTGGCTGGTCGCCGGTATCCGCCAGAACGGCTGATACCTCGCGGTTTCGCATGCAGTAAAAAAAACCCCAGCCTCGGCTGGGGTTTTCTATTTCGCGGTTGCATCTATAGCAAGCTACTGTATAAACCGCCCCAACCAAACCGCGCCATTGAGCAAGAGGATCCCGGACGTGGAAGAAATCATCGAACAACTGCGAGAAGCCAACGAACCGGTACCGGTGCCCTTGGAGCTGCCTGACGAAGACCTGCTGGTGGAAATCGAAGAACAACTGTTCATCGACATCCCGTTTGTCTTCAGGGAATTCCTGCTGACCGTCAGCGATGTGGTCTACGGCAGCCTGGAGCCGGTGACCGTCACCGACCCACAATCCCACACCTACCTGCCGGACGTGGCCGCCAACGCCTGGGATGCCGGCGTGGACCGCAGCCTGATCCCGATCTGCCAGGACGGTGACGATTACTACTGCGTCGAGGAAGACGGCACCGTGGTGCTGTGGTCGGCCGAAGAAGAGCTGGTCACCGAGGAAACCTGGGAATCGGTCTGGCACTGGGCGCGGGACGTCTGGCTGGAAAGCTGACGGACGCGCCCTCGGCTGGATCAGTGCCCGGATGGCTCCTTGTGGTTATCCAGGGTTTCCAGCAGGGCCACCTGCATCCGCGTATGTACGCGGATGAACCAGCGCCAGAGCAGTGCCGCCACGCCGGCAGTGACCACGGCAATCAGCAGCAGCAACTTGTTGGTCGGCAGAATACTGGCCGACAAGGCTGCCAGCAGCAGGAAAATCACCAGCAGCGAGAGGATCGGGATCACTTCGGCGATCACCCGGCGCACGCGCTGCGTGTGACGACCAGCCATCTCCGGCTTGACGCCCATCTCTGCCAGCAGCATCGACAGCGCCTTGAGCTTGCGATAAGCGGCAATCAGGAACGGCAGCGACACCAGCAACGCCCCACCCCAGATCAACGCTTTCTGCCAGCTCGGATCACTGATCCAGTCTTGCAGGTAGGCAGACATACGCTCGGCAAAGAACGCTCCCGAGAAGAAGATCGCCACCACCAGCGCCAGGTTGACCCCGACCTGCAGCAGAATCCGTCGAATCATCGAGGCCAGCATCGCGCCTTCACCCTGCGGCTGAATACTGCGCAGCCATTCGCCGTACATGCCCAAGACACGGCCCAGTCGGGTCGGAATTACCTTGGCGAGCTTGAGTGACAGCGGGTCGGCGGCGCGGATCAGGTACGGGGTCAGCAACGTGGTGATCACCGAGACCGCCACGGCCACCGGGTAGAGGAAGTTGCTGGTGACCTGCAGGGTCATGCCCAGTGCCGCGATGATGAAGGAGAATTCGCCAATCTGTGACAGCCCCATGCCGACTCGCAGCGAGGTGCGCCCATCGTTGCCGGCAATGAATGCCCCCAGGCCGCACGAGAGCATTTTCCCCAGCACCACTGCCACAGTGATCACGGCAATCGGCCAGGCGTACTGCAACAGAATCATCGGGTCGAGCATCAGGCCGATGGCAACGAAGAAGATCGCACTGAACAGGTCGCGAACCGGTTCGATCAAGCGCTCGATTTTCAGCAATTGCCGGGATTCGGCCATGATTGCGCCAATCAGGAATGCCCCCAACACCATGCTGTACTCCAGCTTGACCACCAGCAGGCAGAAACCGAAACACAGGCCCAGCACGGTGATCAGCAGCATTTCATTGCTTTCGAATTTGGCCACGTAGGCCAACAGGCGGGGCACCAGCAGGATACCCACCACCAGGGCGACGATCATGAACAGCGACAGCTTGCCGACGGTGGAGAACACTTCGCCGGAACTCACGGTGCCACTGACGGCGATGCTCGACAGCAAGGCAATGATGCCGATCCCCAGAATGTCTTCGACGATCAGCACGCCAAAAATCAGCTGGGCGAAGCGCTCGTTCTTCATTTTCAGGTCATTCAGGGCCTTGACGATGATGGTGGTCGAGGAGATCGCCAGGATCGCCCCGAGGAACAGCGAGTCCATGGTGTTCCAATCGAACCAGCGGCCGATTTCGTAGCCGATCCAGATCATCAGCACGATTTCCAGGAACGCCGCGATAAAGGCCGTGGCGCCGACCTTGAACAGCTTGCGCAGGCTGAACTCCAGGCCGAGGCAGAACATCAGGAAAATCACCCCCAGTTCGGCCAGGGTCTTGATCGTCTCTTCGTCGTGAATCAGCCCGAACGGAGGAGTGTGCGGGCCGATGATGAAGCCGGCGACGATATAGCCGAGGACCACCGGTTGCTTGAAACGATGAAACAACACCGTCACCACCCCGGCCACCAACATGATCACTGCCAAATCCTGAATGAAACTGATGGCATGCATGGCGAAGGCTCCTTGAGGTGGGGGGTACGGGTGGCGGCATCCGATCAACGGGCACCAGAAAGGGCCGGGCGAAGGGGCTTTTGCAGGGTAACACCGCGACTTCCGGCAGAAACGCGGTGCAATATATGGAAACAGATGGATACAAGCGTGACGACCGCGCCGGGCGCGGCGTCCCGTAAAGGATGGTTTGAAAAACTGATCAAGTGCCCGCAGAGGCGCTCCCTGAATTGCTGCCTACCACCGTGAGTGAGCTATGGAACCCGGAAACGCCCAGCTGTCGATGACCGTCCTGATGACCCCCGACATGGCCAACTTCTCTGGCAATGTTCACGGCGGCACCCTGCTCAAATACCTCGACGAAGTGGCCTATGCCTGCGCCAGCCGTTATGCCGGCCGCTACGTGGTGACCCTGTCGGTGGATCAGGTGATTTTCCGTGAGCCGATTCATGTCGGCGAACTGGTGACGTTCCTGGCGTCGGTCAACTACACCGGCAACACGTCGATGGAAGTCGGCATCAAGGTGGTCACCGAAAACATCCGCGAGCGCTCGGTGCGTCACACCAACAGCTGCTTCTTCACCATGGTCTCGCTCGACGATGAGCGCAAACCGGCCCCCGTCCCGCCACTGCAGCCGCAGAACAGCGAGGACCGCCGCCGCTTCATCCAGGGCAAGCAGCGCCGGCAGATCCGCCAGGAAATGGAAAAACGCTACCAGGAACTCAAGGCCGACGTCTGAGGCGCGAGCGTCAGAGGCTGATTGCCGTCGCCTCGAATTTCACCCGCGGGTGAGCGATGCGATCCTGGGCCCGCACCAGTTGCAGTTCGTAACTGGCGCAGGCCTGGGTTTCCAGCAGCACTTCGTGCACTGCCGCGGCGGCGAATTCGAAGGCCGCCACCAGACTGTCGCCCAACAGTACGCGGGCGAGGAACAGGCCTGACGTCAGGTCACCAACGCCCACCGGCTGCCGCGGGAAGGCCAGCAACGGCCGACGCAGGTGCCAGCTGCCTTCGGCGGTCACCAGCAGCATCTCGAAACCATCCGGCAACTTGCCGGGATAGTCCAGGTGTTTGACCAGCACCGCCTTCGGGCCACGGGCCAGCAGCGCCCGGGCCATGGCCAGGCAATCGAACAACGACTGCGGCTTGCGCCCGGAAAAACTGTCCAGCTCCAATTGATTCGGGCACATGAAATCGGCCACCGACGCTGCTTCGTTGAGCAGGAAGTCGCTGACTTCAGGCGGCACGATGCAGCCTTTTTCCGCATGCCCCATCACCGGATCGCAAAGGTACAGGGCATGCGGATTGACCGCCTTGATCCGTGCCACGCCACTGAGGATCGCCCGCCCCTGGGCGGCACTGCCCAGGTAACCCGACAGCACCGCGTCGCAGTTGCCCAGTTCGCCAATCGCCGCAATGCCCTCGACCAACGCGGGAATCTGCTGCGGCGCCAGCACTTCGCCTGCCCATTGGCCGTACTGGGTGTGGTTGGAAAACTGCACCGTGTTCAACGGCCAGACGTTCACCCCGACCCGCTGCATCGGGAAAACCGCGGCGCTGTTGCCGGCATGACCGAAAACCACGTGGGACTGGATGGCGAGCAGATGAGGTGTACGTTTCATGCGGGATTTCCGTAAAACGATTGAAATTCGAGCCGCGCAGTATGCGACTAAACGTAGCCTGTACGACAGGCCAATGTCGCAGTTAAGCTGCGGCTAATTAGTTGGAGTGTCGTTGATGCTGACCCTGGGAAACATCTTTGTCCTGATGCTGCTGGCCACCGGCGCGGCGTGGCTGTGGCACAACCACGGCTTGCGTGAGCGGGCGCTGGAGCGGGTCAAGCGGCACTGCGCGAAACTCGATATCGAATTGCTCGACGGTAACGTCGCGCTGAAGAAAATCGGGATTGTCCGGGATGCCAGCGGGCGCCGGCGCCTGGCGCGGATCTACAACTTCGAGTTCACTGTGACCGGCGAAACTCGGCATGCGGGGACCATCACCCAATTCGGCGCCCACAGCGCGCAGATCGAATTGGCACCCTACCCGATTCCCCATGAAGAGAAACCCGAGGTGCACAGCGCCGAGGTCATCGAGTTGAGCCAATGGCGCCAGGATCACAGCAAGTGGCGTCAGTGACGGCAGCGCGCAAACTGCTCCTGTAGTCGATCGATCGGCTGTGGCGCCGCGAAAATCAATTCCAGGCGTGAATCCTGACGCCATTCACTGGGCTGCCACTGCACGTCGGCGTTATCCAGCGCATTGACCGAAACCCAACCTTCCGGGCTGTGGATAACTGCTTTGGCCCGGCGCCAGTCCAGCGATTGCAGCCAGGCCTGCAGCCGCTGCCGATCAAACACCTGGCTCGGATGCCAGCGCCAACCGATGCTCCAGCTACCTTCCTGCGCCTGACTCAGGCAGATCGGCAACCGCGGATCGGTCCAGACCCTGGGCATCTGCGCAGCGGCCGTCGGCAGGTTATCCACAGGCGCGGCAAGTTGCTGCTCAATCCCCGGCAGCTCGCTCAATGACAACTGTCCATGCTCGGTCCATACCAGCGGTTTAGCTGGCAACCGGGCGATGATCCGTTGTCGATCCTGCTCATCGAGGCCCGGCGCCTTGTTCAATAGCAACAACCCCGCATCCAGCAGTGCCTCTTGCTGAGCGCTCGGCAAAGGTCTATCGGCAGCCAGGGCCTGCGCATCGAGCACCAGCACACTCGGCTGGATCGCCAGCACCCCTTGCCAGGGCGCCGCGTTCAGTTGCTTGAGTAATTGCGCGGGATGGCCAAGACCCGAGGGTTCGATGAACAGGCGATCGGGCCGGGACTTGCGCAGCAGCCGACCGAGGCCGATCTGAAAGGGCGCACCGTTGACGCAACACAGGCAGCCGCCGGCGACTTCCCCCAGGGCAATGCCATCGGCGGCGCAGGTCAGCAGTGCGGCGTCGATGCCAATCTGCCCAAACTCGTTGATCAATACGGCCCAGCGCTCATGGGCGGGTCGTTGCGCAAGCAGATGTTTGATCAAGCTGGTCTTGCCAGCCCCGAGGGGGCCAGCGATCAGATGGGTGGGAATGTTGTGCAGCGGACTGGGCGATTTCACGGCGGATCAACGGGTCATGGACAGAGGCGATCAATATGCCTGAGCCACGGCGCATGCACTATCACCACCGGGCTCAGGCCAGCCAGTCGAGGGTCAGGATCAAACGGCGTGCACCGGGTGCCAGTTGCGGGGAACGATGGATCAAGCCCGATCCTTCGTTACCCCGCCACTTCTCACCCTTGAGCATCGCCACCTCGCCACCGAGCATTTGTTGATAGCCCTCGGGCTCGACGTGCGCCTGACCCAGTTGCTCACGCCCCATGGCGTCCTCGTGCAGCCACTGGCTGCCGACCCCGGCGTAGGTAGTAATCAGCCGGACGGGGACGTGGTCGACGTGAAAGCGTGGACACATGGCCTTGTCCAGCGTGCGCACCCGCACCCCAATGCGCCGCGCCCCCAGCAGACAAGCAAAGGCGCTGATCAGCCAGGACACATCGGCAATGAAGCCTTCATACCCCTCAAGATCACTGAAGTTGGCCGCCAACCCACCAAGATTCACCGGCGCTTCATCGTTCGCCAACTCCACCACCAGCGATTCCGCCAACGGCTGCTGCAACGACAGCAACAGCGCCGCGAAATCAGCGATATGCAGCGGTAACTGGCGCTGCCAGAGGGTCAGGTTGATGTCGTCTTCGAGTATCCGGGCGAACACCTCGGGAGTTGAGCCGAGTACTTGCCGGGGCGCTCGCATCAGGCGGCCTCCTCGTCGAACCAGGGGCCAAAAGGATCGGCCAGCAAGCGCCAACCCTCGATGCCCAGCGCCATCTCGTCGTCGCTCAGCAGGCAGGCCTCTAGCTCGCAGGTGAGCAAGGCAAAGTCGATGTTCTGGCCGATAAACACCAGTTCCTGGCGGCAATCTCCGGTGTCTGCCGTCCAGTGCTGCATGATCGCCGCAGTACTTTCCTGATCATCAGGCCACTGATTCTTCGGCACAAACCGCCACCAGCGCCCGGCAAAGCCATGACGCATCAAGCCGCCGGCCTGCGACCAGCTACCGGCATCCTGGTGCTTGCTGGCCAGCCAGAAAAACCCTTTGGAGCGCAGCAGCTTGCCGTTGACCCAGGGACGATTGATGAAGTCGAAGAAGCGCTGCGGATGAAACGGCCGACGGGCTCGGTACGCACTCGACGCAATGCCGTACTCAGTGGTTTCCGGTACATGCTCGCCGCGCAGTTCCTGCAGCCAGCCCGGCGCCTGTGCGGCTTTTTCGAAATCGAAGCGACCGGTGTTGAGGATCTGCTTGAGCGGCACAGCGCCCATGACTATGGGAAGGATCTGCGCCTCGGCGTTCAAGACCCGGAGGATCGCCATCAACTCCTCGCGTTCGGCGCTGCTGATCAAATCGATCTTGCTGATCAGCAGTACATCGGCGAATTCGATCTGCTCGATCAGCAAATCCGTGATCGAACGCTCGTCATCCTCACCCAGGGTTTCACCGCGAGACGCGAGGCTTTGCGCCGCCTGGTAATCGAGCAGGAAATTCAAGCCGTCGACCACCGTGACCATGGTGTCGAGCCGTGCGATGTCCGCCAGGCTCTGGCCCGTTTCGTCGCGAAAGGTGAACGTCTCCGCCACCGGCAGTGGCTCGGAAATGCCGGTGGACTCGATCAGCAGATAATCGAAGCGGCCGTCACGGGCCAGTGCGCTGACCTCCTCCAGCAAATCCTCGCGCAGGGTGCAGCAAATGCAGCCGTTGCTCATTTCCACGAGCTTTTCCTGGGCGCGGTTGAGGGTGACATCGCGCTGCACCTCGCCGCCGTCGATGTTGATTTCACTCATGTCGTTGACGATCACCGCCACTCGCAGGTTCTCGCGGTTACGCAGGACATGGTTGAGCAGCGTGCTTTTGCCAGCGCCGAGAAAACCGGACAGCACAGTAACGGGGAGACGATTGGGCATCAGGTGTTCCTCAACGGGGTGACAATCGGCGGAATCGTAAATGTTATAGTATAACAATACAAATAAACCAGCCCCCCTCTTGCCGCCCACGACGAAGAACGTAATCCTGCGTGAGTCCCTACTGTGAGAATTCCATGCGCATCGCCTTGAAATGCACGCTTCTCGGACTGTCGTTGATGGTCATGACTGACGCCTGGGCTCAACTGCCAAGCCTGGCGACCTGCACCCGCAGCGCCACGCTGCTGGCCTGTGTCGACCCCGAAGGCAATGCCTATAGCGTGGCCACGGCCGGCAGCACCACCTACATGCGCGGCTACGAACAGCTCGGCAAACGCTACTGGGCGCAGACCAGCAGTCGCTACGGCCAACTGACCTTCTTCACCGGCCTGGCCTCCGACGGCGAAGCCTGGGTCGGCTACAGCCGGCGCGTTGGCTGGACCACCCTCAATCGTTTCTCCAGCTCGGGAGGCTCGAGCGCCAAATTCACCTGCAATCGCTTGACCGGCTGCTGAGGCAAATTTCATAAGTGTCGGAAAAAGCTGTCGCTGAAACAATTGTTATTATATAACATCTCATCAAATTCAAATAACGGACCTGTTCATGAATGCGCTGACTCTGCCGGACATCGCAGCCCAGGCTTCACGCCAATCCTTGCCTCTCGAATGGGTGGGTATGTGTGGGATTGCGGTCCCGGTGCTATTTGACGGCCAGCGCCTGAGTGCCACCGCTGACGCGGGTGTCAGCCTGGATAATGGCGAAGCCCGTGGCATCCACATGTCGCGGCTGTACCTGGCGCTGGAAATGTTCGAGTACGAACCGCTGAGTCCCGCGCTGCTACGCCGGGTACTGCAGCGATTCCTGGATAGTCATGAAGACTTATCCACCACCGCACATTTGCGAATTCACAGCGCCTTGTTGCTCAAACGTCCGGCCTTGGTCAGTCCGTTGGCGGGATGGAAAAGTTATCCACTGACCCTGGAAGCGCGTCTGCAAGGTTCAGTGTTCCACGTGGAACTGAAATTCGACGTCACTTACTCGTCCACCTGCCCATGCTCAGCCGCACTGGCCCGGCAATTGATTCAAGAGCAATTTGTCGATGACTTCGGCAACCAGTCCTCCCTGCACCCCGCAGACGTACTCGCATGGTTGGGTTCGGCCAATGGCATCAGCGCCACACCTCATAGTCAGCGCAGCACTGCCCACCTGAGCTTGCGTCTGGACGACACCCTGGATGAGCTGCCGTTGATTGCCGCCATCAATGCCGCAGAAGCCGCGCTGGGTACCGCTGTGCAAACCGCCGTCAAACGCGCAGATGAACAGGCCTTTGCCTTGGCCAATGGGCAGAACCTGATGTTCTGCGAAGATGCGGCTCGACGCCTGCACCTGGCGCTAAAACGCTTTCCCGGACTCTGCGGGTTTGACCTGCGGGTAGTCCACGCTGAAAGCCTGCACGCCCATGACGCCGTGGCCGAAAGTCGTTGGACGAGGGATGCCGCATGATCCGCAAGAATCCTTCCGGCGATTTGCCAGTCATTGCCGAATCCGCCTACGTCGATAAAACCGCCATCATTTGCGGCAAGGTGGTGATCGGCGAAAACGTATTTGTCGGCCCCTATGCGGTGATCCGCGCCGATGAAGTCGATACGTCGGGCAGCATGCAGCCGATCATCATTGGCGCCAACTCGAACATTCAGGACGGCGTGGTCATCCACTCCAAATCCGGTGCTGCGGTGACCATTGGCGAGTTCAGTTCGATCGCGCATCGCTCCATCGTTCACGGCCCCTGCACGGTCGGCAATCGGGTGTTCATCGGCTTCAACAGCGTGCTGTTCAACTGCGTCGTGAGCGACGGCTGTGTGGTCCGGCATAACTCGGTAGTCGACGGCCGGGATCTGCCGCCGGCCTTTTACGTGCCCTCCACCACGCGGATCGGGCCGGCTACCGATTTATCCCAATTCCCGCCGGTCAGCGTCAGTGCCTCGGAGTTCTCCGAAGATGTGGCACGGACCAACGTCGATCTGGTTCGCGGCTATAAAGCCCTGCAGAACGAGTTCTGAGCATGAACAGTGTGCTGATTCGCAACGCGCGGCTGGTCAACGAGGGACAGCAATTCGACGCGGATCTGCTGGTGGATCATGGCCGGATCGTAAAGATCGCCAGCAGCATCCACGGCGAAAATGCGGCGGTGGAAATCGACGCGAATGGACAATGGCTGCTGCCAGGGATGATCGATGACCAGGTGCACTTTCGTGAGCCGGGCGCGCCAGAAAAAGGCAGTTTCTACACGGAATCGCGGGCGGCCGTGGTGGGTGGCATCACCAGTTTCATGGACATGCCCAACACCCTGCCCGCAACCTTGACGCTGGCCGCATTGGCCGACAAAAAACACCGCGCGGCACTCAATTCGGTAGCCAACTATGGCTTCCACTTCGGGGTCAGCAACGACAACCTGGATACCGTCGCGGCGCTCAACCCGAGTGCCGTGGCCGGTGTCAAAGTGTTCATGGGCGCCTCCACCGGGAACATGCTGGTGGATGATCCGAGGGTACTGGAGCGTCTATTTGCCGAAGTGCCAACCCTGCTCCTGGCGCATTGCGAGCACACACCGAGCATTCAGGCTAACCAGCGGCGTTTCGCCGAACGCTATGGCGACAACATTCCAGCCAGCGCGCACCCCCTGATTCGCGATGCGAAGGCATGCTTTCGCTCCTCATCGCTGGCAGTGGAATTGGCCAAGCGCTTTGGCACCCGCTTGCACGTCCTGCACCTGACCACCGCGCAGGAGCTGAGCCTGTTCGAAGACAAACCCCTGGCCCAGAAACACATTACGGCCGAGGTGCCTCCATCATCTGTTGTTCGATGATCGTGACTATCAGCACCTGGGCAACCTGATCAAATGCAATCCGGCGATCAAGACCCAGGTCGATCGTGATGCCCTGCGACGGGCACTGCTGAGCAATCGCCTGGACGTTATCGGCACTGATCATGCCCCGCATACCTGGGTCGAGAAGCAGCGCCCCTACCCGCAGGCTCCCGCTGGTCTACCCTTGGTACAACATGCCCTGCCCGCGTTACTGGAACTGGTGGCCGACGACTTGCTGCCATTGACCACGCTGGTCGCCAAGACCAGCCATCGCGTCGCCGACCTGTTCGCCATTCCCGATCGCGGATATCTGCGCGAAGGCTACTGGGCCGACCTGGTGTTGATTCGCCCAGAGCCCGACGGCCGGGCGGTATCCCGCCAGCCGATTCTGGCGCAATGTGGCTGGACGCCCTTTGCCGAGCGGCGGTTTCGCCATAGCGTAGTGACCACTTTAGTATCGGGTCAGATCGCCTGGCACGCCGAAAGTCTTAATGACAGTTGCAAGGGTTTGCCTTTACGGTTCAACCGTTGAGTCCGGTTCACCGGGGGATCGCTATGCTCCAGATCACACTGCCAGACGGCACGCTGCGTGAGTTCGACCAACCCCTCTCGGTTTCCGAGCTGGCGTCGAGTATTGGCCTGGGCCTGGCCAGGGCCGCGGTGGCAGGGCGGGTCAATGGCAGCCTGGTGGATTGCGCCTTCGTCATCCGCCACAACGCCCGCGTCGGGATTGTCACCGCGCGCGAACCCGAAGGCCTGGAGATCCTGCGACGCTCCTGCGCCCTCCTGCTGGCCATGGCGATCAAGCAACTGCACGCGCGCGCCAGCATCCTCGCCGGCTCAGTGGTCGGCGACGGTTTTTACTGCGAGTTCTCCCACACCCGCGCCTTGCACCCTGATGATCTGCGCCTGATCGAAGCGCGGATGTATGCCCTGGCGTTGGCCAATCACTCCATCCGCCACGTCCTGGCGTTGTATCAGCTGGCGCAATGCGCCACGGTCGGCCTCGGTCCCCATGCCCCCTCCACCAGTGTGCTGCGCGCCTTCAGCCTGGCGCATGTGAATGGCAGTGCACGGCAAAGGATCTACGGGGTGTGCTGGACCGATCAGCAAGAGCTCGACGCATGGCGAGCACCGCAGCAGGCGATGGTGGTCAGCGTCGATGAACGCCAGATCGAATACACCCAGTCAGTCACCGACGCCCTGCGCCGAGCCGGGGTGCGGGCCAATTCCGATGTACGCAACGAGAAAATTGCCGACAAGATCCGTCAGCACCGCTCACAGGCGGTGCCGTATCTATTGGTGGTGGGCGAACGGGAAGCGGCCGGCGACTTCGTCAGTCTGCGCAGCGGCGAGGGTGAGGATTTGGGCCAGATGAACATCGCCGCAGCCTGCGAGCGATTGCGTGAAAACACGCTCGCTCGCGAGGGCGCAGCCCCCTGAGTGCGGACGTCAGGCGCGCGGCTTGACCGTGCCGCAATCCTGCCCCAGCCATACGGCACGGGTGTCCATACTGCCCGCTTGCTGGATACCGGTGGCATTGAAGGTGCCATTGACCGAGGCATTGAATTCTCGGTCGCTGAGGAAGGTGGCGACGCCCGTGCCCTGGGCTTTCGGGCAACTGAAGCGGAACTTCCACTGGTTGCCGGTGCGGTCGGTGATCTCTTGCTTGCAGCCCGATTGCGGGTCTTGCAGCGGGATGTCGTCAGTCTTCACCTGCTCGGGGGTCAGGCACACCCGAATGCCCTTGCCGCCCATGTTGATGCCCTGCTTCTCCAGCGCGGCTTTCTGCGCCGGCGTGATCTGATTGCCCAATTGGCTGAGGATCAATTGCAGGTCAGGCAGGTTCTGGTTGTCGACCTTCATGTTGCTTGAGGTCAATTCCCACAACCCCGGTTGCAGCATCTGCGCCTGCGCCGCCACAGGAACCGACAAGCCAACAGCCATGAGCCAACCCAGCAGACGTACGTTCATCAAAAAACTCCCAGTCAGTAATGGCCGTTAGACGTCGCCAATCTACTTCGGTTGCATGGCGAATTAAATAGCGACATTGCGCCTGGAACATGGTCTGTTAAGCATTGAATTCTCCGGAGCAAGGTTGCCCCATGGATTTTTTCGGACCCCACCTTTTCGCCTACCTGATCGCGCTCATTCATTCCCTGGGCTCGATTGCGGCCATCCATGCCGTCCTGACCGTGCGAACCGCCCAAGGCTCGATCGCCTGGGCATTGTCGCTGGTGTTTATTCCCTACCTGACCCTGATCCCGTACCTGGTGTTTGGCCGCAGCACCTTCGATGCTTACATCAAGGCGCGGCGCCAGGCCAACGAGCAAATGCGCAAGGCCATCGCCGACCTGAACTGGCGGCCCTGGGTCGAAGAAGCCCTGACCGCCCGCGCCTCCGCCGCCTACGCCTCGCTACGGGCCATGCCCAGGTTGGGACGCATGCCTTGCCTGGCGAACAATCAGGTGCGGCTGTTGATCAACGGCCACGCCACCTTTGACGCCATCTTCAAGGCCATCGAGCAGGCGCGCGAAGCCGTACTGATTCAGTTCTTCATTGTCCATGACGACCAACTCGGCCGCCGCCTGCAAAGCCTGCTGCTGGAAAAAGCTGCGCAAGGCGTTGCGGTGTATCTGCTCTACGACCGTATTGGCAGCCACTCCCTGCCCCACAGCTACGTGCAGACCCTGCGCGACGCCGGGGTGCAGGTCAAAGCCTTCGCCACTCGCAGTGGCTGGCTCAACCGTTTCCAGGTCAACTTTCGCAACCATCGCAAGATAGTGGTGGTCGACGGCCTGCAGGGTTTTGTCGGCGGGCATAACGTCGGCGACGAGTACATGGGCGCCAAGGCCCCGTTGTCGCCATGGCGCGATACCCACGTGGCGGTCAGCGGGCCGGTGGTGGCGTGCATGCAGGAGTCGTTCGCCGAAGACTGGTTCTGGGCCGCACGGGCGTTGCCTCCACTGATCCTGCCGCAGAGCTATCCCGATGACGGCGTGCTCTGCCAACTGCTGGCCAGCGGCCCGGCCGATCCCTATGAAACCTGCTCGCTGTTTTTCGTCGAGGCCATCCACGCGGCGACCGACCGCGTCTGGATTACCAGCCCCTACTTCGTCCCCGACGAAGCGGTGTTCGCCGCCCTGCGCCTGGCCGTGCTGCGCGGCGTCGATGTGCGCCTGTTGCTGCCGTCGCGCCCGGATCACCGCATCGTCTACGCGGCCTCCAGCCTCTACGCCTTCGAAGCGGTGCGCGCCGGCGTGCGGGTATTCCGTTATCAGCCGGGCTTCCTGCACCAGAAGGTGGTGTTGATCGACAACGAGATCAGCGCCATTGGCAGCGCCAACCTCGACAACCGTTCCTTCCGGCTCAACTTCGAAGTGATGCTGCTGACCGTGGACAGCGACTTCGCCGGCGAAGTGGCACAGATGCTGGAACAGGACTTTGCCCTGTCGCAGGAATTGAACAAAGACGCGGGCCGGGAAACCCACCGCCTGCAACAACTCGGCATGCGGGTGGCCCGGCTGATCTCGCCGATTCTCTAAGGGTGATAGATGTCGTCGCGGGTCCAGGGCAGCTCATGGCTACCATCGGCATGAGCCTTGACCGCAAGGATCTGGTGCAGATTGATCCAGCCCCGCGCAAAGGCGTAGGCGCAGCCCGCCAGGTACAAGCGCCAGATGCGCAGCGCTTGCTGCGGCACCTCTTTGGCCGCGGCGTCGAGGTTGTCCTCGAGGCGCTCGCTCCAATGATCCAGGGTGCGCGCGTAGTGCAGGCGCAGGCTTTCGACATCGACGATTTCCAGGCCCGCTTCACTGATCTCGGCGCAGATCATCGACAGATGAGGTAATTCGCCGTTGGGGAATACATAGCGCTCGATAAAATCACCGGCGCCGCGCCCCACCGGACGTCCGTCGATCGATTTGGCGGTAATCCCATGATTCATTACCAGCCCGCCTTCGCGTACCGCGCCGAACAGCGTCCGGCAGTATTCGGCGAGGTTGGCGTGGCCGACGTGCTCGAACATGCCGACACTCACCACCTTGTCGAAGCGGCCATCCTGCGGCAGGTCGCGATAATCGAGCAGCTGCAACTCGACCAGATCCTGCAACCCCTCCTCGTTCACCCGCTCCCGCGCCAGAGCCAGCTGTTCCTTGCTCAAGGTAATGCCGAACACCTTGACCCCAAACTCGCGCGCGGCATAGCGCGACAGCCCGCCCCAACCGCAGCCGACGTCCAGCAGGTACTCGCCCGGTTGCAGACGCAACTTGCGGCACAGGTGACGGAATTTGGCCTGCTGCGCCTGCTCGAGGGTTTCGCTGCCGGTCTCGAAATAGGCACAGGAATAGGCCATGTCGCTGTCGAGCCATAGCTGATAGAAGGCATTGGACAGGTCGTAGTGATAGGAGATCGCCGCCGCGTCGGTGGCTTTGTCGTGGGCGATGCGTACCGGCTGCTGGTCATCGTCTTCATTGAGCAGCGCCTGGCTCCACTCGTCACACACCCGGATCACATCACTGATCGAACCTTCCAGCTCCAGCTTGCCTTCGACAAAGGCAGCGCCGAGCAGGTCGAGGCTGGGGTGGGTGAACTGCGAGACCATCTGCGGATCCTTGACCACGATGGTGACGCTGGGCGAAGGGCCCAGGTTGAACTCGTGGCCATCCCAGAGCCGCAAGCGCAGCGGTAGATGCAGGTTCTGCAAAGCCGGTGGAAGTTGAGCGAGCATGAAAACCCCCTGTTCCAGACGTCTGTCATGAGGGTAGACCATAGTAGAAAATTAGCAGGCTATCGAAATAATCGCCTTTTCCCATCGGTCATAGCGCCCACAACGCCTGCTCAGGCACGCCCTCACTGCGGTTGACTGTCAATTTTCGGCGCAGTTCGAATTATCACGACGGCTTGACTTTGAATCGGCGCAGTGCACATATTACGAGCATAATATTATCTGATCGCTACGTTTAATCTCCATCGCACACCGACACAGGAGTAATGCCATGAGCACCTACGACATCGTGATTCTGGGAGGCGGCCCCGGCGGCTACAACGCGGCGATCCGCGCCGGCCAATTGGGGCTCAAGGCTGCCTGTGTCGAAGGGCGCGCAACACTGGGGGGCACCTGCCTGAATGTGGGTTGCATGCCATCCAAGGCATTGCTGCACGCTTCCGAACTCTACGAAGCGGCCGCGGGGACCGAGTTCGCTCACCTGGGGATCGAGGTCAAGCCGACGCTCAATCTCGCGCAGATGATGAAGCAGAAAGCCGAAAGCGTTGCCGGCCTGACCAAGGGCATCGAATTCCTGTTTCGCAAGAACAAGGTCGAGTGGATCAAGGGCTGGGGGCATATCGACGGGCCGGGCAAGGTCAGCGTGACTGACGCCCAAGGCAACAAGAGCGAACTGCTGGCCAGGGACATCATCATCGCCACCGGCTCCGAACCGACGCCGCTGCCTGGCGTGACCATCGACAACCAGCGCATTCTCGACTCCACCGGCGCCCTCTCGCTCAGCGAAGTGCCCAAGCATCTGGTGGTGATCGGTGCCGGGGTCATCGGCCTGGAGCTCGGTTCGGTCTGGCGGCGCCTGGGGGCGCAGGTCACGGTGGTTGAATACCTCGACCGCATCTGCCCGGGCACTGACCTTGAGGCGGGCAAAACCCTGCAACGCGCCCTCGGCAAACAGGGCATCAATTTCAAGCTGGGCACCAAAGTGACGGCTGCCACCCCCTCCCCCACAGGCGTGCAACTGAACCTGGAAGCGGCAGCAGGTGGCAGCGCCGAATCCCTTGAAGCGGATTACGTGTTGGTGGCCATCGGGCGCCGACCGTTCACCCAAGGCCTGGGTCTGGAGAATGTCGGGCTGACGACTGATTCACGGGGCATGCTCGCCAATCGCGGACACCGCACTGAGGCCGCCGGGGTCTGGGTGATTGGCGATGTCACCTCGGGGCCGATGCTCGCCCACAAGGCCGAAGACGAAGCCATGGCCTGCGTCGAGCAGATCGTCGGCAAGGCGGGTGAGGTCAATTACGCACTGATCCCCAGCGTGATCTATACCCGGCCGGAGCTGGCCAGTGTCGGCAAGACCGAAGAGCAACTCAAGGCTGAGGGACGCGCCTACAAGGTCGGCAAGTTTCCGTTCAGCGCCAACAGCCGCGCCAAGATCAATCACGAAACCGAAGGCTTCGCCAAGGTCCTCGCCGATGAGCGCACCGACGAGGTATTGGGCGTGCATCTGGTAGGGCCGAGTGTCAGCGAGATGATCGGCGAGTACTGCGTGGCCATGGAGTTCTCGGCCTCGGCCGAAGACATCGCGCTGACGTGCCATCCCCATCCGACACGCTCCGAGGCCTTGCGTCAGGCCGCGATGAATGTCGAGGGGATGGCGACCCAGATGTGACCGGACTGGCCTAGCGTGCCCGACGCCGGCGCAGCATCAGCAAGCCGGCGCCGACCACCAGGATGATCGCACTGACCTGCAGCGTGCGTTTGTAGGGACGCAGGGTCGAGCGCAGACTGTCCAGCGCCTGGGTCACGTAGCGCTTGTTGGCTGCATTGAAGTCGGGCTGCTGGCACTGCTGGCCAAAGTTCTCCGCCCACGGCACGTACGGCCCTTGTTCGACATAGCGCCGGTACAGCGCACTCTGCTCGGCCAGGCTGGTGCCCCAACCGGAGGCCTGGCAGAGCACAGCGGCAAATGCCTGGCTGGTCTGGGGCAACAGGTCGGCGGCCTGGCTCGCCAACGCAGTGGCGACGTAACGGTAATGGAAGCGCAGATCCGGCTGAGCGGCACTGGCCTGCTGGCGCTCGACCTCGCCACTGGAGATCAGCGGTCCGGGCTTGATCGGCGGGATGTCCAGGCTGAAGTTGCCGTCAAGGGTGGCGTAATCCGGCGCCATCTCGTAGCCGAGCAATTCCAGGCCGTGTTCACGGGCCAGACGACCGGCGTCGTAGAACGCCTGGGCACGCTTGGTCGGCCACCAGCTGGACTGCGCCTGCTTGCGCAAGTCGGCGTATTCCTTGGCCAGCGCCTGCAGCCCCGGGTTGTCGAAATAAGCCGGCGCTTGCTCGAAGCGCTCTTCACGCAACAAGCGGCGCCCGAGCAGATCGCGCAAACGCGCGGCCACCGGGATCGGCTCGTAGTGATCGCGTTGCTCCTGGGTCAAGGGGGCGGGAGCCGGCACCTGTTGATCGACGAACTGCTTGAGTTCATCCACCGTCAGCACCCGCTCGGCCACCTGCGCCGCATCCTGCCAATAAATATCCTGGCTGCGATAAAGCTGCTCGAACGCTTGCAGGTAGTCGCCGCGGTCCAACGCCAGCAAGGCGCTTTCACCCTCGACCCGGCAACCCGGCTTGAGGGTTTCGAAATCGCCACTGGCCGTGTCGCGATAGCCCCAGTCCTCGTCCTGCGGGAAGGCTTTCGCTGCTTTCGCGTAGGCGCTCACGGCCTGGGCCTTGTCGCCGTCACGCAGGGCGATTTTCGCCCGCAGCCACCAGGCCAGGCCGCCGTCGCCGGCATGCTCCAGCAGGGTTTTGCTGGTGGCGTAGTCACCCACTTGATAATTCAGCGCCGCCAGGCGGTCGGCATTGTCGAGGCTGCCGGCGGTGTTGTGCAGCAGCGCCTTGATCATTTTTTGCTCAGTTGGCGGTTGTTCACCAAACGACCAGCCGACATGGCTGATCAGCGCTGCGGTGACCAACTGCTGCACCGCCTTGCCCTCAAGCAAGCGGTTGAGCTGCGGCTCAGGCAGTGCGTTGAGCTCCTGCACCAACTGCTTGAGCGAGCTGTAGCCCACCGGCGAGCCCAGCGAACTCTGGCTGGCATACAGCTCGACCGCACGGTTCCAGTCCCCGGTCTGACGCACCACTCGTGCTTCTTCGCCGAGGCTGGCAATACCCAGGTCCAGTGGGTCGCTGAAGCCATCGATGCTCAGTTGCCGCGCCTGGGCAAAGGCCTCGCGCGCCTGTTGCAAAAGGTCGTGGCGCCCGGCGTCATCCAGCTCGCTGGCCTGCTGACTCAGTGCAACCAGCGCCCGGCCCAGCGAGTACGCCGCCCAGGTGCTGCGCAATCCGCGCTGATCGGCTGGCAGCGCCAGGACCTGGCGGAAATACTCCGCCGCCAGCGCTGCATCGCCGGAACTGAAAGCGACTGCTCCAGCCGTATAGAGGCTCAGCTCGGCGGCCAGGCCGGCGCTCTCGGCTTGCACCCGCTGTGCATTGCCCAGGGTTCGCAGCTGCGCCACCAACGTGCGTTGAGCCTCGGTCAAGCCCACTTGCTCCGCCGCGGTCCGCGCCTTCAGGTAGGGATCTTCGTCACTGCCGTAGTCATAACGGGGGACCGTCGCCGAGGCGGGCTTGAGTCCGGCAATTGCCTTGCCCAGTCGATTGACCTCGAACTGGAAGCTGCCTTCCGGCAACTCGCCGAGAGTCTGCGCCCGATCGCCCAGCAGGCGCAGTGGAAAATCCGGTCCGCAGGCCAGCGCCGTGCCCAGCGGCACGCTCAGGCTGATGGCCAACAACAGCCGCGAGCCGTTACGGGAAAACATGTGAACCTCCTTGATCAATGGTTGTGCAGCGTGCCCAGCCCACCGTGCGCTGGGCACCGGCAGGCAGGCGGCCGTCCTTGAGACGGTTGAATTCGAGTTGTCCGGGCGTCTGGCGCACGACGTAGCCGTTGAGTCCGTCGGCCGCCTCACACTGGGTCGCTGCCAGCGTCAGCCGTGCCGGCAAGGCGCTGTCGAGATTGCCGGTGTTGCTCAGGACGATGTCGTAGAGACCGTCCTGACGGGAAAGGTTCAGTGCCAGACCGCTACGCAGCGGATCGCCCTGGGCCACGGCGCGCAAAGTGGCCAGGCTCCAGGCTCGTCGATCACCCGCCAGCGGCAGGCGAAACCAGATCAAGCCGGCGAGATGGGCTGGCGGCTCACGGCGCAATTGAGCAGCCAGGGTCGATAGTTGTTGTGGGTCGGCCATCAACTCACGGCGCTGGCCGCCTCGCTCGATCGGCACCTCGCTTTCCACCAGCGGCGCCCCACCCTCACCCGGTAGCACGGCGATGCCGTAGGCCGGCAGCGCCAGGTAGAACGGTTTGTCGGTCGCTCGACTCCAGCGCTCGGCCCACTGTCTGGCCTGCACCGGATCGAACAGGCCACGCTGCGGATCGCTGACGGCATGGACTTGCAGCACGCTGCTGTCGACTTGCGCCAGCAGCCCGGGCAACTGCGGGCTGTCGAGCCACGCTGGCAATGCAGTGATGCTCAGTTTCAAAGAGCTCGGCAGCGCAGCACGCAGCGCCTGGAGAAACTGGCGATAGGCGGGCAGCTTCGCGGTGCCGGCATCGTGGTCGATTTCCACGCCCGCCAGCACCAGGCCTTGAGCTTGCCAATCAGCGGCTACCTGAAGGATTTGCTGGATGGAATCGCTCGGGTCCAGCTGCTTGAGCTGGCCGTCGAGTCGCACCACCGCAATCAATGGCCGCGCGTCGGTTTTCAACAGCTCGGCATCGATCTGTGCCCGACGCCAGCCAGCCTGTGGATGATTTTGCAGGGCCAGTACCCGCAAGGTGGAAAAGCCGCCTCGCGATTGCGCCAGAGCCTCGGCATGGGCTGGAGTCCATTGCCGTTGCCAGATGTAGAGTTGTTGATCGAGAGGCGGTGCACTTGATTGCCCGCAACCGCCGAGCAGCGCGAGGCTGATCAGCAGTGCGCAACGCAGGAAATGAATCGTCGACATAACTGGCCTGTGGCGGCGACGGCCCTGCCTTTGTAGGCGCGAGCTTGCTCGCGAAGAACCTGAGACCGCCGTGGGGTGTCAGGATATCAACGTCATCGTTGAAGACCTTCGCGAGCAAGCTCGCTCCTACAGGGGATTTTGGCCGCACAAATCGTCGCAGCCTACGCAGCCTCCGGCTTGCGGGCAATGATCACCTGACTTTTCGCCACCACGCCATCCAGCGCTTGCTTGATCTGCGCACCACGCGGCGATTCCAGCACCGCATTCCAGGTCTCGGCCCAGTGATTGAGCATCGGGTGATCGGGGTTGCTGAACTCGACCTTGGCTTCCCAGAACAGCATCATCCACAGCGACCAGTAAAAGCCGTACTGGCTATGACTGATCACTTCCAGCCCGGCATCGCCGACCATCTGCTTGAACTGCGCTTCGCTGATGATGCGGATGTGGTTGGGCTTCTGGAAATACTCCGGCGCCGCGATGTCTTTTTGCAGGTCTTCGGAGCTGGGGTGCGGCACGCTCAGCAGGTACAACGCACCGGGCTTGCCGACGCGCACCAGCTCGGCGAGAAACTGCGCCGGGTCATCGACGTGTTCGATGACTTCGGTGGACACCACCCGCGTCGCCGTTGCGTCGGCAATCGGTAGCGGCGCGCAATCGGTGACATGACATTCGACGCTGCGCGCAATGGTGTCGCCCAGGCGCTGGCGGGTCGCCTCGACCTTGGCCGCGTCGATATCAGCAATGATGATGCGCGCGCCACGGTTGGCGCAGAAATGCACATTGCCGCCGTCGCCGCAGCCGACATCCAGTAACGTGTCGTCAGCGGTCACCGGGAAACCGGTAAACAGCTCGCCGGTCTGCTGGTTGAACCAGCCACTGAGCGCCGCATCGCGCAAGCCCAGCATGTAGGGGTCGACCCTGCTCACAGGTGGGGCCACCGACGCCGGCTCTGATGGCACAGGTGCAGGGGCAGCAGCGCCCGCGGTCAGCTTCTTCAGCAGGCTCAGCATGAGGTGACTCCAGAGGATGGCAAGGGTTTGCGTGACGCACTCAAGCGCTTCACCAGCGCCGCGCCGCGATGACGCATGGGCATTTCGATCAAGCGATAGTTCAGCTCGCTCAGCAGCACGATCAGCCCGAACGCCAGCACCAGTGTGATGACCGGATGCCCGGCCGGGCTCGGCAGCGAGGCCGCCTGCAAACGAAACGTCAGCTCCCGCACCAGCGAGTAGGCCGGGATATGGATCAGGTAGATGCCGTAGGAACGGCTGCCGATCCAGGTCATGAGATTCTTGAACATGCCCGCCGGCATCAGGTAGTCGCGGTTGTAGGACGCCAGCCAGACCAACACCGCACTGAGCACGGCGATGGCGCCGATGCGGTAATTGGTGAAGGTGAAACGGTCGGTCGCCAGGAAGCTCATGAGCAACGCGATCGCCAGCAACAGCGATACGCCCGCCCAAGGGCGACGCAGAAAAGTCGGCTGCCAACGCCGGTAACTCGGCTGCGCACTCCATATCGCCAGCAACACACCGAGCGCCAGGGCATCGGTGCGAATCACCATCAGGATCGGCGTGCGCAAGGTCAATAGTTGCACCGCCACCAGCGCCAGCAATGCCCACACCAGGTACTTGCGGCACAGCAGGATCAGCAGCGGGAAAAGCAGATAGAACTGCTCCTCCAGCGACAGGCTCCAGTACACGAAACTGGTGCCGTACTCGTAGTGGAAGAAACTGTCGGCGAAACGGAAGTTGGCGTATTGCAACAGCCCGGCCAGCGTCGCCTGCAGGTTGGCGCTCACGCTGCCAAAGGCGCCGGACCGGTTGAGAAACAGGCAGGCCAGGAGCATCAGCGCCAGCCACAGCCAGGCTGACGGCAACAGGCGAAAGGCGCGGCGCAGCCAGAAATTGCGGGTCTGCTGCCAATACTCCTGACGCGTGGTGCAGCTTTGCAACGCCGGTATCAAGCTGCGGGCAATGACAAAACCGGAGATCGCGAAGAACAGATCGACGCCCCACCAGGGTTGCCCCAACGCGTTGATCGCGTGCAACAACGGCACCGGCGCGGCGAACAGGCTGTCTTGCAGGTGATGAAACAGCACCCCGAGCACGGCGATCCCGCGCAGCAGTTCGATGTCCATGATCCGCGCGTTGCTCATGCCTGGCCCTCGGTGCTCGGTTTGCGGGCGATGATCACCTGGCTCTTGGGCATGAATTGATCCAGCACCTGCTTGATCGCCAATCCGTCGGGTTGCATCAGCAGGTCACGCCAGGTGCGCGCCCAGCCTTCCATCAGCGGCGGGTACGGCGCCTGGATCCGGTCGCGTACCGCGCCGCCCATGTCCTTGCCGGCCGCGCGTTCGCTGGCCCAGAAGAAAATCATGCCCATGACCCAGAAAAACCCGGTGGCCTGGCGATGTTCGATGATCAGCCCAGCGTCTTCGACCAAGGCGCCGAAACGCTCATGGGAGAAAATCTGCACATGGTTCGGCGCCTGGAAATAACCGGCCGGGGCGATGCCCTGCTGCAGGTGCTCGCCCACCGGCGCCGGCACGCTGAGCAGATACTGGGCGCCAGGGCGACCCATGCGCACCAGCTCGGCGATGAATTGCTCGGGCGCGTCGACGTGCTCGAGCACCTCCATGCACACCACTTTGCTCGCACAACCATCCGCCAGCGGCAGCGGCAGGCTGTTGCTGACCAGCCCGAGGGACGGCGCCTGGCTCTGCGCCTCGACCAAGCGGGCGAGGTCGCGAACCTTATCCTGTTCGCTGTCGGTAAAAATCACCGACGCGCCCTGGCGCACGGCAAACAGGGTCGCCGCCCCTTCGCCGCAGCCGACATCCAGCAACGTATCGTCGGCGCTGATGGCAAAACCCTTGAGCAACTCGCCGCTGGCGCCGAGAAACCAGCCGTCGAGCACCGCATCAGTGAAGCCGCAATCGCGCGGCGACACTGCCGCTTCAGGTTCCACCACCGGTGCAGGCGCAGGGCGCAGCCAATCGAGCAGGCGCCCCATCATGCCGGTTTCGCCTGCGCCACCACGTCCGCAAGGAACGTGCGCAGCCGCTGTTCGGCGACCGCCTGGCTGCAGAACCCCTGCAGTCGGCTGACCGCATGGGCGGCCATGCGCGCATAACGCGCCGGGTCGTGCCTGGCCACGGTGTAGCTGGCCTGAAAGGCCGAGCACAACGAGTCCCAGTTGGTCACGTAACGCAGGGTGCGGTAAGCCGCGCGTGGGTCGTGGGGCCAGGCGGTGAGTTCGTCGGTGGAGTCGACAATGAAGGCGTTGTCAGCGTCGATGTAGTCCGCCATCGCCGTGTTGCACGGAGCAACGGCCGGCTTGCCGCAGGACATGAATTCCATCAGCGGCAGGCACTGGCCCTCGCCGAACGAACTGTTGACCACAAAGCAGGTGGCCTGCACCAGGCGCTCATAATCCAGGTCGGCCAGAAAGCCGTGGATCAGTACCACGCGGCAGCGGAACGATTGATTTTTGTACAGGTGATGGAGCATGTCGTTCAGCGCATCGGCGATGTCATGGTGGGTCAGCTTCAACACCAGCGTGGCGTCGCTCACATCGCGGAAGGTAGTACAGAAGGCACTGAGCATGTCCTGCCAGTTCTTGCGGCCATCGTAGGGATTGAACACCGAGGTGTAGATCACCCCGTCCAGTGCCACCTGGCAATCAGCCACCGGCCGGTCGAACGACACCGGCTCGCCTTCGCGCAGTGCCGGCGGACCATAGGGGCGCAAGTCGAGGGTACGGCTGTCGAGCAGCAGGCCGCGCAGGTTGAGCGTCACCTGTTGCGTCAGCGCCGATGCCCCCTGGATTTGCCCGCTCTGGGCAAAGCGGTCCCAGACCGGCGCCGCAATGGCGCTGACGGGATAGTCCACACCCATGGCATCGCGCACCGCCTGCACGGTAAAACTTGAGTGAGTGATGGCAGCACCGGCGGCCTCCAGCACCACGCGCCAGTCGTGGCGGGGTTCGCCGTGCCAGGTATCCGTGGGAATGGTGCTGAACTCCCAGGCGAACACCGGAATGGTCGGGCAGGCGTAATGGATCGGCGTGCGATGGGGCGGCGAGAACGACAGGAACACACAGTCCTCGCCGCGGCTCTGGCAGTCGAAATACAGGCGATCGACCAACTCGTCCGGGTTGCTCACCTCGATCACCTGGCCGATGCGCTCCAGCACCGGGCGGAACTCCTTGAGCACAAAGTAGTAGCTGTATTCGGGCCGGCCGAGGTTCTGCTCGATGTTACTTTTGTTGGTTTCCGAATGAATGATGATCAGCATGAGGCGGCCCCCGTGACAGCAACCTGCGCCTGCGGCACATCGTCGAGAAAGTCGCCGAGGCGCTGCTGTACCCCGGCGAAATTGCAGTACTCACGCATGCGTTCGTTGGCTGCCGACGCCATTGCCAGGTAGCACTCGGGTTGCTCCTTGGCCATCTGGTAGCTGGCCAGGTAGGCATTTTTCAATGAGCCCCAATCCGGGCGATGGGAAACCGTGCGGTACAGGATCCGCGAGTCTTGCGGCCATATCGCAGGCTGCTGACTGGAGTCGACGATAAAGGCCACGCTGTCATCGATGTAATCGCGCATCGCCGTGTGCCGGGGGGCGATCACCGGTTTGGCGCACGCCATGAACTCCATCAACGGCAGGCACAGGCCTTCGCAGCGCGAGGCGTTGACGTAGAAACTGGCGGCGCCATACAGCCGGGCAAACTGTTGATCGTCCAGGTAGCCATGCATGACCACCACGCGACAGCTGAAGGGAGAGAGTTGCGACAGCAGCGTAAGCATGTGCACGTAGTAGGTGGAAAGGTCCTTCTGGGTCATTTTCAACACCAGGGTCGCGTCCTCGACATCGCGCATCGCCCAGCAGAACGCGGTGATCAGCTGATGCCAGTTCTTGCGCCCGTCATCGGGGTTGAACACGCTGACGTAGACCACGCCATCGACCTGGGTTTCGACCAGGCCATCGGTGGCGGGGAACTGCGCTTGCGGGTGCCCATTCTCGGCGGGCGCCACGACAATCACTTCATCCACCAACGGCTCCGCTACTGCTTCGGGTGGGCGATTGCCGCGAAGGCGTGCCCGCAGGCTGTCTGGCAGCAGGTCGCGAAAGCCTTCGCCGTAGGTCTGGTGCAGGTAATGGCGGATCACAAACAACTGGCGGCGCAGCGGCTGGCCGGCGGCCTCGCGCAGGCACTGGCGCAGGTAATGCTTGGCGATGAACAGCCGGCGACGCCAGGTCAGTGGCGGCGCCTCGACGACAACAGGTGGTTCGGGTTCGGCAATCGGCTCAGCTTCTGGCTCCGGGATAATCGGCGCGATCAGACCATCAGCTGACAACCCCAGGCCCCGGCTGTCGATGATGCAACCCTGGATCTGCAGGGTGGCGCCCGGGTTGACCGGGGTACTCGGGAACTGCTCGCGGATCTCGGCAAATCGCTCCCACAGCGGCGTCGGCAGCACCAGCACCGGAAAGTCCTCGCCCAACGCCCGGCGCACGGCTTGCGCAGTATGCGTCGATAGGGTGATCACGCGGCCATGGCGCGCCAGGGTGCGGCTCCAGTCTTGCCGGGGGTCGTTGTCCCAGTGTTCGGTGGGGATCGAGTCGAACTCCCAGGCCACCACGCAGAGCGTCGGGCAACTCAGATCACTGGGGGTCTTGTGGGGCGGCGCGAATGACACGAACAGGCTGTCTTCACCCTCGGCGGCGAGGCGGTGAAACAGCGGGTCGACCTCGCTGAGCGAGTCCACCACATGCACCCGGCCAAGGCTCTCAAGCACCGGACGATAGGCCTTGAGCACGAAGTAATAGCTGTATTCGGGACGGCCGAGGCTCTGGCTGATGGAGCGGTCGTTCACATCCGAGTAAAGAATGAAATTCATGGCATCCCACGATGAAGCGGCCCTTCAGGCAACCTCATGCTGATGACGGCACAGCCACGGTTCGACCCGCCCTTGCGGAGTTCGCCAGCGCCTGCATGCCCGTCTACGTTCTTGTTTTTTTGCTCAGTTCCAGGTGTCGAAAGACCCCCGCTCTGATCGCTGGGCTATCGTGCTAAGGGGCATTCTAAACACATCCGCGGGGGGTTCGTGAACACCGCAGGCGAATTAATACGATCGTCCCAACGAGAACTCATCAGTCACGATGAGACCTGTTGAAATTACCGCGCAATTGGCACAGATTGACGGGCAAACAACTACAACAACAACTTTGCTTACCAGAAATTTCCAATGGATTTGTAAGGCTATTCGCAATAGCAACCAGGAATTCTGACGATGACAAAGTTGACCGACCAAGGGGACCGCTGCGTGAAAAAGCGTCTGTTCGTTACGGGCCTGAATGGATTTGTCGGCCGACATCTCCGGGCACGCCTGAACGCTGCCGACTCGCCATGGGAGTTGCTGCCGCCTGCCGCGAGCTACGACCTGCGCCAACCCGAAAGTCTCGAAGGCCTGTGGCCGCAACTACCCGACGCGGTGATTCATCTTGCCGGCCAGACCTTTGTACCCGAAGCTTTCCGCGATCCGGCCAACACCTTCCAGGTCAATCTGCTGGGCACCCTGAATCTGCTGCAGGCGCTCAAGGCGCGCGGCTTCCAGGGCCAATTCCTGTATGTCAGTTCCGGCGACGTCTATGGCCAGGTCGGCGAAAACGCCCTGCCTATCCATGAGCAACAAGCGCCCTGCCCGCGCAATCCCTACGCCGTGAGCAAACTCTCCGCCGAACTGCTGAGCCTGCAATGGGGCATGACCGAAGGTTGGCCGGTGCTGGTCGCTCGCCCGTTCAACCACATCGGCACCGGTCAGGCCGACAGCTTCGTCGTCGCCAGCGCCGCCCGGCAGATCTGCCGTATCCGCCTGGGCCTGCAAGCGCCCGAGTTGCAGGTGGGCGATATCGACGTGACCCGGGATTTTCTCGATGTCGGTGATGTGGTCTCGGCCTACCTGGCCCTGCTCGCCAAGGGTGAACCGGGGCAGGTCTACAACATTTGCTCCGGCGTCGAGCAGAGCGTGCGCGGACTGATCGAGCAACTGGCCGACCTCGCCCAAGTCGAGGTTCAACTGATTCAGGACCCTGCACGCATGCGCCGTGCAGAGCAGCGTCGCGTCTGCGGCAGCCATGCCAGGCTGCACCAGGCCACAGGATGGACGCCAGAACGGACAACACAACAATCCCTGCGGGCGATCCTGTCCGACTGGGAGTCACGGGTAAGACAAGAATGACTAAAAGTGCACTGATCACGGGGATCACCGGCCAGGACGGCGCGTATTTGGCAAAACTGCTGCTCGACAAGGGTTACGAGGTCTACGGCCTGGTTGCGCGTCGCAGCAGCGATTCGCGCTGGCGCCTGCGGGAGATGGGCGTCGAAAGTGCCATTCACTACCTTGACGGCGACATGGCCGACGCCTGTTCGGTGCAGCGCGCGGTGATCAAGGCCGCGCCCGACGAGGTCTATAACCTGGCGGCGCAAAGCTTTGTCGCGGCGTCCTGGGATCAACCGGTGACCACCGGCATCGTCGACGGCCTGGGCGTGACTCATCTGCTCGAAGCGATTCGCCAGTTCAGCCCGCACACCCGTTTCTACCAGGCCTCGACCAGCGAAATGTTCGGCCTGATCCAGGCCGCGCAACAGGACGAGAACACCCCGTTCTACCCGCGCAGTCCGTACGGCGTGGCCAAGCTTTATGGTCACTGGATCACCGTCAACTACCGCGAAAGTTTCAACCTGCACGCCAGCAGCGGCATCCTCTTCAACCACGAATCACCGCTGCGCGGCATCGAGTTCGTGACCCGCAAGGTCACCGACGCCGCCGCCCGGATCAAACAGGGCAAACAGCAGGAGCTGCGCCTGGGCAACATCGACGCCAAGCGCGACTGGGGCTTTGCCGGTGACTACGTCGAAGCCATGTGGCTGATGCTGCAACAGGACAAGGCCGACGATTTCGTGGTCGCCACCGGCGTCACCACCACGGTGCGCGAGATGTGCCAGATCGCCTTCGACCATGTCGGCCTCGACTACCGTGATTACGTGAAGATCGACCCGGCGTTCTTCCGCCCCGCCGAAGTCGACGTACTGCTGGGCAATCCGGCCAAGGCCCAGCGGCTGCTGGGCTGGAAACCGAAAACCGATCTGCAGACCCTGATCCGCATGATGATGGATGCGGACATGAAACGTGTCGCCAAGGAGTAGGCCATGCTGATTCCTGTGATTCTTTCCGGCGGTGCCGGTACACGGCTGTGGCCGGTGTCGCGTGAAGGTCATCCCAAGCCGTTCATGATGCTGCCCGATGGCGAGACGTTGCTGGGCAAGACCTACCGGCGGGCTGCCTCGCTGCTGGGCAGTCACGGCGATATCGTCACCGTGACCAACCGCGACTACTACTTCCAGAGCAAGGATCACTACCAGCAGGCTCACCTTGGACATCATCGCGGGCACTTCATCCTCGAGCCGAACGGCCGCAACACCGCGCCAGCGATCGCCGCTGCCGCCCTGTCGCTGCAGGCGCTGCACGGCGACGAAGCGATAATGGTGGTGATGCCCGCCGATCATCTGATCCGCAACGAAGAGGCGTTCCGCGCAGCGGTCAAACATGCAGTGAAACTGGCCGAGGCCGGACACCTGGTGACCTTCGGCATCATCCCCACCGCACCGGAGACCGGCTTCGGCTACATCGAGCGTGGCGAGCAACTGGATGAGCAAGGTGCCTCCCGGGTTGCACGCTTTGTCGAGAAACCCGACCTGCAAACCGCAACCCACTACGTCGAAAGCCAGGCCTTCCTGTGGAACTCGGGGATGTTCTGCTTCGCCGTCGGCACCCTGCTGGCTGAGCTGAAAATTCACGCCCCGGAGCTGCTGGAGCAGGCCGATGGCTGCCTGGGCGCCAGCGCCGTGGTGGAAACCGGGGGCTGCCTGCAACAGGAACTGTCAGCCGCGCACTTCGCGCAAATGACCGACATTTCCATCGACTACGCCTTGATGGAGCGCTCGGAAAAAGTCGTGGTGATTCCGGCCGGATTCGACTGGAGCGACATCGGTTCCTGGGGTGCGGTCAGCGCCCTGCTGCCAGCCGACGCACAGAACAACCGCGCCAGCGGCGAAGCCCTGTTTATCGACAGTCGCGACAACTACGTGCAAAGCGACGGGCGCATGGTGGCGACCGTGGGTGTGGATAACCTGATCGTCATCGACACCGCCGACGCCGTACTGGTCGCCCACGCCGATCGCGCGCAAGACGTGCGCAAAGTGGTCAAGCAGCTCAAGGAAAGCGACCACGAAAGCTATCGCCTGCACCGCACCGTCAGCCGCCCGTGGGGCACCTACACCGTGCTCGAGGAAGGCCCACGCTTCAAGATCAAACGCATCGTGGTCAAGCCCGGCGCCAAGCTGTCCCTGCAAATGCATCACCATCGCAACGAACACTGGGTGGTGGTCGAGGGCATGGCCAAGGTCACCAATAACGGCGCCGGCTCGCATCTGGTGGCCAAGAACGAATCAACCTTCATTGCCGCCGGGCACAAGCATCGTCTGGAAAACCCGGGGGTGATCGACCTGGTCATCATTGAAGTGCAAAGCGGTGAGTATCTGGGAGAGGACGATATTGTCCGCTTCGAAGATCAGTACGGCAGGATGGTCTGAATGCTGCTTAACCTGTATCGCTCGTTACGCAGTTACCGTGGTTTCATCCTCGGCAGCGTCAAGCGAGAGTTTCAAGCGCGGTATCGCAATTCGTTGTTCGGCGCGCTGTGGACCGTGCTCAACCCGCTGTCGATGATCGTGGTCTACACGGTGATTTTCTCGCAGATCATGCGCGCCCGCCTGCCGGGCGTGGATGACGGGCTGGCCTATAGCGTGTACCTGTGCGCGGGGCTGCTGACCTGGGGCCTGTTCTCGGAGATCACTCTGCGCAGCCAGAACATGTTCCTGGAAAACGCCAACCTGCTGAAGAAGATCAGCTTCCCGCGCATCTGCCTGCCGGTGATCGTGCTCCTCAACGCCGGGATCAACTTCGCAATCATTCTCGCGCTGTTCATCGGCTTCCTGCTGATCAGTGGCCGCCTGCCGGGCATGGCGTTGCTGGCGCTGGTGCCGCTGCTGGCGTTGCAGGTGATGTTCGCGGCGGGGCTGGGGATGATTCTCGGCGTGCTCAATGTGTTTTTCCGCGACGTCGGGCAGTTTTTCGGGATCCTCCTGCAGTTCTGGTTCTGGCTGACGCCGATTGTGTATCCGATGTCGATCCTGCCCGAAGGCATCCAGCGCGTGCTTGCACTCAATCCGCTGACCGCCTTGATGCACAGCTACCAGAACGTGTTTCTCTACAACCAGTGGCCGGACTGGAGTTCGCTGACTCCGCTGCTGGTGATCGGCCTGTTGTTCTGCTTGATGGGGCTGCGGCTTTTCCGCCAGCGCGTCGGTGAAATGGTGGATGAGCTCTGATGGGACACATACGCGTCAGTGGCCTGGGCAAGGCCTACAAGCAATACCCCAATCGCTGGAGCCGCCTGCTGGAATGGCTGGTGCCGTTCTCCCGGGTTCGTCACCAACAGCACTGGGTGCTGCAGGGCGTCGACTTTGAAATCCCCGCCGGAGAAGCGGTGGGGATTGTCGGGGTCAACGGCGCCGGCAAAAGCACCTTGCTGAAAATGATCACCGGCACCACCCAACCCACCTGCGGGCAAATTCACCTGCAAGGGCGAGTCGCTGCGCTGCTGGAACTGGGCATGGGCTTTCACCCGGATTTCACCGGTCGCCAGAACGTGTTCATGGCCGGCCAGTTGCTGGGCATGCAGGTCGAGGAAATCGACGCGCTGATGCCCGAGATCGAAGGCTTTGCCGAGATCGGCGCAGCCATCGATCATCCGGTGCGCACCTACTCCAGCGGCATGCAGATGCGCCTGGCATTCAGTGTCGCCACCGCGCGCCGGCCAGACATCCTGATCGTCGACGAAGCGCTGTCGGTGGGCGATGCCTACTTCCAGCACAAGAGTTTCGAGCGCATCCGCAGCTTCCGCCGTGACGGCACCACCCTGCTGATCGTGTCCCATGATCGCTCGGCCATTCAGTCGATCTGCGACACCGCGATTCTCCTGGAAAAAGGCCGCATGGCCATGCACGGCAAGCCCGAAGAAGTGATGGATTACTACAACGCCATGCTCGCCGAACGCGAAGGCCAGATCGTGCGCCAGGAAATGCTCGCCAACGGCCAGGTGCAAACCATTTCCGGCACCGGCGAGGCGACCATCCACAGCGTGCGTCTGCTGGATCAGCGCCAGCGCTCGGTGGAAGTGGCCGAAGTCGGCCAGCCGATGGTGCTGGAGGTGCAGGTCGATGTGCGCCAGGACATCGAACGCCTGGTCCTCGGTTTCATGATCAAGGACCGCCTCGGCCAGGCCATGTACGGAATCAACACCCATCGCCTGGACCAGGCCTTGACCGACCTGCACGCGGGCGAACGGGTGACCTACCGCTTCGCCTTCCCCATGCGCCTGGGCAAGGGCAACTACTCGGTGGCCTTGAGCCTGTCACGCCTGGATTCGCACCTGGACCGCAATTTCGAATGGCGCGACTACGGCCTGGTGTTCCACGTCATCAACAACCGCCAGGAAGACTTCGTCGGCTGTTCCTGGCTGGAAGCCCAGACCAGCATCAGCCGCTCATCCGTTGCACCGGTCAATCCGGAGACCACCTCATGACGCGCCTGCTGGTTGAATGCACCTATGTGTTCGAGCACCCGGAGGCCAATTCGGGCATCCAGCGCGTGGTGCGCAATGTCATCAGCGAGCTGCCGAACAACGACCCGGCGCTGCAGTGCATACCCGTGGTGATGCTCAACGGCGCGCTGTATGAAGTCACCCGCCTCGCCCCGATATCGGTGCCCAAGCTAGACCTGATGGGTCTACGCATACGTTTGGAGCAAGTCGCCAACACGTTCTGGCTGATGCACCGCACCCTGGAGCGACGCCGCCCGTTTGCTCAATCACTGCTCGCCCGACGGGTGCTGTACGTGGGCTGTCGGCTCGCCGCGTTTGCGGCCTTGAGTCTGCCAATTCGCCTGCTGAATTTTTGCCTCAAACGCCAGGAAATCCCCACTCGCTGCAAACCCTTGCAGCATCAGGCGGGCGATCAACTGGTGTTGCTGGACTCGTCCTGGCACGCTGATTTTTTTCCGCTGGCCGAACAACTCAAGCGCGATGGCGTAGGCATCGTCTCGGTCATCTATGACTTGATCCCGCTGACCCACCCACAGTTTTGCGATGCCGGACTGGTGCGCGTGTTCAATGACTGGTTCGACTGGATAGCGAAAACCGCCGACGGTTATGTCGCAATCTCCGCGACCATTCGTGACCAGGTCCGCGACGAAATGCTGCGCAGGGTCGGCCCGGCGCAGGTGGCGCAACGCTGGTTCGACTACTTTCACCTGGGCAGCGAACTGGACCTGTGCGACGACTCAACACCGGTGGAGCCGGCGCTCACGCAGATGTTCAAAAGCAAGGACCCGGTGTTCCTGATGGTCAGCACCATCGAGCCGCGCAAGAACCACAGCTACCTGCTCGATGCCTTCGAGATCGCCTGGGCCAATGGCTCGCGGGCCCGGCTGTGCATTGCCGGAAGGATCGGCTGGAAATGCGAGGCGTTGATCGAGCGCATCCGCAAACACCCCGAACTCAACAAACGCCTGTTCATGTTCAACGACCTCAGCGACCGCAGCCTGGAGCACGCCTACTCCAACGCCACGTCGCTGGTGTTTCCTTCCTACGTCGAAGGTTTCGGCCTGCCGCTGGTAGAGGCCATGCAACGCGGACTGCCGGCGATGGGTAGCGATATTCCGGTGTTCCGCGAGATCGGCGGGCCGTTCATGGCGTATTTCGATCTGGACGATCCGCAAAACCTGGTGGAGTTGATCAAGCAGATCGAGACCACTGGCCACTTCCCGGCAGAGCGCACCGTCAGCGAATGGCGCTGGCTCGGTTGGCGCGAGGCCAGTGCGCAGTTGATCGAGCGGGTCATGCGCCATGTGCACAAGCCGGCGGCGAGCATCGAGAAGCAGCATGCAGATTGCCCTTAACGCACGCGTTCTCCAGGCCCCGCGTACGGGTATCGGCCATTACCTGGCGGAGTTGGTCGGCGCCCTGGGCCGGGAACCGGATGTCGAGCTGTCGCTGTTCCACGGCTGGGGCTGGAGCCCGGTGCTGCCGGCGGCCGCGTTGCCCGGCTATTCGCGGCTCACCCCGGTGCTGCGGCAGATTCCCGGCGCCTATCAGGCCCGGCGCTGGTTGGAACAACGACGCTTCGACAAGGGCCGGCCACCGACGGTCGACCTGTACCACGAACCGAGCCTGTGGCCTCTGGCGTTCAAGGGCCCGACGATCGTCACCCTGCACGACCTGACCCACGTGCACTACCCCTCGACCCAACCGGCGGCGCGCCTGAAGGAAATCGAGCGGCGCCTGGAACAGGGCGTGCAGCAGGCCAGCCTGATTCTCACCGACTCACAGTTCATTGCCGACGAAGCGCAGGCCTATTTCGGTCTGGGCCCGGAGCGCTTCGTGGTCGCGCCGCTGGGCGCTGCGCCACGCTTCCAGCCGCGTACCGACGATGAGTTGCACAGCGTACTGCTCGGCCATGGCGTCGAACCCCGCGGATATTTCCTCTGTGTCGGCACCCTGGAGCCGCGCAAGAATCTGCTGCAAGCCCTGCGCGCCCACGCCCTCCTGCCAGAGTCGATGCGCCAACAGTTTCCCCTGCTGATTGTCGGCATGGCCGGCTGGAAGAGCGGGCAACTGAATGAAGAACTGCGCAAGGGCATGCTCGAGGGCACGGTGTGCTTGCTCGGCTATCTATCCGACGAGCATGTCGCCCAATTGATCGCCGGTGCCAAGGCGCTGGTGTTTCCCTCACTGTACGAGGGCTTTGGCCTGCCGGTGCTGGAAGCCATGGCCAGCGGCACGCCGGTGATTGTCACTCGGCGTTCGGCGATGCCGGAAGTCGCGGGTGCTGCCGGCAACTATATTGAACCCCATGACCTGCACGGCTTGCGCGATGCCCTGAGCCAGCTGGTCGACGATCAAACGCATTGGCAGGCATGCCGAGAAGCCGGTCTGCAACAGTCACGGCTTTTTTCCTGGGATCGTTGTGCGACGCTCACCGCGCGCGCTTATCGCCAGGCTTTGGGAGGTTGAATGCGCGTCCTACACTTTTACAAAACCTATCTGTCCGAAACCGTCGGCGGCACCGAGCACGTGATGTTCGAATTGTGCGAAAGCGGCGTTGCGCACGGTATTGAAAGCCAGGTCCTGACCCTGAGTGCCAACCCTGTGCCGGCGGTAATTCCGTTCGGCCAACATCAGGTGCATCGCGCCAAACTGGATGTGCAGATCGCCTCCACCGGCTTTTCCTACAGCGTGCTCAAACAATTCCGTGAGTTGGCGGCCGAGGCAGATGTAGTCAACTACCACTTTCCATGGCCGTTCATGGACCTGGTACATTTTCTCAGCGGCATGAACAAACCCAGCGTGGTCACCTACCACTCGGACATCATCCGCCAGAAACATCTGCTGACCCTCTATCGGCCGCTGATGACGCGCTTCCTCGCCAGCGCTGACCGGATCGTCGCGGCATCACCGAACTACCTGCAAACCAGTGAAGTCCTCAAGCAGTTCCCGGAGAAAACCCGGGTCATTCCCTACGGCCTGAACAAGGCGGCGTATCCCAAATCCGACCCAGAGCGCATGGCACGCTGGCGTGAGTGCCTGGGCGAGCGGTTCTTCCTGTTCGTTGGTGTGATGCGCTACTACAAGGGCCTGCACATCCTCATCGAGGCGCTCAAGGGCGTCGACTACCCGGTGGTGATCGTCGGCGCCGGCCCGCTGGAAAACGAATTGCAGGCCCAGGCTGCGGCCCTGGGTCTGCGCAACATCAAGTTCGTCGGGCGCCTGGACGATGCCGATAAAGCCGCCGTGCTGGAGTTGAGCTACGCCATGGTCTTTCCCTCGCACCTGCGTTCGGAAGCTTTTGGCATCTCGCTGCTGGAAGGCGCGATGTACGGCAAACCGATGATCTCCAGTGAAATCGGCACCGGCACCAGCTTCATCAACAACCACGGCGAAACCGGCCTGGTGGTGCCCCCGAGCAATCCGCAGGCTTTTCGCGAAGCCATGCGCACGCTCTGGGACAACCCAGTGCAGGCTGCCGCCATGGGCATCAAGGCCGAAGCCCGCTACCGGCAGCTGTTCACCGCCGAGGAAATGGGCCGCCAGTGGGCCCGGTTGTATGAGGAACTGCTGGCGGAAAAAACCCTGTCGTTTGCCTGAGGCGCCGTCCTACAAATCCAGCACCAGCGGCTGCTCGCCCTTGGCCGGAATCGCACAGCAGATCAGCACTTCCCCGGCCCCCGGCATCTCCGCCGGGGGCTGTGGATAATTCACCTGGCCGCTGAGCAGACGGGTCCGGCAAGTGCCACAAGAGCCTCCGCGACAACTGAACTCCGGACGCAATCCCTGGCTCTCCGCCAACTCCAGTAAAGTGCCGGCCGCGGGCTGCCACTGTGCGTTGATCTGCGCACTGCGGAAGATCACCGTCACCGCTTCGGTGGCGGCGGCCGGTTGCTCGATGACTGGCGCCAGCGGATCCGCTCTGCGGCGCAGCGTCGAGGGACCGAAGGTCTCGGCGTGAATCCGTTGATCCGCCACATCCAGGTCGCGCAGTTCGTCGTACAGCGCCTGGGTAAAACTGCCGGGACCACAAAGGACAAAATCCGCTTGATCGTAGTCCTCGATCTGCAGCACCTCTTGCACCAGGGCGAGGTCGATCCGTCCACGCAGGTCGAAGTCCACGCCCTCCAGGGCTTCGGGCTCCGGCTGACTGAGCACGCGCACCACTCGCACCGCGTCGTCGCTATTCTCCAGCAGGCGATCCAGTTCAGCGCGAAACGGCTGGTCGCCAAGGCTGCGCGAACTCTGCAGCAACCAGCTCGGCCGGGTGTAGCGGGTGCGCTGTCCCTGATAAACCACTTCACGCAACATCGACAACAACGGCGTAATGCCCACCCCCGCAGCCAGCAGCACCAAGGGCCGACGTTCATCAGCGGCGACAGTGAAATGCCCTTGGGGCGCGCGCGCCTCGATCAGGTCACCGACCTTGATCCGTTCATGCAAGTGCGATGACACCCGCCCCTCACGCTTGACGCTGATGCGCAAAAAATCATCGGACGGCGCGCTCGACAGGCTGTAGGTGCGGATGTGCACCTGCTCATCAAGGGTAAAACGCACCGGCAAATGCTGCCCCGCCTGGAACAGCGGCAAGCCCGCTCCGTCCGCCGCTTCGAGGTAGATCGAACGAATATTCTGACTCTCGCGCTCTATCCGGCTGACCCGCAATGGCCGCCAACGATCGCCCAATGCCCGCGCCTGCAAGCGCGCCGCCGCCTGTTCCCAGGTCCCGGTCAACAGACTGTTGGGTGACACTCCATCAAAGCGCCAGCGCAATGCCAACGCGGCAGGCCGCCGGACTACCTGCTCGACATGCAGTTTCCACAGCCGCTCGGCGCCCTGAAAAGCCTCCACCATTGGCCCCTCGAGGATGATCTCGGTGCGGCCGCTGAGTTGCAGCAGGTCGCCAGTCGTGAAATCGATGAACAGCAGGCCGGCACGCGGGTTCAGCAACAGATTGCCCAGGGTATTGAAGTGCAGGTTGCCGGCAAAATCAGGGATCGTCAGGCAATTACCATCGATCTTGACGAACCCTGCCTGGCCACCGCGATGGGACACATCCACCGAACGAGAGTTATCCACATCCACGTAGCTAGCGACAAAAAACGTGTCGGCCACCTGAATCATCGCCCGGGCAGCGTCATCCAGCGCATCCAGGTGCTGTGCCGGGCGCGTCGCCGGATCGGCCAACGGCACCCTCTCGAACTGGCGCAGCTGGATGTACTGCGGGCAATTGCCGAAAGCCTGATCGACCGCGACGCTCAAGCCCTGGCCATCGAGTGCGCTAACACGACCATTGAGGCGGTTGCGGCGCCGGGTGTGCAGTTCGATGCCGAGCATGCCGATCGCCACCCCGGCTTGCAGTTGCGCCGGGTCATCCGCTGCCGGCAGGCTGTCGAGCCGCAACAGCGCCGGCTCAGGGGAATGAGCAAAGCCGACCTCACCTTCGAGGACGCCGGCCCACGGATTACCCTGGGCATCGACCGCGCCGAACAGCATAAACGGCAGCTGGCTGTAGAACTGCCGGTGTTGATCCGGCATTTCCTTGCGGATGACCTTGCGCCCAAACGCCTCCATGCGCTCGGCGACTCCAACGCGAGCCTGCAACTGTTGCTCGCCGGCATGCCACGGTGAAAGCTCCATCACCTCACTCCCCTGCGCACACGGCGCAATCTCAGGCGGTTTGCAGGCCAGCCACGGTGCGCGGCATGGGCACGAAGCCGGGCAAGGCTTCGATCCGCGCCAACCAGGCACGCACATTGGCGTAGTCTGCCAACGAGACGTTGCCTTCCGGGGCGTGGGCGATATAGCTGTAGGCCGCGATATCGGCGATGGTCGGCGTGTTATCGACGAGGAATGTCGAGCTGGCTAATTCCTGATCCATCACCTTGAGCAAGGCATGGGCTCGGGCGATCACTTCCTCAGCATTGAACGATGCGCCAAACACCGTGATGAGCCGTGCCGCGGCCGGACCGAAGGCAATCGGCCCTGCGGCCACCGACAACCAGCGCTGCACCCGCGCCGCGCCGATGGGGTCAGTGGGCAACCAACGGCCATCGCCATACTTTTGCGCCAGGTACACCAGGATCGCGTTGGAATCGGCCAGCACCACGCCCTGATCGTCGATGGCCGGGACCTGGCCAAAGGCGTTTATTTTCAGGAAATCAGGCTGTTTGTGCTCGCCCTTCGCCAGATCGACGAAGATCAGCTCCGTCGGCAGTTCAAGTAACGACAGCATCAGCTCCACGCGGTGGGCGTGGCCGGAACGGGGGAAGTTGTAGAGTTTGATGGCCTGCATGATCGGCTCCGCGGCTTTTATTGGCGCAGATCCGGGCTGGATCGCGCTGTCGAAAGCCATCTTGCGCCGCACTTGAAAACAACAGAATCACCAGAAAAAGCAATCTATTATTTCATCAGCTGCAATAACCCATCAGCGACGCAAAGAAGGATGTTCGCGCAGGGCCTGCACCGCATAGTCGACAAAACCACGAACCCGCGCCGGCGCCTTGCGCCCGCCCTGATAAACCACATGAATCGGCATGGGCGGGAGTTCGAAGTCCTCAAGGACGACTTCCAGCTCACCCGCCGCCACCTGATCCGCGACCTGGTACGACAGGACCCGTGTCAGTCCCAGCCCAAGCGCCGCGGCACTGATCGCTGCCTGGTTGGCGGTCGTCACCAAACGCGGCTCGAGGCGCACATTCAGGGTTTCGCCGGCGACCATGAACGGCCAACTGCGTTGCTGGCCAATGGCAGAGGTCGCGACGATCCGCGCCCGTTGCAGATCCTCGGGATGGGTCGGCCGGCCATACCGCTGCAGGTAATCCGCCGATCCGCAGACCACCCGCCGCACCTGCCCCACCAGCACCGCATGTTGGCTGCTGTCCGGCAGATCACCAATGCGCACCGCGACATCAACGCCCTCCTCGACCATGCTCACCACCCGGTCGACCAGCAAGGCATTGATGCTGACCTCCGGGTATTGCTCGAGGAACCCCACCATGACCGGGGTCACGTACAGGTTGCCGAACAGCACCGGCGCGGTGACCGTCAGTTGCCCACGCGGCTGCGCGTGACTGCCCGCCGCCGACGCTTCAGCTTCCTGAATGTCCGCCAGAATCCGCCGACAGTCTTCCAGGTATCGCTGCCCGGCCTCGGTCAGGTGCACATTGCGCGTGGTACGAATCAGCAACTGCGTGCCAATACGCACCTCCAGCGCCGCCACCGCCCGGGTCACGCTGGCCGCCGATAATCCCAGCCGCCGCGCCGCCGCCGAGAAGCCTTGCTCCTGGGCAACGGTGGTGAAGACTTGCATTTCTTGCAGGCGGTCCATGGGGGCTTCCTCGGGAGAGCGGATGAGTTCACGCCCACGACGGCCCGTCGGCGTTGCGTCGAAAGAAGTCGCGCAGGTGCTCGATAAAGAATGACACCTTCGCGGACAGATTGAGGCGCTCAAGGTAAACCGCATAGATATCCGCCGCAGGTGTCTCGTAATCGCCCAGCACCTCCACCAGCCGACCGGAACGCAAGTGTGCTGCGAGATTCCATTCGGCACGCATCAGAATACCGTGACCATCAAGCGCCCAATTCAATGCCACTTCACCATCGTTGGTGGTCAGGCTTCCATGGACTTTGACTGACTCGGTCTGCTTGCCACGACTGAATCGCCAACTGCCGAACGCCGCGTCGTTCTGGCGCAGGACGATGCAACTGTGCTGCGACAGATCCTTGGGAACCTGCGGATGGCCGAAAGCTTCGAGGTACGCCGGTGCGGCGCACAGTCGGCGACGGTTCGAGGCAATTTTGCGCGCAATCAGCCGAGAATCAGGCAGATCGCCAAAACGGATCGCAACATCGATGGCGTCATCCGGCAAGTTGATCGGCCGGTCGGTCAGGTGCAATTGCACCTCGACTTCAGGGTATCGCCTGGCAAACGAAGAGATCGCCGGCCCGACATGAGTGCGTCCAAACCCCAGGGGGGCATTCACCCTCAGCAGGCCCTTCGGTTCCGCCCGGCTACTGGACACCTGGCGCTCCATTTCCTCGATCTCCCCGAGGATCCGCTGGGCGTTGATCAGATAGAGCTCACCTTCGGCAGTCAGGCTGATGCTGCGCGTCGTCCGGTTGAGCAAACGTACGCCGAGACGGCGCTCCAGAAGCGCCAGGCGTTTCGAGACCGCCGGTGGCGTCAGATTCATCTCGCGGGCTGCCGCCGCCAGGCTTCCGACTCTGATCAACAGGGTGAAAAAGGCCAGCTCGGAGATCGGACTCATCATTAACCTCAAAGACACAATGAAGTGAATTTCATTGTATTACTGATTTTTATGAAAACCATTAATTTAACAGGGTGATTACCCAAGACCCACCTGCGCTCTCATGTGCGCTTTGGCCGCTACCGGCCAGGCGTACGGAGTCCGCGACCGCCAACAAAAAATCCGACTCACAAAAATAATGCGGAGATAAATGGCTATGCGATACCTAGGCAAGCTCTACGTCCAGGTTTTGATCGGCGTCACCGCCGGCATCCTGCTCGGTGTTTTCTGGCCTCAGATCGGCATCGACCTCAAGCCTTTGGGCGACGCCTTCATCAAACTGATCAAGATGGTCTTCGCACCGATCATCTTCGCCACAGTGGTGCTGGGCATCGCCAAGATGGAGAACATGAAGGAATTGGGGCGAGTCGGCGTGCGAGCGCTGATCTATTTCGAGGTCCTCTCGACCTTTGCGCTGGTGCTGGGGCTGATCGTGGTCAACCTCGTGGAACCCGGCAAGGGCATGAACGTCGATGCTGCGACGCTCGATATCGCGAGCATTTCTACCTACACCTCGGCCGCAACCAACTCCGGCGGCTTCATCGACTTCCTGATGAATGTGATCCCGGCGAGCATCGTCGACGCCTTTGCCAAAAATCAGATTCTGCCGATCCTGCTGTTCTCGACACTGTTCGGTATCGCCCTATCGCATCTGGGCCCTCGGGGCAAACCCGTGGTCGATGTGCTCGAAGCCTTCTCACATGGCATGTTTCACATCGTCGGTATGGTCATGCGCGTTGCTCCGCTGGCGGCCTGTGGTGCGATGGCCTTCACCGTCGGCAAGTACGGGCTGGGTTCGATCGTTTCACTCGGCAAGCTGATGGCAACCATGTACATCACCTGCTTCCTGTTCGTGGTGCTCATTCTTGGCTTCATCTCGCGCCTGTCGGGCTTCAGCCTGTGGAAGTTCCTCAAGTACATCAAGGAAGAACTGTTCACCGTGCTGGGCACCAGTTCTTCCGAGTCCGTGGTGCCACAGCTGATGACCAAGCTGGAGAAGGTCGGTGTGTCCAAGCCCGTAGTAGGCCTGGTGATCCCGTCCGGCTTGACCTTCAACCCGGATGGCCAGTGCATCTACTACACCATGGCGGCCATTTTCATTGCCCAGGCCACCAATACCCCGCTGACCCTGATGGATCAGTTGATCGTTCTGGGGGTGTTGTTGCTGACCTCCAAGGGCTCGGCAGGCGTAACGGGTTCAGGCTTCATCACCCTCGCCGCGACGCTGGCGACGATGGACAACATTCCGGTGGCCGGCATGGTCTTGCTGCTCGGTGTCGACCGCTTCATGTCCGAAGCACGGGCCATTACCAACACCATCGGCAACGCAGTCGGGACCATGGCAATCGCCAACTGGGTCGGCGCCCTCGACAAGAAAACCATGGATCAAGTGCTGGACGGCGAACCTGAGCGGGCACACAACCAGCACCAGGAAACAACGCCGCGCCACAGCCCGAGTCCAGTCAAATCAGCCTTGTGATGCAGTAAGGAGAACAACCGTGGATAAAGAAATAGCCGTTGATTCGCTAACCGACGTAATGGCCAAGTTCACCGCTTACATCGGCAAGCGCCTGCCTAAGGATGTCAAAGAGAAGACCGCGAAATTGCGTGCTGCGGAGACCAATCCGCTGGCCATCGCTGTCTACGACTCAATGGCCGACAACCAGGAGTACGCCGACAAGCTGAACCGCCCGAGCTGCCAGGACACCGGGGTCATTCAGTACTTCATTTCTGCCGGTGCGCGTTTCCCGCTCCTCGGCGAGCTGGAAGGCATCCTGGAAAACGCGACAAAAGAGGCAACGATCAAGGGCCCGCTGCGCCACAACGCCGTGGAGACCTTTATCGAAAAAAACACCGGGACCAATACCGGCTCGAAAATTCCATGGCTGGACTGGGAAATCATCCCTGACGCCGACCACGCGATCATCGACGTCTACATGGCAGGCGGCGGCTGCACCTTGCCAGGCTCGGCCAAGGTGTTGATGCCCGGCCAAGGCTACGAAGGGGTGACCGAATTCGTCTTCGACGTAATCACCTCGCGCGGTATCAATGCCTGTCCGCCGCTGCTGGTCGGCGTGGGTGTCTCCACGTCGGTGGAAACCGCGGCACGTCTGTCCAAGCGAGCGATTCTGCGAGAGGTCGACTCCAGCCATCCGAACGAAAGCGCCGCGATGATGGAAAAACTCCTGGAAGACGGTCTCAACGAGATCGGTATCGGTCCACAGGGCTTGACCGGCAACAGCAGCGTGATGGGCGTGAACATCGAGTCATCGGCGCGGCACCCGTCGACCATCGGCGTGGCGGTATCTACCGGCTGCTGGGCTCACCGGCGAGGCAAGATCCGCATCAATGCCGACCTCTCCTACGACATCCTCTCCCATGAAGGAGTAGTACTGTGAAAAAGATCCTCAGCACCCCGATCAAGGACGAGGACCTCGCCAGCCTTAACGTCGGCGACGTGGTCTACCTGACCGGCCAGTTGGTGACGTGCCGCGATGTGGCGCACCGCCGCCTGATCGAGCTCAAACGCGAGCTGCCCGTGGACCTGCGTGGCGGAGCAATCTTCCACGCCGGCCCGATCGTCCGGAAAAAGGACGACGGCAGTTTCGAGATGGTCTCCATCGGCCCGACGACCAGCATGCGCATGGAAAAGTTCGAGAAGGAGTTCATCGAGCAAACCGGCGTCAAACTGATCGTCGGCAAGGGCGGCATGGGACCCGAGACCACCACCGGCTGTCTTGAAAACAAAGCCGTGCATGCGGTGTTCCCTGGCGGCTGCGCGGTGCTCGCGGCGACCCAGGTCGAGGAAATCGAGCGTGCCGAATGGCAGGATCTGGGCATGCCGGAAACCCTCTGGGTGAACCGGGTGCGAGAATTTGGCCCACTGATCATCTCCATCGATACCAAGGGCAACAACTTGTTCGAACAGAACAAACTGCGCTTCAACGAACGCAAAGGCGCGGTGATCGAGAAGATCAACAGCCAGGTGCGCTTCATCAAGTAAAACCTGTACCCGGCCATGACACTCACGCCATGGCCGGGTACTCGTCGTGCAGTCGGCAGCGCCGTCAACCAGCGGCGAACGCATCGCCCCTCTCAGTCTCTGCACGGCGCCATCCAATGCAAACGCTCAGAGATCGCCATGCACAAAGCCAGTCACCACGAACTGCGCAAGACCTTCCGGGCCCTGTTGGCCGGCCAGCAGTCATTTGGCACTGCGTCCGTATTCGATCCATTGTCCGCCAGAATCGCCGCCGATCTGGGTTTCGAGGTCGGTATCCTGGGTGGCTCAGTCGCCTCCCTGCACATTCTGGGTGCCCCCGATATCGCCCTGATCACACTCAGCGAATTTGTCGAGCAGGCCACACGCATAGGGCGAGTTGCTCAACTCCCGATAATCGCCGACGCCGACCATGGCTATGGCAACGCCCTGAATGTCATGCGCACGGTGACTGAACTGGAGCGAGCTGGCGTGGCGGCATTGACCTTGGAGGACACGCAACTGCCGAGCGCTTATGGCGGTCCAGCGTTCTCCCTGATCAGCATCGAGGAAGGCGTCGGCAAGCTGCGCGCAGCGCAACGAGCGCGCGAAGACGCAGAGCTGGTGTTGTTCGCCCGCACCCATGCCAGCGCTCAAACGCTCGACGAAGTCATCCAGCGCACACGTGCCTATCAGGATGCGGGAGCCGATGGCATCTGTCTGGTCGGTGTACAGGACTTCACCCATCTCGAAGCCATCGCCGATAGCCTGCAAGTACCCTTGATGCTGGTGACCTACGGCAACACGGCACTGCGTGATCCGCAACGCTTGAGCCAGTTGGGCGTACGTATTGTGGTAGATGGTCATGCCGCCTGTTTCGCCGCGATCAAAGCGACATACGACAGCTTGCGCGAACAGCGGGGCATGGCCGCGGACAGCAGAACCACTGCCTCACAGCTGACTCACCGCTATACCGCGCCAGACGACTACGAAACCTGGGCAAAAGCGTTCATGAGTCTGACGGACTAAACATCAGTTGTGATAATCGCCGGGGTTAAAAAAATCGCAGCCAAGGCTGCGATTTTTTCAAAACTCGACACTGTGGATAACTTATTCCACCGTCACCGACTTCGCCAGGTTGCGCGGCTGGTCGACGTCGGTGCCCTTGAGCACGGCGACGTAGTACGAGAGCAGTTGCAGCGGAATGGTGTAGAGAATCGGCGACAGGATGTCGTGGATATGCGGCATGTTCACCACGTGGGTGCCTTCACCGTTGCTCATGCCGGCTTTTTCGTCAGCGAAGACGATCAGCTGGCCGCCACGGGCACGGACTTCCTGCAGGTTGGATTTGAGCTTTTCCAGCAGTTCGTTGTTCGGGGCAACGGTGACGACCGGCATGTCGTTGTCGACCAGCGCCAGTGGGCCGTGTTTCAGCTCGCCCGCCGGGTAGGCTTCAGCGTGGATGTAGGAGATTTCCTTGAGCTTGAGCGCCCCTTCCATCGCTACCGGGAATTGCGCGCCACGGCCGAGGAACAGGGTGTGGTGTTTCTCGGCAAACAGCTCGGCGACTTTCTCTACGGTGCTGTCCATCGCCAGGGCTTCGCCCAGGCGCGCTGGCAAGCGACGCAGTTCTTCGACCAATTTGGCTTCCACACCTTCCCCCAGGGTGCCGCGCACCTGGCCCAGGGACAGGGTCAGCAGGAGCAGGCCGACCAATTGGGTGGTGAAGGCTTTGGTCGAGGCCACGCCGATTTCACGACCGGCCTGGGTCAGCAGGGTCAGGTCGGATTCGCGCACCAGCGAGCTGATGCCGACGTTGCAGATCGCCAGGCTGGCGAGGAAGCCCAGCTCCTTGGCATTGCGCAGCGCGGCCAGGGTGTCGGCGGTTTCGCCGGACTGGGAAATGGTCACAAACAGCGAGTCCGGTTGCACCACCACCTTGCGGTAGCGGAACTCACTGGCCACTTCGACCTGGCACGGAATACCGGCCAGCTCTTCGAGCCAGTAACGAGCAACCATCCCGGCGTGATAGCTGGTACCGCAGGCGACGATCTGCACATTGCGGACCTTGGCGAACAGCTCGGCCGCTTGTGGGCCAAAGGCCTGCACCAGTACCTGGCCCTGGCTCAGGCGACCTTCCAGGGTGCGTTGCACCACAGCCGGTTGTTCGTGGATTTCCTTGAGCATGAAGTGGCGGTACTCGCCCTTCTCGGCCGATTCGGCGCTGTCGCGGTACTGCACGGTTTCACGCTCGACGGCCTTGCCGTCGATGTCCCAGATTTGCACGCTGTCGCGGCGAATCTCGGCGATATCGCCTTCTTCCAGGTACATGAAACGGTCGGTCACCTGACGCAGGGCCAACTGGTCGGAGGCGAGGAAGTTCTCGCCCAGGCCCAGGCCGATCACCAACGGGCTGCCACTGCGAGCGGCCACCAGGCGGTCCGGCTGCTTGGCGTTGATCACCGCCAGACCGTAGGCGCCGTGCAGTTCCTTGACGGTGGCCTTGAGGGCTATGGTCAGGTCCGGCTGGTCCTTGAGTTTGTGGTTGAGCAGGTGGGCGATGACTTCGGTGTCGGTGTCCGAAGTGAACTCATACCCCAGCGCCTTGAGCTGTGCGCGCAGGACTTCATGGTTTTCGATGATGCCGTTGTGCACCACCGCCAGATCGCCGGAGAAATGCGGGTGGGCGTTACGCTCGCACGGGGCACCGTGGGTGGCCCAGCGGGTGTGGGCGATGCCGAGGCGGCCAACCAGTGGTGCAGCTTCCAGGGCCAGTTCCAGTTCGCTGACCTTGCCCGGCCGACGCATGCGCTGCAGCGAATTGTCGTTGGTGTACACCGCCACACCGGCGCTGTCATAGCCACGGTATTCAAGGCGCTTGAGGCCTTCGAGCAAAATCGCGGTGATGTTACGTTCGGCGACTGCGCCAACAATTCCACACATGTTATTTCTCCTGGCTGACGCCCGCGCAAATCAAATGAATGCCACGGGCCCGAATCTGATCGCGCGCGTCATCAGGCAGGCGATCGTCGGTAATGAGGGTATGGACGCTGCTCCAGGGCAGTTCCAGGTTGGGGATTTTGCGGCCGATCTTGTCGGATTCGACCATCACGATCACTTCACGGGCCACTTCGGCCATGACCCGGCTGAGGCCGAGCAATTCATTGAAAGTCGTGGTGCCACGGACCAGGTCGATGCCATCGGCACCAATGAACAACTGGTCGAAATCGTAAGAGCGTAGTACCTGCTCGGCCACTTGCCCCTGGAAGGATTCCGAATGCGGGTCCCAGGTGCCGCCGGTCATCAACAGCACGGGCTCATGCTCAAGCTCGCTCAAGGCGTTGGCGACGTGCAGGGAATTGGTCATGACCACCAGCCCTGGCTGCAGGCCAAGCTGGGGAATCATCGCGGCGGTGGTGCTGCCACTGTCGATGATGATTCGAGCGTGCTCGCGAATCCGCGTGACGGCGGCGCGGGCGATGGCTTGTTTGTACTGGGAGACGGGTTGACCTGGCTCACTGACCAGTTCCTGCGGCATGGTGATCGCGCCACCATAACGACGCAGCAACAAACCATGGCTTTCCAGCGCGGCCAGGTCCTTGCGAATCGTCACTTCCGAGGTCTCGAAGCGCTTGGCCAATTCGTCCACACTGACTTCACCCTGCTCGGTGAGCAAGGCAAGGATGTTATGGCGACGTTGAGGGGTATTACGCTTCGACATGCTGACAAGTTTCGTTTCGAAAGATAACGAAAGCAATCAAAACCGATCAGCGGAAATTCGTCAAGCAGGCAAGAGAAAAAATCCTTGTGGATAGAAAGCACTGTGGGCAAGTCCGTCGAGTCCAGACTTGCCCACAATCAAGTGCATTCAGCATGTGCATAACTGCACATGTGGATAACTCAAGACTTTTTGACTTTCTCCGGACGCTTCCAGCCATCGATGTTCTTCTGCCGAGCACGGCCCACCGCCAGCTGAGACTTATCCACATCGGAAGTGATGGTCGAGCCGGCGGCAGTGGTCGCACCACTGGCGATATCCACAGGTGCGACCAAGGAGTTGTTCGACCCGATGAACACGTCCTCACCCAAGGTGGTCTTCCACTTGTTCACCCCATCGTAGTTGCAGGTGATGGTGCCGGCGCCGATATTGGTCCGCGCGCCAATTTCGGCGTCGCCCAGGTACGTCAGGTGACCGGCCTTGGCGCCTTCGCCCAGATGCGCATTCTTCAGTTCGACAAAGTTACCCACATGAGCCCGGGCTTCCAGCACTGTGCCTGGGCGCAAACGGGCGAATGGGCCGGCGTCGCTGCCCTCACCCATCACGGCGCCTTCGATGTGGCTGTTGGCCTTGATCACCACACCTTTGCGCAGGGTGCTGTCCTTGATCACGCAGTTCGGGCCGATCACCACGTCGTCCTCGATCACCACCCGGCCTTCAAGAATGACGTTGATATCGATGAGCACATCGCGACCTACGGTCACTTCACCACGCACATCAAAACGGGCAGGATCGCGCAGGGTCACCCCTTGGGCCATCAAACGTCGGCTGGCACGCAGTTGGTAATGACGCTCCAGTTCGGCGAGTTGCTTGCGGTCGTTGGCGCCCTGCACTTCCATGGCGTCATGGGGTTGCTCGGTGGCCACCACGAGGCCATCGCTGACCGCCATGGCGATCACGTCGGTGAGGTAGTACTCGCCCTGGGCATTGTTGTTCGACAGCCGGCCCATCCACTCGCCCAACCGCGCGGAAGGCAGCGCGAGGATACCGGTGTTGCCCTCGGTGATTGCCCGCTGGGCTTCGTTGGCGTCTTTCTGCTCGACAATGGCCGCGACCTTGCCCGCGGCATCGCGCACGATCCGACCATAACCGGTCGGGTCGTCCAGTTCGACGGTCAGCAAGCCCAGTTGTTGCGGCGCGACGTGAGTGAGCAGGCGTTGCAGGGTCTCGACTTCGATCAGCGGCACGTCGCCGTAGAGAATCAGCACGGTATCGGCGGTGATGAAGGGTACCGCCTGGGCCACTGCATGGCCGGTGCCCAGTTGTTTGTCCTGCAGGACGAAATTCAGGTCATCGGCCGCCAGGCGCTCGCGAACGGCATCAGCACCGTGCCCGATCACCACGTGAATGCGCTGTGGCTGAAGCTGACGGGCGCTGTGGATAACATGGCCCAGCATCGAATTGCCCGCGACCGGGTGGAGTACTTTCGGCAGGGCCGAACGCATGCGGGTGCCCTGACCTGCGGCGAGGATAACGATTTCTAGCGACATGACTGGCTACCAATCCTGGGTGGTCAGCGGCTGCGACCAAGAGATGAATATCTGAAAAAGAAAAAGGGTAGCCGAGGCTACCCTTTTTAATCAATCACGCAGTCGTTGCAACGGCTGATGCCGTCTTACTTCCTGCGGATCTGCTGGAGAGTACGCAGCTGAGCTGCGGCCTCGGCCAGGCGTGCTGCAGCGGCACCGTAATCGAACTCGGCGCCTTGTTCATGCAGGGCCTTCTCGGCAGCCTTGACGGCTTCCTGAGCGGAGGCTTCATCCAGGTCGGCAGCACGTTGCACGGTGTCGGCAAGAACCTTGACCATGTTCGGCTGAACCTCGAGGAAACCACCCGAGACGTAGAACACCTCGGTTTCCCCACCCTGCTTGATCAGGCGGATCGGACCCGGTTTCAGATTAGTGATCAGCGGCGCGTGACCCAGGGCGATACCAAGATCACCCAGTGCACCGTGCGCAATCACCATCTCGACCAGACCGGAAAAGATTTCCCCTTCCGCGCTGACGATGTCGCAATGGACTGTCATATTAGCCATCTGATTGCCTCAACCTGATTAGCGCCCGTTTCCGGGCGCCGGAATTACAGTTTCTTGGCTTTCTCGATCGCTTCTTCGATGCCGCCAACCATGTAGAACGCTTGTTCTGGCAGATGGTCGTAGTCACCGTTGAGGATGCCTTTGAAGCCAGCAATAGTGTCTTTCAGGGAAACGTATTTACCCGAAGCACCGGTGAAGACTTCAGCCACGAAGAACGGCTGCGACAAGAAACGCTGGATCTTACGAGCACGGTTTACCAACTGCTTGTCGGCTTCCGACAGCTCGTCCATACCCAGGATCGCAATGATGTCCTTCAGTTCTTTGTAACGCTGCAGCACGTACTGAACACCGCGAGCGGTATCGTAGTGGTCGTTGCCGATCACGTTCGGATCCAGCTGACGCGAAGTCGAGTCCAGTGGGTCTACCGCTGGGTAGATACCCAGGGAAGCGATGTCACGGGACAGAACGACGGTGGCGTCCAAGTGGGCGAAGGTGGTCGCTGGCGACGGGTCGGTCAAGTCGTCCGCTGGTACGTATACCGCCTGGATCGAAGTAATCGAACCTTGCTTGGTCGAAGTGATACGCTCTTGCAGAACGCCCATCTCTTCAGCCAGGGTCGGCTGGTAACCTACTGCCGAAGGCATACGGCCCAGCAGTGCGGATACTTCAGTACCGGCCAGGGTGTAACGATAGATGTTGTCGACGAACAGCAGAACGTCGTTACCTTCGTCACGGAACTTCTCAGCCATGGTCAGGCCAGTCAGCGCTACGCGCAGACGGTTTCCTGGTGGCTCGTTCATTTGGCCGTATACCAGAGCAACCTTGTCCAGTACGTTGGAATCCTTCATCTCGTGGTAGAAGTCGTTACCCTCACGAGTACGCTCACCCACACCGGCGAACACGGAATAACCGCTGTGCTCGATGGCGATGTTACGGATCAGTTCCATCATGTTTACGGTTTTGCCTACACCGGCACCACCGAACAGACCAACCTTACCACCCTTGGCGAACGGGCAAACCAGGTCGATTACCTTGATGCCGGTTTCCAGCAGGTCGTTGCCGCCTGCCTGCTCTGCGAACGTAGGCGCAGCGCGGTGGATACCCCAACGCTCGTCGGTGTCGATCGGACCCGCTTCGTCGATCGGGTTGCCCAGAACGTCCATGATCCGGCCCAGGGTCGCTTTACCGACTGGTACGGAGATGGCTGCGCCAGTGTTGTTGACGTCCAGACCGCGCTTCAAGCCTTCGGTGGAGCCCATCGCAATGGTACGCACCACGCCGTCGCCCAGCTGCTGCTGAACTTCCAGAGTGGTTTCGGCGCCTTGAACTTTCAAGGCGTCGTAGATGCTCGGTACGCTGTCGCGTGGGAATTCCACGTCGATAACGGCGCCGATGATTTGAACGATACGTCCGCTACTCATAGCTGGATCCTCTGAATATTTGAACCGTTAAACCGCGGCAGCGCCGCCGACGATTTCCGAGATCTCTTGGGTGATCGCAGCCTGACGCGCCTTGTTGTAGACCAGCTGCAATTCGCTGATCAAATCACCGGCGTTGTCGGTAGCGTTCTTCATCGCGATCATCCGCGCCGCTTGTTCAGCTGCGTTGTTCTCGACCACCGCCTGGTAGACCTGCGACTCGACGTAACGGACCATCAAGCCGTCGAGCAGCTCCTTGGCATCCGGTTCGTAGAGATAGTCCCAGTGGTGCTTGAGTTCCTGATCCGGGGTTGCCACCAGTGGAATCAACTGCTCCACGGTAGGCGTTTGCGTCATGGTGTTGATGAACTTGTTGGAGACTACGGACAGGCGGTCAATACGGCCGTCCAGGTAGGCATCCAGCATCACCTTGACGCTGCCGATCAGATCATTGATCGACGGCTCTTCACCCAGGTGGCTGATAGCTGCGACGACGTTACCGCCGAAGTTGCGGAAGAAAGCCGCACCCTTGCTACCAACAACACACAGATCGATCTCGACGCCGTTTTCACGGTTTACCGCCATGTCCTTGACCAGGGCCTTGAACAGGTTGGTGTTCAAGCCACCACACAGACCACGGTCACTGCTCACCACGACATAACCAACGCGCTTTACTTCACGGTCGATCATGAATGGGTGGCGATATTCCGGGTTGGCGTTGGCCAGATGACCAATAACCTGGCGGATGCGCTCCGCATAAGGACGGCTAGCAGCCATGCGCAGTTGTGCCTTGCGCATTTTGCTGACCGCCACTTTTTCCATGGCGCTGGTAATTTTTTGCGTGCTTTTGATGCTCGCAATCTTACTGCGAATCTCTTTTGCGCCTGCCATGTAACACCTATCAGGTTAGCAAGCGGGAGCCTCGCGGCCCCCGCTGCGGCTTACCAGGTTTGGGTGGCCTTGAACTTCTCGATACCGGCTTTCAGGCCAGCGTCGATTTCGTCATTGAAGTCACCCTTCACGTTGATCTTCGCCATCAAGGCGGCGTGATCGCGGTTGAAGTAAGCAATCAGCGCTTGTTCGAAGCTGCCGACTTTGGCGTTTTCAATGTCAGTCAGGAACCCACGCTCAGCGGCATACAGCGACAGCGACATGTCGGCGATCGACATTGGCGCGTATTGCTTCTGCTTCATCAGCTCGGTTACGCGCTGACCATGCTCAAGTTGCTTACGGGTCGCTTCGTCCAGGTCAGAAGCGAACTGGGCGAATGCCGCCAGTTCACGGTACTGAGCCAGAGCGGTACGGATACCACCGGACAGCTTCTTGATGATCTTGGTCTGAGCGGCACCACCCACACGGGATACCGAAACACCGGCGTTCACTGCAGGGCGGATGCCCGAGTTGAACATGGCCGATTCCAGGAAGATCTGACCGTCGGTGATGGAAATCACGTTGGTCGGAACGAACGCGGAAACGTCGCCAGCCTGGGTTTCGATGATCGGCAGTGCGGTCAGGGAACCGGTTTTGCCGGTCACTGCGCCGTTGGTGAACTTCTCTACGTACTCTTCCGAAACGCGGGATGCGCGCTCCAGCAGACGGGAGTGGAGATAGAACACGTCGCCTGGGTAAGCTTCACGGCCTGGTGGACGGCGCAGCAGCAGGGAAATCTGGCGGTAAGCCACTGCTTGCTTGGACAGATCGTCATAAACGATCAGCGCGTCTTCACCGCGGTCGCGGAAGTATTCGCCCATGGTGCAACCGGAGTACGGTGCCAGGTATTGCAGTGCAGGAGATTCCGAAGCACTGGCAGCCACGATGATCGTGTTGGCCAGAGCGCCGTTTTCTTCCAGCTTGCGCACAACGTTGGCGATGGTCGATTGTTTCTGACCGATTGCTACGTATACGCAGAAAATGCCGCTGTCTTTCTGGTTGATGATCGCGTCGATCGCCAGAGCGGTTTTACCGATCTGACGGTCACCGATGATCAGCTCACGCTGGCCACGGCCGACAGGGATCATGGCATCGACAGCCTTGTAGCCAGTCTGTACAGGCTGGTCTACCGACTTACGCCAGATCACGCCTGGAGCAACTTTCTCGACCGCGTCGGTCTCGGTGTTGTTCAGCGGACCTTTGCCGTCAACTGGGTTACCCAGTGCGTCGACTACGCGACCCAGCAGTTCCTTACCAACTGGAACTTCGAGGATGCGGCCAGTGCACTTGGCGCTCATGCCTTCGGCAAGAGACTGGTAAGCGCCCAATACAACGGCACCTACGGAGTCTTGCTCCAGGTTGAGGGCCATACCGTAGACGCCGCCCGGAAACTCGATCATCTCGCCGTACATTACGTCGGCCAGACCGTGAATCCGCACGATGCCGTCAGATACGCTGACGACAGTGCCTTCGTTACGGGCTTGGGAGGTCACATCGAGCTTGTCGATGCGGCCCTTGATAATTTCACTTATTTCGGAAGGATTGAGTTGCTGCATTGCTCTGCTGCCCCTTCAAACTCAAGATTTCAATGCTTCGGCAAGTTTCGCGATTTTGCCGCGAATCGAGCCATCGATAACCAGGTCGCCGGCGCGGATGACAACACCACCAATAAGGGAGCTGTCTTCCTCGACTTGCAGGCGCACTTCCCGGTTGAGTCGTGCACTGAGAACCTTGGCGAGTTTGTCTTGCTGTTCTTGGTTCAATGCAAAAGCACTGGTCACTTCCACGTCTACCGACTTCTCTTGTTCGGCCTTGTACAGGTCGAACAGAGCGGCGATCTCCGGCAACAGCGGGAGACGGTCGTTTTCGGCAACGACGTGGATGAAGTTCTGTACCTTCACATCAAACTTGTCGCCGCACACGTCAATGAACGTGGCGGCCTTTTCTGCGCTCGTCAGTCGCGGGGCCTTGAGCACGCGCAGCATGGTGTCGTCTTGCGACACCGCTGCTGCCAGGCCGAGCATGGCTGACCAATTGGCCAGTTGCTGGTGGGCCTGAGCGTGCTCGAAGGCCGCCTTAGCGTAAGGTCGGGCCAACGTGGTCAGTTCTGCCATGATCGCCCTCGCTTAGATTTCAGCAGCCAGTTGGTTAACCAGCTCTGCGTGCGCGTTTTGATCGATTGTGGCACCCAGGATCTTCGCAGCACCACCAACGGCCAGGCTACCCACTTGGGCGCGCAGCGCGTCTTTGACACTGTTGATTTCCTGTTCGATCTCGGCCTGAGCCTGAGCCTTCACACGGTCAGCTTCGACGCGAGCCTGTTCACGGGCTTCGTCGACAATCTGAGAACCGCGCTTCTTGGCTTGCTCGATGATTTCAGCTGCCTGAGCTTTCGCTTCGCGCAGTTGCTGACCCACTTTCTCGTGGGCCAACTCCAGGTCGCGAGCTGCTCGGCTGGCAGCGTCCAGTCCATCCGCGATCTTCTTTTGACGTTCACGCAGCGCCGTAATGACCGGAGGCCATACGAACTTCATGCAGAACAGTACAAAAATCAGGAACGCAACGGACTGGCCAATCAGGGTCGCATTAATGTTCACGCCAACACCTCGCAGTTACGTTGTCCATCACATCAAATTACTCGGAAGATCCGAGTAATTAGCCAGCGATCTGACCAACGAACGGGTTCGCAAAGGTGAAGAACAGAGCGATACCAACACCGATCATGGTTACGGCGTCGAGCAGACCGGCAACGATGAACATTTTAACTTGCAGCATTGGAACCATTTCTGGTTGACGCGCAGCGCCTTCCAGGAACTTGCCGCCCAACAGGCCGAAACCAATTGCGGTACCCAGTGCGCCCAGGCCGATCAACAGTGCAACAGCGATAGCGGTTAGACCAACTACAGTTTCCATCTTTCCTCCCGACTTTTACGTCGTATGGTTTAGGTTTTTTTAATTTAAAGCGGTAAAACAAATCGTTTCATCAAGCCCGTGATGGGCCCCCTCCCGCCGAGACGAGAGGGACATCAGACTAGCCGAAGCCAGCCTTAATGGTTCTCTTCGTGTGCCATCGACAGGTAGACGATGGTCAGCATCATGAAGATAAACGCCTGCAGGGTGATGATCAGGATGTGGAACACAGCCCACGCCCACTGCAGAACAATGCCCAGGCCGCTAAGCCAGAGCAGACCACTGCCGAACATCACAGCGATCAGAATAAACACCAGTTCGCCGGCATACATGTTGCCGAACAGACGCAGTGCCAGCGAGATTGGCTTGGCGATCAGCGTCACGAACTCCAGCAGGAAGTTCACCGGGATCAGCAGGGCTTGAACGAAAATGTTCTTGCTGCCGAACGGGTGCAGGGTCAGTTCGCCGATGAAGCCGCCGATGCCCTTGACCTTGATGCTGTAGAAAATGATCAGCGCGAATACCGAGAACGCCATGCCCAGAGTTGCGTTCGGGTCAGTGGTCGATACAGCGCGGAATGGGATGTGCGGATCGCCGCTGATGGCCATGGCCAGTTGCGGAATCCAGTCGACCGGAACCAGGTCGACGGCGTTCATCAGGAACACCCAGACGAAGATGGTCAGTGCCAGCGGTGCAATCACCGGGCTACGGCCATGGAAGCTGTCTTTCACGCTGCCATCGACGAATTCGACCAATACTTCAACGAAGTTCTGCAAGGCACCCGGTTGACCGGAAGTTGCTTTCTTCGCCGCCATGCGGAAAAGAAGAACGAAGATCAGACCCAATGCGACCGACCAGCCGAGGGTATCGACGTGGAAAGCCCAGAAGCCCATTTCCTTGGCTTCTGCTGCGGTGTGGGCAAAGCCCCAGCCGCCGGTAGGATGCTGACCGAAAGTCAGGTTCTGCAAGTGGTGCTGGATATAGCCCGAAGCGGTTGTCTCTGCCATGGTTGCCTCAAACGCCCTAAGGTCTCGAAAGTCTTGTTCTCATCAGCAGGGGAGCGAACCAGCTGACCAGTTGGGTCAACACAAAGACACCGAAGACTGCTAACGGCGCCAATGGCTTCACACCTGCGAACGTCAGTGCAAACAGCACTGCCGTTAAAATCAGTTTGCCCGCCTCGCCGGCATAAAATGACCGGACGATGGCTTGAGCTGCTCGGGCGCCGGAAAACCGAAATGCCCTGTGAGCGAAATAAACATTGGGAAGCAAAGCTATCAGGCCTCCGCAGAGTCCCGAGTATCCGGCTACGACTCCATGCCATTGCCAGAGCGCCAAAGCGGCTACCAGCACAACGACAAACTGAGCCAGCAACACCGGAAAAACCGCCAAGCGATGGAACGGCAAGCGGTTTGGCGTGCGTGTTTCCATCACTCTTGCTCCTCAAAGGTCGGCTGCCAGAACGCAATGACTTGGCATAATTTGTGCCGACAAAATGCGCGCAGAGTATAGGGGCGGTTCAGCCCCTATTCAACTGTCAGGTAGTGATTTCCGACTGCACGCTACATGAGGAAATGTTTCAGCGGATGTGTGCAAGGACACCTTGAAGCTCATCCAGTGAATTATAGCCAATCACCAACTGGCCTTTTCCCTTCTTCCCGTGGCGGATCTGCACCGCAGAGCCTAGGCGCTCGGCCAGACGCTGTTCCAGACGGGCGATATCCGGATCCGGTTTGACCGGTTCCACCGCCTCCGGTTTGCCACTCAACCACTGGCGAACCAGGGCTTCAGTCTGGCGCACGGTAAGGCCCCGTGCGACAACGTGTCGCGCCCCTTCAACCTGTTGATTTTCCGGCAAACCCAGCAAAGCACGGGCATGACCCATTTCCAGATCGCCATGGGACAACATGGTCTTGATGACTTCCGGCAAGGCGATCAGGCGCAACAGGTTGGCCACAGTCACCCGGGATTTGCCCACGGCATCGGCGACTTGCTGCTGCGTCAGCTGGAATTCCTGCTGCAGGCGCTGCAACGCAACGGCTTCCTCGATTGGATTGAGGTCTTCGCGCTGGATGTTCTCGATCAGCGCCATGGCGACGGCAGTTTCATCCGAGACTTCACGGACCATCGCCGGGATAGTTTCCTGGCCGGCCTGTTGGCTCGCACGCCAGCGACGCTCACCGGCGATGATTTCAAAGCGACCGCCACCAATGGGGCGCACCACGATGGGTTGCATCACGCCCTGGGCCTTGATCGATTGCGCCAGCTCTTCCAGTGCCTGCGGATCCATGTCGCGACGCGGCTGGTATTTACCACGCTGCAGCAGGTCCAGGGGCAGGTGTTGCAGCTCACGCTGTTCCGCCTGCACCGCCTGTTCTTCCAGCGCGCTGACAGTCGGACCACTCAGCAGTGCATCCAGTCCACGTCCGAGACCTCGTTTCTTGACGGCCATGGGGATTCCTTAAGTTGCCTGAGCAGCGGTGGCACGTGAGTGTTTGCGTTGGCGGCGAACCATCTCGCCAGCCAATGCCAGGTAGGCAATGGCGCCACGCGATGATTTGTCATAGGCCAACGCCGGCATGCCATAGCTCGGCGCTTCGGCCAGGCGGATGTTGCGCGGGATAACCGTGTCGTACAACTGTTCGCCGAAGTGCTCCTTGAGCTGGGCCGACACATCGTTCATCAGGCTCAGGCGCGGGTCGTACATGGTCCGCAGCAGGCCTTCGACCTTCAGGTTCGGGTTCAACAGTTCAGCGATACGCTTGATGTTATCCACAAGGTCGCTCAAACCCTCGAGGGCAAAGTATTCGCACTGCATGGGGATAATTACCCCATCGGCGGCAACCAGCGCATTCAGCGTGAGCATCGACAGCGACGGCGGGCAGTCGATCAGAATGTAGTCGTAACTCTCGCGAATCGGCGCCAGGGCGCTGCGCAGACGACTTTCCTTCATCTGCATTTCCAGCAGCACCACTTCGGCTGCCGTCAGGTCGCGGTTGGCTGGAAGCAACTGGTAGCCACCGTGTTCGGAGTAATGCATGGCCTGGGCCAGGTCGCATTCGCCGATCAACAGGTCGTAGACCGAGTTTTCCAGGCCGTGTTTATCCACACCGCTACCCATGGTGGCGTTGCCCTGTGGATCAAGATCGATCAGCAGCACCCGGCGCTTGGTGGCGACCAGGGATGCTGCGAGGTTGATGCAGGTGGTGGTCTTGCCCACACCACCTTTCTGGTTCGCAATCGCGAATACCTTAGCCATTCTTGCTTGTGTTCCCAATCATGCCGTGCGGCGCAGTATCAGCAGATGGCGTTGGCCTTGGCAACCAGGTACGGCCAAGGCGTGTTCGCTATCGAGGTGGAAGTCTGCCGGCAATGCTACCAGCTCATCCGCGGGATGAACGCCCTTCATTGCCAGCCAACGTGTGTCGCGGTCGCCGAGGTGGCGTGTCCAGTTGCTGAAGTTCTCCATGCTGCTGAACGCCCGGGAGATGATCCCGTTGAAAGGCAGTGGCGGCTGGAAAGCTTCGACGCGACTGTGGATAACTTGCAGGTTATCCAGCTTGAGTTCGAGTTTGACCTGGGTCAGGAAGCGGGTTTTCTTGCCATTGCTGTCCAGGCAGGTGACCTGCGACTCCGGAAACAGGATGGCCAGCGGAATACCCGGCATGCCGCCGCCGCTGCCAACATCCAGCCAGCGACCGTTTTCGATAAACGACATGACGCTGAGGCTGTCGAGCAAATGCCGCGAAACCATTTCGTCCGGATCACGCACGGCCGTCAGGTTGTAGGCCTTGTTCCATTTGATCAACAGGGCCAGGTAACCCAGCAGTTGCTCGTGCTGGCTGGCGCTCAGGTTGACGCCCAACTGGCGGGCGCCTGTGGATAATTCTTCGGCGTGTTGCGCGGTGACCAACGAACTCAAGCGCTTTGCTCCAACTGACGGCCTGCGCCGCGTTTTTTCAAATGAATCATCAACAGCGAAATCGCCGCCGGGGTCACACCCGGGATTCGCGAAGCCTGGCCCAGGGTCTCCGGGCGCGTCGCACCGAGCTTGCTCTGGATCTCTTTGGAAAGACCGGAAATGCCCGTGTAATCGATATCCACAGGCAGTTTGGTGTCTTCGCTGGCACGCAGGCGGGCGATTTCGTCCTGTTGACGGTCGATGTAGCCAGCGTACTTGGTCTTGATTTCTACCTGTTCGGCGACCTGTGGGTCCTCGGCGCCTTCACCGGTGACCGAGATCAGCCCAGCGTAGTCGATTTCCGGACGGGTCAGCAGGCTCAGCAGGTTGTACTCGTGAGTTAGCGGCGTGCCGAATTTTTCCGCGATGGCATCGCCTTGCGCAGTGCCGGGACGAACCCAGGTGCTTTTCAGGCGCTGTTCTTCAAGCTCGATGGCTTCACGCTTGTTGCAGAATGCGGCCCAACGCACGTCATCGACCAGGCCCAACTCACGGCCTTTTTCGGTCAAACGCAGGTCGGCGTTGTCTTCACGCAGGATCAATCGGTATTCCGCCCGGGAAGTAAACATCCGGTACGGTTCCTGAGTCCCGAGGGTGATCAGGTCGTCGACCAGTACCCCGATGTACGCTTCATCGCGACGCGGGCACCAACTGTCCCTGCCCTGCGCACGCAGTGCGGCGTTGGTCCCGGCCAGCAAACCCTGGGCGCCGGCCTCTTCGTAACCGGTGGTGCCGTTGATCTGGCCGGCAAAGAACAGGCCGCCAATGACTTTGGTTTCCAGGCTGTACTTCAGGTCGCGCGGATCGAAGTAGTCGTACTCAATGGCATAGCCTGGGCGAACGATGTGGGCGTTTTCCATGCCGCGAATCGATTGCACGATCTGCAACTGGACGTCGAACGGCAGGGATGTGGATATCCCGTTCGGGTACAGCTCGTGAGTGGTCAAACCTTCTGGCTCGATGAAGACCTGGTGGCTTTCCTTATCGGCAAAGCGATGGATCTTGTCTTCGATCGACGGGCAGTAGCGTGGGCCAATACCTTCGATCACGCCTGAGTACATCGGCGAACGGTCGAGGTTCGAGGCGATGATCTCGTGAGTGCGGGCGTTGGTGTGGGTAATCCAGCAGCTGACCTGCTGTGGATGTTGCTCCTTGGAACCGAGGAACGACATCACCGGGATCGGGGTATCCCCCGGTTGCTCGGTCATCACCGAGAAATCCACAGAACGGCCATCGATACGCGGCGGCGTACCGGTTTTCAGGCGGCCGACGCGCAAGGGCAGTTCACGCAGACGGTTGGCCAGGGCGATCGACGGTGGATCGCCGGCACGGCCGCCGGAAAAATTCTGCATGCCGATGTGGATAAGTCCACCGAGGAAGGTACCGGTGGTCAACACCACCGAATCCGCGAAGAAACGCAGACCCATTTGAGTAACAACACCGCGTACCTGGTCCTGCTCGACGATCAGGTCATCGGCCGCCTGTTGAAATATCCACAGGTTGGGCTGGTTTTCGAGAATCTCGCGCACCGCGGCCTTGTACAGAACGCGGTCGGCCTGGGCGCGGGTGGCGCGCACGGCTGGGCCTTTGCGGCTGTTCAAGACGCGAAACTGAATACCACCTTTGTCAGTGGCCATGGCCATCGCGCCGCCAAGGGCGTCGATTTCCTTGACCAGGTGGCTTTTGCCGATCCCGCCAATCGCGGGATTGCAGCTCATTGCTCCGAGGGTTTCCACGTTATGCGTCAGCAACAGGGTCTTTACCCCCATACGTGCTGATGCAAGTGCTGCCTCGGTACCGGCATGACCGCCGCCGATGACGATCACTTCAAAACGGGAAGGGAAATCCACCACGCACCTCGTGCCTGCTGCAGTTAGGTAATCAGAAAGAGTTTGGGCTCAGGTTTTCGGACCTGGTCGACAAGTATAGGGACTTCGCCCTTCCTAAAGAACCCTTTGCACAAAAATTAACCAGCTGTGGGTAAGTCGCGAACAATAGAAATTAAAAAGAAAGAAATTTATAAAAGCTTTCTTTTTATGTTTATTTCTATGCGCCTACATTTCTGTGGATAACGTGCTGTACCCCTTTATATTCAATGTGTACAGCGATTCAAAAGTCTGTGGTCATCTAGGCCGGAGGCCATGGGATAAGCGGAATAAGCCTGTGGATGAATGAGGTGATTATCCACAGGGGCGGTTTTCCTCAGTTTTGGTGGCCTGTTATCAACTGAGCTTAAAGGCAGTTATTCACAGGGCTTAATCCACAGAGGAAGACACTTTGGGCTGGATGTCGGGCACGGGAAAACGACCCGACGCGACGAAAAGCCGCTCGGGATCTGAAAAAGGTTGGGAATGTTGGAAGCGTGACAGGTAATGAGGGGTCAGCGATGGAGCGAAACTGCTGCCTGGCTCGGCGTTTCGCCCTTCATTCGAGCGTGCAGAAGGCTATTTGCCGATGCAGAAACTGGAAAAAATCCTGCCCAACAGGTCATCCGAACTGAACTCGCCGGTAATTTCTCCGAGCGATTGTTGTGCCTGACGCAGATCTTCAGCCAGGAGTTCGCCGGCACCGGCCAGCGTCAGTTGTGCATGACCGTGTTCGAGTGAAGCGCTGGCATGGCGCAGGGCCTCCAGGTGACGACGACGGGCGCTGAAGCTGCTCTCTGACGTCTGCTCATAGCCCATGCAGGCCTTGAGATGATCGCGCAATAGCTCCAGGCCCTCTCCTGCCGCCTTGGCGCTCAGGCTGATGGTGACATGGCCATCATCGCAAACCTGTAGCTCAATCGCTTCCCCGGTCAGGTCCGCCTTGTTGCGGATCAGCGTCACTTTGCCCGGGTCAGGGCGCTGCTCGAGGAATTCCGGCCACAAGGCGAACGGGTCCAGGGCCTCAGGCGCTGTCGCGTCGACAACCAGCAACACTCGATCGGCCTCGGAGATGGCCTTCAATGCGCGCTCCACACCAATTTTTTCGACCTGGTCATCGGTATCTCGCAGGCCTGCGGTGTCGACGACGTGCAACGGCATACCGTCGATGTGGATATGTTCGCGCAGGATATCCCGGGTCGTGCCTGCGATTTCGGTGACGATTGCCGCTTCGCGACCCGCCAGGGCATTGAGCAGACTGGATTTACCGGCATTGGGCCGGCCGGCAATCACTACAGTCATCCCGTCACGCAGCAATGCGCCCTGCCCGGCTTCACTTAGCACCGTGGATAACTCGTCGCGAACGGCATCGAGCAGGCTCAGGACGTGGCCATCAGCGAGAAAATCAATTTCTTCTTCCGGGAAGTCGATTGCCGCCTCGACGTAGATGCGCAATGCAATCAGTTGCTCGGTCAGCTTATGCACACGTTGCGAAAACGCGCCCTGCAGGGAGCGCAACGCATTGCGCGCGGCTTGCGCGGAGCTGGCTTCAATCAGGTCGGCAATCGCTTCGGCTTGCGCCAGGTCGAGCTTGTCGTTGAGAAACGCACGCTCGCTGAACTCACCCGGCCGCGCCAGGCGGCAGCCCAATTGCAGACAGCGCTGCAGCAACATGTCCAGAACGATTGGGCCACCGTGCCCCTGCAGTTCCAACACATCCTCACCGGTGAATGAGTTGGGTCCTGGGAAGTACAAGGCGATGCCTTCGTCCAACACGTCCTGCTCGGCACTGAAGAACGGGCCGTAATGGGCGTAGCGTGGCTTGAGTTCGCGACCACTGATGGCCTTCGCCGAAGCGCTGGCCAAAGGCCCGGAAATACGCACGATACCGACGCCCCCACGGCCCTGGGCGGTGGCGACGGCGGCGATGGTTTCACGAGGAACGCTCATAAACCGATATCCCGAGAAAAATGACAGAAAGCAAAACGCCCCACGAGGGGGCGTTTTGAATGGTTACACACTGACCGGATTAAGCCTCGGCTTTTTTCGTCGCGGCTTCGATCTTGCGAGTGATGTACCACTGTTGCGCGATCGACAGGCAGTTGTTGACTACCCAGTACAGCACCAGACCAGCTGGGAACCACAGGAAGAAGAAGGTGAAGATGATCGGCATCAGCTTCATCACCTTCGCCTGCATCGGATCCGGTGGAGTCGGGTTCAACTGCTGCTGGATGAACATGGTTGCACCCATGATGATCGGCAGAATGAAGAACGGATCCTTGATCGACAGGTCAGTAATCCACAGCATGAATGGAGCCTGGCGCATTTCGACGCTTTCCAGGAGTACCCAGTACAACGACAGGAATACCGGCATCTGCACGAGGATTGGCAAGCAACCACCCAGCGGATTGATCTTCTCTTTCTTGTACAGCTCCATCATGGCTTGCGACATTTTCTGCCGGTCGTCGCCATGTTGCTCTTTCAGTGCAGCCAGTTTCGGTGCCACTGCACGCATGCGTGCCATCGACTTGTAGCTGGCCGCCGACAGCGGGAAGAAGATCCCTTTGATCAGCATGGTCAGGAAGATGATCGACCAGCCCCAGTTACCCACAATCGCGTGGATATGTTGCAGCAGCCAGAAGATCGGCTGGGCGATGAACCACAGGATGCCGTAGTCGACGGTCAGTTCCAGGCCTGGGGATAACTCTTTGAGTACCGCCTGGCTTTTCGGACCTGCGTACAGGGTAGCGCTGGTTTCAGCCTTGGCACCTGGCGCAACGGTCAACGCCGGGCCAGTGAAACCGATGATGTAGTTGCCTTGGCTGTCCTTGCGGGTCTGCACCACGTTGCTGTCGTTCTTGGCTGGAATCCAGGCAGTCACGAAGTAGTGTTGCAGCCAGGCGACCCAGCCACCGTTGACGGTTTCTTTCAGCGCGCCCTTGTCGATATCTTTCATCGACACTTTTTTGTACGGCTCGGCACTTGTCCACAGGGCGGCGCCCAGGTAAGTGGCGGTACCGGTAGCAGTGGTGGACGATGGATCGGCACTGGCATCACGCTTGAGCTGGGCAAACAGGTTGCCGGTCCAGGCCTTGTCGCTGGTGTTGTCGATCAGATAAGTGACTTTCAGATCGTACAAACCGCGAGTGAAGGTGAAGCGCTTGATGTAGTTGACCCCAGCGTCGCTGAATTTCAGGTCAACGTTCAGCTGGTTCTGACCAGCTGCCAGTTGATAAGTCTTCTTTTCGGTCGAGTAAACCGGACGACCGGTAGGTCGTGCGTCCGGACCGTTGGTACCGGTCAGGCCACTTTGAGCCAGATAAGTACGTTCGCTGCCGTTATCGAACAGCTGGAACGGAATTTCCGGATGGTCCTGGCGACGTGGATACAGCGGCAGCATCAGCTGGGCAATATCACCACCTTGAGGATCGATTGCCAGATCGAGCACATCCGTTTTGACGTGGATGAGGTCTTTGTTGGCAATTACCGGAGTTTCGGTAGGGGTGCTGGTATCGGCATTCGCGCTGGGTACATCGGCACTGGCGGAAGCATTGTTACCAAGCGGGACGTCCGGAATAGCCGGTGCATTCTGATTGGCAGCAACATTCTGAGTCGGCAGGGCAGCCTGACCATAATCCTGGTTCCATTTAAGAACCATGACGTAGGACACGATTGCCAGGGCGACGATCAGGATCGTGCGTTTAATATCCATGATTACTCGGCCATCGAAGAAGAACGGGAGGTAGGGATAGGTGGAACCGGGTCATAACCACCGGGATTCCACGGATGACAGCGACCTAAACGACGAAAGGTCAGCCAGCCACCGCGCAGAAGGCCATGATTTTCGATGGCTTCATACGCGTAGCAGGAACAACTGGGGTAGAAACGACAGTGACTGGCCATCAGGGGACTAATGGCGTAGCGATAAAACTGGATCGGAACGAGTGCCAGTTTACGCATCGGTGCTGTCTACCCCTACAGTTTCGGTTTTCGCTGCTGGTACTGGCGAGTTGCGTGCCAGACGCTTCCAGAGCTTGCCGAAATGCTGAATCAATTCGGGGTTTTCTACGTCACCCAAACCTTTGCGCGCGACGATAACGATATCCCACCCGACCAGAGTTTCCTGGTGGAGGCGAAACGATTCGCGCATCAGACGTTTGAGGCGATTGCGCTGAACGGAGAGCTTTACGCTCTTTTTCCCGATAACCAGCCCTAGACGGGGGTGATCAAGATCGTTGGCGCGTGCAAGGAGCAGGAGATTTTTCCCCGGAACCTTGCCGGTAGGGGAGTCAAAGACTGCCTTGAAATGCCGGGGGGTCAGCAAACGCTTTTCCCGACTGAAGTCCTGACTCACCTCCAGTACCGGATTATCAAACTGCCAGACGCGCACGACCTTTGGCGCGACGACGCGACAGGACTGCGCGGCCGTTCTTGGTAGCCATGCGAGCACGGAAACCGTGGGTACGAGCGCGTTTGATAGTGCTTGGTTGGAAAGTACGTTTCATGTCGTGTTACCTGGTTCGTCCACAACGGGCCGGAATGGCCCCCGTTTTAAGAGACCGGGGATTCTAGAGAAAGCAAGCCTCTAGGTCAATTTCCAACCAGCGTTTCCTTTAAATGGTCATTCAGGTGCTTCGTCCTTGAAAGGTCACCGGTCAAAGATAAAAATAAAGAAGGAAAGTATTTAAAGCTTTTCTGTAAAACTTATAAAAGCTAGTGCCGGCTTCATCTGTGGATAACTGGCTTCAGGCCTTCTATCTCAAGCTGTACAGAGAATGACAACTACCGTGGAAAACGGTGATGAGCCTGTGCTGCAGCGGCGGATAACCTGTGTGTGGAACGGGTGGTTATCCACAGGCTGGTTATCCACCGAGTTTTGCTCACACTTGTGCAAAGACCTCAGACGGGTTTATCCACAGGGCTTATTCACAGACCGCTGGTCGTGTTTTTCGTCGATAAAACCCTGTTTCTTCTGCACCTGTGAGCAACCTACGTGTGGATAAGTCTGCGTCCGCTCGCTACAATGGCCGCTTGTTTTTGCCTCACCGGCTTTCAACTTAGGGGATATCCGTGTCAGTGGAACTTTGGCAGCAGTGCGTGGAGCTTTTGCGCGATGAGCTGCCTGCCCAACAATTCAACACTTGGATCCGTCCACTACAGGTCGAAGCCGAAGGCGACGAGTTGCGTGTCTACGCACCGAATCGCTTTGTTCTCGACTGGGTCAATGAAAAGTACCTGGGCCGCGTGCTCGAACTGCTCGATGAGCACGGCAACGGCATGGCGCCCGCGCTGTCCTTATTAATAGGTAGCAAGCGCAGCTCGGCTCCGCGGGCGGCACCGAATGCGCCACTCGCCGCTGCGGCCTCGCAAGCCCAGGCTGCCGCCGCCGCGCCAGCACCGGTCAGCGCGCCAGCCCCTGCTGCACCGAGCAAACGCTCAACGCAGAAAGTGGTCGAGGAGACGCAAGAGCCATCACGCGACAGCTTCGACCCCATGGCTGGCGCCAGCTCTCAGCAAGCCCCGGTACGTGCGGAACAACGCACCGTGCAGGTTGAAGGCGCGCTCAAGCACACCAGCTACCTGAACCGCACCTTTACCTTCGAGAATTTCGTCGAAGGCAAGTCCAACCAATTGGCCCGTGCGGCAGCCTGGCAAGTGGCGGACAACCCCAAGCATGGCTACAACCCGCTGTTTCTGTATGGCGGTGTGGGCCTGGGTAAAACCCACTTGATGCACGCTGTGGGTAACCATCTATTAAAGAAGAATCCGAATGCCAAGGTGGTGTACCTGCATTCCGAGCGCTTCGTCGCGGACATGGTCAAGGCGCTGCAGTTGAACGCTATCAACGAGTTCAAGCGCTTCTACCGTTCGGTCGATGCCTTGCTCATCGATGACATTCAATTCTTCGCCCGTAAGGAACGTTCCCAGGAAGAGTTTTTCCATACCTTCAACGCCCTCCTTGAAGGCGGCCAGCAGGTCATTCTCACCAGTGACCGCTACCCGAAGGAAATCGAAGGTCTGGAGGAGCGCCTGAAGTCGCGTTTCGGCTGGGGGCTGACGGTGGCCGTCGAGCCGCCGGAACTTGAGACCCGTGTCGCGATTCTGATGAAGAAGGCCGACCAGGCTAAAGTTGACCTGCCGCACGATGCGGCGTTCTTCATTGCCCAGCGCATTCGTTCCAACGTCCGTGAGCTCGAGGGTGCACTCAAGCGGGTCATCGCTCACTCGCACTTCATGGGCCGTGATATCACCATCGAGTTGATTCGCGAATCCCTGAAGGACTTGCTGGCGTTGCAGGACAAACTGGTCTCTGTGGATAACATTCAGCGCACCGTCGCCGAATACTACAAGATCAAGATTTCGGATCTGCTGTCCAAGCGCCGTTCGCGTTCGGTAGCCCGTCCGCGGCAAGTGGCCATGGCCTTGTCCAAGGAATTGACCAACCACAGCCTGCCGGAAATCGGCGATGTGTTTGGCGGTCGTGACCACACCACGGTTTTGCACGCCTGCCGCAAGATCAACGAACTTAAGGAATCCGACGCGGATATTCGCGAGGACTACAAGAACCTGCTGCGTACATTGACCACTTGATGAACACCAGCGCAGCTTATTAAGGCAAGGGACTAGACCATGCATTTCACCATTCAACGCGAAGCCCTGTTGAAACCCCTGCAACTGGTCGCAGGCGTCGTCGAGCGCCGACAGACCTTGCCAGTGCTTTCCAACGTGCTGTTGGTTGTCGAAGGCCAGCAGTTGTCGCTGACCGGTACTGACCTTGAAGTCGAACTGGTCGGTCGTGTACAGCTTGAAGAACCAGCCGAGCCCGGCGAAATCACCGTTCCGGCGCGCAAGCTGATGGACATCTGCAAGAGCCTGCCGAACGATGCGCTGATCGACATCAAGGTCGATGAGCAAAAGCTGGTGGTTAAGGCCGGCCGTAGCCGTTTCACCCTGTCGACGCTGCCAGCCAATGACTTCCCGACGGTAGAAGAAGGCCCTGGCTCGCTCACCTGCAGCCTGGAACAAAGCAAACTGCGTCGTTTGATCGAGCGCACCAGCTTCGCCATGGCCCAGCAGGATGTGCGCTATTACCTCAACGGTATGCTCCTCGAAGTCTCGGCCGGGATCATTCGTGCCGTAGCGACCGACGGCCATCGCCTGGCCATGTGCTCGATGCAGGCCGACATCGGCCAACCGGATCGTCACCAGGTCATCGTTCCACGCAAAGGCATCCTGGAGCTTGCGCGCTTGCTCACCGAGCCGGATGGCAACGTCAGTATCGTCCTGGGTCAGCATCACATTCGCGCCACCACCGGCGAGTTCACCTTCACCTCGAAGCTGGTCGACGGCAAGTTCCCGGATTACGAGCGTGTGCTGCCTAAAGGTGGTGACAAGCTGGTGCTGGGCGATCGTCAGGCACTGCGTGAAGCCTTCAGCCGTACGGCGATCCTGTCCAACGAAAAGTACCGCGGCATTCGCCTGCAATTGGCCAATGGCCAGTTGAAGATCCAGGCCAATAACCCGGAACAGGAAGAGGCTGAAGAAGAAGTTGGCGTTGAATACAACGGCGGCTCGCTGGAAATCGGCTTCAACGTCAGCTATCTGCTGGACGTGCTGGGCGTGATGACCACCGAGCAGGTGCGTCTGATCCTGTCGGACTCCAACAGCAGTGCGCTGGTGCAAGAGTCCGACAACGACGATTCGGCTTACGTTGTCATGCCGATGCGTCTGTAAACATGTCCTGTAGCCGCTAGATGTCTCTCAGTCGCGTCTCGGTCACCGCGGTGCGCAATCTGCACCCGGTGACCTTCTCCCCCTCTCCCCGCATCAATATCTTGTACGGCGCCAACGGCAGCGGTAAAACCAGTGTGCTGGAAGCCGTCCATCTACTCGGTCTTGCCCGTTCGTTCCGTAGCACCCGCTTGTTGCCGGTTATCCAGTACGAGCAGTTGGCCTGCACCGTCTTCGGTCAGGTCGAGTTGGCGGAAGGTGGCCACAGCGCGCTCGGTATATCGAGGGATCGCCAGGGAGAGTTTCAAATTCGCATCGACGGGCAAAACGCTCGTAGTGCCGCGCAGCTGGCAGAAATCCTGCCACTGCAGCTGATCAACCCTGACAGTTTTCGCTTGTTGGAAGGTGCACCGAAGATCCGCCGGCAGTTTCTTGATTGGGGCGTGTTTCACGTGGAACCGCGTTTCATGTCGACCTGGCAGCGTCTGCAGAAGGCCCTGCGCCAGAGAAACTCTTGGCTGCGGCATGGTACACTTGACGCCGTTTCGCAAGCGGTTTGGGACAGAGAATTGTGCCAGGCCAGCGCTGAAATTGATGAATACCGTCGCGCTTATATCAAAGCCTTGAAACCAGTCTTTGAACAAACCTTGAGCGAGCTCGTCGAACTCGAAGGTTTGACGCTGAGCTATTACCGGGGGTGGGACAAGGAGCGTGAGCTGAGTGCCGTGCTCGCTGCGTCCGTCCACCGGGATCAGCAAATGGGGCATACCCAGGCCGGGCCACAACGCGCTGATTTGCGTCTTAGATTGGGCGCCCACAATGCTGCGGACATTCTGTCTCGCGGACAGCAAAAGCTGGTGGTTTGCGCGTTGCGAATTGCCCAAGGGCATCTGGTGAGCCAGGCCCGGCGCGGCCAATGTATTTATCTGGTGGATGATTTGCCGTCCGAGCTGGATGAGCAACACCGCCGTGCGCTTTGCCGTTTGCTGGAAGACTTACGCTGCCAGGTGTTTATCACCTGTGTAGATCACGAATTATTGAGGGAAGGCTGGCAGACGGAAACGCCAGTCGCCCTGTTCCACGTGGAACAGGGCCGTATCACCCAGACCCACGACCATCGGGAGTGAAGGCATGAGCGAAGAAAATACGTACGACTCAACGAGCATTAAAGTGCTGAAAGGCCTGGATGCCGTACGCAAACGTCCCGGTATGTACATTGGTGACACAGACGATGGCAGCGGTCTGCACCACATGGTGTTCGAGGTGGTCGATAACTCGATCGACGAAGCCCTGGCTGGCTACTGCGACGACATCAGCATCATCATCCACCCGGATGAGTCCATCACCGTTCGCGACAACGGCCGTGGCATCCCGGTAGACGTGCACAAAGAGGAAGGCGTTTCCGCCGCCGAGGTCATCATGACCGTCCTCCACGCTGGCGGTAAGTTCGACGACAACTCCTATAAAGTATCCGGCGGTCTGCACGGTGTAGGTGTGTCAGTAGTGAACGCCCTCTCCGAAGAGCTGGTCCTGACGGTGCGCCGCAGTGGCAAGATCTGGGAACAGACTTATGTTCACGGTGTTCCACAAGCTCCAATGGCTATCGTTGGCGACAGCGAAACCACCGGCACCCAGATCCACTTCAAGGCCTCCAGTGAGACCTTCAAGAACATCCATTTCAGCTGGGACATCCTGGCCAAGCGGATTCGTGAACTGTCCTTCCTCAACTCCGGTGTCGGCATCGTCCTCAAAGACGAGCGCAGCGGCAAGGAAGAGCTGTTCAAATACGAAGGTGGCTTGCGTGCGTTCGTTGAATACCTGAACACCAACAAGACTGCGGTCAACCAGGTGTTCCATTTCAACATCCAGCGTGAAGACGGCATTGGCGTGGAAATCGCCCTGCAGTGGAACGACAGCTTCAACGAGAACCTGTTGTGCTTCACCAACAACATTCCTCAGCGCGATGGCGGTACTCACCTGGTGGGTTTCCGTTCCGCACTGACCCGTAACCTGAACACCTACATCGAAGCCGAAGGCCTGGCGAAGAAGCACAAAGTTGCCACCACTGGTGACGATGCTCGTGAAGGTCTGACTGCGATTATTTCGGTGAAAGTTCCGGATCCGAAGTTCAGCTCCCAGACCAAGGACAAGCTGGTGTCTTCCGAAGTGAAGACCGCTGTCGAACAGGAAATGGGCAAGTACTTCTCCGACTTCCTGCTGGAAAACCCGAACGAAGCCAAGCTGGTTGTCGGCAAGATGATCGACGCCGCTCGTGCCCGTGAAGCGGCGCGTAAAGCCCGTGAGATGACCCGCCGTAAAGGCGCGCTGGACATCGCCGGCCTGCCGGGCAAGCTGGCTGACTGCCAGGAAAAAGACCCTGCCCTCTCCGAACTGTACCTCGTGGAAGGTGACTCTGCTGGCGGCTCCGCCAAGCAGGGACGCAACCGTCGTACCCAAGCCATCCTGCCGTTGAAGGGCAAGATCCTCAACGTCGAGAAGGCACGCTTCGACAAGATGATCTCTTCCCAGGAAGTGGGCACCTTGATCACGGCGCTGGGCTGCGGTATCGGTCGTGAGGAATACAACATCGACAAACTGCGTTACCACAACATCATCATCATGACCGATGCTGACGTCGACGGTTCGCACATCCGTACCCTGCTGCTGACCTTCTTCTTCCGTCAGTTGCCGGAGCTAATCGAGCGTGGCTACATCTACATCGCCCAGCCGCCGTTGTACAAAGTGAAGAAAGGCAAGCAAGAGCAATACATCAAAGACGACGACGCCATGGAAGAGTACATGACGCAGTCGGCCCTGGAAGATGCGAGCCTGCACCTGAACGAAGACGCACCGGGCATCTCCGGCGGCGCGCTGGAACGCCTGGTGAATGATTTCCGCCTGGTGATGAAGACCCTCAAGCGTCTTTCGCGCCTGTACCCACAGGAGCTGACCGAGCACTTCATCTACCTGCCGCCGGTGAGCATGGAGCAGCTGTCCGATCATGCAGCGATGCAGGATTGGCTGGCCCAGTACGAAGTGCGTCTGCGCACTGTCGAGAAGTCGGGCCTGGTCTACAAAGCCAGCCTGCGTGAAGACCGGGAGCGTAACGTGTGGCTGCCGGAAGTCGAGCTGATCTCCCACGGCCTGTCGAACTACGTCACCTTCAACCGTGATTTCTTCAGCAGTAACGACTACAAGACCGTTGTGTCCCTGGGCGCTCAGCTGAGCACCTTGCTCGACGACGGTGCTTACATCCAGCGCGGCGAGCGCAAGAAGCCAGTCACCGAGTTCAAGGAAGCCCTTGAGTGGTTGATGGCTGAAAGCACCAAGCGTCACACCATCCAGCGCTACAAAGGTCTGGGTGAAATGAACCCGGATCAGCTGTGGGAAACCACCATGGACCCAAGCCAACGTCGGATGCTCAAAGTGACCATCGAAGACGCCATTGGCGCGGATCAGATCTTCAACACCCTGATGGGTGATGCGGTCGAACCACGTCGTGACTTCATTGAAAGCAACGCCCTGGCAGTGTCGAACCTGGATTTCTGATCCACCGTTCACGCAGCGAGTACGAAAAAGGCCAACGCTTTGCGTTGGCCTTTTTTATGGGCGTGGCTCAAGTTTCAGGTATAAAAAAACCGGCTTGAATAGCCGGTTTTTTGGGGCACTGAAAAAACTTATGCACGTTTTTCCGAGTTTAATCAGCTTAAGAAATATGTAATTAAATCATAGGCTTAAGTAGCAGCTGAAACGATAATCGGGAAAACCGTACACAGCTTATCCACAGAAACTCAAATAGCCTGAGTCTCTGCCGCAGACGTGAGTGGCGGCAGGGAGCCCATGTCCCGCTGGGTCTGCTCATTCCAGGCGGCCGCGCGGTCGTTCAGTTCTGCGATAGCTCGAGGACCTGTGCCTTCGGCATACATCGGGGCACCAATGACGACGGTGATCACCCCAGGCTTTTTCGCCCAGCCGGTTTTTGGCCAGAACTTGCCGGCGTTGTGCGCAATCGGCAGGACCGGTAGCTCCGCGTTGACCGCAAGCGCCGTGCCACCGCGGGAGAACTTGCCGACGGTACCGAACGGGACGCGGGTACCTTCTGGAAAGATCAGCACCCAGACGTTGTCCTTGAGCAGTTCATCGCCCTTCTTCGCCACGTGCTTGAGAGCGGCCTTCGGGTTGTCGCGGTCGATCGCAATCGGTCGCAGCATCGCCATCGCCCAGCCAAAGAACGGCACGAACAGCAGTTCGCGCTTGAGTACCTGACTCAAGGGCTGGAAGTACGCCGAGAGGAAGAATGTCTCCCAAGTGCTCTGGTGGTTCGACAGGATCACGCAAGGTCGCTGTGGGACGTTTTCCGCGCCTTTGATTTCATAGCGGATGCCCAGGAACACTTTGCTCAGCCAAAGGGCACAGCGGCACCAGTAGACGTTGATAAAGCGATAACGCGCCTTGAACGGCAGGAACGGCGCGATGAAAAAGCTCAGGCTGCACCACAGCAGCGAACTGGTGCCCAGCAGCAGGTAAAAAAGAAAGGTTCTGATTGCCTGCAAGATCGACATGGTCGCGTTTACCGTTGCGGGTCAGTGCCCGCCTTCCAAAAGCGCGCTCTGAACAGTCCCACGACAGGCTGCCAGAATCGCTCTAGTTGTTAATAAGTTCTGCGGCAATTGCCGCCAGATCGTCAAAAATCAGCGTACCTGCCGGCAGGGTCTTGGCCAGCGTCTTCTCGCCCTTCCCGGTTTTCACCAGAACAGGCTGAGAATCGACGGCTTTTGCGGCCTCCAGGTCACCGAGACTGTCGCCGACGAACCACAGGTGGGTCAGCGACACGTCGTAATGAGCGGCAATGGTTTTCAACATGCCGGGTTTTGGCTTGCGACAGTCACAGCCTTCGTCTGGCCCGTGGGGGCAATAGACGATCAGGCCGAGTTCACCGCCCTGCTCGGCCACCAACTCGCGCAAACGCGCGTGCATGGCCTCCAGGGTGGCGATGTCGTAATAGCCACGAGCAATGCCCGACTGGTTGGTAGCCACGGCTACCGTCCAGCCGGCCTTGCTCAACTGCGCGATCGCCTCGATCGAGCCCGGCAGCGGAATCCACTCCGCCACCGATTTGATGTAAGCGTCGGAGTCGTAATTGATGACCCCATCCCGATCGAGAATCAGCAGTTTCAAACGGTCTTACCCCAGCAACGAAATGTCGGCGACGCCCAGGAACAGGCCACGCAGACGCGCCAGCAGCGCGTAGCGGTTGGCGCGCACGTTGGCGTCCTCGGCATTCACCATCACGGCTTCGAAGAACGCATCCACCGGCTCGCGCAAGGCAGCCAGGCGCGCCAACGACTCGCGATATTGACGAGCTGCGGCCATCGGTTGTACCGCCTGGTCGGCTTGTTGAATAGCCGAATACAGCGAGAACTCGTTGGCGTTGTCGAAGTACTTGGCTTCGACGGTGGTCGGCACGCTGCCTTCGAGCTTGCTCAGCAGGTTCGACACGCGCTTGTTCACGGCAGCCAGGGCCGCGGCTTCCGGCAATTGGCGGAATGCCTGCACGGCTTGCACGCGCTGGTCGAAATCCAGGGCCGAACCCGGGTTCAGGGCACGGACCGACAGGTAGGTGGCAACATCCACGCCTTCGTCTTCGTAGCGCGCACGCAGACGGTCGAAGATGAATTCCAGCACCGCGTCAGCCAGGCCGGCAGCCTTGACCTTCGGACCGAACGCCGCAACGGCGAAGGCCACCGCGTCGGTCAGGTCGAGGTCGAGCTTCTTGTCGATCAGGATGCGCAATACGCCCAGGGCCGCACGACGCAGGGCGTACGGGTCCTTGCTACCTGTTGGCAACATGCCGATGCCGAAGATCCCGACCAGGGTGTCGAGCTTGTCGGCAATCGCCACGGCTGCACCGGTCAGGGTGCTTGGCAGTTCAGCGCCGGCACCGCGCGGCATGTACTGCTCGTTCAGTGCCAGGGCAACGTCTTCTGGTTCGCCATCATTGAGGGCGTAGTAGTAACCGGCGACGCCTTGCATCTCCGGGAACTCGCCGACCATTTCGGTCGCCAGGTCGCACTTGGACAGCAGGCCCGCACGCGCCGCCCATTGGGCGTTGCCGCCGATGTGTGGGGCGATGAACGCGGCCAGCTTGGAAACGCGCTCGGCCTTGTCGTAGACGCTGCCGAGTTTTTCCTGGAACACCACGTTCTGCAGGCGCAGGTTGAAGTCTTCGAGTTTCTGCTTCTTGTCTTGCTTGAAGAAGAATTCGGCGTCGGTCAGGCGTGGACGAACCACTTTCTCGTTGCCGTCGATGATCTGCTGCGGGTCTTTGCTTTCGATGTTGGCCACGGTGATGAAACGTGGCAGCAACTTGCCGTCGGCATCCAGCAGGCAGAAGTACTTCTGGTTGTCCTGCATGGTGGTGATCAGGGCTTCTTGCGGCACATCGAGGAAGCGTTCCTCGAACGAGCACACCAGCGGCACTGGCCACTCGACCAGGGCAGTCACTTCGTCCAGCAGGTTGGCGGGAACGATCGCCGTGCCTTCCTGACGGGTCGCCAGTTCTTCGGTGCGCTTGCTGATGATTTCGCGACGCTCGTTGGCGTCGGCCAGCACGTATGCGGCGCGCAGGTCGGCCAGATAGCTGGACGGCGAACCGATGCGCACGTTTTGCGGGTGATGGAAGCGGTGGCCGCGGGAATCGCGACCGGCTTTCTGTGCCAGGATGGTGCAGTCGATGACCTGGTCACCCAGCAGCATCACCAGCCATTGCGTTGGACGAACGAATTCTTCCTTGCGCGCGCCCCAACGCATGCGTTTCGGGATCGGCAGGTCATTCAGGGAATCTTCGACGATGGTCGGCAACAGACTGGCGGTCGGCTTGCCGGCGATGTTCTGGCTGTAGCGCAGCTTTGGACCGCTCTGATCGATTTCGCTCAGGTCGACGCCGCACTTCTTGGCAAAGCCCAAAGCCGCTTGGGTCGGGTTGCCTTCGGCGTCGAATGCGGCCTGGCGTGGCGGGCCGTCGAGGTTGATGCTGCGATCCGGTTGCTGGGTCGCCAGCGCGGTGATCAGCACGGCAAGGCGGCGCGGTGCGGCATACACGCTCTTGGCTTCAAAGCCCAGGCCGGCGGCCAGCAGGCCTTTTTCGATACCGGCCAGGAAGGCCTCGGCCAGGGTATTCAGGGCCTTGGGTGGCAGCTCTTCGGTGCCCAGTTCAACCAGGAAATCTTGCGCACTCATTGTGCAGCCTCCAGCTTGGCCAGTACTTCGTCACGCAGGTCCGGGGTCGCCATCGGGAAGCCCAGCTTGGCGCGGGCCAGCAGGTAGGCTTGCGCAACGGAACGCGCCAGGGTGCGCACACGCAGGATGTATTGCTGACGCGCGGTCACCGAGATCGCCCGGCGCGCATCCAGCAGGTTGAAGGTATGCGAAGCCTTCAGCACCATTTCGTAGCTTGGCAGCGGCAGCGGCTGATCCAGTTCGATCAGGCGCTTGGCTTCGCTTTCGTAGAAATCGAACAGCTCGAACAGTTTCTCGACGTTGGCGTGCTCGAAGTTGTAGGTCGACTGCTCCACTTCATTCTGGTGGAACACGTCGCCGTACGTAACCTTGCCCATCGGGCCGTCAGCCCAGACCAGGTCGTAGACCGAATCGACGCCCTGCAGGTACATGGCCAGGCGTTCCAGGCCGTAGGTAATTTCGCCGGTCACCGGGTAGCACTCGATGCCGCCCGCTTGCTGGAAGTAAGTGAATTGGGTCACTTCCATGCCGTTGAGCCAGACTTCCCAGCCCAGGCCCCAGGCGCCCAGGGTCGGCGATTCCCAGTTGTCCTCGACGAAACGGATATCGTGCACCAGCGGGTCGAGGCCCACGTGCTTGAGGGAGCCCAGGTACAGCTCCTGGAAGTTGTCCGGGTTCGGCTTCAGGACTACCTGGAACTGGTAGTAATGCTGCAGGCGATTCGGGTTTTCGCCATAGCGGCCGTCAGTCGGGCGACGACTGGGCTGCACATAAGCGGCGTTCCAGGTTTCCGGGCCAATGGCGCGCAGGAATGTGGCGGTATGGAAAGTGCCGGCGCCTACTTCCATATCGTAGGGCTGAAGTACCACACAACCTTGCTCGGCCCAGTATTGCTGGAGGGCGAGGATCAAGTCTTGGAAGGTACGCACGGCTGGCGTAGGCTGGCTCACGAAATTCACCTGTTTCTTGGGCTGCGATTTAAAGAGCGGGAGTATACCCGATTCGTTCGTGCGCACGCCCCCTGGAGCCTTATGCCACGCTGCTTTTGGTGTTCCGAAGATCCGCTGTACATGGCTTATCACGATCAGGAGTGGGGCGTGCCGCTACGCGACGCGCAGCGCTTGTTCGAGTTGCTTTTGCTCGAAGGGTTCCAGGCCGGTCTGTCCTGGATCACCGTGCTGAAGAAGCGCGAGCGCTATCGGGAAGTGTTGTACGGCTTCGATGTGCAGCGCGTGGCGCAGATGAGCGATGCTGAAATCGACGACTTGATGCTCGACCCCGGGATCATCCGCAACCGCCTGAAGCTCAAGGCCGCGCGTCGCAACGCCCAGGCCTGGTTGGCGCTGGAGGATCCGGTGGCGTTTCTCTGGTCGTTTGTCGGCGGCGTGCCAACGGTCAATCATTTCCAGGACCGCACCCAGGTACCGGCCGTCACGCCCGCGGCCGTGGAAATGAGTCGTGGGCTGAAAAAGGCCGGCTTCACGTTCGTCGGCCCGACCATCTGTTATGCCCTGATGCAGGCCTCGGGCATGGTCATGGACCACACGCTCGATTGTGATCGTTACGCCGAGTTGGCGGCGGGCGGTTAGAATAGCCGGCTCGCAACAGGATTCAGACAACAGGAGTGACCTGTGGATAAGTTTAAAGGCGCCTTGCTGGTAGGCGCTCTGCGGTTGTTTGCCCTGCTCCCGTGGCGGGCCGTGCAGGCGGTCGGTTCGGCGATTGGCTGGGTAATGTGGAAAACCCCCAACCGTTCCCGCGACGTGGTGCGCATCAACCTCGCCAAGTGCTTTCCCGAGATGGACCCCGCCGAGCGCGAGCGTCTGGTAGGGCAAAGCCTCAAGGACATCGGCAAGTCCCTGACCGAAAGTGCCTGCGCGTGGATCTGGCCGGCCCAGCGCTCCATCGATCTGGTGCGTGAAGTCGAAGGCCTGGACGTGCTCAAGGACGCCCTGGCGTCGGGCAAGGGCGTGGTCGGCATCACCAGTCACCTGGGCAACTGGGAAGTGCTCAATCACTTCTATTGCAGCCAGTGCAAACCGATCATTTTCTACCGTCCGCCCAAGCTCAAGGCGGTGGATGAACTGCTGCGCAAGCAGCGGGTGCAGTTGGGCAATCGGGTGGCAGCTTCCACCAAGGAAGGCATCCTCAGCGTGATCAAGGAAGTGCGCAAAGGTGGCGCCGTGGGTATTCCGGCTGATCCGGAGCCGGCTGAATCCGCCGGGATCTTCGTGCCCTTCTTCGCCACCCAGGCCCTGACCAGCAAGTTCGTGCCGAACATGCTGGCCGGCGGCAAGGCGGTCGGAGTGTTCCTGCATGCCCTGCGCCTGCCCGACGGCTCAGGCTACAAAGTGATCCTCGAAGCGGCCCCCGAAGACATGTACAGCACCGATACCGAGACGTCCTGTGCGGCGATGAGCAAGGTGGTCGAGCGTTATGTGCGGGCCTATCCGAGCCAGTACATGTGGAGCATGAAGCGCTTCAAGAAGCGTCCACCGGGTGAAGAACGCTGGTACTGAGACCAGCGCCTACAGGTGGCGGTCGAGTTTCTTGAGGAACACCGCCATCTCTTTCTCTGCCTGCTTGTCACCATGGGCTTGCGCCGCGCTGATCCCCTGCTCCCAGGCCCAGCGCGCCGCCGCATGATCTTCCAAGCCCAGCAGCGCCTTGCCCAGCAGCTTCCACGCCGCCGAATACTTCGGATCGAACTCGACGCATTTGCGCAGATGTTCGGCAGCCTTGGCGTTGTCCTTCAAGTCCAGATAACCCTTGCCCAGGCCAAAGCGCAGCAATGAGTTATCCACACCCTTGGCGAGCATCTTTTCCAGCGACTCCAGCATCTGAAAACCTCCTGGTGAGTGTCAGAAAAAGCTCAAGCCCACGTGGAACAGCTTCTCCACGTCGCGGATGTGCTTTTTATCCACAAGGAACAGAATCACGTGGTCACCGGCTTCGATCACTGTGTCGTCGTGGGCGATCAGCACTTCTTCGTCGCGGATGATTGCGCCAATGGTGGCGCCGGGCGGCAATGCAATGTTTTCGATGGCCTTGCCGATGACCTTGCTCGACTTCGCGTCGCCGTGGGCAATTGCCTCGATCGCCTCAGCCGCGCCGCGGCGCAGTGAGTGCACGCTGACGATGTCGCCGCGGCGTACGTGCGCCAGCAGGGTACCGATGGTCGCCAGTTGCGGGCTGATGGCAATATCGATGTCGCCGCCCTGGATCAGGTCGACGTAGGCGGGGTTGTTGATGATGGTCATCACCTTCTTCGCGCCCAGGCGCTTGGCCAGCAGCGACGACATGATGTTGGCTTCATCGTCGTTGGTCAGCGCGAGGAAGATATCGGCGTCGGCAATGTTTTCTTCCAGCAGCAAATCCCGGTCCGAGGCACTGCCCTGCAAGACCACGGTGCTGTCGAGGGTGTCCGACAGGTAACGGCAGCGGGCCGGGCTCATCTCGATGATCTTCACCTGGTAGCGGCTCTCGATGGCCTCGGCCAGGCGTTCGCCAATCTGCCCACCGCCGGCAATCACGATGCGTTTGTAGCTCTCGTCGAGCCGGCGCATTTCGCTCATCACTGCGCGAATATTCGCTTTGGCGGCAATGAAGAATACTTCGTCGTCCGCTTCGATCACCGTATCGCCTTGCGGCAGGATCGGCCGGTCGCGACGAAAAATCGCCGCCACTCGGGTATCGACATTCGGCATGTGTTCGCGCAACTGTCGCAGTTGCTGCCCCACCAGCGGCCCGCCGTAATAGGCCTTGACCGCTACCAACTGCGCCTTGCCCTCGGCGAAGTCGATGACTTGCAGGGCGCCGGGGTGCTGGATCAAGCGCTTGATGTAGTTGGTCACCACTTGTTCCGGACTGATCAGCACGTCCACTGGAATCGCGTCGTTGTCGAACAGGTCGGCGCGGGTCAGGTAGGACGCTTCGCGGACCCGGGCGATCTTGGTGGGGGTGTGGAACAGGGTGTGGGCCACCTGGCAGGCGACCATGTTGGTTTCGTCGCTGTTGGTCACCGCCACCAGCATGTCGGCGTCGTCGGCACCGGCCGAGCGCAATACGGTCGGCAGCGAGCCGCGCCCTTGCACGGTGCGAATGTCGAGGCGATCGCCAAGGTCGCGCAGGCGTTCGCCGTCGGTGTCGACCACGGTAATGTCATTGGCTTCGCTGGCCAGGTGCTCTGCCAGCGATCCACCCACCTGCCCTGCGCCGAGGATGATGATTTTCATCCAGTCACTCCCTTGGAATCGTTTAACCGCGCGCGGCGGCGATCTTGATCAGCTTGGCGTAATAGAACCCGTCGTGGCCACCCTCTTGTGCCAGCAACTGGCGACCATGGGGCTGCTTGATCCCGGCCTGGCTGGCGATATCCAGCTCGCGGGCACCTGGCGTGCGAGCGAGAAACGCCTCGATCACTTCGGTGTTCTCGGTGGGCAGCGTCGAGCAGGTGGCGTACAGCAGAATGCCGCCGACCTCGAGGGTCTTCCACATGGCGTCGAGCAATTCGCCCTGCAGGGTGGCCAGCGCGACGATGTCGTCGGGTTGGCGAGTCAGCTTGATGTCCGGGTGACGGCGAATCACCCCGGTGGCCGAACATGGCGCATCGAGCAGGATCCGCTGGAACGGCGTGCCGTCCCACCAGGCCTGGGTGTCGCGGCCATCGGCGGCAATCAGTTCGGCATTCAGGCCGAGGCGGTCGAGGTTTTCCCGTACCCGCACCAGGCGCTTGGCTTCGAGGTCGACCGCCACCACGCCGGCCAGGGCCGGTTCCACTTCAAGGATATGGCAGGTCTTGCCGCCCGGGGCGCAGCAGGCGTCCAGTACGCGCTGGCCGGGTGCCAGGTCGAGCAAATCGGCCGCCAGTTGCGCGGCTTCGTCCTGCACGCTGATCCAGCCTTCGCTGAAGCCCGGCAGGCTACGCACGTCGCCCGGCGCGTCGAGGACGATGCCGTCCTGGCTGAACACGCAGGGGTGTGCGGCCACGCCAGCCTGATTCAACAGCGCGAGGTAAGCATCACGTGAGTGATGGCGACGATTGACCCGCAAGATCATCGGCGGGTGCGCATTGTTGGCCGCGCAAATGGCTTCCCACTGCTGTGGCCAGAAGGCCTTGAGCGACTTCTGCAGCCAACGCGGGTGGGCGGTGCGCACCACCGGATCGTGCTCCAGTTCCGCCAGCAGCGCTTCACTCTCACGCTGGGCGCGGCGCAGGACGGCGTTGATCAGGGCTTTTGCCCACGGTTTTTTCAGCTTGTCGGCGCAGCCAACCGTTTCGCCGATGGCGGCATGGGCAGGAACCCGGGTGTAGAGCAACTGGTACAGGCCGACCAGCAGCAGCGCCTCGACATCGGTATCAGCGGCCTTGAAGGGCTTTTGCAGCAGCTTGGCTGCCAGCGCCGACAAGCGTGGCTGCCAGCGCGCGGTGCCGAAAGCCAGGTCCTGGGTGAAACCGCGATCACGGTCTTCGACCTTGTCCAGCTGGGTCGGCAGCGAGCTGTTGAGCGAGGCTTTGCCGTTGAGCACGGCGGTCAATGCCTTGGCGGCGGCCAGACGTGGGTTCATTGCGCGTCCACCGCTTGGCCAAGGACGGTGCCGACAGCAAACTTCTCGCGCCGGCTGTTGAACAGGTCGCTGAAGTTCAGGGCCTTGCCACCGGGCAATTGCAGGCGAGTCAGGCACAGTGCCTGTTCGCCGCAGGCAACCAGCAGGCCATCCTTGCTGGCGCCGATGATTTCGCCGGGTGCACCTTTGCCATCAGCCAAGGTGGCGGCGAGTACTTTCAGCGCTTCGCCACTGAGCGTGCTGTGGCAGATCGGCCATGGATTGAAAGCCCGGACCAGGCGCTCCAACTCGACGGCCGGACGGCTCCAGTCGATGCGCGCTTCGTCCTTGTTCAATTTGTGGGCGTAGGTGGCCAGGCTATCGTCCTGCACTTCACCTTGCAGGGTGCCGGCAGCCAGCCCGGCAATCGCCTGGAGCACTGCGGGTGGGCCCATTTCGGCGAGGCGGTCGTGCAAGCTGCCGCCAGTGTCCTGGGCAGTGATCGGGGTGCTGACCTTGAGCAGCATCGGCCCGGTGTCCAGGCCGGCTTCCATGCGCATCACGGTGACGCCACTTTCGGCATCACCGGCTTCGACGGCGCGTTGGATCGGCGCCGCACCGCGCCAGCGCGGCAGCAGCGAGGCGTGGCTGTTGATGCAGCCCAGGCGCGGAATATCCAGCACCACTTGCGGCAGGATCAGGCCGTAGGCCACCACCACCATCAAGTCGGGCTTGAGCGCAGCCAGTTCGGCCTGGGCATCGGCGTTGCGCAGGGTCGGCGGCTGCAGCACCGGAATGTTGTTTTCCAGCGCCAGTTGCTTGACCGGGCTTGGCATCAGTTTTTGCCCGCGGCCCGCCGGGCGATCCGGCTGGGTGTAGACCGCGACGATTTCGTACGGGCTGTCGAGAAGGGCCTTGAGGTGTTCGGCGGCGAATTCGGGGGTGCCGGCAAAAACGATGCGCATCGGGGGATCTCACAAAAGAAAAAGGCTTGCCGCAGCAAGCCTTTGGAAGAAAGGAATCAAGCGTTCTGGCGGTGGAGCTTTTCCAGCTTCTTCTTGATCCGGTCGCGTTTGAGCGTGGACAGGTAGTCGACGAACAACTTGCCGTTGAGGTGGTCGCATTCATGCTGGATGCACACCGCGAGCAGGCCTTCGGCAATCAGCTCATAAGGCTTGCCATCGCGATCCAGGGCCTTGATCTTGACCTTTTGCGGACGGTCGACGTTTTCGTAGAAGCCCGGTACCGAAAGGCAACCTTCCTGGTACTGCTCCATCTCGTCGGTCAGGGTTTCGAACTCGGGGTTGATGAACACCATCGGTTCGCTGCGATCTTCGGACAGGTCCATGACCACGATGCGCTTGTGCACGTTGACCTGGGTCGCCGCGAGGCCGATGCCCGGAGCTTCATACATTGTTTCAAACATGTCATCGACCAACTGCCGCACTTCATCGTCCACTACGGCCACCGGTTTGGCGATCGTGCGCAGGCGCGGGTCGGGAAATTCGAGGATGTTCAAAATGGCCATAAGCGTAATAGCTGCACGTGTGAAGTAGGTTCTGGGCCGAGGCCTGCGGTGTAAAACGTTGCTCCCGACAGGAGCGGGCCCCGCGGGCCTTGGCGTTTTATGCGAACGCACATGATAAAGGGATTCACTGCATGAGTGAATCATTAGTCGCCCTGCGGCTTTGTACCTGACGGCATTCACGGGAAAACCCTCAACAAGTTACCAACAGAGTTATCCACAGCTTGTTCCTGCTCAAGCGGGAGCACTTTCGATCAAGGATGATCCTATGCCCTGCCCCGCCAATCCGCCGATCTCCCCGGCTGAACTCGAAGCGCGTCTGCGTCTGCATTGCTTGCCGGAACTGGGCCAGCGACGTTTTTTGAAACTATTTGAAGCCTTCGGTTCGGCAGCCAAAGCCATCAGCGCGCCGGCCAGTGCCTGGCGATCCCTGGGTCTGCCCGCGTGTTGCGCGCAGGCTCGGCGCAGTCCGCCGGTGCGTGACCGCGCGCAGCATGCCCTGGCCTGGCTAGAGCGCGAAGGCCAGCATTTGCTGATGTTCGACCAGCCCGGCTACCCCGCATTGCTGGCCGAGATCAGCGATCCGCCGCCGCTGTTGTTTGTTGCCGGCGATCCGAAAATCCTGGAAAAACCACAACTGGCGATGGTCGGCAGTCGCCGCGCGTCGAGGCCAGGCATGGATACCGCTGCGGCGTTTTCCCGCAGCCTGGCGGGTGCCGGTTTTGTCATCACCAGCGGCTTGGCCCTGGGTATCGATGCAGCAGCGCATCAGGCTGCGCTGGATGTCGGTGGCCAAACGATCGGGGTGTTGGGCACCGGCCTGGAAAAATTTTATCCACAGCGCAATCGGGGCCTGGCCGAGAGAATGATCGCCCAGGGCAGTGCAGTGGTTTCCGAATTCCCGCTAGACGCTGGGCCCCATGCCGGCAACTTCCCTCGGCGCAACCGAATCATCAGTGGTTTGTCCCTCGGGGTATTGGTGGTTGAGGCCAGTGTCGCCAGTGGTTCGTTGATTACTGCACGGCTTGCTGCTGAACAGGGACGCGAGGTCTACGCCATTCCGGGCTCGATCCATCACCCGGTTGCCCGAGGCTGTCACCAGTTGATTCGTGATGGCGCGGTGCTGGTGGAAACCATCGAGCACATTCTCGAAGGGCTGCGTGGCTGGCAAAATCTGGCGGTGCCTGCGCAACCGGCCGTGGCGCTCGATCATCCCCTGCTCCGTTTGCTGATTGCCGCGCCGCATACCGGCGAAGCCTTGGCTGACGCCTGCGGCTGGACACTGCCGAAAGTGCTGGCGGCCCTGACCGAGCTTGAGATGGATGGGCGCGCCGTGTGTGAAGGCGGACGCTGGTTTGCCCGCCTAAGCTAGGTTCAGACACTGGGTTTTACAGGGAAGATGGGTAAACTGCGCACAGCCTTAATTTGGAGAGTCGATCATGGTCAACAGGTGGCGTGTGCAGCAAGCCGCACGAGGAATTCGCGCAGGGGCGGTGATTGCCTATCCAACGGAAGCTGTCTGGGGGCTGGGTTGCGACCCCTGGGACGAAGAGGCGGTCTATCGCCTGCTGGCGATCAAGGGGCGCTCGGTGGAAAAGGGCCTGATCCTGGTGGCCGATAATATCCGCCAGTTCGATTTCCTGTTCGAGGATTTCCCTGAGCTGTGGATGGATCGCATGGCCAGCACCTGGCCGGGCCCCAACACCTGGTTGGTGCCGCATCAGAACATGCTGCCGCAATGGATCACGGGTGTGCACGAAACGGTCGCCTTGCGCGTCAGCGATCACCCGCAGGTGCGCGACCTGTGTTCGCTGGTCGGGCCGCTGGTCTCGACGTCCGCCAACCCGCAGGGCCGTCCGGCGGCGCGCACGCGTCTGCGGGTCGAGCAGTATTTCCGTGGCGAAGTCGATCTGGTGCTGGGCGGCAGCCTCGGTGGGCGCAAGAATCCGAGTGTGATTCGCGACCTGGCCACCGGGCACGTCGTGCGTCCGGATTGATATCGCTTGCCGCTGTTCGCTGGCGGGTGAGTGCCAGCGAAAGCGGTTTTTTTCAGGGCAGGAGAATCGTCGAGCCGGTCGTGCGCCGCGCCGACAGCTCTGCCTGCGCCTTGGCCGCGTCGGCCAGCGAGTAGCGCTGGCTGATATCCACCTTCAGCTGGCCACTGATGATCATCTCGAACAGCTCATCGGCCATGCGCTGCAGGTTGTCGGCGTTGTTGGCGTAGGTCGCCAGGGTCGGGCGAGTGACGTACAGCGAGCCCTTGGCCGCCAGAATCCCCAGGTTGACGCCGTCCACGGCACCGGAAGCATTGCCGAAGCTCACCAGCAGGCCACGGGGCGCAGTGCTGTCGAGGGAGGTCAGCCAGGTGTCTTTGCCGACCCCGTCATAGACCACCGGGCATTTCTGCCCATCGGTCAATTCCAGTACCCGTTGCGCGACGTTTTCGTGGCTGTAGTCGATGGTCGCCCAAGCGCCGTTGGCCTTGGCTAGCGCGGCCTTTTCCGGCGAGCTGACGGTGCCGATCAGTTTCACCCCGAGCGCCTTGGCCCATTGGCAGGCCAGCGAGCCCACGCCCCCGGCTGCGGCGTGGAACAGGATGGTTTCGCCGCCCTTGAGTTCATAAGTCTGACGCAACAGGTACTGCACGGTCAGGCCCTTGAGCATCACCCCGGCGGCTTGCTCGAAACTGATCGCGTCCGGCAGATGCACCAGGTTGGCTTCGGGAAGAACGTGGACATCGCTGTAGGCGCCCAGTGGGCCACTGCCGTAGGCCACACGATCACCAACCTTGAACCGGGTGACTGCACTGCCTACCGCCTGGACCACGCCGGCCCCTTCTGCTCCGAGGCCCGATGGCAAGGCAGGCGGCGCATACAGCCCGCTGCGGAAATAGGTGTCGATGAAGTTCAGGCCAATGGCCTTGTTACTCACCCGGACCTGCTGCGGGCCCGGCTCGGCGGGCTGATAATCCACGTACTCAAGTACTTCGGGGCCGCCATGGGCGCTGAACTGGATACGTTTGGCCATCTGCACTCTCCTTGGGTGGTTTTGCGTAGGGGGTCTATCGGACTCCTAAGCTTGACCTTCGTCAACTGCGGCAGGTGCGGGTGCAGTGGTATGCTACGCGCCCATTTGCGTTGGTCGCCGCTCCGTGCGGGCGCCACGTAGCTTTGCCCGATTCAAGGTGATGCCATGACTACCCGCACCGAGGCCGTTAAAGCCTACCTGCTCGACCTGCAAGACCGCATTTGTGCCGCGCTGGAAGCCGAAGACGGCGGCACTCGTTTTGTCGAAGATGCCTGGACCCGGCCTGCCGGTGGTGGCGGTCGCACGCGGGTGATCGAAAATGGCGCGCTCATCGAAAAAGGCGGGGTCAACTTTTCCCACGTCTTCGGCAGCGGTCTGCCCCCTTCCGCCAGCGCGCATCGGCCAGAACTGGCCGGACGCGGCTTCGAAGCCCTCGGCGTGTCCCTGGTGATCCATCCGCACAATCCCCATGTGCCGACTTCCCATGCCAACGTGCGGTTTTTCATCGCTGAAAAAGAAGGTGAAGAGCCGGTTTGGTGGTTTGGCGGCGGCTTCGACCTGACCCCCTACTACGGCAATGAAGAAGATTGCGTGCATTGGCACCGTGTCGCCGCCCAGGCCTGCGCGCCGTTCGGGGCGGACGTCTATAGCCGCTACAAGGACTGGTGCGACAGCTATTTCCACATCAAGCATCGCAACGAGCCACGCGGCATCGGCGGCCTGTTCTTCGATGACCTGAACGAGTGGGACTTCGACACCAGCTTTGCCTTCATGCGCGCCATTGGCGATGCCTACATCGACGCTTACCTGCCGATCGTGCAGCGGCGCAAGGCCCAGGCCTTCACCGCGCAACAACGTGAATTCCAGGAATTCCGTCGCGGGCGTTATGTCGAGTTCAACCTGGTCTACGACCGTGGCACCTTGTTCGGCCTGCAATCGGGCGGGCGCACCGAGTCGATCCTCATGTCACTGCCGCCGCAAGTGCGCTGGGGCTATGACTGGAAAGCCGAGCCCGGCAGTGAAGAGGCGCGCCTGACCGAGTACTTCCTGCAGGACCGAGACTGGTTGGCAGGCACTGTTTAATAGCAAACCTGTAGGCGCTTACCCAGAGGTTGTGAGATGGATCAGTACGTTGTTTTCGGTAACCCGATCGGCCACAGCAAGTCGCCCTTGATCCATCGCCTGTTTGCCGAGCAGACCGCCCAGCAACTCGATTACCAGACTTTGCTGGCGCCGCTGGATGATTTTTCCGGCTGTGCCCGGGCGTTTTTCCGCGAAGGGCGCGGCGCCAACGTGACGGTGCCATTCAAGGAAGAAGCCTATCGCCTGGCCGATCAACTGACCCCTCGCGCGCAGCGAGCGGGTGCGGTGAATACCTTGAGCAAGCAAGCGGACGGCAGCCTGTTGGGCGACAACACCGATGGCGCCGGACTGGTCCGTGATCTGACGGTCAACGCCGGATTCAGCCTGCGCGGCAAACGCATCCTGTTGCTGGGAGCTGGCGGTGCGGTGCGGGGTGCGCTGGAGCCACTGTTGGCCGAACAACCGGCGTCGGTGATCATCGCCAACCGCACGGTGGAAAAAGCCGAATTGCTGTGTGAATTGTTCACTGATCTGGGGCCGGTGTCGGCCAGCGGTTTCAGTTGGCTGCGAGAGCCGGTGGACTTGATCATCAACGCCACGTCGGCCAGTCTGTCGGGCGATGTACCGCCGATTGCCGGCAGCCTGATCGAACCGGGCAAGACCCTGTGCTACGACATGATGTATGGCAAGGAGCCGACTTCGTTCTGTCGCTGGGCGGCCGATCAGGGCGGCGTGACCATGGACGGCCTGGGCATGCTCGCCGAGCAGGCTGGCGAAGCGTTCTTCCTGTGGCGCGGCGTGCGTCCGGACACCGCGCCAGTGCTGGCTGAACTACGCCGGCTGCTGGCCTAGTCTTCGAAGCGAATCGGGCACTTCTCCAGCCCTTCGAGTTTGCGCAATTCCTCGATCACATGACCCCGCGCCCGCCGCAGGGTCAGGCTGCGGTCCTGCCTGAGCAGGCGGCGTGCTTCCTGGTGCAGCATCTCCACACCTGAATAGTCGATGAAGTTGATGTACTGCGCCTCGATCACCACCTTCAGACCCTGGGTGCGTTGCAGGCGCACCTGCAGGTAATGGCTGGCGCCGAAAAAGATCGAGCCGCCGACCCGCAGGATTTCCTCGTCTCCTTCGCGCCACTGCTGTACTCGCGGCTGCGAGGTGCGTTTCAGATAAAAGAACAACGAGGCCAGCACACCGGCGTAGATCGCGGTCTGCAACTCCAGCAGCAAGGTGGCGACACAGGTCAGCGCCATCACCACGAATTCGGCGCGGCTGACGCGGAACAGCGCGCGAACCCCGCGATGGTCCACAAGGCCCCAGCAAATCAGGAGGATGCTGCCGGCCATGGCCGGAATCGGAATGTGCGCGATCAGCGCCGCGCCGCTCACCGCGAACAGCGCCACCCAGAGTGCCGAGAACACTCCGGCCAGCGGCGAACAGGCGCCCGCTTCGTAGCTCAATCCGGAACGGGTAAACGAGCCGGCCGACAGCGAGCCGGAGAAAAAACTGCCGACAATGTTCGACAGGCCCTGGGCGCGGACTTCCTGATTGGCATCGAGTAACTGCTGCGAGCGCGCCGACAACGAGCGGGCAATCGACAGGCTGGTGACCAGGCCGAGCATGCCGACGGCCACCGCACTCGGCAGCAGGCGCAGCACCAGTTCAAGGTCCAACGGCAGCGGGCTGAACGGTGGCAGGCGTCCAACAAATGCACTGACCAGCGCCACATGACCGAACATCGATGGCCATAGCCACACCAGCAGGCTGCCGGCGATCAGGCTGATCAACAGGCTGGGCCAACGTGGTCGCCACAGCTTGATGAGAATGCCCAGCGCCAGGGTGCCTAGGCCCAGCGCCAATGACGGTTTATCCACAGCGTCGAGATGGCTGACCAGTGATAGCAGACTATTGAGCGCGGTGGCCTGACTCGGCAGGTCCAGCCCCAGCAGGTTCGGCAACTGTCCGAGGGCGATGACCACGGCGGCGCCGAGGGTGAACCCGAGTACCACCGAGTGCGAGACGAAATTCACCAGGGCGCCGAAGCGCAGAAGGCCCAAGAGCCATTGGAAAACCCCGGCGAGAAAGGTCAGCAACAGGATCAGGGTGATGTAGTCCTGCGACGCCGGGACGGCCAGAGGGCTGACACTGGCATAGAGGACAATGGAGATAGCCGCGGTAGGACCGCAGATCAAATGCCAGGAAGAGCCCCACAGGCAGGCGATCAGTACCGGGATGATGGCAGCATACAAGCCATATTCCGGTGGCAGGCCGGCGATCAATGCGTAGGCGATGGATTGCGGTAGCGCCAGAATGGCTCCGCTCAGGCCCACCAACAGGTCGCGGCCGACGCTGGCGCGGGTTTGCCGGGGCAGCCATCTGAGAAAGGGAAAGAGCGAATGGCGACTGGGGATTGCCATGAATCCTCGCGATTGGGGTGTTTGCCAAAGAGTATCAGGGCCCGGGCGAATGTTCCCGCGCCGCTGGCAGGAACAGGCCCGGGTCGAGCGGATTCAGAGCTTGGCTTGCACCGCTGGCAGTGCGTCTTTGCCATCCGCGGTCTTGACCCCGTCCAGCCACTTCTCCAACACCGCCGGGTTGGCCTTGATCCAGGCTTTCGCCGCATCGGCATTGCTGACCTTCTTGTTCACCACCTCGGCCATGATGCTGTTCTCCATGTCCTGGGTGAAGCTCAGGTTGGTCAGCAGCTTGCCGACATTCGGGCAGGCCTGTGCATAACCTTTGCGAGTCAGGGTGTACACGCTGCCGGTGTCGCCGAAATACTTCTCGCCGCCCTTCAAGTAATGCATTTTCAGTTGCACGTTCATCGGGTGCGGCGTCCACCCAAGGAAGGTCACGAACTTCTGCTTTTTCACCGCCCGCGAGACTTCGGCGAGCATGGCCTGCTCACTGGACTCCACCAGTTTCCATTGCCCCATGTCGAAGTCGTTCTTCTTGATGATTTCCTGCAGCGAGATGTTGGCCGGCGCGCCGGAGCCGATGCCGTAGATTTTGCGGTCGAACTTGTCGGCGAACTTGTTCAGGTCGGCAAAATTCCGCACGCCGGCGTCCCACACATAGTCCGGTACAGCCAGGGTGAACTCGGTGCCATCGAGGTTCTTGGCCAACTGGGTGACATCGCCGCTCGCGACGAACTTGTCATAGAAGCCTTGCTGCGCGGGCATCCAGTTGCCGAGGAAGACATCGACCTGGCCGTCCTTGAGTCCGCCAAAGGTGATGGGTACGGCGAGGGTGTCGACCTTGGCCTTGTAGCCCATGCCGTCGAGCAGGAAGCCGGTGATCGCATTGGTCGCGGCAATGTCGCTCCAGCCGGGGTCGGCCATCTTCACGGTGGCGCAGCTGCTGTCGTCGGCCCAGGTCGGAGCGCTGATCACCAGCAGGCCCGCGGTCAGTACGGTGGATAACCTTTGCATGCTCTTCTTCCCCTTACGTTATTGGTTTTGGCAGGGTTGTGGATAACGAGCCTTGCGCTCCAGATCATCGAGGTCGATGTGGTTGCGCATGTACTGCTGGCTGGCGTCAACCAGTGGCTGGTGGTCCCAGCTCTTGAGCTTGCCCAGGGTCAGCGCGTCGGCGACGAAGCGGCGGCGGCGCTGGCTGGCAAGGACCTGGTTGTGAATGGTTGGAATGTCCCACCTGGCGCGTGCTTCGGCGAGGAACGCGGCAAACAGTTCGCGATGCTCCACTGACTGACTGAGCTCTTCGCGCTCATGCGGGTCGTTGCTCACGTCGTACAGCAGGCAGGGATCGCTTTCACTGTAGATAAACTTGTACGGCCCGCGGCGGATCATCATCAATGGGCTGATGGTGCCTTCGGCCATGTATTCGCCGAATACTTCGTCATGCCCGCCCTGCCCTTGCAGGTGCGGCAACAACGAGCGGCCGTCCAGCGGCAGGCCTGGCTCCAGTTCGCCGCCGGCGAGCGCGACGAAAGTCGGCAGCAGGTCGGCGGTGGAGACGGCGGAACTCACCCTTCCTGCCGCGAACTGTCCCGGTGCGCTGATCAGCAGTGGTACCCGGGCCGCCATTTCGAACCAATGCATTTTGTACCAGAGGCCGCGCTCGCCGAGCATGTCCCCGTGGTCGCCGGAGAAGACCACGATGGTGTCGTCGATCAGGCCGGTCTCTTCGAGTGTTTGCATGAGCTTGCCGACATTGGCATCGATGTAGCTGCAGGCACCGAAGTAGGCGCGGCGTGCATCGCGGATCTTCTCCACCGGCAATGGCTTGTCCCACAGGTCGTAGACCTTGAGCAGGCGCTTGGAATGTGGATCGAGATCGGACTGATCCGGGGTTTTCGGCAGCGGGATGTCCTGGTCGTCGTACAGGTCCCAGAATGCCTTGGGAATGGTGTACGGATCGTGAGGATGGGTCATCGAGACCGTCAGGCAAAACGGTTGATCGCCATCTTCGCGAATGTGATCGAACAGATACTGCTGAGCCTTGAACACCACCTCTTCATCGAAATCCAGCTGGTTGGTGCGCACACACGGCCCGGCTTGCAGCACCGACGACATGTTGTGATACCAGCTTGGGCGCACGTCTGGCTCATCCCAATTCACGGCCCAGCCATAGTCCGCCGGGTAGATGTCGCTGGTCAGGCGTTCTTCATAACCGTGCAATTGGTCTGGCCCGCAGAAGTGCATTTTCCCTGAGAGCGCGGTGCGATAGCCGAGGCGGCGCAGGTAGTGGGCATAGGTCGGCACGTCGGCGGGAAAGTCCGCCGCGTTGTCATAGGCACCGATTTTGCTCGGCAACTGACCACTGACGAGGGTGAAGCGTGACGGCGCGCACAACGGGCTGTTGCAGTAGGCGGCGTCGAACACCACGCCTTGGGCAGCCAGACGGCTCAGGTTGGGCAGCTTGATCGGTGATGAACCGTAGAACGGCAACAGTGGCGCGGCCATTTGATCGGCCATGATGAAAAGAATGTTCTTGCGCTTCATGTGATCGCGGCATTCCATAGTGAGCAGTTATGCGAAAGTGCTGCGATCGAGAATGGAGTCCGCTCACTTCGTGGTAAAGCCCATGGCCGGCAATGACTAGGATAACGACAGCTTATGTATGACGCCCTTGGTGAGTTATCGCTGGATCTGCTGCGTACCTTTGAGGCGGCGGCGCGCCATCGCAGCTTCACTGCCGCGGCGGTCGAACTGGGAACCACCCAGCCGGCGGTCAGCCAGCAGCTGAAACGGTTGGAGGAGCAACTCGACACACGCTTGTTCGACCGCATCTATCGGGGCATCGAATTGACCGAGGCCGGGACTATTCTGTTCGAGCACGTGCAGGCCGGTTTGCAGGGCATCGACGATGGCCTGAATGCGATCAACGCCCAGCATCAGCACGAGGTGTTGCAGGTGGCCACTGACTTCGCCTTTGCCGCCTACTGGCTGATGCCACGCCTGCATCGCTTTCATCAGGCCAATCCCCAGGTGGACGTGAGTCTGGTCACCAGTGAGCGCAGTCACAACATGCTGCGTACCGACATTGATGTTGCGGTGTTGTTTGGCGATGGGCGTTTCAAGCAGGGCGAGAGTCACTGGCTGTTCAGCGAAGAGGTGTTTCCGGTGTGCAGTCCGCTGCTGCTCAAGGACCAACCTCCTCCCCTGCCCGCCCAAGCGCTGATGGAGTTGCCGTTGCTCCATCTGCGAGGCGAGAACAGCAGTCATTGGTTCGATTGGAGTGGCGTGTTCCGCAGTCTGGGGATCGGCACCTCACCCGCGCCGGGGCAACTGCGCTTTGATAACTACACGCTGTTGATCCAGGCGGCGATTGGCGGTCAGGGTGTGGCCATCGGTTGGCGTCATCTGGTGGATAACCTGCTCGCGCAGGGTTTGTTGGTACGGCCGATCAACGAGACGGCGCTGTCGAGCTTTGGCTATTACGTGGTGCTGCCCCAGCGTAAACGGCGGCGCGCGTTGATCCAGCAGTTCGTTGATTGGCTGATGAGTGAGCAAGCCAGTAGTGCCGAATCGCTGACAGGCTTGGCCCTGCCGTCGATTGCGGTGTAGGTTGATCATTTGCGCCACGAGAAAGCTATGCAACGGATCAAGGGCTATCACGCCCACGTCTATTTTGATGCCACCACTATCGACCAGGCGCGGGCTTTGTGTGAGCAGGCCGCGCAGCTCTTCAAACTGAGGATGGGCCGGGTTCACGAGCGCCCGGTCGGCCCCCATCCCGACTGGAGTTGTCAGCTGGCGTTCGAGCCGGAGCTGATTGGCGTCGTGTTGCCATGGCTGGCGCTTAACCGAAACGGCTTGGTGGTGTTCCTGCACCCGGAAACCGGCAATGACCTGTTGGACCACACCGATCACGCAATCTGGATGGGCGCTATGCGGCCGCTGGATCTTTCAAATTTCTAGATGCGCATAAAAAAGGCCCAGGGCAGCGAGCGCCCTGAGCCTTGGTTACAGCTTTTAATGCTTACGCGGTACGCGCGTTACGCACACCTTGCGACAGGGCGGAGCACAGGCTCAACACGCCATCGATGGCTTGCTCGGATGTCGTCGCGTTGGCGATGTGATCGATCAGGGCCGAACCCACCACCACGCCGTCCGCAAGACGAGCAATGGCAGCCGCCTGCTCGGGGGTACGGATACCGAAGCCGATGCTGATCGGCAGATCGGTATGACGACGCAGACGAGCGACGGCTTCCTCGACATGTTCCAGGGTGGCCGCACCGGCACCGGTCACCCCAGCGACCGACACGTAATAGACGAAACCGGAGCTGCCGTTGAGTACGGTCGGCAGGCGAGCGTCATCCGTGGTCGGGGTGGTCAGTCGGATAAAGTCCAAGCCTGCCGCTTGTGCCGGATCGCACAGCTCGCCGTTATGTTCAGGCGGCATGTCGACCACGATCAGCCCATCGACACCGGCTTCCTTGGCATCAGCGATGAAGCGTGGAACACCGTAGTAGTGAATCGGGTTGAAGTAACCCATCAGCACCAGCGGGGTGTCGTTGTTCTCGGCACGGAACTCGCGAACCATCTGCAAAGTTTTCGCCAGATTCTGTTTGGCGCCCAGCGCGCGGATGTTAGCCAGCTGGATCGCTGGGCCATCAGCCATCGGGTCGGTAAAAGGCATACCGAGTTCGATCACGTCAGCCCCTGCCGCTGGCAAGCCTTTGAGGATCGCCAGGGAGGTGTCGTAGTTCGGGTCGCCAGCGGTAACAAAGGTCACCAACGCCGCGCGATTCTGCTCTTTGAGTTCAGTGAAACGGGTCTGCAGGCGGCTCATCAGTGTTTCTCCTGCTTGGATTGTTCCATGTGGAACATCACAGTTTGCATGTCTTTATCACCACGGCCGGACAGGTTGACCACCATCAGGTGATCCTTCGGCAGGGTCGGTGCACGTTTAAACACTTCTGCCAGAGCGTGGGCGCTTTCCAGCGCAGGGATGATCCCTTCCAGGCGGCAGCACTTGTGGAACGCGTCGAGAGCTTCGTCGTCGGTTACCGAGGTGTATTGCACGCGGCCAATGTCATGCAACCAGGCGTGTTCCGGGCCGATACCCGGATAGTCGAGGCCGGCAGAAATCGAGTGGGCGTCGATAATCTGGCCATCTTCGTCCTGCAGCAGGAAGGTGCGGTTGCCGTGTAACACGCCCGGTACACCACCGTTCAGACTCGCTGCGTGCTTACCCGTTTCAATGCCGTGCCCCGCCGCTTCGACGCCGATGATCTCAACGCCCTTGTCATCAAGGAACGGGTGAAACAGGCCCATGGCATTGGAGCCACCGCCGATGCAGGCCACCAGACTGTCGGGCAGACGGCCTTCCTGGGCCTGCAGTTGGTCGCGAGTTTCTTTGCCGATCACCGCCTGGAAATCACGGACCATTGCCGGGTAAGGGTGTGGACCGGCCACGGTGCCGATCAGGTAGAAGGTGCTGTCGACGTTGGTCACCCAGTCACGCAGGGCTTCGTTCATCGCGTCTTTCAGGGTGCCGGTACCGGCAACCACCGGGATCACTTCAGCGCCCAGCAGCTTCATGCGGAACACGTTGGCCTGTTGCCGCTCGATGTCGGTGGTGCCCATGTAGATCACACACTCCAGGCCAAAGCGCGCGGCGACGGTGGCTGTGGCCACGCCGTGCATGCCAGCGCCGGTCTCGGCGATGATGCGTTTCTTGCCCATGCGTCGAGCCAGCAGGATCTGACCGATGCAGTTGTTGATCTTGTGCGCGCCGGTGTGGTTCAGCTCTTCGCGCTTGAGATAGATTTTTGCGCCGCCACAGAACTCGGTCAGGCGCTCGGCGAAGTACAACGGGCTTGGACGACCGACGTAGTCGCGCTGGAAATAGGCCAGCTCTTCCTTGAAGGCTGGATCGTTCTTGGCAGCTTCGTATTCACGGGCCAGGTCGAGGATCAACGGCATCAGGGTTTCGGCAACGTAACGGCCGCCGAACGCGCCGAACAGGCCGCTGGCGTCAGGGCCGTTGCGCAGATTAGTCTGGGTCATGGGGCGCTCCAGTTGAATGCGTGAAGAGACAATGGCGTTCACTCTACCCCTGACGCTCCCCGGTGAAAACCGATAAGATCGCCACAACCTGTCAGGAAAACTCACCTATCCATGAGCCACGACCTGCCCCCTCTCAACGCCCTGCGCGCCTTCGAAGCCACTGCTCGCCTGAACAGCGTCAGTCAGGCGGCGGAGCAATTACATGTGACTCATGGGGCCGTGAGCCGGCAACTGAAAATCCTCGAGGAACACTTGGGCATCAGCCTGTTCGTCAAGGATGGGCGTGGCCTTAAACTCACAGATGCCGGGGTACGTCTGCGCGATGCCAGTGCCGATGCTTTTGAGCGACTACGCGGCGTTTGCGCTGAACTGACCCAGGGGCACGCGGATGCGCCCTTTGTGCTCGGTTGCTCCGGCAGTTTGCTGGCGCGCTGGTTCATTCCGCGCCTGGGACGCTTGAATGCCGATCTGCCGGATCTGCGTTTGCATCTATCGGCGGGCGAAGGTGATCTCGATCCGCGGCGCCCTGGACTGGATGCCCTGCTGGTCTTCGCCGAGCCGCCGTGGCCGGCGGATATGCACGTCTACGAGCTGGCCAGCGAATGCATCGGCCCGGTGCTCAGCCCACGTTGCGCTGCATACGAAACATTGCGTGAGGCGCCGGCCAGCGCCCTGCTCGATCAAGCCCTGCTGCACACCACCTCACGTCCGCAAGCCTGGCCCAGCTGGGCACAGCACAATCACCTCGACCCGCGCGCCTTGAAATTCGGCCAGGGTTTCGAGCATTTGTATTACTTGCTGGAGGCGGCGGTCGCCGGCTTGGGGGTGGCTATCGCTCCGCAGCCACTGGTGGCCGAGGATTTGAAGGCGGGTCGCCTGGTTGCGCCGTGGGGCTTTTCGCAAACCCCGGCGCAACTGGCGTTGTGGTTACCCAAGCGCGCCGCGGACGGGCGCGCTCGGCAACTGGCGCAGTGGCTGAAAAACGAACTGCGCCAGGCGGATTAGTCGCCGCGTTTGCACAACAGATACGCCGCCAACAGCCCCAGGGCACCGACCGCGACACCCGCTGTAGTCCACGGGTGTTCCTGTGCGTAGTCGCGGGTCGCGATCCCGGTCTCGCGGGTTTTCACTTTGACTTCTTCATAGGCGTCACTGAGCAGGTTGCGCGAGTGTCTGAGCGCGCTCTCGGCATTGCCTTTCAAGGTTTTCAGGGTTTTCAGCGACTCGTCAGAGGCATCGCTTTTCAAGCTTTCCAATGACTTGAGCAGACTCTCGATCTCGGCTTCCATGCTTTGCAATGACGCTTTGCGCAACGAGGTGTTGGCCATGGTGACTCTCCTGCATTGATTGAGTGGCATGTGTTGGTTCCGACTCCGGCGGTTCGCGAAAGTGCCGAAAAATCTGAACCTTCTCTGAGGAAGTGCGCACAGAAGAAATACGAAAAATCACTGCTAGTCTGTATTAACACTTTAGGAGATCACCATGACTGACCATCACACCTACAAGAAAGTTGAACTGGTGGGCTCTTCGCCGACCAGTATCGAAGATGCGATCAACAATGCGCTGGCCGAAGCCAGTAAGAGCATCAAGCACCTGGAGTGGTTCGAGGTGGTCGATACCCGCGGGCATATCAAGGACGGCAAGGCGGCGCATTTTCAGGTGACGCTCAAGGTGGGCTTTCGGATCGCCAACAGCTGACTGTAGGTTCCTGACCTTGCGAGCTGGCTGATTGCTTCAGGTCGTCACCTGGGCGCGGCCACAGAAGTCGGGACTTCGTTTATATCCTTTTGATCTGACCAAGGAATGTGACCGATGAAGAAGTTGATACTGGCTGTGGGTTTGCTGAGCATTGCGGGAACCGCGCTGGCAGCAGGCAAACCCTGTGAGGAACTGAAAGCGGAAATTGCGGCGAAGCTCGACGGCAAGGGCGTCTCAGGTTACACGCTGGAAATCGTCGACAAAGGCGCTGCGGCGGGCGGCAAGGTCGTGGGTACCTGCGAAGGCGGCTCCAAGGAAATCGTCTACAAGAAGTAATCCATTCCACACAAAAAAGCCGACGCTCAGGCGTCGGCTTTTTCATGGGGGCTCACGGGATATTCAACCCTTCATGACCTGCGCCAGCAGCTCGTAGGAGTGCAGGCGGTCAGCGTGCTCATACAGGTCGCAGGTGAAGATCAGCTCATCGGCCTGGGTCTGTTCGATCAGCACCTCGAGCTTGCCGCGGATCTTCGCCGGGCTGCCAACCATGGCCAGCCCGAGGAAGTCCCCCACCGCCTGTTTCTCGTGTGGCAGCCACAAACCGTCCATGGATTTCACCGGTGGGCGCTGAACCAGGCTCTGGCCCCGCATCAACGCCAGAATCCTTTGATAGACCGAGGTTGCCAGGTAGTCGGCCTGTTCATCGGTGTCGGCGGCGACCAGTGGTACGCCCAGCATCACGTAGGGTTTATCCAGCACGGCTGAAGGCTTGAAGTGGTTGCGGTAGACGCGAATCGCTTCGTGCATGTAGCGCGGTGCGAAATGTGAGGCAAAGGCGTAGGGCAAGCCCCGCTCGCCCGCGAGCTGTGCGCTGAACAGGCTGGAGCCCAGTAGCCAGATCGGCACGTTGGTCCCGGTGCCGGGCATGGCAATGATGCGCTGGTCCGGCGTACGCGGGCCGAGGTAGCGCGCCAGTTCGGCGACGTCTTCCGGGAAGTCGTCGGCACTGCCCGAGCGTTCGCGGCGCAAGGCGCGGGCGGTCAGTTGATCGGAGCCAGGGGCGCGGCCCAGGCCCAGGTCGATCCGTCCCGGATACAGGCTTTCGAGGGTGCCGAATTGTTCGGCAATCACCAGCGGCGCATGGTTGGGCAACATCACCCCACCCGAGCCCACGCGAATATTCGACGTGCCGCCGGCCAGATAGCCCAGCAATACCGAGGTGGCGGAACTGGCGATGCCGTCCATGTTGTGGTGTTCGGCCACCCAGAAGCGGTTGTAGCCCCATTTTTCGACGTGTTGTGCCAAATCCAGTGAGTTGCGCAGTGATTGCGCGGGGCTACCGTTCTCCCGGACGGGCACCAGGTCCAGGGTCGAGAATTTGATATCGGACAGCTGTTTCATAAGCCTGCTTCTCCAAAGGGGGCGGTGCAGGCTTTTCTCACGAACGAAAACCTGCCGAATGTATAAGCCTGTTCTATGCAATGTGGGCATATACCCGAGATTCAATAGCTGGCGTGAAATTGCCTACCTGATAAGCGGTCCTTTCCGACAAGGTGAACTTTGCCCTGCGATCTATCCTCAGAACCCTTGGGAAGCGAAAACCATCAAGGCGCGAACCCTCGCGCCGGATTCTGAGGAGGCACAGATGAGCATCATCAAGAAAGCATCGGCGCATTGGGCAGGTGATCTGAAAACCGGTATTGGCTCGATATCCACGGAAACCGGCGTGCTGCGCGAGGCGCCGTACGGCTTCAAGGCGCGCTTCGAAGGCGGCAAGGGTACCAACCCCGAAGAGCTGATCGGTGCCGCGCATGCGGGTTGTTTCTCCATGGCCTTTTCCATGATTCTCGGCGAGGCCGGGCTCAAGGCTGACAGCATTGATACCGAGGCCGAGGTGACGCTGGATCAGGTGGATGGCGGTTTCGCGATTACCGCGGTACACCTGATTCTCAAGGCGAAAATTCCCGGCGCCAGCCAACAGCAATTTGAAGAGCTGAGTAAAAAGGCCAAGGAAGGGTGCCCGGTGTCGAAAGTATTGAACGCGAAAATCAGCCTGGACGGCCAGCTCATCACCTGAGCCCCTGCCCTGCGGGTGATGGCGGCAGCGCAACGCAGAACTGGTCTGGCACAATGATGGTCGAATCAACGACAGCAGCTTCAGTGCACGCCCGTGCGCGCTGCTTAGAGGGAGCTTCAACCATGAAACGTTTTGCCTTGGCGGTAATCTGCGCTGCGTTGACCACATCGGCCCTGGCGGCGCCCAAGCCGTGTGAAGAGCTCAAGGCCGAGATCGAAGCCAAGATCCAGGCCAACAACGTCTCTTCCTACACCCTGGAAATTGTCAGCAACGATGAAGTGCACGACCAGAACATGGTGGTCGGCAGTTGCGAAAATGGCAGCAAGAAAATCATCTACCAGAAGAACGATCGATAAGTCGCCTCAGGGCACGCAATTGATCTGCCGTTCTTCGGCGACGATCTGGCGCTTGGCGTCGTACAGCCGGGCGCTGGGCGTGAAGGCCAGCGAGCGGGCTTCAAGGCGATAGCGCTGGCCCGCCTCGAAATGGTCGTACGGGATGGTCATGTAGCACAACCGCTCCTGCGGATCGGTGTTCATGCCGCCCATGCCGCCGCCGAAGACTTCGAAATCAAAGCGCACCATCAGCTCGTGGTGACCGGGGGTGACCTGGAAATAACGTCCGTCTGTCAGGCGTTGATTATCCAGGCGCTCGGCCATCAAGACTTTGCCGCCCGGCGATGGCATGGCGAAGTCGACCCAGGCCATGTTCGGGTCGACCGGGGGCAAGGGCGAAGTGGCGCACGCCGAGAGCGTGCCGAGAGCTAAAAACAGCAGGTACCTGTGCATGATTCATTTCCGTGCGGTCAGGTATCCAGCATAGCGCCGATCAGGTGCCCTGACAGCCTGTCGGACGGGCCTGACCGACGACTTTGCGCTGCTCATCGTAGAGTTTCACCCAGGGCCGAAAACCGATGTTCCCCGCCTGCAGTTGATAACGACCGCCGGCGTTGAAATCATTGTATTTCACGCTCAATTGGCAATCGCGCCACAGGGTTTGCGCGTCGGGGCCGATGTTGCTCGGCTCGACGGCAAACTGATAACGCACCGTCAGTTCATGGCTGCCGGGGGGCACTTCGAAGTAACGTTTATCGGGGGTGGCCTTGTCATCGACTTCCAGCGCCTGCAGCGCGGTGTCCTTGGCATGGGGAGTCAAGTCGATCCAGGCTTGTGTCGGGTCGGGTTGCGGCAGTCCAGCACAGCCGGCCAGCGTCAGCAGGCCTCCACTCAGTAGTAACGCGCGCATGGCGAAGCTCCAGTCAGGCGAGATAGTCTTGCGGGCAGACTCCCCAAGGATGATTCGATGTGATCAGGCTGCTTGCGAGCCATCGGTTACTTGATCGCGTTTTGCGCGTTTTGTTTCCGAGTGTGATGTTTTTGCTGCTGAACGGTTGTGCCAGCGTCAGTTACTACAGCCAGCTGGCCAGTGGTCAATGGCAGTTGTTAAACGCTCGTGTTCCGGTCAGCCAGGTCATTGCCGACCCGACCAGTGACGCGAAACTGCGCGCACACCTGGAGCAATCGCAACGGGCCCGGGACTTCGCCAGCCAGCACCTGCACCTGCCGGATAACCAGAGTTATCGCCTCTACGCAGACATCGGCCGACCCTACGTGGTGTGGAATGTCTTCGTCACTCCGGAATTTTCCCTCAGTCCGCAGAACTATTGCTTCCCGATTGCCGGCTGTGTGGCCTACCGCGGTTATTACCAGCAGGGTGCCGCCCGCGGTGAGGCGGCTCTCCAGCGCCAGCAGGGGATGGATGTGGCGATTGGCGGCGTAGAGGCCTATTCAACCCTGGGCTGGTTCGATGATCCGATCATGAACTCAATGCTGGGTTGGGGCGACGAGCGGCTGGCGACCCTGATCTTTCATGAGCTGGCGCACCAACGCCTCTATGTGAAAGACGACACTGAGTTCAACGAGTCCTTCGCCAGCTTTGTCGAGCAGGAAGGCACGCGCCAGTGGCGCGCGGCGCGCAACCTGCCTGCGCTGAGTGACGCGCAGGAGCGACAGCGCGACCAGTTCATTCGCTTGTTGCTGGACACCCGTGCGCGGTTGGAAAAACTGTATGCCCTGCCCCTGGCGAGCGACGAAATGCGTCGGCGCAAGGCCGCTGAATTCACGCGCTTGCGCGCTGACTACCAGACCCTGCGCGACAGCCAATGGGCCGGTAGCCGGCGATTTGATGCGTGGATCGACGCGCCGATGAACAACGCCCGACTGCTGCCGTTCGGCCTGTATGACCAATGGGTGCCAGCATTCGCCGAGCTGTTCAGGCAGGCGGGTGGCGACTGGCAGAAGTTTTACTTGGCGGCGCAGCGACTGGGCGCGCTGGCGCCTGCGCAACGCAAACAGGCGCTGATGTCTTTGGCTGACTGAAACGGATTACTGGCGCAAAAAGGCCTGATGCAGGTCCGCCAGGGTCTCAAAATGATAGGCCGGTTGTTCCGCGCTCAACTCTTCGTGGCTGCCAAAGCCGTAGCCCACGGCGGCGGCATCCAGTCCATTGCGACGGGCGCCGATCAGGTCGTGCTTGCGGTCGCCGATCATCAGGGTGGTCTCGGGGTCGAGGCTTTCTGCGCTGATCAAATGGGCAATCAGCTCGACCTTATCGGTGCGAGTGCCGTCGAGCTCGCTGCCGTAAATCACCTTGAAGTGCCGGTCGAAATCGAAGTGGCGGGCAATTTCCCGGGCAAACACCCAGGGCTTGGATGTTGCGATATACAACTGCCGCCCCTGCCCGCTCAGGGTTTCCAGTAACGGCGTGACGCCATCAAACACGCGGTTCTCATACAGACCGGTGACCTTGAAGCGTTCGCGATAGAAATTCACCGCTTGCCAGGCCTTGGCTTCGTCGAAGCCGTAGAACTGCATGAAAGCCTGCAGCAACGGCGGACCGATGAAGTGTTCCAGTTTGCCCAGGTCCGGTTCGTCGATGCCCAGGTTGCTCAAGGCATATTGGATCGAGCGGGTAATGCCTTCGCGCGGGTCTGTCAGGGTGCCATCGAGGTCGAACAAAACAGTTTGGTAATGCATGAAATGTCCCGAATGAGAGTCAGAGCTGGTCGTAGCCTTCGGCCAGATGCAAGTCTTTGAGCTTGACGTAGTTGCCGGCGCTGTAGGTAAAAAATGCGCGTTCCTTGTCGGTCAACGGACGAACCTGCTTCACCGGACTGCCCACATACAGGTAGCCACTTTCCAGGCGCTTGCCCGGTGGTACCAGGCTGCCGGCGCCGATGATGACCTCGTCCTCAACGCTGGCGCCGTCCATCACGATGCTGCCCATGCCAATCAGGACCCGGTTGCCGATGCTGCAGCCATGCAGCATGACCTTGTGGGCGATGGTCACGTCATCACCGATCAGCAGCGGGAAGCCGTCGGGGTTGAACGGTCCCGCGTGGGTGATGTGCAGGACGCAGCCGTCCTGCACGCTGGTGCGCTGGCCAATGCGGATGCGGTGCATGTCACCACGGATCACGGTCAGCGGCCAGACCGAGCTGTCGGCACCGATCTCGACGTCGCCGATGACCACCGCCGAGCCATCGACGAACGCGCCGTTGCCGAGTACGGGGGTGTGGTTCTGGTACTTGCGAAGGGACACGATAGGCTCTCTCTCTTTTGCTGATAGCTGCGGTGAGCGTCGATTGTAATTAAGATGGCCCCATGTTTCTTCCAGCCAAGGTGCCAACCGTGAGCGTGAACAACCCTCTTTTGCAGCCCTATGACCTGCCGCCGTTCTCGGCGATCCGCGCCGAACACGTGCAGCCGGCCATCGAACAGATCCTTGCCGACAACCGCGCCGCCATTGCCGAGATCCTCAAGACCCAGGGCCAACAACCGACCTGGGCCGGCCTGGTGCTGGCGATGGACGAGCTCAACGACCGCCTGGGCGCCGCCTGGAGCCCGGTCAGCCACCTCAATGCCGTGTGCAACAGCGCCGAACTGCGCGAGGCCTATGAGTCCTGCCTGCCGGCCCTGAGTGCCTACTCCACTGAGCTGGGGCAGAACCGCGAACTGTTCCAGGCCTTCGAGGCCCTGGCCAACAGCCCTGAAGCCAGCGGCTTCGACGTTGCGCAAAAAACCATCATCGAGCACTCGCTGCGCGACTTCCGTCTGTCGGGTATCGACCTGCCAGAGGCTGAGCAGCAGCGCTACGCCGAAGTGCAGAGCAAGTTGTCTGAACTGGGCAGCCGCTTCTCCAACCAGTTGCTCGATGCCACCCAGGCCTGGACCAAGCACGTCAGCGATGAAGCGGCGCTGGCCGGCCTGACCGATTCGGCCAAGGCACAGATGGCCGCGGCGGCACAGGCCAAGGGCCTCGATGGCTGGCTGATCAGCCTGGAGTTTCCGAGCTACTACGCGGTGATGACCTACGCCCACGACCGTGCTTTGCGTGAAGAAGTCTACGCCGCTTACTGCACCCGTGCGTCGGACCAAGGCCCGAACGCCGGTCAGAACGATAACGGCCCGGTGATGGAAGAGATCCTCGACCTGCGTCAGGAATTGGCCAAATTGTTGGGTTTCTCGAGTTTTTCGGAACTGAGCCTGGCGACCAAGATGGCCGAGTCCAGTGACCAGGTGCTGAGTTTCCTGCGCGATCTGGCCAAGCGCAGCAAGCCGTTTGCTGCCCAGGACCTGCAGCAGCTCAAGGCCTACGCCGCCGAGCAGGGTTGCGCAGACCTGCAAAGCTGGGACAGCGGGTTCTATGGCGAAAAACTCCGTGAGCAGCGCTACAGCGTCTCCCAGGAAGCGTTGCGCGCCTACTTCCCGATCGACAAAGTGCTGGGCGGCCTGTTCGCGATTGTCCAGCGCCTGTACGGCATCGAGATCGTCGAGCAGAAAGGCTTCGATACCTGGTATCCCGATGTGCGCCTGTTCGAAATCAGTGAAAACGGCCAGCACGTCGGGCGTTTCTTCTTCGATCTGTACGCACGCGCCAACAAGCGTGGCGGTGCGTGGATGGACGGTGCCCGTGACCGTCGCCGCACCGCCGAGGGCGCGTTGCAGAGCCCGGTGGCCAATCTGGTGTGCAACTTCACCCCGGCCGACAGTGGCAAGCCCGCCCTGCTGACCCACGATGAAGTGACCACCCTGTTCCACGAATTCGGTCACGGCCTGCACCATCTGCTGACCCGCGTCGATCACGCTGGTGTCTCCGGGATCAACGGCGTGGCCTGGGATGCGGTCGAGTTGCCGAGCCAGTTCATGGAAAACTGGTGCTGGGAGCCCGAAGGCCTGGCGCTGATTTCCGGTCACTATGAAAGTGGCGAACCACTGCCGCAGGACCTGCTGCAGAAAATGCTCGCGGCGAAGAATTTCCAGTCCGGGCTGATGATGGTGCGCCAGCTGGAGTTCTCGTTGTTCGACTTCGAATTGCACGCCACCCACGGTGATGGCCGCAGCGTTGCGCAGGTGCTCGAGGGTGTGCGCGACGAGGTGTCGGTCATGCGTCCTCCGGCCTACAATCGCTTCCCCAACAGCTTTGCGCACATCTTTGCCGGTGGTTATGCGGCCGGTTATTACAGCTACAAGTGGGCGGAAGTGCTGTCGGCCGATGCCTTCTCGAAGTTTGAGGAGGAAGGTGTGCTGAACGCGGCAACAGGTCGCGCCTTCCGTGAGGCGATCCTGGCGCGTGGCGGTTCCCAGGAGCCGATGGTGCTGTTCGTCGACTTCCGCGGACGGGCACCGTCGATTGACGCACTCTTGCGTCACAGCGGCCTGGATGAGGCCGCAGCAGCATGAGTGATGGGCCTGTGAGTAAAACCAAGAAACGCTTTATCGCCGGTGCCGTGTGCCCGGCGTGCAGCGAGCCGGACAAGTTGATGATGTGGAGCGAGGACGATGTTCCGCATCGCGAGTGCGTGGCCTGCGGCTATAGCGATACCCTCAATGAACAAGGTCTGTCGGTACCCAAGGAACTGGGTACGCGGGTCAACACCAGTGCGGTGAAGGTTGCGGACGCCAAGGTCCAGACCGTGCAATTCTTCGTCAATCCAAAGCTGAAGAAAAAAACCGACGACGCCTGATTGCGCGGCCGGCTCCCCTCCCCCGGGAGCCGGCCGGCAGGTGTTACAGCGCTGGCTTGGCCTCGACGGCCGATTTGAACCAACTCTTCATCGAGCACGTGGCAAATACGCTGGTGCTGCATTCCCCATTCGCCAGCGCCTGGCGCAGCTTATCGATGTCTGCATGCATCATGTAGCGAATGCCGTCCTTGAAATGGTGGCTGTCGCCGAATCCGCCTTCGGTCATTTCCTGCAACGCATCCTCTTTGCTCCAGCCCTGCACCACGACCCGATACATCGCCGCAATCAGTCCTGTGCGGTCCGAGCCGTGCTTGCAATGCATCAACACCGGGCCTTTGCTCTGGCCGGTTTCAATCGCGCGCAAGGCACTCAATACCAGACTGTCATCGACATGGTTGGTCCTGTACGGAATCTGTACTTGATTGATCCCGGGGGCGGACAACCATGGCGCATCGGACTGCGGCAGGAAGGTGATGACCGTGCGCACCTTGAGTTTGTCGAGCAGCGGCAGGACGCCGTCATCCGGCAGCGCGCTGCGGTAAAGCGTTGGCGACATCTGAAAGAGGTTGTACTGCGCTTCGATGGGCTGTGCCCATTCGCTGGGACGCAGGAATTGCGACGGGGCGGCCTGAGCCGGGTGAATCGAAAAAAACGCCATGAGCGACAGGCACAGAGCGAACAGCAAGCGTTGTTTCGACATGGGGTCGGTAAACCGTGACGGATGACAGCATTCAATTTTCAGCGATGGGCGGTCAAAGGTCCGTGAGGGGCTTGTCAAAGATTTGTTCAATGACCAAGCCCCCCAGCGAACGGCTGTAACCTACACTTTCATCTTGATAAATGCCTGGAGCATGGGCGTCAGGTCGGAATCTTCCTGCAGTTGGCTGCCGCCATGCGGTGTCACCCTGTAGAGACTGAAGTTGACACCGTTATCGACCGACGTCGCCGTATAAGAGTGATCGTGGGCAACCCACTCATCGGCATCTTCTTCCATTTCGAACAAATCGATCTTTACGCGCACCGCACCCGGAAGGTTATCGAGCGCAGTAAGAGAAACTGCAAGTTCGGGATCGATGGTCGTTTGCCGATAGAAAGCGACAGCGAGATCAGTAAGGGCCTCAATGTCTTTTTCATCAATGCTGCCGTCAGGAATTACATTGATATCGGACCAGGGATCGAAGTCGAGCGTTGCGTTGTAGCCTTGCTTGTCGATATGCAGGGTCAATCGAGTGGGAGCGCAAACAGCAGAATCCAGGTTGCTCCTGGACAGTTCAATCAGGATCCTGTCCTTGTCGGCGCCATCGATCCTTTGCAGGGATACGCCATGGGTGTTGGTTGGAGACATGCAACACCTCCCGTGATCAGGGATTGACGATGCTGACGTAGGCTTTGGCCAGCGCTTTCAGTTTGGCCTCGTCGGCGGCATCGAGGTTGCCGTCGCCGTCCACATCTTTTTTCGGACCGCTGAGAGTGAAAGTGTCTCCGCCATCGCTGGATATTGCGGTGACAAAAATGGAGTCAACCAATGTTTCTGTTTGAACTTCGTTTTCCACATCCCAACCCAGTTCCTTTCGGGCAAGTTGCATCGACACCCAGGTATTGGGTTCCGATGGGCCGGGTTGCATGAGTTGCAGGAAGATACCGCGCTGATTGAAGTAAGACATGACTTGATCCTTTAGTTTGATGTCTGGGGTGTGTTTGTTTTGCGCAGTGGATAGTACGGGTGGCCAATCAGGGTGAGCCCCTAAGTATGTAGTTCATGAGTTACTGAATATTGATCAAATGCTCGAGTCGATATAAGTCATTGGTTTCACCCCCCTCTTGAGCGAAGAGCCGAACGGTACTGGTCGGAGCTGGTTCGCTGGAGTACTGTATAAATATACAGATAGAGGGCGCATTCGATGATCAATTCCCTGCCACCTCGCGGGCGAGGTACTGCGGCCAACCCGCATAATCGCTTTGCGCCGAGCCGTTCGGTGGCCGAGGACGACGGCTGGTATCAGGAGGTGCCGCTGACCCAGGGCACCGAGGTACGCATCGAGACGGCGAGAACCATCATCACCCGCAACAACTCGCCGGACCTGCCGTTCGATCGCTCGATCAACCCCTACCGAGGCTGCGAGCATGGCTGCATCTACTGCTACGCCAGGCCCAGCCATGCCTACTGGGACCTCTCCCCCGGCCTCGACTTCGAGACCCGCCTGATCGCCAAAACCAATGCTGCCGATGTGCTTGAGCAGCAGCTCGGCAAGCGTGGTTATCAATGTGCCCCGATCAATCTGGGCTCCAACACCGACCCCTACCAGCCCATCGAGCGCGAACAGAAAATCACCCGGCGAATTCTGCAGGTGCTCCTACGCTATCGGCATCCGGTGACTATCATCACTAAGGGTTCGCTGATCCTGCGTGACCTGGATCTGTTGAGTGAATTGGCCGAGCAGCGGCTGGTGGCGGTGATGATCAGCCTGACCAGCCTGGATGACGAACTCAAACGCATACTCGAGCCACGCACGGCTGCCCCGAAAGCGCGGCTGCGAGCGATCCGGGTGATGCGCGAGGCGGGAATCCCGGTAGGCGTGCTGTGTTCGCCGATGATTCCGATGATCAACGACAGCGAACTGGAAAGCCTGCTCGCGGCAGCCCATGCCGCCGGGGCGCAAAGTGCGGCGTACATGATGCTCAGGTTGCCGCTGGAAGTCGCTCCGCTGTTTGAAGAGTGGCTGGCAGCCCACTATCCGCAACGTGCCGCCCACGTGTTGAGCCTGATTCGCCAGAGTCGCGGCGGTGAGCTGTACGACAGTCGATTTGGCGTGCGCATGCGTGGCGAAGGGCCATTTGCCGACCTGTTGGCACAGCGATTTAGCAAGGCGATCAAGCGCCTGGGGCTGAATCAGCGTGAGGGGTTCAACCTCGATTGCAGTGCTTTTTGCCCTCCAGGTGCGCAGATGTCGTTGTTGTAGCCCATGAATTGTGGGTATTTTAGTGCTATGTAATACGTACCACGGTATGAAATATCTGCAGTAATCCTTGAAATGTGCGGTTTAGAGCCACTGATTCAGTTTGAGTTAAGTTTCGCTGGTTACGGTGCTCATCGAGTGACCGGCTGGTCACAGATTGGTTTTTTGGCCAGCCGTTGGCTCTGTCCCAAGTAACACGGGAAGATTTGCTAACTCGTCAAATGAGGATGATCCATGAGTGACCAGGACAAACAGCCGCTGGCTGAATCGGCTTCGGCCCCTCCCGAGGCGGAAAGCGCAGATGCAGCGCTGCAACATATCGTCGACGGCTTTCTGCATTTTCATCACGAAGTCTTCCCGCAGCAGGAAGAGCTGTTCAAGAAGCTCGCCACGGCGCAACGGCCGCGAGCCATGTTCATTGCATGTGCCGACTCACGCATCGTTCCGGAATTGATTACCCAAAGTGCCCCAGGCGATCTGTTCGTTACCCGTAACGTCGGCAACGTCGTACCGCCTTATGGGCAAATGAATGGTGGCGTTTCCACGGCTATCGAATACGCCGTGCTGGCCCTGGGTGTGCAGCACATCATTGTGTGTGGGCATTCCGATTGTGGCGCCATGCGTGCGGTGCTCAATCCGCAAAGCCTGGAGAAAATGCCCACGGTCAAGGCCTGGTTGCGCCATGCCGAAGTGGCGAAAACCATGGTCCAGGAAAACTGCCAGTGCGCTGACGAACACGAAAGCATGCAGGTTCTGACCGAAGAAAACGTCATCGCGCAACTGCAACATTTACGGACCCACCCTTCCGTGGCATCGCGCATGGCCAACGGTCAACTGTTTATCCATGGCTGGGTCTACAGCATCGATACCAGCGAAATCAAAGCCTATGACGCGGACAAGGGCTGCTTCCTGCCACTGGATGGTCAGCATCCGATTCCCATGGCGACGCCCAAGGCGCGCTTCTAGAACCTCCTAAACACCTTGTCTGGCCTGGTCGTGGCTGCTGAAACAGCAGTCAGGCCACGTCACGCCTGTAGAAAATCGGGAGACCGCTATGCGTGCTGCGCAATTGAGAGCTGTTTTGCCACGGGAGCTGATGGCTTCGGTGGTGGTATTTCTGGTCGCCCTGCCGTTGTGCATGGGCATTGCCATCGCGTCCGGGATGCCTGCGGCCAAAGGTCTTGTCACGGGAATCATTGGCGGGTTGGTGGTGGGTTGGCTCGCCGGTGCGCCGCTGCAAGTCAGCGGGCCGGCGGCGGGGTTGGCGGTATTGGTGTTCGAGTTGGTTCGCCAGCATGGGGTGGCGATGCTCGGGCCGATCCTGCTGCTGGCCGGCTTGTTGCAATTGGTCGCGGGCCGACTGCGGCTTGGCTGCTGGTTTCGGGTGACGGCACCGGCGGTGGTCAACGGGATGTTGGCGGGCATTGGCGTACTGATCGTCCTGTCGCAAGTGCATGTGCTGTTTGACGGAGTACCCAAACCTTCGGGCCTGGAAAACCTGATCGGTTTCCCGGCGACAGTGTCCCAGGCGCTCGACGGTGGAATCGGCTGGCAGGCCGGCTTACTCGGGCTTTCCACCATTGCCGTGATGGCGCTGTGGGAGAAAATACGCCCGCCGGCGCTGCGTTTCATTCCCGGAGCACTGCTCGGCGTCGCTCTGGCGACCCTCGCCAGCCTGCTGCTGGCATTGGACGTCAAGCGTGTCGAGGTGCCTGCCAATCTGGCCGAGGCCATCGACTGGTTGAAACCGGCGGACTTGCTCAACCTGGCCGACCCCAATCTGCTGATTGCCGCCTTTGCGGTGGCGTTTATTGCCAGCGCGGAAACCCTGTTGTCGGCGGCTGCGGTGGATCGAATGCACAGTGGCGCGCGGGCGGATTTCGACCGTGAATTGTCTGCCCAGGGCGTGGGCAACATGCTCTGCGGTCTGTTGGGCGCCCTGCCCATGACCGGGGTGATCGTGCGCAGTTCGGCCAACGTCCAGGCGGGGGCCAAAACCCGTCTGTCGGCCATTTTGCATGGCGTCTGGTTGCTGGCTTTCGTGCTGCTGCTGTCCAGTGTGCTGCAAAGCATCCCGGTGGCCAGCCTTGCCGGGGTGTTGGTGTACACCGGGATCAAACTGGTGGACCTCAAGGCTTATCGCAGCCTGCGGCGCTACGGCCGGATGCCGATGCTGACCTACGCGGTGACTGCGCTGGCGATCATCTTCAGTGACCTGCTGACGGGGGTGCTGGTCGGTTTTGGCTTGACCCTGGCGAAACTGGCCTGGAAGGCGTCCCGCCTGAAAATCAGCCTGATTGATCGGGTGCCGCAAGGAGAGATGGAACTGCGTCTGTCAGGTGCGGCGACCTTTCTCAAGGTGCCAGCGTTGTCGCGGGCATTGCAGGCCATTCCGGCGGGTGCAACGGTGCATGTGCCCCTGAACAACCTCAGTTACATCGACCATGCCTGCCTGGAATTGCTGGAGGAATGGGATCGGGCCAATCAGAGCAAGGGATCGCGGTTGGTGATCGAAGCGCGGGGATTGAAGCGCCGGCTGGAGGGGCGATTGCGCACTACAGTGGGGCTTGGGTAAAGCGAAAGATCGCAGCCAGCATGGCTTGCTGCGATCTCTCAAAAAGGGGTCAAGCTGCCGGCTGGTCCAGTTCCAGACCAACGCCCAACTGGCGGGACAGGCACGGCCAGCGCTTCCAGGCGGCACCGGTGTCCGGGCTGTTGAGTTGTTCCCGGTAGGCTTCGACCGATTCCAGGGCGAAGCTGTCTTCGTCGAGCATTTCGTCGACGGCATGATGAACTGCCTCATCCAGTTGATTGGCGAAATCTTCGCCGATCAGTTGGTGGGCAATCAGGTTGGCGACAGTCATGTCCAAGGGGATCAGTGGCTGGCCAAAATGCTTGATGTACAGGTCATTCACTTCTTCTACCAGGCGATGTGCCAGGTAGGCTTCGTCCAGCAGGCAGTCGAGGCCGACATGGCCCTGCATGATTTCCGGCGGCTGGATGAAGAACTGTTCGGCGATTTTCAGCACCGGTTCGATCTGCGATTCGATACCGGCCTCGCGCGCGACTTCATTGGCCGCGTCCAGCAGGTCGGGTACCTGGTCGATATACGCGGTGACGAAACGGGTCATCACGCCTTTGGCATCGACCTCTGGCAGTTGGATAGCGGCATGCAGGTGAGGCAGTTGGACTTCCAGCTGACGGGTCAGCTGACCGGTTTCGGACTCATGTTGTTGTGCACGTTTGATCTGCTCGCGCAATGCGGCGGTGTTCATGAAAACTCCAGGAAACGAAGGCAGGAAAATAGGGGAAGACATAAGTTAGCTTGCTTATGAAAACCCTTAAGACGTATTTGTCATAATTGTTTCACCTTTGATGCGTATAGGTTATATCCATTTGCCATCATCCACCCCACATCCTTCTCCATCCGTGGTCCATGGCGCAAGTCCAGGGTGTTTCAGCTGATTTACGCCGTCGCGTTGCGAGGTCGTACTCCCTGTCTATACTCGGTTTTGTATGAAGTTAGCTGATGACGCCCGACTGCATGTGCAGCAAGGCTTGGCGGTTTAAGTTCGTAGTCTAGGTAGCCGCTCCCTTGGACGCAGGTGAAAGCCGGCGGGATAACAAGAACGATAAGGGGAACCCGCAATGATGCGACATCCACAAGTCTGGATGGGCCTCCTGTTGTGGTCGGTTTTCAGTCAGGCGCAAGCCGCCTGGACTGTGAATATGGCGCCTGGGGCTACTGAAATCAGTCACGCAGTGTTCGACCTGCACATGACCATCTTCTGGATCTGTGTGGTGATCGGCATCATCGTCTTCGGAGCGATGTTCTGGTCGATGATCATGCATCGGCGCTCCACCGGACAGGAAGCCGCCAAATTTCATGAAAGCACGACGGTCGAGATCCTCTGGACCATAGTGCCTTTCATCATCCTGGTCGCCATGGCTGTTCCGGCGACCGCCACCCTGATCAAGATGTACGACAGCAGTGAGCCGGATATCGATATCCAGGTCACCGGCTATCAGTGGAAGTGGCACTACAAATACCTGGGCCAGGACGTCGAGTTCTTCAGCAACCTGGCCACGCCTCAAGAACAGATCCACAACAAGAGCGCCAAGAGTGAGCACTACTTGCTCGAGGTCGACCAGCCACTGGTGCTGCCGGTGGGGGCCAAGGTGCGCTTCCTGGTGACCTCGGCCGACGTCATCCACTCGTGGTGGGTGCCGGCATTCGCAGTCAAGCGTGATGCCATTCCCGGGTTCGTCAACGAGGCCTGGACTCGCGTCGACAAACCCGGCCTCTACCGTGGGCAGTGCGCCGAGTTGTGCGGCAAGGACCACGGGTTCATGCCGATCGTGGTCGACGTCAAAACCAGGGCCGACTACGACACCTGGCTCGCCGAACGCAAGGCCGAAGCCGCCAAGCTCAAGGAGCTGACCAGCAAGGAATGGACGCTGGATGAGCTCAAGGAGCGCGGCGACAAGATCTACCACACCACCTGCGTGGCCTGTCACCAGGCCGAAGGCCAGGGCCTGCCGCCGATGTTCCCGGCACTCAAGGGTTCGAAAATCGCCACGGGTCCGAAGGACGCGCACCTGAGCATCGTCTTCCACGGTAAGCCGGGAACCGCCATGGCGGCGTTCGGCAAGCAGCTGTCGGAAGTCGATATCGCCGCCGTCGTGACCTACGAGCGTAACGCCTGGGGTAACAACAAAGGCGACATGGTCACGCCGAAAGACGTGCTGGCCCTGAAGCAGGCGGAAAGCAAATGAGCCGCTCGATTGCATGTTCCCGTGAACGCCTGGGGCTCAACGCCCCGGGCTGCCCAGCCCATTGGTTTGCAGGAGAAAGGACATGAGCGCAGTGATCGATGACCATGGTCATGCCGGCCATGACCACGCCCATGGTCCCGCCAAGGGCTTGATGCGCTGGGTGCTGACCACCAACCACAAGGACATTGGCACCCTGTACCTGTGGTTCAGTTTCATGATGTTCCTGCTCGGCGGCTCGTTCGCCATGGTGATCCGCGCCGAACTGTTCCAGCCCGGGCTGCAGATCGTCGAGCCGGCCTTCTTCAACCAGATGACCACCATGCATGGCCTGGTGATGGTCTTCGGTGCGGTGATGCCGGCGTTTGTCGGCCTGGCCAACTGGATGATCCCGCTGATGATTGGCGCGCCGGACATGGCCCTGCCGCGGATGAACAACTTCAGTTTCTGGTTGTTGCCGGCGGCCTTCCTGCTGCTCGTCTCGACGCTGTTCATGCCCGGCGGCGGTCCCAACTTCGGCTGGACCTTCTACGCACCGCTGTCCACGACCTATGCACCCGAGAGCGTGACCTTCTTCATCTTCGCCATACACCTGATGGGTATCAGTTCGATCATGGGCGCAATCAACGTGATCGCGACCATCCTCAACCTGCGTGCCCCGGGCATGACCTTGATGAAGATGCCGCTGTTCGTCTGGACCTGGCTGATTACCGCCTTCCTGCTGATCGCGGTGATGCCGGTACTGGCCGGTTGCGTGACGATGATGCTGATGGACATCCACTTCGGCACCAGCTTCTTCAGTGCCGCCGGTGGCGGTGACCCGGTGTTGTTCCAGCACGTGTTCTGGTTCTTCGGTCACCCCGAGGTGTACATCATGATCCTGCCGGCGTTCGGCGCCGTCAGCTCGATCATCCCGACCTTTTCACGCAAGCCGCTGTTCGGCTACACCTCGATGGTCTACGCGACGGCGAGCATCGCCTTCCTGTCGTTCATCGTCTGGGCGCACCACATGTTCGTGGTGGGCATCCCGTTGGTGGGTGAGCTGTTCTTCATGTACGCCACGTTGCTGATTGCCGTGCCCACCGGGGTCAAGGTGTTCAACTGGGCCAGTACCATGTGGCAGGGATCGCTGACGTTCGAGACGCCCATGCTGTTCGCCGTGGCCTTCGTGATCCTGTTCTCGATCGGCGGTTTCTCCGGGCTGATGCTGGCCATCGCCCCGGCTGACTTCCAGTACCAGGACACCTACTTCGTGGTGGCGCACTTCCACTACGTGCTGGTGCCGGGCGCGATCTTCGGGATCTTCGCCTCGGCCTACTACTGGATGCCGAAGTGGACCGGCCACATGTATGACGAGACCCTCGGCAAGCTGCACTTCTGGCTGTCCTTCATCGGTATGAACATGGCGTTCTTCCCGATGCACTTCGTCGGGCTGGCGGGCATGCCGCGACGGATCCCGGACTACAACCTGCAGTTCGCCGACTTCAACATGGTCTCCTCGATTGGTGCGTTCATGTTCGGTGCCACGCAGATTTTCTTCCTGTTCATCGTGATCAAGACCATTCGTGGCGGCCCGCCAGCGCCAGCGAAACCCTGGGATGGTGCCGAAGGCCTGGAGTGGGAAATTCCCTCGCCAGCGCCGTATCACACCTTCACTACACCGCCAGATGTGAAGTGAACGGCGCGGAGGATCGACACCATGGCTGACTCGATCTCGATGAAAAAACTGGTCACCCGGCTGTTGCTGGTGGTGGTGGCGATGTTTGTCTTCGGCTTTGCCCTGGTCCCGATTTACGACGTGATGTGCAAGGCGCTGGGCATCAATGGCAAGACCGGTGGCCAGTACACGGGTGAGCAGCAGGTGGATGCATCGCGCCAGGTGCGGGTGCAGTTCCTGTCGACCAATGCCATCGACATGGTCTGGGATTTCTATCCCAAGTCCGATGACATCGTGGTCCACCCGGGGGCGGTGAACGAGATGATCTTCATCGCCCGCAACCCCAGTGACCACCCCATGAGCGCCCAGGCGGTGCCGAGCATTTCGCCCAGCGCTGCGGCGATGTACTTCCACAAGACCGAATGCTTCTGCTTTACCCAGCAAGTGCTGCAGCCCGGTCAGCAGATCGAGATGCCGGTACGTTTCATCGTTGACCGCGATATGCCCAAGGATGTGAAGCACCTGACGCTGGCTTACACGCTGTTCGATATCACCGCACGTCATCCGCCCGTGGCCGTCGCCGAGAAGACCGGTGGCTAGACGTTCAAGCGTGCCCGATAAGGAGAACAATAAATGGCAACTCATGAGCACTATTACGTACCCGCCCAGAGCAAATGGCCGATCATCGCCACCATCGGCATGTTCGTCACGGTGTTTGGCCTGGGCACCTGGTTCAACGACCTCAAGGCGGCGCGCCCGGAGTCCCACGGGCCGCTGATCTTTTTCGTCGGCGGTCTGCTGCTGGCCTACATGCTGTTTGGCTGGTTCGGCGCGGTGATCAAGGAAAGTCGCGCGGGGTTGTACAGTGCGCAACTCGATCGCTCATTCCGTTGGGGCATGAGCTGGTTCATCTTCTCCGAAGTGATGTTCTTCATCGCCTTCTTCGGCGCGCTGTTCTACGTGCGCCATGTCTCGGGGCCGGCGCTGGGCGGCGAAGGCACCAAAGGCATCGCCCACATGCTCTGGCCGAACTTCCAGTTCGTCTGGCCGCTGCTGGAAAACCCGGACTCCAAGCTGTTCCCGCCACCCAAGGAAGTCATCAGCCCCTGGGGCTTGCCGCTGCTCAACACCGTCATTCTGGTGACATCCAGTATCACCGTGACCATCGCCCACCATGCCTTGAAAAAGGGCCATCGCGGCGCGCTGAAAATCTGGTTGGCGTTGACCGTATTGCTGGGCTGCGCGTTCCTGGGCTTCCAGGCCGAGGAATACATCCACGCCTATAAAGAGCTGGGGCTGACCCTCGGTTCGGGCATCTATGGCGCGACGTTCTTCATGCTCACCGGGTTTCACGGTGCCCACGTGACCATCGGCACCCTGATTCTGTTCGTGATGCTGATGCGGGTCCTGCGCGGGCACTTCGATGCCGAGCACCAGTTCGGCTTCGAGGCCGCGAGCTGGTACTGGCACTTTGTGGATGTGGTGTGGATCGGTTTGTTTGTCTTCGTCTACGTGCTTTGAGACCGCTTACCAGGGGGCATGAGAGACCAATTGGCCGCTGAAGAAGCCCCAGGCGATCAGGCCGACGGTGACGGCGGCCAGGCCAACGCGAACGCTCAGGGCGATCACCAGGCGATGTGAGCTGCTGTCGTCCTTGACCAGAAAAAACAGGCCGCTGAACAGGCTGACAACCGTGGCAATCAGCATCAGGACGATGGCTGCTTTGAGCATGGGGACACTCCGGGGGGAAACGCGTATGCAGTTGAGTATAGCCAGCTCACCCGCTGACTTTCTGGCACGGCCATGAAGCATTTCCGCCCGGGACTGGTGCCGAGCCTGGTGGTGGCGCTGTTGCTGCCGCTGCTGGTCGCGCTTGGCTTCTGGCAACTGGCCCGTGGCGAGCAAAAAAAGCTGCTCATGGACAGTTACGCCGAACGCCGGGCGGGCGAGCCAGTGGCCGTCGCCGAGTTGCTGCACAGCGCCGATCCGGCTTTCAGGCGAGTCAGCCTGCACGGCCATTTCGACGCCGAGCACAGCGTGTTCTTGGACAACCGGCAGCGCGACGGCAAGGTTGGCGTCGAGTTGCTGCAGCCGTTTCTCGACCAGGCCAGTGGCCAATGGCTTTTGGTCAATCGTGGCTGGTTGCCGTGGCCGGACCGGCGTACGCCACCGGCATTCAGCACCCCCGAGCAAGCCTTGAGCCTGACCGCGTGGGTGTATGTCGCTCCCGGTGCCACCTTTCAACTGCATGCCGATCCGCTTCAGGCCAATTGGCCGCGGCTGGTGACGGCCGTGGCCCCAGAAAAGCTGTGGGGCGAATTGGGTCGTAGCGGTTTTGCCTACGAAATTCGCTCAGAAGCCGGGCCTGCGGCCTACCAGGCCGACTGGCCGGTGGTGTCCATGGGCCCGGAAAAACACCTCGGTTATGCCGTGCAGTGGTTCGCCATGGCGCTCGCACTGCTTGGCCTCTATCTCTACCTCGGATGGCACAACGCAAGGGAGAAAAACCATGGGAGCGGCCATGAATCCACCCAACATGTCTGATGCACGGACGCCACAACGGCGGCGCGGTCGCTGGCAGCTGATCCTGATTGTGCTGATGGTGATCGGCCCGATGATCCTCGCTACCGGCATGTACAAACTGCAGTTCTGGGTGCCGGACGGGCGTAGTTATCACGGCGAACTGATCGGCAATGGCCAGGGGCGCGCCGACCTGGGGGTGCAGGCGGACGAGCAACGCTGGCAGATGCTGGTGACCGCGCCGCAGGAATGCTCGGTCGATTGCCAGCAACTGGTGTACCTCGCTAGGCAGATTCAGGTCGGCCTGAACCGTGATGCCGCCCGCGCCAGTCACGCTCTGGCGGTCGCCCAGCCGTTGAGCGCCGACTACGACGCCAAGCTCAAGCGCGAATACCCACAGCTGCAGCGTTATCCGCTGGATCTTGGAACCTACAACAAAACCGTGGAAGGCAAAGGCGCGGCGCAACTGTGGATCATCGATCCCCACGGCAACCTGGTCCTGCGTTACGGCCCCACCGTCAAAGGCAAGGACCTGCTCAACGACCTGCGCCACCTGCTGAAACTGTCGAATATCGGATAAGGGCATCGTCATGGCCAAACCTGGATTTCGCCTCGCGCTGTTTGCCACCTTGCTGGCACTGATTGTCGTATTGCTGGGGGCCTACACCCGGTTGACCCATGCCGGCCTTGGCTGTCCAGATTGGCCGGGGTGCTACGGGTTCATCAGCGTGCCGAAAAGCGAAGCCCAACTGGCCCATGCCGAATTGCACTTTCCCGATACCCCGGTCGAAGCCCACAAGGGATGGAACGAGATGATCCACCGCTACTTCGCCGGGACGCTGGGCTTGCTGATCGTGCTGCTGGCGGCGCGCGCCTGGACCCATCGCAAGCACCCCGACCAACCGCTGAAACTGCCGTTGTTCCTGATGGCGGTGGTGTTCGCCCAGGCGGCGTTTGGCATGTGGACCGTGACCCTCAAGCTGTGGCCGCAGGTGGTGACCGGACACCTGCTTGGTGGATTTGCCACCCTGAGCCTGTTGTTCCTGCTGACCCTGAGGCTGTCCGGCGTGTTGCCGGCGCTGATCGTGCCGCGGCGTTTGCAGTACTGGGCAACCGCCGGCCTGTTGCTGGTGATCGGTCAGATCGCCCTCGGTGGCTGGGTCAGTTCCAATTATGCGGCGGTGGCCTGCATCGATTTCCCGACCTGCCACGGTCAGTGGCTGCCACCGGCGGACTTCGCCAACGGCTTTCACCTGACCCAGCACATCGGCCCCAATTACCTCGGCGGACAGCTCGACAGTGACGCGCGCACGGCCATCCACCTGACCCATCGCATCGGCGCCTTGCTGGTGACCCTGGTATTGCTGGGCCTGGCCTGGCAGCTGAAAGTGGTCGGCATGACCCGCCTGGCCGGCCTGGTGCTGCTGGCGCTGGCGGCGCAGATCACTCTCGGCATCAGCAACGTGCTGTTCCACCTGCCGCTGCCGGTGGCCGTGGCGCACAACGCCGGAGGCGCGGCGCTGTTGCTGACCCTGGTGCTGGTCAATTACCACGCCCGCACCAGCCTGGTCCGGGTCAAGCAGCATGCACCCGGACGCTGGCGCTTCAGCCCGCGTAAACACGCGGCTGGGCCGATAACCATTAAAGGAGAAATGCCATGGCGACTCTGATCGGCGAACGGCCCCGGCAGGCGATCTGGCGTGACTACCTGGAGCTGACCAAGCCCCGGGTGGTGGTGCTGATGCTGATCACCTCGCTGGTCGGCATGTTCCTCGCGACCCGGGCCGGCGTGCCGTGGACGGTGTTGATATTCGGCAACCTGGGCATCGCCTTGTGTGCCGGTGGTGCGGCGGCGGTCAACCATGTGGTGGACCGGCGGATCGACGCGGTCATGGCGCGCACCCACAAGCGACCATTGGCTGAAGGCCGGGTGTCACCGCTCGCGGCCTTGACCTTTGCCCTGGTGCTGGCGCTGAGCGGGCAGGCCCTGCTGCTGGCCTTCACCAATCCGCTGACGGCCTGGCTGACCCTGGCCTCGCTGCTGGGCTACGCGGTGATCTACACCGGCTTCCTCAAGCGCGCGACGCCGCAGAACATCGTGATCGGCGGGCTCGCCGGTGCTGCCCCGCCCTTGCTGGGCTGGGTCGCCGTCACTGGGCACCTCAGCGCCGAACCGCTGTTGCTGGTGCTGATCATTTTCGCCTGGACGCCGCCGCATTTCTGGGCGCTGGCGATCCATCGCAAGGAGGAATACGCCAAGGCCGATATCCCCATGCTGCCGGTGACCCACGGCGAGCACTACACCAAGGTGCACATCCTGCTCTATACCTGCGCCTTGCTGGCGGTGAGCCTAATGCCCTATGTGATCCACATGAGCGGCCTGCTGTACCTGGCGTGTGCGCTGGGTCTGGGTGCGAGGTTTCTGCAATGGGCCGTGGTGCTGTACCGTGGCACTCGGCCGCACGCGGCGATCAACACCTTCAAGTACTCTATCTACTACTTGTTCCTGCTGTTTATCGCCCTGCTCGTAGACCACTACCTGATGTTGAACCTATGACCCGAACCCAGAAAACTGTCTTCATCCTGGTTGCCCTGATTGCCCTCGTCCTCGGGCTGACCATCAACAAGGTCCTGTCTGGCAAGGGCCAGGGGGATCCGACCGCACTGATCGACGCCGGGATCATCCTGCTGCCGCAAAGCCGCAACCTGCCGGATGTGCAGATGACCAACCAGGACGGCCAGCCGGTCACCATCAACGAGCTGAAAGGCAAGTGGAGCCTGCTGTTCTTCGGCTACACCTTCTGTCCGGACATCTGCCCGACCACCCTGGCACAACTGCGCCAGATCAAGAGCGAGCTGCCGGCGGATGCGAGCGACAAGCTGCAGATCATCCTGGTCAGCGTCGACCCTCATCGCGACACGCCACAGCAGCTCAAGCAATACCTGGGCTACTTCGATCCACAGTTCATCGGGCTCGCACCCAAGTCGGTCGAAGAACTGCAGACCGTGGCCAACGCGCTGAGCATCCCGTTCATTCCGGCGGACACCAGCAAGCCGAACTACACCGTCGACCACAGCGGTAATCTGGCCGTGATCGGCCCGGACGGCACTCAGCGCGGGTTCATCCGTGCTCCCTTGAACAACGTGAAGTTGGTGGCGCAGTTGCCAGTGATGGTCAAGCGTCAGTAAGCGAGACGTTTTCCCGGCACAAAAAAAGGGGCGCATTCAATGCGCCCCTTTTTCGTTGCGTCGCTCAGATCAGAACGCCGGCACCACTGCGCCTTTGTACTTCTCCAGGATGAAAGCTTTGACTTCCGGGCTGTGCAGGGCCGCCACCAGTTTTTTCATGGCGTCGCTGTCCTTGTCGTCCGGACGGGCAACCAGGATATTCACGTAAGGCGAGTCCTTGCCTTCGATGACCAGTGCGTCCTTGGATGGATCCAGCTTGGCTTCCAGCGCGTAGTTGGTGTTGATCAGCGCCAGGTCGACCTGGGTCAGGACGCGCGGGATGGTCGCAGCTTCCAACTCGCGGAATTTCAGGCCCTTGGAGTTCTCGGCGATGTCCTTGACGGTCGCCAGGATGTTCTTCGAGTCCTTCAACTTGATCACGCCGGCGTGGTCCAGCAACAGCAGGGCACGGCCGCCGTTGGTGGCGTCGTTCGGAATGACCACGGTGGCGCCGCCTGGCAGCTCGGCCAGCGACTTGTACTTGCTGGAGTAGGCACCCAGGGGCTCGATGTGCACGCCGGCCACGCTCACCAGATTGGTGTTCTTGGCCTTGTTGAATTCATCGAGGTACGGCTGGTGCTGGAAGAAGTTGGCATCCAGGCGCTTTTCCGCGACCTGTACGTTTGGCTGCACGTAGTCGGTGAAGACCTTGACCTTGAGGTCCACGCCCTCTTTGGCCAGGGCCGGTTTCACGAACTCGAGGATTTCTGCGTGCGGCACCGGGGTGGCGGCAACGGTCAGGGTTTCTGCAGCCTGGGCGGAGAACGCAGCAACGGCTGCGAACGCGACGAGTAGTTTTTTCATCCAGCAAACTCCTTGTGAAGCGCCCTTGCGGGCGCCTGCCGGCGTAATGCCGACGATTGCATTTATTTTCGGGAAAAGTGCACCACCAGCTTATCGCCGACGGTTTGCAGTACCTGGACCAACACCAGCAACAACACCACGGTCACCACCATGACGTCGGTCTGGAAGCGCTGATAGCCGAAACGGATGGCCAGGTCGCCCAGGCCTCCGGCACCGACCACACCGGCCATGGCCGTGTAGGACACCAACGTGATGGCCGTCACCGTAATTGCCGCGAAGATGCCCGGACGGGCTTCCGGCAACAGGGCATTGGTAATGATCTGGCGGGTCGTGGCGCCCATTGCCTGGGTCGCCTCGATGATGCCACGATCGACTTCGCGCAGCGCGGTTTCCACCAGGCGTGCGAAGAACGGCGTAGCACCGACCACCAGTGGCGGAATCGCCCCGCCGACGCCCAGCGAAGTGCCGGTGATCAGGACGGTGAACGGAATCATCACGATCAGCAAAATGATGAACGGCAGCGAGCGCAGGATGTTCACGATCAGCGACAGCAGCGCGTAGACGCCCTTGGCTTCGAGCAGTTGGCGTGGGCTGCAGAGGAACAGCAGCACGCCCAACGGCAGTCCGAGCAATACGGTGAACAACAGCGAGCCGCCGAGCATCAGCAAGGTGTCGCCGGTGGCGAGCCAGATTTCGTACCAGTCGATATTGGCGAAGAAACTTGTCAGCAGTTCCATTAGCGCAGCACCTCCATATGGACTTCGGCCGCAGTGAAGAGGTCGAACGCCGCTTGCATGTCACCGCCGGTGATGGCCAGGGTCAGTTGCCCGTAAGGGACGTCTTTGATGCGGTCGATGCGACCGGCGAGGATGCTGTAATCAACACCGGTTTCGCGAGCGACGGTGCCCAGCAGCGGCGCATAGGTGGCATCGCCCTGGAAGGTCAGGCGCACGATACGCCCCGGCACGTGCGCGAAATCGTCGCGCTGCTCGCCTTCGTCGACCTGCTCGTCTTCCTGGACGAAGCGCTTGGTCGTCGCATGCTTGGGGTGCAGGAACACTTCGGCCACCGGGCCCTGTTCGACGATCCGGCCGGCGTCCATCACCGCAACCTGGTCGCAGACCCGGCGAATCACGTCCATTTCATGGGTGATCAGCACGATGGTCAGTTTCAACTCGCGATTGATCTCGGCCAGCAGTTGCAGGACCGATGCAGTGGTTTGCGGGTCGAGGGCGCTGGTGGCTTCGTCGCACAGCAGGATTTTCGGTTTGGTCGCCAGGGCGCGGGCGATGCCAACGCGCTGCTTTTGCCCGCCGGACAGTTGCGCCGGGTATTTTTTGGCGTGGTCGGACAGGCCCACCCGCGCCAGCAACTCGGCCACGCGGCGGTCGATATCGCTGCGCGACAGTTCGCCGGCCAGGGTCAGCGGCAATGCAACGTTGTCGGCCACGGTCTTGGAGGCCAGCAGGTTGAAGTGCTGGAAAATCATCCCGACCTGCTGGCGGAAGCGGCGCAGGGCCGTGGCGTCGAGCGCGGTGATTTCCTCGCCGTCGACGGTGATCTTGCCGCCGCTGGAGTCTTCCAGGCGGTTGATCAGGCGCAGCAGGGTGCTTTTCCCGGCTCCGGAGTGGCCGATCAGGCCAAACACCTGACCGTTCTCAATCGTCAGACTGGTCGGATGCAGGGCGGGGATATCCTTACCGGCGACGCGGTAGGTTTTATGGACGTTTTGAAACTCGATCACGTAGCGAACCTTGTGGGGCGCGTTGGAAAAGGATCAGCGGTTAGCCGGGGGCGCATTTTAGCCTGTCCGTATAGAGGTTCTTAGCATTTATTTCGTAAACAACCTTTCATTTGGCGATAACGCGATCAAAGGTCATAAAAAAGGAACGGTGCCGAAGCCCGTCAGTCACTACTTCAGCAACTGAAAAACGCCCGCTCTCGACGGGCATCCCACTTGAGGAGTTCAGGACTGATGAGTCACAAAAAAACGGGTGCCGACCAAAGCCAGCTGGCGGGCACCGATACCCCAGACCGCGCCAACAGCAATGCCAAGCTGCAAAGCCTGGAAATCTTTCGCTCCGATGCCACCGAGCAGGCCCTGCGCACCAATCAGGGGGTCAAGGTCGCCGATAACCAGAATAGCCTGAAGGCCGGTGCACGCGGGCCGTCGTTGCTCGAAGACTTCATCATGCGTGAGAAAATCACCCATTTTGACCATGAGCGAATCCCCGAACGCATCGTGCATGCCCGTGGCACAGGCGCCCACGGCGTCTTTCAGTGCTACGAAAACCACGCCGAGCTGACCAAGGCCGGCTTCCTGCAGGACCCAGGGCAAAAGACCCCGGTGTTCGTGCGTTTTTCCACGGTGCAGGGGCCGCGCGGGTCCGGTGATACGGTGCGCGATGTGCGGGGTTTTGCGGTGAAGTTCTTCACCGAGCAGGGTAACTTCGACCTGGTCGGCAACAACATGCCGGTATTTTTCATCCAGGACGCGATCAAGTTTCCTGACTTCGTCCATGCGGTAAAACCCGAGCCGCACAACGAAATTCCTACGGGGGGCTCGGCTCACGATACCTTTTGGGATTTCGTGTCGTTGCAGCCGGAGTCGGCGCACATGGTGATCTGGGCCATGTCCGATCGGGCCATTCCGAAAAGCCTGCGCAGCATGCAGGGCTTTGGCGTGCACACCTTTCGCCTGATCAATGCCGAGGGCAAGGCGCGTTTCGTCAAGTTCCACTGGCGGCCCACGGCGGGCACCTGCTCGCTGGTCTGGGACGAAGCACAGAAGCTCGCCGGCAAGGACACGGACTACCACCGCCGCGATCTCTGGGAAGCCATCGAAATGGGCGATTATCCCGAGTGGGAGCTGGGGGTGCAGGTCATTGAAGAAGAAAACGAGCACGCCTTCGATTTCGATATTCTCGACCCGACCAAGCTGATTCCCGAAGAGCTGGTGCCGATCACGCCGCTGGGCAAAATGGTGCTCAACCGCAACCCGGACAATTTTTTTGCCGAAGTCGAGCAGGTCGCGTTCTGCCCGGGCCACATCGTGCCCGGCATCGATTTCTCCAATGACCCATTGCTGCAAGGTCGGCTGTTTTCCTACACCGATACGCAAATCAGCCGACTTGGTGGGCCGAATTTTCATGAAATCCCGATCAATCGGCCAATCACGCCTGTGCATAACGGACAGCGTGATGCCATGCATCGCACCACCATCGACAAGGGCCGTGCCTCCTACGAGCCGAATTCGATTGATGGCGGCTGGCCGAAAGAAACCCCGGCGGCTGCGGTCGACGGCGGTTTCGAGAGCTATGCCGAACGGATCGATGCGAACAAGATCCGTCAGCGCAGCGAATCATTCGGCGACCATTTTTCTCAGGCCCGGCTGTTTTTCAACAGCATGAGCGAGCCTGAAAAAGAGCACATCATTGCCGCCTACAGCTTTGAGCTGGGCAAGGTCGAACGCGAATTCATTCGGGCACGGCAAGTCAATGAGATCCTGGCCAATATCGATCTGGAACTGGCCGCGCGCGTGGCGCAGAACCTCGGGTTACCGGCGCCGAAAACCGGGACTGTCGAGGTGCCTGTCACCTCATTGGACCGCTCGCCTGCACTGAGTCAGGCCAACCTGTTGCCGGAAACCATCAAGACGCGAAAAGTCGCGATTTTAGCGGCGAATGGCGTCGATGCGGCAGCAATTAGCGCCATGAAGAAGGCGCTGGAGGCTGAAGGGGCGCACGCCAAGCTGTTGGGGCCGACCTCGGCGCCGGTGACGTCGGCCGATGGCAAGTCGCTGGCGGTGGATGCGTCGATGGAAGGCATGCCGTCGGTGGCGTTCGATGCGGTGTTCGTGCCGGGTGGTGCGGCGTCGATCAAGGCGCTGAGCACCAACGGCGTAGCGCTGCACTACGTATTGGAGGCGTACAAGCACCTGAAGGCCATCGCCTTGCATGGGGAGGCCAAGCAGCTATTGGATGTATTGAAGCTGGAGGTCGATGCCGGGCTCATCGTGGGCGCGGATGCCAAGCTGACCAAGGCGTTTTTTGCCGCCATTGGCCAGCATCGGGTCTGGGACCGCGAGGAGAAGGCCAAGGCGGTGCCGGCTTGAGTCAACGGGAGCGCTGACCCTCAGAGATCAATCCTTGCGCGGTGTCAGCACCATCTGCGCAGGGATGTGGCGCAGGATCTGCCGCTGGATCTTCAGGTCGAAGTCGGGGTCGAGTTTTTTCACCCGCTTGGTCAGCAGGGTCGCGAGCCAGGGGTAATCTTCGGTACGCGGTGCCTGGATGCTGACGGCGCACTGATAATTCACCACATCGGCGGCGATCGCATCCAGTTGTCGCCGAAGTTTTGGGCTATCGGTGATGTTCAGCGCAACGGTGGTGCTTTCGGCCGTCGGGTCGATCACCTTGGCTTTCGGCTTGGCAGCTGCCGCTTCAAGGGCAGCTTCGGCCTTCTCCAGCTCGGCCTTGCGCGCCTCGGTGATGGCGCCATTGACGCCGCCGGTCAGCGCGGGCGCCTTGGGCATCAGGGCGCGGGCGCGACTCAGGGCCGTGGCAGCAGCATTCACATCGCCTTTTTGCAGGACGATCTGGCTGCGCTGCAGATAGGCTTCGGCCAGTTGCCGTTGGTATTGCTCCAGCGCTGGATCATCCGGCGTCTGGGCTTGCAGGGTCGCCAGTTGATCCTCGGCCGTTGCCAATTCGCTGCTGGCCAGGCTCTGTTGCAACTGGGCAATCGCCGTCGCCCGAGCGTCCGGGACCTCGGGGGCGGGAGGAGTGCTCTGGCAGGCGCCCAGCAGCACGAAGGCAACAAGGAGCAGATAACGGGAGGCGAACGGCTTCATTCCTGCGACTCTCTGATTGCGCAAAAAACGAGCAAGTCTACACCCCTCGACGGGGCAGGACAAAACTCAGCAGAAACAGCGCGGCGGCAGCGACCACAATCGACGGGCCGGCCGGCGTGTCCTTGAACCACGATAACGCCAGGCCACCGCAGACCGCGAGTATACCCAGCACGCTGGCGCCGAGGGCCATTTGCTCCGGCGAGCGAGCGTGGCGTTGTGCCGCAGCGGCCGGAATGATCAACAAGGAGGTGATCAGCAGTACCCCGACGATTTTCATTGCCACCGCGATCACCACGGCGATCAGCAGCATCAAGGTCAGGCGCAAGGCCGGTACGGGCAGGCCTTCGACCGTTGCCAGCTCTTCGTGCACGGTGATCGCCAGCAGCGGTCGCCACAGCGCCGCCAGCAATATCAGCACCGCTGCGCTGCCGCCGAGGATCCACGCCAGGTCGCTCGGGCTGATCGCCAGCAGGTCGCCGAACAGATAGGCCATCAGGTCGATCCGCACTTCATGCATGAAGCTTAGTACCACCAGGCCGAGGGAGAGCGTGCTCGGCGCAAGAATCCCCAGCAAAGTGTCGGAGGCCAGCGGTTGGCGCTGCTGCAGGGTCACCAGCAGCACCGCCAGCAGCAGGCAGCCGACGGTCACCGCGATGGTCGGGCTGACATCCAGCAGGAAGCCCAGCGCTACGCCCAGCAAGGCGGCGTGGGACAGGGTGTCGCCGAAATAGGCCATGCGTCGCCAGACCACGAACGATCCCAGCGGGCCAGCGACCACAGCGAGGGCCAGGCCTGCGAGCAGGGCATACAACAGAAAATCAGCCATGCTTGCAGCCATCTCCATGAACGTGGGTATGAGCGGCGGACGCCGCGCTGACGACCGAACCGTGCAGGTCATGGGCGTGGTCGTGATGGTGGTGGTAGATCGCCAGGCTTGGCGCATTCTTGCCGAACAGCTCGACGAATGCCGGGTCGCCGCTGACCTGTTCCGGATGCCCGGAGCAGCACACGTGACGGTTGAGGCAGACCACCTGGTCGGTGGTGCTCATCACCAGGTGCAGGTCGTGGGACACCATCAACACGCCGCAACCATGGCGGTCGCGCAGGCGGGTGATCAGGCTGTACAGCTCGGCCTGGCCGGCGACATCGACCCCTTGCACCGGCTCATCCAGTACCAGCAACTCCGGTTCGCGCAACAGCGCACGGGCCAGCAGTACGCGCTGCATTTCGCCGCCGGAAATGCTCTGCACCGGGCTGTCGATCACCTGTTCGGCACCGACTTCGCCGAGTGCCGCCAGGGCGCGCGCGCGGTCGACACCGGGGACCAGGCGCAGAAAACGCAGGACCGACAACGGCAGGGTCGGATCGACATGGAGCTTTTGTGGCATATAGCCCACCCGCAGCTTCGGCTTGCGCCATACGCTGCCGCTGTCGGGCTTGAGCAGGCCAAGTACGGCGCGCACCAGGGTGGTCTTGCCGGCGCCATTGGGGCCGATCAGGGTGACGATCTGCCGCGGCTCGACACTCAGCTCGATATTGTCCAGTACGTTTTGCCCGGCGAAGGTCACTGCAACCTGGTTCAGGCGAATCAATGCAGTGCTCATCAGGCCCCCTGGCAACCCGCGCAGAGACCGACGACTTCGACGGTCTGGCCTTCGACGACGAAACCGACATCGCTGGCGCTGTGGATGATCGCGTCGCTGATGGATTTCTGCTCCAGCTCGATGGCCGCGTGGCACTCGCGGCAAATCAGGAACTGGCCCTGATGGGCGTGGCCCGGATGGTTGCAGCCGACAAAGGCGTTGAGCGACGCGATGCGATGCACCAGGCCGTTGTCCAGCAGGAAATCCAGGGCGCGGTACACGGTGGGCGGCGCGGCGCGGCGGCCGTCCTGCTCGCTCAATACGGCGAGGATGTCGTAGGCGCCCAGCGGTTTGTGGCTCTGCCAGACCAGTTCCAGCACGCGCCGGCGCAAGGCGGTCAGGCGCAGTCCCTGGCGTGCACAAATGGCATCGGCCTCGGACAGCGCGGTGTGCACGCAGTGCGAATGGTCATGGGGGCGGCTGGCGAGCGGTGTTTTAGGCATGAGCGGCGACGAGTTTTGTGAGAGACGTTATTATGTTACCCGTTCTCGCCTCTTTGAGTGGTCATCGTGTCCAGACTTTTTGCCATCCTTGTCACATTTACTGCCAGTTTCCTCGCGATCGGTGCCGCACAGGCCGAGGTCAAGGTGCTGACCAGTATCAAGCCGGTACAGCTGATTGCCGCAGCGATGCAGGATGGCGTCGCGGTGCCGGAAGTCCTGCTGCCACCCGGTGCATCGCCGCATAACTATGCCCTGCGACCTTCCGACGTACGGCGCGTGCAGTCGGCTGACCTGCTGTACTGGATCGGCCCGGACATGGAAGGTTTCCTGCCCCGCGTGCTCAAGGGCCGCAATCTGCCATCGGTTGCGCTGCAGGACCTGCCGGGTCTGAAATTGCGCCGGTTTGCCGAAGACAGTCATTCCCATGCCGAAGAAGCCGATGACCACGATCATGACCATCGTCCGGGCAGTCTCGATGCCCACCTGTGGTTATCGCCGGTCAATGCGCGGGTAATTGCCGGGAAAATCGCCAGTGACCTGAGTGCTGTAGATCCGGCCAATGCCGCGCGCTATCAGAGCAACCTCAAGGCCTTCGACGAGCGCCTCGATGCGCTGGACCTGCGGTTGAAGGCGCGTCTGGCTGCCGTTGAAGGCAAACCGTACTTCGTCTTCCATGAAGCCTTCGATTATTTCGAAGAGGCCTACGGACTCAAGCATGCCGGTGTGTTCAGCGTGGCCGCCGAGGTGCAACCGGGCGCCCAACATGTGGCGGCGATGCGTGCGCGCCTGCAGGAAGTCGGCAAGACCTGCGTGTTCAGCGAACCGCCATTGCGCCCACGCCTGGCCGAAACCCTGGTGGCGGGCTTGCCGGTGAAATTGGCTGAGCTGGATGCGCTGGGTGGCTATACGCCGGCGACTGCCCAAGGGTATGAGCAGGTGCTGGAGAAGTTGGGGAATGATCTGGCGGGGTGTCTGGAGTCGCTTTGACGCTGGATTCGGCGTCGCTGCAATCGCCAGCAGGCTGGCTCCCACAGGATCGGGTAGGCTCATAACATCCAGAGATACCCGGAAACTGTGGGAGCTAGCCTGCTAGCGATGAAGTTAATGCGGTGTGGCTGATGGCTCCATCGCCAGCAGCGGAACGCCGCCCGGGCTGCTCCCACAGAGGCGGAGCAATGCTTTTAGAGGGCAAGCGGCAACGGCGTACTGACCTGCTGACGCTGAACCAAACGCTGTTCAAATTCCATCGGATCATGGATCAGCACATCCTGACCGGCAAAAGATTCGGCGGCGATCAGGCGCGACAGCCAGAAGCGCACGCAGGCGACGCGCAGCATGGTCGGCCATAGCTCGGCTTCGCTTGCAGTGAATGGCCGCAACGCCGCATAAGCCCCCAACAAGGCCCGCGCCCGTGGGCCATCAATCTGACCGTCTTCGTCGGAACACCAGTCATTCAGGGCGATGGCCACGTCATACAGCATCGGCCCGGAGCAGGCGTTGTAGAAGTCGATCAGCCCGGTCAGGTGCGTGCCTTCGAACATCGCATTGTCGCGGAACAGGTCGGCATGGATGTTGGCGCGAGGCAGTGCGAGGATTTTGCTCTTCTGCTCGCTGATTTCGTCCAGCGCCCGTTGCAGCAATTGCCGCGACTCATCACTCAGGTGCGAGAGCAACTGCGTGCCTTCTTGCTGCATCCAGTCCAGGCCGCGGTCGGTCTTGCGCTTGATCATCTTGTCCTGGGTGGCCAGGTGCAGGTGCGCGAGCAACTCGCCGACCTGGGCGCAATGCTGGGCATTGGCAACCTTGATGTGTTTACCCGCCAGGCGCGGCTGCAACAGCGCAGGTTTGCCTGCCAGTGTGCGCAAGGCAACGCCGTCAGTGGTGCGCAGGGCATAGGGAACGGGCAGGTTGGCGTCGTGCAGGACATCCAGCAGTTCGATGAAAAACGGCATCTCCTGCACCGGTCCGCGCTCGACCAGGGTCAGGACGAACTCGCCCTGCTCCAGGCTGATGAAGAAATTGGTGTTTTCACTACCAGCGGCAATCCCCTGGAAATCGAGCAAGCGGCCGAGGCCGTACGGGGCAAGAAAGGTTTCCAGCTCGGGCCGAGCCAGGGGGGTGAACACAGACATGGTTAAAAACTGCTCAGTTCGGGCGCGGCGATCAAGCCAGCGCCGATTAAAATTAAGAAACTACTTCCACTCAAAGATCTTCCACGCCGGAATCAGCATATCTGGCTGATCCGAGCGAATGAAGTTCGCATCCGTCCCGTCCGAGCGCACCAGGAAGTACGGCTTGCCGCCCTTCGGAGTGACCTTGATCGCGTACAGGAAGCCGTTCTGGCGGTACTCCTGGATGGTCTTGTCGCCTTCGGTACGAATGGTCACTTCCGGATCCGGCGTCGGTGCATCGTCCGCCGCCAGGGCGGCCAATGGAATACAACCAAACAAACCAGCCAGCAACAGGCGATTGAGTGTGCGCATGATAACCTTGTCCCTTTGTCGTCAACGGTCCCGCTATTCTAGCGCCGGACCCGCCGAAAAGGTTGATCCTGCTCATGAGCCAAGCGCCCCTCGTCCTGGTGGACGGTTCTTCTTACCTGTACCGCGCCTTTCACGCGCTACCACCGCTGACCACGTCCAAAGGCCTGCCGACCGGCGCGGTCAAGGGCGTGCTGAATATGCTCAAGAGTCTGCGCAAGCAGTACCCGGACAGTCCGTTCGCCGTCGTGTTCGACGCCAAGGGTGGGACCTTTCGCGATGACATGTACGCCGAATACAAGGCCAACCGCCCCAGCATGCCAGACGATATGCGCGTGCAGATCGAACCCCTGCACGCCAGCGTCATCGCCATGGGCTTCCCGCTGCTGTGCGTCGAAGGCGTTGAAGCCGATGACGTGATCGGCACGCTGGCCCGCAGCAGCGCAGCCGCTCAGCGTCCGGTGGTGATCTCCACCGGCGACAAGGATATGGCGCAGTTGGTCGACGGCCACATTACCTTGGTCAATACCATGACCGGTAGCGCCATGGACGTGGCTGGCGTGAAGGAGAAATTCGGCGTCGCTCCCGAGCAGATCATCGACTATCTGGCCTTGATGGGCGATTCCTCCGACAACATCCCCGGCGTTCCTGGCATCGGCCCGAAGACTGCGTCGGGCCTGCTGGTGGGGGTCAATGGTGGCCTGGTCGAGCTGTACGAACAGCTCGATATCGTCCCGACCCTGCCGATCCGCGGTGCGAAAACCCTGCCGGCCAAGCTCCTGGAGCATCGGGAAATGGCGTTTCTCTCTTACCAATTGGCGACGATCAAGGTCGATGTGCCGCTTGAGGTTGGCCTGGATGACCTGCACCTGCGCGAGCCGGATCGGGAAAAGCTCGCCGAACTCTACGCCCTGCTCGAGTTCAAGAGCTGGCTCGACGAGTTGCAGCGCGATGCCAAGCGGGTCGAGCTCAAGGCTGCCGCCGAGCCGGCGCCAGTGGCAGACCTGTTGAGCGCGGTCGAGCCTGAAGCGGCGGTCCCTGCCCAGGCGCAGTACGAGACGATCCTCGATCAGGCGCGTTTCGACGTCTGGCTGGAGAAGTTGCGTAACGCCCCGCTGTTTGCCTTCGACACCGAAACCACCGGGATCGATGCCCAGCAGGCGCAATTGGTCGGTCTGTCGTTTGCGGTGCGGGCCAATGAAGCGGCCTACATCCCGTTGACCCATTCCTACATCGGTGTGCCTGAACAACTGGACCGCGACACCGTCCTGCGCGCGCTCAAGCCGCTGCTGGAGGATCCGCAAAAGCTCAAGGTCGGCCAGCACGCCAAGTTCGACATGAACATCCTGGCCAACTGCGCCATCGGTGGCGATCAGACTTGTGGCATCACGGTGCGCGGCGTGGCGTTCGACACCATGCTCGAATCCTACGTGCTCAATTCCACCGCGACCCGGCACGACATGGACAGCCTGGCGCAGAAGTACCTGGACCACACCACGGTGAGTTTCCAGGACATCGCCGGCAAGGGCGCCAAACAGCTGACCTTCGACCAGATCGCCCTGGAACAGGCCGGCCCGTACGCCGCTGAAGACGCTGACGTGACCCTGCGCCTGCATCAGGCGTTGCACGAAAAACTGACGGCGATCCCGAGCCTGGCCAGCGTGCTCAGCGACATCGAAATGCCTCTGGTGCCGGTACTGGCGCGGATCGAGCGTCAAGGCGCTCTGGTGGACGACAAATTGCTGGGCGAGCAAAGTGTCGAGCTGGGCGACAAGATGGTCGCCCTGGAGCGTGAAGCCTTTGAAATCGCCGGTGAACCCTTCAACCTCGGTTCGCCCAAGCAACTGGGGGTGATTCTCTACGAGAAACTCGGCTACCCAGTGCTGAAGAAAACCGCCAAGGGCCAGCCGTCCACGGCGGAAGAGGTGTTGGCCAAGCTGGCGGAAGAAGACTACCAGCTGCCGAAAGTGCTGATGCAGTACCGCTCCATGAGCAAACTCAAAAGTACTTACACCGACCGTCTGCCGGAGCAGATCAACCCGCGTACCGGGCGGATCCACACCTCTTACCACCAGGCGGTAGCTTCCACCGGGCGCCTGTCCTCCAGCGATCCGAACCTGCAGAACATCCCGGTACGCACTGCCGAGGGCCGGCGCATTCGCCAGGCCTTCGTCGCGCCAGCGGGCTACAAACTGCTGGCCGCGGACTATTCGCAGATCGAGCTGCGGATCATGGCGCACCTGTCCCGTGACGAAGGGCTGCTCAATGCCTTCCGCAATAATCTCGACGTGCACACCGCCACTGCCGCCGAAGTCTTTCGGGTCGAGCTCGATCAGGTCAGTACCGAGCAGCGGCGCAGCGCCAAGGCCATCAACTTCGGCTTGATCTACGGCATGGGCGCGCAAAAGTTGGGCAAGGACATCGGCGTCGACACCAAGCAGGCCAAGGCCTACATCGATACCTACTTCGCCCGCTATCCGGGTGTGCGTGAATACATGGATCGCACCCGTGCCCAGGCGGCGGACCAGGGCTATGTAGAAACGATTTTCGGACGTCGCCTCTATCTGCCGGAAATCAACTCGAACAAGCCGCAGGAACGTGCGGCGGCTGAGCGCACCGCGATCAACGCGCCGATGCAGGGCACGGCAGCCGATATCATCAAAAAGGCCATGGTGGCTGTGGATAACTGGCTGACCAGTTCCGGCCTGGATGCCAAAGTCATTTTGCAGGTACACGATGAATTGGTGCTGGAAGTGCGCGAGGACTTGGTCGATCAGGTTCGCGCGGAAATTCGCGGGCACATGGGCGGCGCGGCGACCCTGGATGTGCCACTTCTGGTGGAAGTGGGTGTCGGAAATAACTGGGATGAGGCCCATTAAGGGCGTTTTTCTGCGATTTTTTGCCCTGATTGCCGCGGCATAGTGTCGCGGTATTCCGGGGTGAAGGGGCTTAGTCCGAAAAATTATCGGGTCTATTCCCAATCGATTTTGCAAATAGTTTGAACTAAACCTGTGAATCACCACTCAGAGTTACTGAATGGGTGGTGAAGCCCTTCGATGCTCCTATGTTGTGTTAAGTGTTGGCAGATATCTGGACCCCGCCCTAGCGGTCCGGAGTACTTAAACCCCGAACTCTCCCTCCCCATATGAGTTTCGGGGTTTTTTTTGCCTGGAATTCGACCCGCTCTCTGTGGGAGCGAGCCTGCTCGCTCCCACAGTTGTAGGTGTTATTCCGCGTCCTTGTCAGCCAATTCCATCCAGTCCGCCAATACAGTGTAGGCCTCTTCCAGGCCCAGGCGTTTCGGCGCGGAAAACAACTGGATGGTCACGGTTTCGCCCCAGCCTTTGCGGATCTCGGCCTGGACCTTGAGCAGGGTGTTCTTGGCTGCGCCGTAGGTCAGCTTGTCGGCCTTGGTCAACAGGATGTGCATCGGCATGCCGCTGGCCACGGCCCAGTCGAGCATCAGCAGGTCGAAGTCGGTCATTGGATGACGGATGTCCATCATCAGAATCAACCCCTTCAAACTCTCGCGGCTGCCCAGATAGGCTTCCAGGTGACGCTGCCAGTGCTGTTTCAGCGGGATAGGGACTTTTGCGTAGCCATAGCCCGGAAGGTCGACCAGACGCCGTTCTTCGTCTAGCTTGAAGAAATTCAACAGCTGCGTGCGCCCAGGGGTTTTCGAGGTGCGTGCCAGGCTGGCGTGGGTGAGGGTGTTCAGCGCGCTGGATTTGCCAGCGTTGGAGCGTCCGGCGAAGGCGACTTCGAAGCCGTCGTCGTCAGGGCATTGATCGACTTTGGCGGCGCTGAGCATGAAAGTGGACTGTTGGCACAGGCCGAGGATGGGATTCTTGAGTTGCATGGGATTTCCGATGTGGGCGGTGCCGAGAATGGTCGCAAAGAGCAGCGTCGTTTCCGTTTCAGTAACGCCAGTATATAATGCCGCAGATTTTGTGTGCGCTTTGTCCCAGCGTAGGATGAAGTTCACGAGAGCGACAGACCTTGATTGCGCATTAGAACGCAGCACGCTCTCAACCCTGAAAAGGTCGTTTTATGACGAAATGGCTGCTGGCTATCGGTGTCTTGATGCCGCTTTGTAGCGCGCAGGCTACACAGGATCCGGAAGCCGTGTACAACCGTGTTTGTGGGGCCTGTCATTCCGGCCAACTCCCAACGGCGCCTCGCAAGGGCGATCAGGAAGCTTGGGCGCCGAGACTGGCGCAAGGTATGGAGACGCTGGTGCAACACGTGACCCAGGGTTTCAAGGCGATGCCGCCGCGTGGTTTGTGCATGGACTGCAGTGCCGAGGATTACCGAGCCATCATCCACTGGATGAGCGAGTGATCCCGGTCCATAACTCTTTAACCCTTAGCCGTAGTTGGATTAGCTGATGAACAAATTGATCGTGAGTCTGCTGTTGACCGTGGGGATCTCCGGCATTGCCCATGCTGCAGGTGATGCGAAAGCTGGTCAGGCGAAGGCCGCAGTGTGCGGCGCCTGCCATGGCCCGGATGGCAACAGCATGGCGCCTAACTTTCCAAAACTGGCGGGTCAGGGTGAGCGTTACCTCGACAAGCAACTGCACGACATCAAGTCGGGCAAGCGCACTGTTCTGGAAATGACCGGCCTGCTGACCAACCTGAGTGATCAGGACCTGGCGGATATTGCGGCGTACTTCGCCAGCCAGAAAGGCAGCGTGGGCGCGGCGGATCCGAAAGTCGTGGCTCGCGGTGAAGAATTGTTCCGCGGCGGTAATCTGGAAAAAGGCATGCCATCGTGCACCGGTTGCCACTCGCCGAATGGCGCAGGTAACGCTGCAGCGGGCTTCCCACACCTGGGCGGTCAGCATGCTCAATACGTAGCCAAGCAATTGACCGATTTCCGTGAAGGCAACCGTACCAACGACGGTGATGCGAAAATCATGCAAAGTATTTCGGCCAAGCTGAGCAACAAGGACATCGAAGCAGTGTCCAGCTACATCCAGGGCCTGCACTGAGGCTACTTGAGCGAGCGCGGTGCGTGAGGTTCTACCCGCACCACGTTAACGCTCGATTAATCCTGCGATGCAAGCATAAAAAGGGTGGCCTTGGCCGCCCTTTTTTGTGGCCGCTGCCGTTACACTAGAGAACTCAAACCCGCCATGACCTGCCCTGCTGCAGGCCGCGCGAGGTACTCAAATTGTCCAGGAGTAAAGCATGCGTAAACTGATTCTCAGCGCCGCACTGGTTGCTGCCAGCTTGTTCGGCGTGACCGCCCAGGCGGCTGAAGCGCTTGAAGCCGGTAAGCAATACGTCGAACTGAGCAGTGCTGTTCCGGTGGCTGTGCCGGGCAAGATCGAAGTCGTCGAGCTGTTCTGGTACGGCTGCCCGCATTGCTATGCGTTTGAGCCGACCATCAACCCATGGGCGGAAAAACTGCCAGCCGATGTGAACTTCGTGCGTATTCCGGCCATGTTCGGTGGTATCTGGAACGTCCACGGCCAGCTGTTCATCACCTTGGAGGTCATGGGCGTCGAGCAGGATGTCCACAAGGCAGTGTTCGAAGCCATCCACGGTGGCAAGAAACTCGCTGACAAGGAAGAAATGGCTGATTTCCTCGCCGGTCTTGACATCCTCAAGGACAAATTCGAGGGCAAGTTCAAGGAAAAATTCCTGAGCACCTACGATTCGTTCGCCGTCAAAGGCAAGGTCGAGGACGCCAAGAAGAAGGCCCAGGCTTATCAGATCTCCGGCGTACCGACCATGGTCGTCAACGGCAAGTACCGCTTTGACCTGGGCACTGCCGGTGGTCCGGAAGGCGCGTTGAACGTCGCCGATCAACTGATTGCCAAGGAGCGCGCCGCTCAGTAAGCGGCGCACGCCATGCGTCGCTGGGGTACTGAACGCGTCGTTGGCCTGCATGATCCGCGGGTCAACGAGCACCATCTGGAGTCTTCGGGCTTGCCCGCGGACAGTCGTCTGCGCTTGCTCAGCTTCAACATCCAGGTGGGCATCAGTACCGAGCGCTATCGGCACTACCTGACCCGGGGCTGGCAGCACCTGCTGCCGCACACCGGGCGTGCCGACAACCTGCAAAAAATCGGCAGCCTGTTGAACGACTATGACCTGGTCGCGTTGCAGGAAGCCGACGGCGGCAGCCTCCGTTCAGGCTACGTCAATCAAGTCGAACACCTGGCCCAGCTCGGCGCCTTCCCCTACTGGTATCAACAACTCAATCGCAACCTCGGCCGCCTCGGCCAGCACAGCAATGGCGTGCTTAGTCGACTGCGCCCATGGGCGATCGAAGATCATCCGCTGCCGGGTCCGAAAGGCCGTGGGGCGATTCTGGTGCGTTTCGGCGAAGGCCCCGAGGCGTTGGTGGTGGTGATGATGCACCTGGCCCTCGGCGCCCGGGTGCGCACGATGCAGCTGGCGTACATTCGCGAGTTGATCGGCAACTACAAGCACCAGGTGCTGATGGGCGACATGAACACCCACGCCAGCGACTTGCTGCAAAGCTCGCCGCTGCGCGATCTCGGCCTGCTGGCGCCACAAGTCGAGGCGACATTCCCCAGTTGGCGCCCGCAACGCTGCCTGGACCACATCCTGCTCAGCCCGACCCTGGCCCTCGAGCGGGTCGAAGTGCTGGCGCAGCCTATTTCCGATCACCTGCCGGTCGCGGTAGAGATTCGTCTGCCGGGTTCGCTCACGGTTGATGCATTGCCCGCGTTGAGTACTGCCCCTCGCGGAACCCCTGAATGAGCGACGAAGCCAACCGCTGGAAAGAGAAGTACCTCAAAAGTATCGAACAGCAGGAAAAACTCGAGCGTCGCTGGGATGCGCGCCTCGACCTGCTGCGTCGCGGGCTGGTGCGCAGCACGCTGGCGGCGGAGGGCACGGATCGCGCGGTTGACCAGTGCATGAAGGAAATGCGCGAGGTGATCCGCACCGACGACATGGACGCCGGGCTGGCCGCCTTGCTGCCGCGCCTGGAGAAAGCCGTTCTGGATTCCGAGCAGCGCCGCGAGACCCGTGTCGACCAGATCGGCACCGCGTTGGCCGAGTTGGTCAAACAGCTGCAGAGCCTGCCGCTGCCACGGGAAGTCAGCCGCCCACTGAAAAGCTTTGCCAAGCAACTGGATGGCCGCGTCGGTCAGGCGCGGGAGATTCCCCTGCTGCTGGGAGAGTTGAGCGGTCTGCAGGGGCAGGCGCTGAGCCTGTTGGAGCAACCTGCTGAAACGACCCGTCCAGGCTTGTTGCAGCGCCTGTTTGGTGGGCGTGAGCTGGAGGTGGATGCGCAGGATGATGTCCTGGCGAATCCGCCGTTGATCGCACACGCGGCATCCGAACCCATGCACCCGGCACAGCAAGCGTTTGCCGAGGTCACGGTGGACAACGAGGTAGCACTGCTGGAGGAGCCCCCGGCGCAAGTGCCCTCGACTGCACCGCTCATGGCCGAATCTGCCACCGAGCCGGTTCAGGAACCGCAGAGTGTGCGGACGCCGGCTATGGCCGAGATTGTGGCCGAGCTCGACCCTCAACGCTCCGAGCATGAGGCGCTCTACGCCCTGCCGGATTCGCCCGAGCCGTCCTACAGCTCGGTGGCCAAGCATATCGAAAGCACCCTGCTGGGTTTGCTCGATGACCTGTCGTTGCCCGAGCGCCATCGTCCACAGGCCGAGGGCATGCGTGAGCGTCTGAAAAACGGCTTGAACTGGTACGAGTTGCTGCCGATCCTCGACGATCTGGCGGTGCTGATGCTGGCGATCACCGACAGCGGTCAGCACGAGTTCGAGGTCTACCTCAAGCAGCTCAACGAGCGCCTGGAGTCGTTCCAGAGCAACCTGCAGGCCGCCAGTGAAGGCCATGCCGACAACCGCTCGGCGGCGCAGGAGCTCGACTCACAGATCCGCGAGCAGGTCGATGGATTGCAGAGCAGCATGCATCAGGCGGCGGATCTGGAGGGGCTCAAGCAAGTCCTGGAGAACCACCTCGAAGGTCTGCTCGGCACAATGGACGAGCACCGCAAGCAGCGCGATCAACGCGAGCAGGAAGTTGCCGCGCGCCTGCAAGGGCTGGCGGATCGAGTGGCGAGCATGGAGCACGAGGCCCAGGGCTATCGCGAACACCTTGAAGAGCAGCGCCAGAAAGCCTTGGTCGATCCGCTGACCGGATTGCCCAATCGGGCGGCCTGGAGCGAGCGCCTGGAACATGAAGTCGGCCAATGGCAGCAACATGGCAATACCCTGCTGCTGGCCATGCTCGATCTCGACCATTTCAAACGGATCAACGATAACTACGGCCACCTGGCCGGTGACAAGGTGCTGAAGATCATCGCCACGGTGCTGCGCAAACGCCTGCGGGGCACAGATTTCATTGCCCGATTTGGTGGCGAGGAGTTTGTCCTGCTGCTACCCGATACTCCGCAGGCGGCAGGGATGAAACTGTTGGAGTCGCTTCGCGCAGCCGTCGAGGCATGCCCGTTTCACTTCAAGGGTGACCCGGTGACCATTACCGCCTCAATCGGTATTTCCGCGTTCCGCGCCGGAGAACATAGCGATCAGGTGCTTAAAAGAGCCGATCAGGCGTTGTATCGGGCGAAAGATGCCGGACGTAACCGGGTTGAGCCGGGCTGAGGCACTTGTTCCATTTTGTTTAATCCACCGGCATTTGCCGGTGGGCAGCCGGGCAGTACGTTACACTGTTGCATTACTGCCATCAGCGTACTGTCTTCGTCATGAAATTTATCATCCTGCTCGTCTCCCTTCTTGTCCTGGCCGGCTGCGCCAGCGGTCCGCGTATCGACACCACTCATCCCTCGGTCAATCACGACAGCCGCGTGCAGTTCGTGGTGGTTCACTACACCTCCGCTTCCCTGGAGCGCTCCTTGGCATTGTTGACCCATGGCGAAGTCAGCAGTCACTACCTGGTGGGCGATGACAAGAACGCCACCATCTTCAAGCTGGTGGACGAGAATCTGCGCGCCTGGCACGCCGGGGACAGTGAGTGGCAGGGCCGCACCTGGCTCAACTCCAGTTCCATCGGCATCGAGATCGTCAATCCGGGGTTCCGCGATACGCCGGCGGGGCGGGTCTGGTACCCCTACAGCGAGGCGCAGGTGCAATCTCTGATCTTCCTGCTCAAGGACATCAAGCAGCGCTACGGGCTCAAGCCGAGCCAGATCATTGGCCACAGTGACATCGCGCCGCTGCGCAAGCTCGATCCGGGCCCATTGTTCCCATGGAAGCGCCTCGCGGATGCCGGCGTGGCCCTGTGGCCAAATGAGCAGGCGGTGGCGCGGCAACAGGCGGTATTCATGACCCAACTGCCGAGCATCAGCTGGTTCCAGGAGCAGTTGTCCCACCTGGGCTACACCACACCGCAGACCGGCGAGCTGGATGTCGCCACGCGGCACGTGCTGGCGGCCTTCCAGATGCGCTTTCGGCCATCCCGCTTCGATGGCACGCCGGACGCGCAGACTGCCGCGATTCTGCAGGTGTTGAACCAGACAAAATAATGACGCCCGCTCGACGGTCCGGGCGAAATTTCCATCAGTAGCTATAACTCATTGGTAATCCTTTGGATGTCCAATGATGGCGACCGCCCGAGAGAGCCTGCGCAGTTGGTTTTATCGCCCCTGGACGTTGGCGATACTGGCGGCTGTCCTCAGCGCGGTGTTGCTGCTGGCCGGCAGCCTGGGCGTGGCCCTGCGCCAGGTACAGCAGCGCGAGAGCGAGCAGATGAACAGCCAGGGCGAGCGTTTTCTCGAGCGCCTTGAGCAATTGTTCGGGCAACTGCGCGAAGGCCTCGACGACCTTGAGGCCCAGCCATTGCGTGGCTGCGACATGAAAATGTTCAGCACCCTGCAGCAGGTCAGCTTCAGTTATCGCTTCGTCTACGAAGCAGCCTACATCGACAAGACTCAATTCTGTTCCAATCGCCCCCACCAGGAGGCCCTCTCGGCCATCCGTCCGCCTGACATCAAGGGCCCGACCTACAGCTATTGGCTGAACACCTCCACCGAGCCCGATGAAAACCGCGCTGCACTGATGCTGGGGCGGGGTAATTTTCGCGTGGCGACCTCGCGCGGGCATTTGACCGACATGGTCGACCTGACGCCCGGCAGCAGCCTGTTGGTGATTCTCGACCACGGCACGCGGGCGATCCCGGTGTTGGGCGCCCCGCAAGCCTGGCCGCCTTCCGAGCCGTGGTCGCCGTTCAGCAGCGAGCCGTTGCAGATCACCCAGAACCGGCTGATCTACCGCATGCCGACCAACAATCCCGAATACCAGTTGGTGCTGATTTCCCCGCGCACCGCCATGCACCTGCCCACATTGTGGTGGTGGCTGGTGCCGGCGAGCCTGGTCCTGGGGCTGAGCGTGGGGGCACTGGTGTTTCTCCTGGCACGCCAGCGCCAGTCGATCGGCGGTGAGTTGCAGGGCGCGCTCAAGCGCGGCGAATTGCAGGTCTTGTATCAACCGATCTTCGATCTGCGTAGCCGTGAATGCGTCGGCGCCGAAGCCCTGCTGCGCTGGCGCCGGCCGGACGGCACGCTGACCAGTCCCGACCTGTTTATCCCGATGGCCGAGGACAGCGGGCAGATCCGCCAGATCACCGACTTCGTCCTGCAACGCTTGCTGGAGCAGTTGGGCCAGTTGCTGCGCGCCAACCCGCACCTGTATGTCTCGGTCAACCTGGCGGCCTGCGATGTGATGGTGCCGAGGATCGGCGAGGTCATGGCGCGTCTGCTGGAACTGCATCGGGTCGAGGCCCGGCAGATTGCCTTCGAGGTCACCGAGCGCGGCCTGATCGATGTGGTGGTGGCCCGGGAGAATCTGCAAGCGCTGCGCGACGCCGGGCATCAGGTGCTGATCGATGACTTCGGCACCGGCTACTGCAGCCTGGCCTACCTGCAGACCCTACCGGTGGACTGCCTGAAAATCGACAAGGCGTTTATCGATGCGCTGGGCCATGACGCGGCCAGCAGTGGAGTTGCGCCACACATCATCCGTATGGCCCATGCCCTGGACCTCAAGGTCATCGCCGAAGGCATCGAATACGAAGCCCAGGCCATGTACCTGAGCAGTGAAGGCGTCAACTATGGCCAGGGCTGGCTGTTTGCCCATGCATTGAGTGCGATGCAATTGATCGAGCTGGTGACCCGGGGGCGCCGCAAGGCGCCCCGACGCGTCGATGACGAGGCATGAGCAGTGGTTACAGCGGCAGTGCCATGTAGAACTGGGTGCCCTGCCCCGGACGCGAGTAAACGCCCATGCGGCCACCGTGCAACTGAACGATCTCCTTGCACAGTGCCAGGCCGAGGCCGGCGCCGCCCTTCTTGCGTCCTACCTGAACAAAGGGCTCGAAAATCCGCCCCTGTTGGCCATAGGCGATGCCTTCACCGTTGTCCTCGACGCTGACAATCACCCGCTCGCCATGCCGACGTGCCTGCAGGCGAATCTGTCCTGCCTGGCCGGTGTGACGCAGGGCGTTGTCGATCAGGTTGTCCAGCACCCTATCCAACTGGGCCTGGTCGGCCTGCAACCGCGGCAGCGGCGCCTGCACCTCCAGCAGTAACTCGATGTTCTGCTCGCTCGCCCGTGCGGCGAAACGCCCACGTGCCTGCTCCAGTAGATCATCGATATTGCAGGGCGCGAGGGTGAGCTTTTGCAGGCCATTCTGGTAGCGCGAGAAATTCAGCAGGTCGTTGATCAACTGCATCAAGCGCTGCATCTCCTCTTGCACGGTATCGAGCAGGTCGGTTTCCCGCGAGTCTGCGGCAAAACGTGCGCGTTCGCGGAACAGGCCGAAAGCCATGTGCATGCCGGTCACTGGTGTTCGCAGTTCGTGGGAGGCGCGCAGGACGAACTCACTGCGTACCCGTTCGAACGCGCGCTGTTCAGTCACGTCGTGCAGCACCATCACCGCCCCGAGTATCTGTCCCTCGGCGGGACTGACGGGGGTCAGGCTGTAGGTCAGCAGCCGCGATTCACCGTCGACTTCGATATTCAGGTCATCGGGCGCGCGCTCCAGGGAGCCGCCGCGCAATACCAGGCGCAGTTGCTCGTCCAGCTCCGGCCGTTGCAAGGCCGTGCCCAGGCCGACACCGAGAAGGCTGTCGTCCCACCCCAGTTGACGCTGGGCGACCGGGTTCATGTGCTCCAACTGACCCTGGCGATCGATCATCAGCAGGCCGTCGTCAATGCTGTCGAGCACCGCTTGCAGGCGTTGCTGGCCGGCCAGCAGTTCGTCGACGTTGGTTGCCTGATGCTCGCGCAGGGCCTGGGCCATGATCCCGAAGCGCCGGGTCAACTGGTTCATTTCCACCGATTGGGAGATCGGCAGGGTGACATCGAAGTTGCCCTGGCCGATGTGGTCCGCTGCTTTGGCCAGCGCTTCGATCGGCCCGCCGAAGCGCCGGGCGATGCCCTGGGCGGTAATGAACCCGATGATCAACACCGCCAGGCCGACCAGCCCCAGCGAGCCGGCGACCAGTAACGCGCGCTCCCGCGCTTCGCGTTGGGTGTTGGTGATGTTTTCCAGCGCGATCTTGTGTTCGTTGATCAGGCCGTTGCGCAGGATGTCGAATTTTCCCGTCAGCTCGTCGTTGCCACTCAGGCTCGCAGACGGGCGTTGTGCATCATTGAAGGCCTTGAGGAAACTCAGGTAATCATCGCGGGCCTGCTGGAAGCCATGGTGGCCGTTGTCGAGGATGTTTTCATGGGCGATGCCTTGGTCCAGCAATTCGAAGTAGTGCCGCTCGACCTTTTCCAGGGCCTCCAGGTCCGGCTTGTCGTCGAGCATGATCATCAACTGGTCGCCCAGGTTCTGGCGCAACTTGAGGCCCAGGTCGAGGGTGATGAAGTTGTCGCGGATCAGCACTTCCTGATTGCTTGCCATCTGCATCACGCTGACCAGGCCGAGCACCAGGCCCAGCAAGGCGACAGTCATCAGCGCCGAAATGCTGAGAAACAGCCGGGTGCGCAACTTCATCGCCAGCTTCATGAGGAGGCGCTCACAGGTTGTACTGTTTGCGTTTGCGATACAGCGTCGAGGCGTCGATTCCCAGGGTTTTCGCCGCTTGGTCGAGGGTCGCGGCGCTGGCGAGTACGGCACCGATGTGGGCTTTTTCCAGCTCGTCCAGGCTCAGGGCCGCGCCGATGCGCGGCGAATTGTTGGTCGGTTGCTCGGCCATGCCCAGGTGGCTGATTTCGACCCGCTCCTGCGGGCAAATGATGCTGGCACGCTCAACCACGTTGCGCAGCTCGCGGATGTTGCCGGGCCAGCGATAGCCCAGCAGGGCCTCTCGCGCTTCATCGCTGAAGCCGCGGGCGGGACGCGCGTATTCCTTGACGAACCGGGCGAGGAAGCGGTCGGCCAGGGTCAGGATGTCCTCGGCCCGTTCGCGCAATGGCGGCAGGTGCAGGGTAATGACGTTCAAGCGGTAGAGCAGGTCCTCGCGAAAGCGCCCGTCGCGCACCATGTCTTCGAGGTTGAGGTTGGTGGCGGCGAGAATCCGTACGTCGGCGCGGCGGGTCACTGGGTCGCCGACACGTTCGTATTCCTTGTCTTGAATGAAACGCAGCAACTTGGGTTGCAGGGTCAGCGGGAAATCGCCGATCTCATCGAGGAACAGCGTCCCGCCATCGGCCTGGTTGACCCGGCCGAGGGTGCTTTCGCTGGCGCCGGTAAAGGCTCCGCGACTGTGGCCGAACAGTTCGCTTTCCATCAGTTCGGCGGTCAACGACGGGCAGTTGATGGTCACGCAGGACTTCTTCGCCCGTTTGCTCCAGCCGTGAATGGCTCGCGCCAGTTCGCCCTTACCGGTGCCGGACTCACCCAGAATCAGGATATTGGCGTCGGTGCTGGCCACCTGGCGGGCGGTTTCCAGCACCACTTTCATCGCCGGGCTGTGGGAGTCGAGACCGTCGCTGGGCTTGCGCATTTCGCCTTCGAGCGCCTCCAGGCGTGCCGAGAGCTGACGTACTTCCAGTTGTTTGGCAGTGGCCAGGCGCAATTGGTCCGGGCTGCAGGGTTTGACCAGGTAGTCGGCGGCGCCAGCCTGAATGGCGTCGACGGCGGTATCTACCGCGGAGTGGGCGGTGACGATGACCACGCGCATCCAGGGCGCCTGGATCCGCATCTGCGCCAGTACGTCGAGGCCATTGTCCTCGCCCAGGCGCAAATCGAGGAAGCACAGGTCGAACACCTGGCGCTGCAACAGCAGGTCGGCCTGTGCGGCGCTGTTGGCCGTGGCGACGCTGTAGCCTTCGTCTTCGAGGCAGTAACGAAAGGTACGCAGGATGGCGGACTCGTCGTCCACCAGCAGAATGCGGCCTTGATGCTCGTTGGCTGATTCCATTTTTCCTACGCTCCTTAAATGAATGATCTTAGTTAGTCCCGCGCAAATCGGGCAAGTTGCATGGTCGATTCTCGGTGCATCTGCGTCTGGTCCGCTAGCAATCGATCCAAATAGCGGTTAACCATCTGTTTTTTATGATTTTTTAGATGGTGAGGCTTCGTCTGACGTGATTCTGCCTATTTTTGTGACATCTGCGTGCCTTCATCCATTCCAAAAATTTTTCGGTTTCAAACCATTTCATCGGGCAAATCGCACGACCCGCTACCGTGCATCGTGCAGGATGCGTTCGACTGAAATTTTTATCTGTTCATAAGTTACTGATTTTATTGAGTTTTTATCGATTAAAAAATCTGGCATGCAGGCTGCAATGTATTGATTCATCCAGGGCGATCAGCACGCTGCCCTCAAACCGTTTACCACCAGTGTGGGAGGAGTTTCAGGATGATTCGCCAACGTGCCGCCCAATTGCGTTACTCGCCACTGTATCTCCAGCAAGGGCTGTTCACCGTGCTCGCGCTGGTGATCACTCTGATTGGCGGCCAGCAATTCATGCTCTGGCAACACAGCCAGCAGCCTGATGCGGCCATTCCTGCGACTCACCACTTCACTCAGACGCACTTCAGCGCAGTCAGCAGCCGGTCTATGGAGGCTGGCGCCGTACGGATGCTCGACGTCGATCAGGCACAAAGCGAATTCGACGTGCCTCGTCAGGAGCGCTGGGTGTTCTGAGTGATTTTTCGAGTAACACGCCCGGTGCTGGCTTCAGGCAGCGGGAACAGCAAGACCTCTAAAAAGCGTAAGGAGAATCATCATGTTGAGCTGGGCAATTACATTCCTGATCATTGCCATTGTCGCTGCCGTCCTGGGCTTCGGTGGTATCGCGGGCACCGCCACGGGTATCGCCAAGATTCTCTTTGTCGTGTTCCTGGTGATGTTTGTTGTCTCGTTCTTCTTCGGCCGTCGTGGTCGAGGCTGACTTGAGGCCTTGAATGCAAGGCGCTGGCCGCCACCCCTCGGGGTGGCAGTGCCAGGGCAAGCGGCATGGAAGCTGTGCAGCAGCAAAGAATTGAAAACCGAAGGAGTCGAACGCCGATTTCTTCCTTTACGCCCACCCGAGGAGGGTGCGTGTATGACCAGGGGGCCGGGACGTTCTGATTGCTACAGGATCGGAGTGACCTACGGGTACAGGGAGTGCCTGCGAAGAGGGCCGGGTCAGGCAAGCAGCGCCGTCTATTCACCTATCGTTTACGAAGGAGCGGATAGACGGCGTACTTATGTGTGCGGATTATTGATCCAAAACATTTTCCGCTCCTCCAAACGGCACTATCGTCGCCGCCAAGCGTTTCACAGTGTTTCCTGGTGACCGTATATCGAGAAATTTACGCCTAATTTCTGATCATTTTTCGACGCATTACGTCAGGAAATTCTCTTTTTTTTGTACATAATTGACTGATCAATTAATCACCAGTCTCCTCTACGATGACCGGTACACGGCACTTATGCCTGCCGAAATGTCGTATTCGAACCGGTTGGGACGGTCGTTTTGTTTGAAAAAACTCATGCCGATTCGGCATAGGGTAGGCGTTTACGGCATTAGACGCGGTGTCCTTGCATCGGAATAGTTGCGCCTTTTTTCGCCTGCCGAAGAGCCGTAACACGCGCCTCGGGCGACCTTATACGGGGGCCGATGCACGAACTTCCACACCCTGGGGTGTTGCAGTTCTGGCATCGGTCCGAGATAAACAAAAGTAAGGGTAATGATATGAAGAAGGCAAAGCTTAGCCTCGCCTGGCAGATCCTCATCGGTCTGGTCCTGGGTATAGCAATCGGCGCACTGCTCAACCATTTCAGTGCTGAAAAAGCCTGGTGGGTCAGTAACGTCCTGCAACCAGCGGGCGATATCTTTATCCGTTTGATCAAGATGATCGTGATCCCGATCGTGATTTCCTCGCTGATCGTCGGCATTGCTGGCGTGGGTGACGCGAAGAAGCTCGGGCGCATCGGTCTGAAGACCATCATTTATTTCGAAATCGTCACCACCATCGCCATTCTGGTGGGTCTGGTGCTGGCCAACGTGTTCCACCCGGGCGCCGGCATCGACATGAGCACCCTGGGTACGGTGGATATTTCCAAGTACCAGGCGACGGCGGCGGAAGTTCAGCATGAGCATGCGTTCATCGAAACCATCCTCAACCTGATCCCGTCGAACATCTTTGCCGCCATGGCGCGTGGCGAGATGCTGCCGATCATCTTCTTCTCGGTGCTGTTCGGTCTTGGTCTGTCGAGCCTGCAGTCCGACCTGCGCGAGCCGCTGGTGAAGATGTTCCAGGGCGTATCGGAAAGCATGTTCAAGGTCACTCACATGATCATGAATTACGCCCCGATCGGCGTGTTCGCACTGATCGCCGTGACCGTGGCCAACTTCGGCTTCGCGTCCCTGCTGCCGCTGGCCAAACTGGTGATCCTGGTTTACTTCGCCATCGCTTTCTTCGCCTTCGTGATCCTCGGCCTGATCGCTCGCCTGTTCGGCTTCTCGGTGATCAAGCTGATGCGCATCTTCAAGGATGAGCTGGTGCTGGCTTACTCCACCGCCAGCTCCGAGACCGTGCTGCCGCGTGTGATCGAGAAGATGGAAGCCTACGGCGCGCCGAAGGCCATCTGCAGCTTCGTGGTGCCGACCGGTTACTCGTTCAACCTTGACGGTTCGACCCTGTACCAGAGCATCGCGGCGATCTTCATCGCCCAGCTGTACGGCATCGACCTGTCGATCAGCCAGCAGTTGCTGCTGGTCCTGACCCTGATGGTGACCTCCAAGGGTATTGCCGGTGTGCCGGGTGTGTCCTTCGTGGTACTGCTGGCGACCCTGGGCAGCGTGGGCATTCCGCTCGAAGGCCTGGCGTTCATTGCCGGTGTCGACCGTGTCATGGACATGGCCCGTACCGCGCTCAACGTGATCGGCAACGCCCTGGCGGTATTGGTTATCGCGCGTTGGGAAGGCATGTACGACGATGCCAAGGGCCAGCGCTACTGGAACTCCCTGCCGCACTGGCGCAGCAAAGACAAACTGCCTGCGGGCGAGGTGTCGAAGAACTGATCAGCGTTCGATGATCATGCAAACCCCGGAGAAATCCGGGGTTTGTCGTTTCTGCGCACCCCGCTATCATTCGCCGCATCTTCTGGGGGATATGACTGATGCTCAATGGCCTGTGGCTCGGCTTTTTCATCGTGGCGGCCATTTCGGCCATGGCGCAGTGGCTGGTCGGCGGTAATGCCGGAATCTTTGCCGCCATGGTCGAAAGCATCTTCGCCATGGCCAAGCTGTCGGTTGAGGTCATGGTGCTGCTGTTTGGCACCCTGACCCTGTGGCTGGGCTTTTTGCGGATCGCCGAGAAGGCCGGCATCGTCGAGTGGCTGGCCAAGGCACTCGGGCCGCTGTTCCTGCGCCTGATGCCGGAAGTACCGCCGGGCCATCCGGCCATCGGCCTGATCACCCTGAACTTTGCCGCCAATGGCCTGGGCCTGGACAACGCGGCCACGCCTATTGGCCTCAAGGCGATGAAAGCCCTGCAGGAGCTCAACCCCAGCGCCACAGTGGCCAGCAATGCGCAAATCCTGTTTCTGGTGCTCAACGCTTCGTCGCTGACCCTATTGCCAGTCACCATCTTTATGTACCGCGCCCAACAAGGCGCGCCGGACCCGACGCTGGTGTTCCTGCCGATTCTGCTGGCGACCAGTTGCTCGACCCTGGTGGGGCTGCTGTCAGTGGCCTTCATGCAGCGCCTGCGGCTGTGGGACCCGGTGGTGCTCGCCTACCTGATTCCCGGTGCCCTGGCCCTCGGCGGCTTCATGGCGCTGCTGGCAACGCTCTCGGCTACCGCCCTGGCGGGTCTTTCCTCAATCCTCGGCAACCTGACGCTGTTCGGCCTGATCATGCTGTTCCTGGTGATCGGCGCGCTGCGCAAGGTCAAGGTCTACGAGGCCTTCGTCGAGGGCGCCAAGGAAGGTTTCGACGTCGCCAAGAACCTGCTGCCGTACCTGGTCGCCATGCTCTGCGCAGTGGGCGTATTGCGCGCTTCCGGGGCCCTGGATTTTGGCCTCGACGGCATTCGCCACCTGGTCGAGTGGGCGGGCTGGGACACGCGTTTTGTCGACGCCTTGCCGACCGCGATGGTCAAGCCGTTCTCTGGCAGCGCCGCGCGGGCGATGCTGATCGAGACCATGAAGACCTCGGGCGTGGACAGCTTCCCGGCGCTGGTGGCCGCAACCATCCAGGGCAGCACCGAAACCACCTTCTACGTGCTGGCGGTGTACTTCGGCGCGGTGGGTATCCAGCGCGCGCGGCATGCCGTGGGCTGTGCGCTGCTGGCGGAGCTGGCCGGGGTGCTGGCGGCGATCGGGGTGTGCTACTGGTTCTTCGGCTGAACCCCTGACCTGCAGGCCTCCTGCAGGTCAGGCATTCAAGGCTTGGCGGGCACGTTCTTCCGGCCCTGCTCCACGGTCCAGGCAACCACCTGGCGGGTCAGGTCATCCCCGGCCCGGCCGAATCCGCTGACCACGCCAGGTACCTGCACATCAGCCACCGGCTGGCGGACTTCGAAACGCTTGCTGGCGAGGATTCGCTGGTCACTGCCGCGCACCAGCAGCGCATCCAGGCGGATCACCACTTGCACGCCATTACCCTGATATTCGGCCTGGAACGCCTGCAGGTTGCCGGCCAGCTCCAGGTCGGTCTGCAGGTTGGCGTCGTCAGTGCTCAGTAGTTGCACCCGGCCATCCTCGGCGAAACCGTCGAGCAGGCGGTTGCGCAACAGCATCGGTGCCCGGTCGGTCCAGCGCGAGGCCTTGTAGCTGCTGATCAGATCGCCCTGGGGAATCACCGCGATGCGTGAGCTGTTGAGCACATCGCTGGCTTGCGGCTTGGACACTCGTAGCGACCAGCTGACGGCGGGCGCCCGTGTCGCCGACTCGGGGCTGTGGGCCGCCGGCAGGCGATAGACGTCCTGCGGATCGGCCTTGGGCAGGATCGAACAGGCGCTGGCCAGGGCCAGGCTGGCCAGCAGCGTCCCGTGGGCCAGGGTGCGGTAGACGCGCTTCATGGGGTGAACTCCTTGTCGGTGTCATGGCCGAGCAGGTAACCGCTGGGGTTGGATTCCAGGCGCCGGGAGATGGCCCGCAACGAGCCCAGGGTGTCGCGCAGTTCGCGTATGGCCGGGGCCAGGCCGTTGAGCCCTTGCATGCCGTTGCCCAGGGCTTCCTGATTATTGGTCAGCAGGGTATTGATGGTGGCCGTGCTCTGCTCCAGCGATTTCATCGCCTGCTCGGCACTGCCGAACATCTGCTTGCCGTTGTTGTTGAGCAAGCCGTTGGCATTGCGCATCAGCAAGGTGGTTTGCTCCAGGGCAGCGCTGGCCTGCTTGCCGATCGACGCCAGTTGGCGCATGGCCTGCTGGATATCCCCGCGCTGGTCGTTGATGGTGCCGGTGGTTTGCTCAAGGTTTGCCAGGGTCTTGCTCAAGCGCTCGACGTTTTCCGGCGACAGCACCTGGTTGGCGTTGTACAGCAGTTGGTTGACGCTGCTCATCACATCGTCGCTGTTGTTGAGCAACCGTGAGATGGGTGATGGCGAGGCGACGATCACCGGCAGCTTGCCGTTCTTGCCGCGCAACTCCGGACTTTGCGGGGTGCCGCCGCTGAGCTGGATCAGCGACGTGCCGGTGATGCCGGTCAGTGCCAGTTTGGCCTGGGTGTCTTCCTTGATTGGCGTCTCGCCGCCCAGGCGGATGCGTGCCAGTACTCGGCGCGGGTCCTTGGGGTCGAGGCGCAGACTGACCACGTCGCCGACCTTGATCCCGCTGTACTGCACCGCGCTGCCCTTGGACAGGCCGCTGACCGCTTCATTGAAGACCACCTCGTAGTCCTTGAACTCGGTATCGACGCTGGACTTGGCCAGCCACAGACCGAACAGCAAGGCGCCGGCCACGATCAGGACGGTGAACAGGCCGATCAATACATGATGGGCTCGGGTTTCCATGTCATACCTCGTTGGACTGTGAAGCGGCCGTCAACGCCGCGCGGCCACGGGGGCCATGAAAGTATTCGTGAATCCAGGCGTCATCGGTTTCCGAGACGACGTCGATGGCATCCGCCACCAGCACTTTCTTCTGCGCCAGCACCGCCACCCGGTCGGTGATGGTGTAGAGCGTGTCGAGGTCGTGGGTCACCAGGAACACGCTCAGGCCCAGCGCGTCGCGCAGGGTCAGGATCAACTGGTCGAATGCGGCCGCGCCAATCGGGTCGAGGCCGGCGGTGGGCTCGTCGAGAAACAGGATGTCCGGGTCCAGCGCCAGGGCCCGGGCCAGCGCCGCGCGCTTGATCATGCCGCCGGACAGCGAGGCCGGGTATTTGTCGGCGGCCGACAGCGGCAGTCCGGCCAGGGCCAGTTTGACCGCCGCCAGGTGCTCGGCGTCGGCGCGACTGAGGCCGGCGTGCTCGATCAACGGCAGCGCGACGTTTTCGGTCACGGTCAGCGACGAGAACAAGGCGCCCTTCTGGAACAGCACGCCGAAGCGTCGTTCAATCAGCGAGCGCTCGTGTTCCGGCAGGCTCGGCAGGTTCTTGCCGAACACCTTCACGCTGCCCTCGCTGGGCTGGCGCAAGCCGATGATGCTGCGCAGCAGCACCGATTTACCGCTGCCGGAACCGCCGACCACGGCAAGAATCTCGCCCTTGTACAAATCCAGGTCGAGGTTCTCGTGCACGCTTTGTTTTCCGAAGCGATTGCACAGCCCACGCACTTCGATCACCGCCTCGCTGGGCGCACGGTCCAAGCCACTCACCAGCCCATCTCCATGAAGAACAGGGCGGCGATCGCATCCAGCACGATCACCACGAAAATCGACTGCACCACGCTTGAAGTGGTGTGGGCGCCAACGGATTCGGCGCTGCCGCTGACCTTGAAGCCTTCCAGGCAGCCAACCGCGGCAATCAGGAAGGCAAAAATCGGCGCCTTGACCATGCCGACGAGGAAGTGCTGCACGCCAATGTCCGACTGCAGCAGCGCGAGGAACATCGCTGGCGAAATGCCCAGGGAAATCGCGCACACCACGCCGCCGCCGATGATCCCTGAAAGCATCGCCATAAAGGTCAGCATCGGCAGCGCGACCAGCAACGCGAGGACTCGTGGCACCACCAGCAACTCCATGGGATCGAGGCCCAGGGTGCGGATGGCATCGATTTCTTCGTTGGCCTTCATCGAGCCGATTTGAGCGGTGAAGGCACTGGCGGTGCGGCCGGCCATGAGGATCGCGGTGAGCAGCACGGCAAATTCCCGCAGGAAGGAGAACGCCACAAGGTCGACGGTGAAAATCGTCGCGCCGAAATTGGCCAGCACCGTGGCGCCGAGGAACGCCACCACGGCGCCCACCAGGAAGGTCAGCAGGGCGACGATAGGCGCGGCGTCGAGCCCGGTCTGTTCAATGTGCGCCACCACCGGGGTGATGCGCCAGCGCGAGGGGCGAAACAGGCCGCGGGCGATGGTTTCGAGGATCAGGCCGACGAATCCGAGCAGTTGCAGGGTGTCCTTCCAGACGGTGTCCACTGCCCTGCCGATGCGCGTCAGTAATTGAACGCCGACGCTGATCTCCGGCTCCTTGACCGGAATACAGAAGTCGCTCATCGAGCAATAGACCGTCTGCAGCAGCGCACGGTCGGCGCTGGAGAGGCTGCAATCGGGATGTTCGGTGGATTTGCCCAGGCGCTCGGCGCCCAACAGTTCGACCAGCAACGAGGCGCCGGCAGTGTCGAGCGCGCCGAGGCCATTGAGGTCAATGTGGGTGCGCTCGTCGTACTGGCCCTTGAGGGATTCGCTCAGGTGCTTGAGGGCTGTGTAATGGGCGAGCGTCCAGTCGCCGCTGACCCTGAGCTGGGTTGGGCTTTGCGAGGTGTCGAGTTGAGCATTGCCGGCGATCGTATTGCTCATAAGCTCCGTGCTTGTTCAGCTGATACGCAGTGCTACGTAATAGCACGATCCTTGTTACTTTGCCTGGTTCGCCGGTGGGTTGTCTTGACCTGCGTCGCTGACCACGAACCGCAGCACGCCAATCACCTGCCCGTCCTCGGTCAGGACCCGCACCTGCCATTTACCGGCCGGGCTGGGCGGGAAGTTCTTCTTGTGGGTCCAGGCGCGGTAGCCTTCCTTGCGACCGCCGTGAATATCCAGGGCAATGCGGTCGACTTCCTTCCCGTTGAAGGTCCACACGTGGTAAATCCGCTCGTCCAGACCACGCGGCGCGTTGATGGCGGTGTAGGCATACAGGCCATCGCCGCGCAGTTGGCTGGCGCTGACCTCATCCAGGCTGTCGCCGGGCGTGCGGTCCTGCAGTTGCGTGCTGATCGCCACTTCAGTCATCCACAGGGTGGCCGGTGGTACCCAGGAGCGCAGGAACCAGCCGGTGGCACCTATGGCGACGGTGATGCACAGCACGCTCAGGCCGCCGCGCAGGGTGCGAATCGGGAAAATCGAGGCCAGGCTGGGGAAGGACAGCAGCATGGCGATGCCAAGGGCCAGCTTGAAGCTTTGCGCGGTGGTCAGGTGGAGGATGATCGGCAGTGCAGTCAGCAACGCGGCGAACAGCGTCAGGGTGTGCATGGCCAGGAACAACCAGCGTCGCGGCGCCAGCCATTTGTAATAGAGCGGATCGGTAATGGAAATCAGCGCCGCAGCGCCCAGCAGCCCGGTAAACACCAGTTGGCCGCTGTTCCAGGTGGTGGTGATGAAAAAGAACGGCAGGACGAAAAACAGGCTTTCCTGATGGATCATCTGCGTTGCATAGCGCAGCAACGGCTGAGGGATTTCGCGCTTGAAGACCTTGGTGAATAGCTCGGTCAGGCTGTTTTCCAGCATCAGCCAGACCCAGCTGACCAGCATGATGATCGCAATCCAGGTCGCCAGGCCTTGCTGGCGGTCGACCAGGATGAAGCTGCCGACCCCCGAGATGAAGCCGCCGAGCGCAATGACTCCCGGGTAGCGCTTCATCAGTTCGAGGATGCGCTGGATGTAGAGGGTCAAATTCGGCATGGGGCGGTTCACGATGGTTGTAGGAAAACCCGCACAGGATACCGCCGGTATACCGATGTAGCGAGAAACCCGGGCGTTATCGATGCCTGCGATGAAGGTGCCAGCCCAGCAGGCCGAGGAGTAACAGCCCGATCGCCGCCCCGAGCAGCCATACCAGTTGGTCATAACTGAGCAATGGTTTTTCGATACGCAGGTAGCCGGGTTGCTCCAGCAATTGTTTCAAGGCCAGGTTGGCTTGCTTGAGCGTTACCGCGCGCAGGCGTCGGGCCGGGTCGGCAAAGCGCCCGTCCTCGTAGTCGCTCAGGGCACTCCAGTAATAGTCGGCCAGCGCACTGTTGCCCTGCACTGCCCAAGCCTGACGGGCAATGGCGGCCTGCTTGAGGCGCTCGAAGGCTACTGGATCAAGGCCGTTTTTCAGCAGGTCCGCCTTGAACGCTTCCAGCACCTGCTGCGCTTGCGCCAGCTTGTCGCGTTCTAGGTCGGCATTCAGGCTCATGAAACCCACGCCGCCAAACACCTCGCGCTCGGCCGACGGGCCATAGGACAGCCCGTGCGCCAAGCGCATTTGGCGGTACAGCGCCCAGTCCAGATAGTCCTTGAGCAGAGAAAAGGTTTCGTCGTATTGGTCGTCGAGGACCGGCTCGGGAAACAGCCAATGCAATTTGGCCGAATCGCCAAGCCAGCCATGGATCAGGTTGCGCTGGGCCTCGGCCGGTTGTTGCAGTTGTGGCAACTCTGGATGCTGGCTGGGTTCCACCGGTTTGAGCTGACCGTAGGTGCGCTCGAGGTAGGCCGGCAGCAGGCGGTCGAGATCACCGACGATAATCAGCGTCATGTTGTTGGGGGCGTACCATTGCTTGCGTACCTCCTCCACTTGCTCGCGGGTCAGCGGCTGGACGTCGGGCCGCTCCCGGCACTTGAGCCCCAGTTCAATCGCCAACTGATTGCTGGCGTTGTGGCTCAGGTCCTGACGATCGAGCCAGCGCTGTAAGTGCGAGGCATGGCCGCCGTCTTCAAGCTCAACCACCTGTTTCGCGGCCTGGACCGCATTGTCGTCGATCCGGGTCTGGGTCAGCAGGGCCAGCAGCAGGTCGAGCACCTTGCGCTGGTTTTTTGCCGGCGCCTCGATCACGAACGTGGTGTCGGCATTGCTGGTGTAGGCATTCCACTCGCCGCCCAGGCCCTGCATGCGTTCCTCGAGCCCGCCCTCGCCGCCGGCATCGATACCGCTGAACAGCACGTGCTCCAGCAAGTGCGGCAGCTCTTTCTCAGTACAGGAAAAATCATCCAGGCCGACGCCGACCACCAGGCGAATCGCCACATGCCCGCGCTCGCTGCCGGGCTTGAGCAGGATCTGCAGGCCGTTGCGCAACACATAGCCCTCGACCTGCAAGCGGTCCAGCGCCCATGTACAGCTGGAACCGAGCAACAGGCATGCAAACAACAGACAACGCATGACAACCTTCCTGGCGTGGGATGCGGGGGGGGATTTTCCTCAAGCTTTGCAAATGACTGCTGGCAGCGCCAGACGTTCAGGGCGAATGAGTGATGTCAGCCAAATCATCGACTGCCAGGGCTCCGGTTTCCGAGGTTTCCAGGACCACATAGGCACTGCTGCAGAACAGCGAGTTCAAGCGCTTCATGTCGGCGATCAGCTCCAGGTGCAGCGAGCTGGTTTCCAGGCTTTGCACGATCTTGCGTTGCAGGCGGCTGACGTGAGCATGGGCCAGACGTCTTTCCTGCGCGCGGAAGCGACGTTTCTCACGGAGCAATTGCCGAGCGCTTTCCTTGTCGGCACTGAGGAACACCGAAAGGCCCAGGCGCAGATTCGCGATCAACTGGTGATGCAGGCCGGCGAGTTCTTCCAGACCGACGTCGGAAAACGAGCGACGTTGCGCGGTCTTTTGCTGCTGGACCTTGCGCAGCATGCGTTCGATCAGGTCCGAGGCGAGCTTCAGGTTGATCGCCAGCTCGATGATTTCCGCCCAGCGCCGGCTATCCTGGTCGCTCAGGTCTTCGCGGGGCATCTGCGCAAGATACAGCTTGATCGCGCTGTACAGGCCTTCGACGTCATCGCTGAGGCGGCGCATTTCCTGGGTCACGGCGGTCTGCTTGCCGCGCAGCACGTCGAGCATGGCTTCCAGCATGTTGTCGAGCAGGTCGCCCATGCGCAGGGTTTCGCGCGCCGCGTTGGCCAGGGCCAGGCTGGGCGTCACCAGGGCCGTCGGGTCGAGGTGCCGGGGCTTGGCCAGGCCGTTGGCTTCCGGGCGCTCTGGCAACAGCCAGGCACAGAGTCGCGCCATCGGGCTGACGGTGGGCAACAGCACCAGGCAGCGCGCGGTGTTGTAAAGCAGATGGAAGCCGATTACCAGGCCTTGGGCGCTGTAGTCGAGGCTGTCCATCCAGTGCACCAGCGGGTCGAGCACCGGGATGATCAGCAGCAGGCCGATCAGCTTGTACAGCAGGCTGCCCAGCGCCACCTGGCGGCCGGCGGCGTTCTGCATGCTGGTGCTGAGAAACGCCAGCACCCCGCTGCCGATGTTGGCGCCGATCACCAGGCCGATGGCCACGGGCAGGCTGATCACGCCGGCACCGGCCAGGGTCGCGGTGAGCAGGACGGCGGCCAGGCTGGAGTAGGAAATCATCGCGAACAGCGCGCCGATCAGCGCATCGAGGAGGATATCGCCGGTCAGCGAGGCAAAGATCACTTTCACACCCTGGGCATGGGTGATGGGCGCCGCGGCTTCGACAATCAATTGCAGCGCGAGGATGATCAGCCCCAGGCCAATCGCCACCCGGCCCATCTGGCCGACCCGGGTTTGCTTGCGTGAAAGGAACAGGATCACGCCGACGAAAATCAGCAACGGCGACAGCCACGACAGGTCGAGGGTCAGCACCCGCGCCATCAGCGCGGTACCCACGTCGGCGCCGAGCATGGTCGCCAGGGCCGGGGTCAGTGCCATCAGGCCCTGGCCGACAAACGAGGTCACCAGCATCGCCGTGGCGTTGCTGCTCTGGACCATGGCGGTCACCAGGATCCCGGCGATAAACGCCAGCCAGCGCTTGGACATGTTGCGGCCAATGACATGGCGCAGGTTGGAGCCGTAGACCCGCAGGATGCCGGTTCGGACGATATGCGTGCCCCAGATCAGCAAGGCCACGGCGGATAACAAATTGAGCAGGGTCAGCATGACAGGCCCCCTGGTTGAATAGCGTCCCAAAGGGACAAGTCAGCAGTACCGCGCGTTTTTTCTACATTCTGTACTTAAGCTGTAGTTGGCTTACGGTCTGGACGCCAGCATCGCATAGCTAAACAGCGCTTTGAAACAAAACTGTCATGAAAACAGCTTCATGCAGGCGTGAAAAAGGGGCCCGAAGACCCCTTTCCATGACAACCGGCTGCAATTACTGGCCTGGGATGTCCTTGCGCAGTTTCACAGGGTCCTGCTGCTTCTTCTTTTTCGCGATGGCGGTGCGCAACTTGATGTTGATCGCTTCCACCGCCAGCGAGAAGGCCATGGCGAAGTACACGTAGCCTTTTGGAATGTGCACTTCGAACGATTCGGCGATCAGCACCGTACCGACGACCAGCAGGAACGACAGCGCGAGCATCTTCAGCGACGGGTGCTTGTCGATGAACTCGCTGATGGTGCCGGCTGCCAGCATCATCACCAGGACCGCCACGACGATCGCCGCGACCATCACAGGGACGTGAGAAACCATGCCCACCGCGGTAATCACCGAGTCCAGGGAGAACACGATGTCGATGATCGCGATCTGGATGATGGTGTAGAGGAAGTTACCGCCCTTGCCGCTCGGCTCGTCAGAGGTTTCGTCCTCGCCTTCCAGCGCGTGGTACATCTCCTGGGAGCTTTTCCACAGCAGGAACAGACCACCGAAGAACAGGATCAGGTCACGCCCGGAAATGCCCTGGCCGAACAGTTCGAACAGATCGGCGGTCAGTTGCATGACCCAGGTGATCGACAGCAGCAACAGGATACGGGTGACCATCGCCAGCGCCAGACCGAAGATCCGGGTGCGCGCCTGCATGTGCTTGGGCATGCGGCTGACCAGGATCGAGATCATGATGATGTTGTCGATACCCAGAACAATTTCCAGAGCCGTCAATGTGAAGAAGGCAACCCAGATTTCCGGGTTGGTCAGCCATTCCATGTGTATTCCTTTGTGGATGTGTTAAACCGCGACGCCAGCCGCTTCAAACCTCGAAGTCTAGCTGGCGGCGTGGTGAGTTGATGCTCTTATAGAGTGCTGAACAGCGGAAAAATCCCCATCAGCAACGCTGCGAACATTATGCACAGGCAAACCAGAACTGCCCACTTGAGGGTGAAGCGCTGGTGATCGCCGAACTCGATCCCGGCTAACGCCACCAGCAGGTAGGTCGATGGCACCAGCGGACTGAGCAGGTGAACGGGTTGGCCGACGATCGACGCACGGGCCATTTCCACGGCCGTGATGCCGTAGTGACTGGCGGCTTCGGCGAGAACCGGTAACACGCCGTAATAAAATGCGTCGTTGGACATGAAGAACGTGAACGGCATGCTCACCAGCGCGGTGATCACCGCCAGGTACGGCCCGAGGAAATCCGGGATGACCGCCAACAGGCTCTTGGACATGGCGTCGACCATGCCGGTGCCGGTCAGGATGCCGGTGAAGATACCGGCAGCGAAGATCAGCCCGACCACCGCCAACACGCTGCCGGCATGGGCCGCGACGCGGTCTTTCTGCTGCTGCAGGCACGGGTAGTTGACGATCATCGCGACACTGAACGCCACCATGAACAGCACCGGCAATGGCAACAGGCCAGCGATCAGGGCACACATCAGGCCCAGGGTCAGGGCACCGTTGAACCAGATCAGCTTCGGACGGCGGGCATCCGGGAACTGCGAGACGCTGATTTCGCTGTGGTCGATTTCATCGCCCACCAGGTGCAATTCACCCAGACGTGCCCGCTCACGTTTACCGTACATGTAGGCAATTGCCAGGATCGCCACCACGCCGGCCAACATCGCCGGGATCATCGGTACGAAGATGTCAGAAGGATCGACATGCAGTGCGCTGGCGGCTCGTGCTGTCGGGCCACCCCAGGGGGTCATGTTCATCACGCCGCCGGCGAGGATGATCAGGCCGGCCATGATCCGCGGGCTCATGCCGATGCGGCTGTACAGCGGCAGCATGGCGGCAACACAGATCATGTAGGTGGTGGCACCGTCACCGTCCAGGGAAACCACCAGGGCTAGCACGGCGGTACCCACCGACACCTTGAGCGGGTCACCCTTGACCAGCTTGAGGATCTTGCGCACGGCCGGGTCGAACAGGCCGGAGTCGATCATCAAGGCGAAATAGAGGATGGCGAACATCAGCATCACCCCGGTCGGGGCCAGCTTGGTGATGCCTTCGAGCATCATCGGGCCGATTTTCGGCGCGAAACCACCGAACAGGGCAAACAGGATCGGCACGATGATCAGGGCGATCAGCGCGGACAGGCGCTTGGTCATGATCAGGTACATGAACGTGATGACCATGGCAAAGCCAAGGAAAGTCAGCATGGGAATACTCCAGGCGTAGCGCGTCTAGGGAATGGCGGACCGGATCGGGTCAGCGCAGAACGGGAAGCACGAGGCGTACGAAGGGAGTCGGGGCGTACAGGCGGGTATGAGCAGACATCAGAATCACCATTGTTGTTGTTAATTGGGCCGGGCGAACCGTTGAAAAGTCGCGTTGGCCAACCGGTCTATTGCCGGCAGTGACGGCGATCCTAGTCGGCAAACCTTTCAACCAGCTTTCGCTTGGAGAAATGTCTGACGAGGTGTTCAGGTAAATCTTACGGGCCTAAAGTAGGACGAAGTCGATGGTCGAGGGAGAGCGGGAATGAACCCAGTGCATGAGGGTGGCTGCCATTGTGGCCGGCTGCGCTATGAAATCAGCGGGCCCTTGCGCGACATCGCCCATTGTCATTGCTCGATCTGCCGGCGGGTCAGCGGTGGCTTGGTGACCACCTGGATCACCCTGCCCCATTCAAGTTTCCGATGGCTGGCGGGGACCCCGGCGCGCTACGACTCTTCGCCCAGTTGTGCGCGTTATTTCTGCGCGAGTTGCGGGGCGCAACTGGCGCTGATCACCCACCTGAGCCCGGAGAGCATCGACGTGACCATCGCCACCCTCGATCACCCGGAACTGGCGCCCGCAGACCGGCATATCTGGACGGATAGCCGGCTGCCCTGGCTGCATCTGGACGAGCATCTGCCCGAGGAGCGGCAAGAAACCCTGTAATCGAGTGAGTCAGGGCAATTGCAATCCCCCGGCGGCCTTGTGCAGCGCACGCAGGTGTTCGCCCAATTGCTTGACGTTGGCTTCGTTGGCCGCGATCTCTGCTGCGCGTTCCGGTTCCAGCAGGGCCCGAGCCTCTTTGTCCAGTTCTCCGGTCAAGGCCAACAGGGTCTTCTGTCGACTGCTGCTTTCCGCCTCCAGGCGTTGCCACTCATTGGCCTGGGGCAAGCCATAGCCGCCGCGATCGAGCAATTCCGCCGGACGGCTGAGGAAGCCGCTGTTGAGCAGGATCTGCTGCAAGGTCTGGTTGGCGCGGTCCATGCCGCCGTTTTCCAGCTCACGGGCGTTCAGGTAGCGCTCTTTCACTTCGTTCTGGGCCAACAACAACTGTTGGCGAAAACTCGCCTGTTCCAGCAGCAGCAAGGCGGCGCTGGTGCGCAGGTCGGCCTGGTCAAACCACTTGCGCCGTTCGGCGGCGCTGCTGCTCAGCCAGTCCTCGACCTTGTCCTGTTTGATCGGCAGGTGCTTTTTCAATACTTCGAACATCGCCTGATAGCGGTCGCGGAACGAGTCGAAGCGATAGCCCAGGCGCAATGCCTCTTTCGGGTCATCGAGCACGCTGGTGTCCGCCAGTCCTCGGCCCTTGAGCACTTCGAGCAAACCGTTGGGCATGATGCTGTCGAGCCCGACCAACTGCGCATTGTTGCTGCCGCTGCGTAGCAGTTTGAGGTTCTCGACGGCGCAGTTGTTGGACAGAAAGAAGTAATTACCGTCGTAGCTCCAGTGCATTTCCGCCGCGTGCTCGACCGTTTCGTTGATTTCACTGCGTGACAGGTTCAGCGGCACCGATGCCAGGCTGCGCAGTTCGGTCTTGGTGTATTCGTCGATGACCTGGGACAGCGGCAGGATAAACAGGCGCGACGGGTACTTGCCCACCAGTCCGCCCCAGCTCGACAGCTGTACGTCACCGACGAAGGCGCGATAGGACAGTACCAGCGAGTATTCGAGGTCGAGTCGGCAATCCGGTCCGCGTGGGCGGCCGGGCGCACAGATCACCAGGCGCAGCATGCTGTGGCCCCAACGGCTGACCAGGTTCTGGTTGGCTTCGGCCAGCAGGTAATCGATGGCGTAGACCCGCTCCGGATCGACCTTGCCCAGGGGTTGTTTGGCAAAGTCATTGCCGGCGTTCAAGAAGGCGAACGAAGTGGCGCAGGTATTTTTTGCCGCCGGCGCCCAGCCAAAGTGCTCTTGGTAGTAGCGGTACAACGCCGGACGGCGGCAGGCGTAGCTCGGGTCGAGGAGGAAGTACTCCATGTTGACCGCGACAAACTCCTTGGGACTGCTGGTCTCGTAGAGGTCCGGGCTGCGGGCGATCTGCCGGTTGTGCTGTTCGCGTTCGCCACGGCGGCCGACGTACTGCTGCCAGCCGGCCAGGTCGAGCAGGCGCGGGTCATCGCTCAGGGTGAAACGACGGTCGTTCTGGCCGCGGCATTGATCGGGTAGGCCAACCAGGCCGGCGCTGTTGTTGCGTCGGGTGCAGCGCTGGATCAGCAGCTTCTCGGAATCGGACCACAGGCGCGCGCGGTCATAAATATGGGTGAGTTCGTGCAGGACGGTGGCGAGCAGTTCCTTGCGCACCGTGCCGTGGGGGCGATAGGTCTTTTTACTTGCGGCGCTGCCGTCGGTCAGGCTGGCCAGTAATTTGCGATTGAGGTCGAGCTCGGACACCAGGGATGCCTGACCGTAGGCATTGGCCGGCATCTTGTCGGTCCAGCCGACATCGATGCGCCGGTCCAGCTGCTCGATGAAGCGCGGCGGCAATGCCTGCAGCGCTTCATCCAGCAAGGCCTGGCTGGCCTGTTGTTCAGCGGGGCTCAGGCCCTCGCGCTTGAGCTGCAGTTGCAGGCCGGCGTGCGCCGTGGTGCCGAACAGCAGGACGAAGGTGGCCAGCAGCCAGGCGACGACCGGCCTCACAGTGCGAGGATGGCTTCGGCGAGTACCTGGTCACTGGCGTCGCGGGCTTCCGGCACACGAGTGCGCAAGGTTTCAAAGGCCGCTTCCAGGTGCGCACCACGGATATCGCCGTTGCTGGCGACAAAACTGGCGGCATCGTCCTGGGCGTCGCGCACGACTTTCGAATCACGGATGGACGTGGTGGTGTCCGAGGTGAAATCGAGGGTGCGCTGGGAGGCACGGATAATGATGTTACTGGTGGCTACCAGGGTGTGGGCCTGGGCCACGTCGGCCAACAACAGCAGGCCTAGGGTGGCAGCAATCAGCGGGCTACGCATGGAACGACTCCGGAATAACAGGGAATAACTATTGGACGAGAATTGCTTGCGCCAGTTCAAGGTCAGTTGCATGAAGTTTCGCTGGGGCATGCCGCAGGTAAACCAGCGCAGACTCCAGGCGCGCGCCGCGTAATCGGCCATTACTGGCGACAAACGCGGCGGCATCATCGTGCGCGGCGAGCAGCAGTTTATGGTCGAAGGGCGCGGCGGTCACCATGCTTGTGGCATAGGCGGTGACGACCAGGTTCTGCGTGGTCAGGTCCATGGCATGAGCCGGGTTGAACCAGCAGGCGAGCAGTGTGGCGGGGACGTAAAGTGCTTTTAAACGAAAATGCATGGGACTCGATAGTTGGAAGCGAGCCCCAAGGCTAGCGCAATGCCCGGGCCAGAGCCAGGCATTGCAAGGCGCGGAAATCAGATGGTCAGGATCGCCTGAGCCAGCTGCGCGTCAGTCGCGCTCAGCTGTGGAACCTGCTTGCGGATGTGCTCCAGGGCACTTTCCAGGCGCACACCACGGATCGCGCCTTCGCTGGCCACGAAGCTGGCTGCATCGTCACGGGCTGCACGGACGATTTTGTCGTCACGGAACGAGGACGTGACATCGGAAGTGGCGTCGGACGTGGCTTTCAGTGCGCCGACCACCGCGTCAGTGGTGACGATGAAGCTGGTAGCGTGGGCATTGGCAGCCACGGCCAGCAGGGCTGCAGCGCTGAGCAGACGAAGACGGGACATGGGGTAACTCCTGTTTATGAAAAAAATGCGACGCTGGGTACGCCGGGCGATCACCGCAACATGCGTAGCGCCTGAACATTCAGACGTCAGCTGTGCGGCGATCGCCACGTTATAGAGGGGATAGTAGGCCCTTGATGCAACTTTAGAACAGTCCAAAGGTGTTTAGTTGCGCCCTCTACTGCCAAAACGAGCGCTCCAGCTCAGCCATGCGTTCGCTGTGGCTGATGCCTATATCGGACAATTGTTGATCATCGAGTTGTGCCAACAACCGTCGTGTTCGCGCCCTCTCCAGGCTCCTGCTCCAGGCAGCGAACAGTGGGCTGATCAAGTGCCATGCGGCGAGCCATGGGCGGCGTGGCAGGGGCGTATCCAGTGAACGGTCCATGATCCGGTCCTCGCTATCAGGCTGGAAGAGCAGCCTTGGGAGATCATGGTGAGGGATTGGCGCTTCAGGTATCAGTGACACCGGCATTGAATTGTACTGGTTCAGTTTGCTATTTCAACGAACTGTACCTGTGTCGAGTAACCGCTTCTGTATCTGTGTTTTTCCTGACCCTGAAACGACAAAACCCGTCGCGATTTCCCGCGACGGGTTTTGTGTGTGCAATTCAAAGTGCTGGCGGTGGACCCTTGGGTCAGAGCCAGCGACGCTAACTTAGCGCCAGAACGGCTTGCTCAGCTCTTCGAAGCGTTGTGCTTCGCTAATCCCTGCGTCAGCCAGCAGACGCGAATCCAGGCGAGCCAGTTGATGGCGGCTGGAGATGCGGCGCTGCCACAGCATCAGGTTGGCGAGAACGCGAAGAGGCATGGAAGCCTGGGTTTTTGCAGCTTTGTCTTCGAAGAACAGCTCGGAACTGAGTGTACGTTCCATGGTTGACATCCTTCCGCTTGTGGCGGGATTAGGTAGTGGTTTAACTGGTGCCCATGATCCTCTCGTTTGGCCAGTCTCTGTAGATACAGTTCACCTGTATTGTGAGAGACCAGTTAACTGTTAAAGGGTGCTGTGCTGGTCGAAATTGAGGCAACTGTACCTATCCGCACTAACTTAGTGCGTTTTAGGCCATTTGTCGTCGGAAGGTAGGGAAATACGGTAGGAAAAGACCGGTACAGCAGTACAGTTTTTGTCAGGATTGAGCGAAGGGATGGCGGGCTGACGAAAAACTGTTTGCGTCAGCCGCCATCTGTATCAATCACACCGCCAGCATGCGCCCGGTTTCTTCCAGGTTCATGTGCCAACTCAGGGCATCACGCAGGATGTGTGGGGTGTGTCCGCCCAAGGCGCAGGCCTTTTCGAAGTAGTCGTTGAGTGCCTGGCGATAGTCCGGGTGCACACAGTTATCGATCACTGCTCGGGCACGCTCGCGTGGCGCCAGGCCACGCAGGTCGGCCAGGCCGATTTCGGTGACGAGGATGTCGACGTCATGCTCGGTGTGGTCGACGTGGCTGACCATCGGCACCACGCTGGATATCGCGCCGCCCTTGGCAATCGACTTGGTAACGAAGATTGCCAGGTGCGCGTTGCGGGCAAAGTCGCCCGAGCCGCCAATACCGTTCATCATTCGTGTGCCGCACACGTGCGTCGAGTTGACGTTGCCGTACAGGTCGAACTCCAGCGCGGTGTTGATGCCGATGATGCCCAGGCGACGCACCACTTCCGGGTGGTTGGAGATTTCCTGCGGGCGCAGCACCAGCTTGTCCTTGTAGCGCTCCAGGTTGCCGAATACGTCGGCGTTGCGGCGCTCCGACAAGGTGATCGAGCTGCCGGAAGCAAAGCTCAGTTTGCCGGCGTCGATCAGGTCGAAGGTCGAATCCTGCAGGACCTCGGAGTACATGGTCAGGTCGTGGAACGGCGAGTCGATCAAGCCGCACATCACTGAGTTGGCGATGCTGCCAATGCCGGCCTGCAGTGGGCCGAGTTTGTCGGTCATGCGCCCGGCGTCCACTTCCTGCTTGAAGAAGTCGATCAGGTGATCGGCAATGGCCTGGGTCTCGCTGTCCGGCGGCAGCACCGTGGATGGCGAGTCCGACTGGTTAGTGACGACGATCGCGACGATCTTGTCCGCCGGGATCGGGATCGCGGTGCTGCCAATGCGGTCGTCGACCTGGGTCAGCGGGATCGGCGTGCGGGTCGGCCGGTAGGTCGGGATATAGATGTCGTGCAGGCCTTCCAGGTTCGGGTTGTGCGCCAGGTTGATCTCGACGATCACCTGCTTGGCGAAAATCGCGAAGCTGGCGGAGTTGCCGACCGACGTGGTGGGCACGATGTGGCCTTGCTCGGTGATGGCTACCGCCTCGATCACCGCAATGTCCGGCAGCTTGAGCTGCTTGTTGCGCAGCTGTTCCACGGTTTCCGACAGGTGCTGGTCGATGAACATCACCTCGCCGGCATTGATTGCCTTGCGCAGGGTGCTGTCGACCTGGAACGGCATACGGCGAGCCAGCACGCCCGCTTCGGTCAGCTGTTTGTCGAGGTCGTTGCCCAGGCTGGCGCCGGTCATCAGGCTGATCTTCAGCGGCGTGACCTTGGCGCGCTCTGCCAGCGCATGGGGCACGGCCTTGGCCTCGCCGGCGCGGGTAAAGCCGCTCATGCCGACGGTCATGCCGTCCTCAATCAGAGCGGCGGCATCGGCGGCGCTCATCACCTTATCCAACAACGAAGGCAAGCGAATACGGTCACGGTACATGGTTGTTATCTCGGGCAACGGAAGCAAGATGCGCAGTCTAGAGATTTCGCAAAAATTCGTCCCGCTACCATGGTCGAATGCCGACCGCCGATTTAGAGCCTTTGGTCGGGTTTCATGGAGGAATAAAAAACCCCAGCCTATTGCAGGCCGGGGTTTTGGGTATTGCGCTGGAGCAATGTTTATTCGACAGCCTTGACCATGTCTTCGATGACTTTCTTCGCGTCGCCGAACACCATCATGGTTTTGTCGAGGTAGAACAATTCGTTGTCCAGACCGGCATAGCCACTGGCCATCGAGCGCTTGTTGACGATGATGGTCTTGGCCTTGAAGGCCTCGAGAATCGGCATGCCGGCGATCGGCGACTTCGGATCGTTCTTCGCCGCCGGGTTGACCACGTCGTTGGCGCCCAGTACCAGCACCACGTCGGCCTGGCCGAACTCGGAGTTGATGTCTTCCATCTCGAACACCTGGTCGTACGGCACTTCGGCCTCGGCCAGCAATACGTTCATGTGGCCAGGCATACGGCCGGCAACCGGGTGGATCGCATATTTCACGGTCACGCCGCGATGGGTCAGCTTCTCGGTCAGCTCTTTCAGTGCGTGCTGTGCCCGTGCTACCGCCAGGCCGTAGCCCGGAACGATGATCACGGTGTCGGCGTTGGTCAGCAGGAAGGTCGCGTCGTCAGCCGAACCGGATTTCACCGGACGAGCTTCTTGCGAACCGGCCGGGCCGCCAGCGTCGGCACTGTTGCCGAAGCCGCCGAGCAGGACGTTGAAGAACGAACGGTTCATCGCCTTGCACATGATGTACGAGAGGATCGCACCGGACGAACCGACCAGCGAACCGGCAATGATCAGCATCGAGTTGTTCAGCGAGAAACCGATACCGGCCGCCGCCCAGCCCGAGTAGCTGTTGAGCATCGACACCACCACCGGCATGTCGGCACCGCCAATCGGGATGATGATCAGCACGCCGAGCACGAAGGCCAATGCCAGCATCAGGGCGAAGGCGCCAAGGTTGCCGGTCAGCATGAACATGATGCCCAGGCCCAGCGTTGCCAGGCCCAGAATCAGGTTGACCTTGTGCTGGCCGCTGAACTGTACCGGTGCGCCCTGGAACAGGCGGAACTTGTACTTGCCCGACAGCTTGCCGAACGCGATCACCGAACCGGAGAAGGTAATTGCACCGATAGCGGCGCCGAGGAACAGTTCCAGGCGATTACCGGCCGGAATCGCGTCGCCGAGCTGCTTGACGATACCCAGGGACTGCGGCTCGACCACGGCGGCGATCGCAATGAACACCGCGGCCAGGCCGATCATGCTGTGCATGAAGGCGACCAGTTCCGGCATTTTGGTCATTTCAACGCGCTTGGCCATGATCGAACCGGCGCTGCCGCCGATCAGCAGGCCGACAATCACGTAGCCGATACCGGCGGTGGCAAGTTCCGCACCCAGTTTATAGATGAGGCCCACAGTGGTGAGGATCGCCAGCGCCATGCCGAGCATGCCGAACAGGTTCCCGCGTCGCGAGGTGGTGGGGTGCGACAGGCCTTTGAGGGCCTGGATGAAGCAGATCGACGCGATCAAGTAGAGCGTCGTTACGAGGTTCATGCTCATTACTTCGGCGCCTCTTCTTTTACGGCTTTCGGGGCTTTTTTCTTGAACATCTCAAGCATGCGTCGGGTGACCAGGAAGCCACCGAAGACGTTCACCGCCGCCAGTGCGACAGCCAGGGTGCCCATGGTTTTGCCCAGCGGGGTCACGGTCAGGGCGGCGGCCAACATGGCGCCGACAATCACAATCGCCGAAATGGCGTTGGTGACGGCCATCAACGGTGTGTGCAAGGCGGGTGTAACGTTCCAGACCACGTGATAACCGACATAAATCGCCAGCACGAAGATGATCAGGTTGTAGATACCGGGGGAGATAAGCTCTTCCATCGTCTGAATCCCTGCTTAGGCGTTTTTGCGGATGACTTGACCGTCGCGGCACATCAGGCACGCAGCGACGATGTCGTCTTCGAGGTTGATCTCGAACTGGCCTTCCTTGGTGAACACCAGTTTCAGGAAGTCCAGCAGGTTGCGCGCATACAGCGCCGAAGCGTCTGCACCGACCTGGGCAGCCAGGTTGGTCGGGCCGGCGATAGTGACGCCGTGGGCCACGATCACCTGATCGGCGACGGTCAGCGGGCAGTTGCCGCCTTGCGCAGCGGCCAGGTCGATGACCACCGAGCCAGGCTTCATTTGCGCAACGGTTTCCGCGCTCAGCAACACCGGTGCCTTGCGGCCGGGAATCAGTGCGGTGGTGATGACGATGTCGGCCTGCTTGGCGCGCTCGTGCACGGCCTGGGCCTGGCGCTGCATCCAACTGGCGGGCATTGGGCGTGCGTAACCGCCGACGCCGACCGCGCACTCACGCTCTTCATCGGTTTCATAGGGCACATCGACGAACTTGGCACCCAGGGATTCGATCTGTTCCTTCACCGCCGGACGCACGTCGGAGGCTTCGATCACCGCACCCAGGCGCTTGGCCGTGGCGATGGCCTGCAGACCCGCGACGCCGGCGCCGAGAATCAGCACGCGAGCCGCTTTTACGGTGCCCGCAGCGGTCATCAGCATCGGCATGAAGCGCGGATAGTGGTGAGCGGCCAGCAGTACCGCTTTATAGCCGGCAATGTTGGCTTGCGAGGAAAGCACATCAAGGCTTTGCGCACGGGAGGTGCGCGGCGCGGCTTCCAGGGAAAAGGCGGTGATACCGGCCTCGGCCAGCTTGGCAATGGTTTCATTGCTGAACGGGTTGAGCATGCCAACCAGCACGGCGCCGCTTTTGATCAGGCTCAGTTCGCTATCGCTGGGGGCGACAACCTTGAGGATCAGCTCTGCACCAAATGCATCGTTGGCGCTGCCAATCACTGCACCTGCCGCTTCATAAGCACTGTCGACAACGCTGGCATTGACGCCGGCGCCGCTTTGCACAGTGACTTTATGACCCTGGCCGATCAGCTTCTTGATGGTTTCCGGGGTTGCAGCAACCCGCGTTTCACCGGTCTGGGTCTCGAGAGGAACACCAATGTGCACGTCAAATCTCCTGCTTGATCTTATTGCTTTCGATCTTTCTTAGAAGGCCAGCGCACTGCGGAGGGTGCGACTGGGGCGGCCGATCAGCACGACCCCGCTGTATTCAAGGCGGGGCGCGGCATTTTGCAGGCGAACTAAGTGGCCTTCAAGGGATTATGACGGGTGACGGAAAATTAACTACAAGTCACCCCGTGACCGAATGTCGCAACCCACCCTTAAATTTCCGTCTAGCCCGTGGCTTCTGCGGAGTGTGGCGAAAAAACACGAATTGACGCATCGGCTATATGAATGATGCGCCATTGCTTCGCTTGGGCGTCTGAAAGCCGCGTGGTTAGCAGTCTGTGGGACGATTGTGCCGTTTCGAGTACAGTCTGTTGAAATGCGACATAAAGTTATATCTGTAGGGCTTGAATTTTATTGACTACGGGGTCAAGTTGCTGCAAAAGGCCCATTCTATCTATGTTGTAGCTGTGTGCCTGGTGGATCAACCAGTCCCGAAAGGCGCGTAAAGAGGCGGATTCAACCTTTCGGTCAGGAATCATCAGGTAATACGCCTTGATGCTCGACAGTGCCTGCGGGTTGGCAATCACCAGTCTTTGCTCGGCCAACTCGCGTTGAATCAGGAACGGCGGGATCAGTGCGATCCCCATGTCGTGCATGGCCGCCTGGGCGAGCATGGAGAATAGCTCGTAACGCGGGCCTGTCATGTCGCGGGGGACATTCAGCTGCTGGGCGTTGAACCATTGGCGCCAGGCGTAGGGGCGCGTGGTCTGTTGCAGCAGTGGCAGCTCGGCAATCCGCTCGGCGCTCAACTGTGGCTGGTTGCCCAGCAATGCCGGACTGCAGACCGGCATCGGATTCTCCCCCATCAGACGGTGGGATTCGGTGCCCGGCCAATCGGCATCACCGAAGTAGATCGCGGCGTCGAAGTCGGTGTCGGCGAACAGGAACGGGCGCGTGCGGTTGGTCAGGTTGACCGTCACTTCCGGGTGTTGCTGCTGGAAATCCTTGAGCCGGGGCAGCAGCCATTGGGTGCCAAAGGTCGGGACTACCGCCAGCTCAATGGCATTGGCGCCCTGCTGGCCCATGACTGACAAGGTATCCCGCTCGACTGCGTCGAGTTGGGTGGCGACGCGTCGGCTGTAGGAAAGACCGGCTTCGGTGAGTTTCACACCGCGTCGCGAGCGTCGGAACAGTTCGACGCTGAGGAACTCTTCAAGTCCGGCAATTTGTCGGCAGATGGCGCCTTGGGTGAGAGAAAGCTCCTGGGCGGCTTTGGTGAAGCTCTCGTGGCGTGCCGCCGCTTCGAAGCTGATCAGCGCGGCAGTGCTGGGAATTTTGCGGCGCATGTACGGCAACCTCACTAATTATCCGTAGGACCGGGGTTTGATGATGTTACGGAGTGAGAAATTAGCACAACAGCATGCAAAATCCTCGTTTGCTCAATCCCTGCACGGCGCCTAGGATCATTCCACGATATTTGACCACCTTCGCGAGGACAGGCTCATGGCCGGTAAAGCTAGCTTCAACTGGATCGATCCCCTGCTGCTGGATCAACAGCTCACTGAAGAAGAGCGCATGGTGCGCGACAGCGCTGCGCAGTTTGCCCAGGACAAGCTGGCACCGCGGATCCTTGAGGCGTTCCGTCATGAAAAGACCGACCCGGCGATTTTCCGTGAAATGGGTGAAATCGGCCTGCTGGGCGCGACCATCCCGGAACAATACGGCGGCAGCGGCCTGAACTATGTGTGCTACGGCCTGATCGCCCGTGAGGTTGAGCGTGTCGATTCTGGCTACCGGTCGATGATGAGCGTGCAATCCTCGCTGGTGATGGTGCCGATCAATGAATTCGGCACTGAAGCCCAGAAGCAGAAATACCTGCCGAAACTGGCATCCGGTGAGTGGATCGGTTGCTTCGGTCTGACCGAGCCGAACCATGGTTCCGACCCAGGTTCGATGATCACTCGTGCACGTAAGGTGGAAGGCGGCTACAGCCTGACGGGCAGCAAGATGTGGATTACCAACAGCCCGATCGCCGATGTGTTCGTGGTCTGGGGTAAAGACGATGCCGGCGATATCCGCGGCTTCGTGCTGGAGAAAGGCTGGAAAGGTCTGAGCGCTCCGGCGATTCACGGCAAGGTTGGCCTGCGTGCGTCGATCACCGGCGAGATCGTAATGGACAACGTGTTTGTTCCTGAAGAAAACATCTTCCCGGACGTCCGCGGCCTGAAAGGTCCATTCACCTGCCTGAATTCGGCGCGCTATGGCATTTCCTGGGGCGCACTGGGGGCCGCAGAGTTTTGCTGGCACACGGCTCGTCAATACACCCTGGATCGCCAGCAGTTCGGTCGCCCATTGGCGGCAACCCAGTTGATCCAGAAGAAGCTGGCAGACATGCAGACCGAGATCACCTTGGCGCTGCAGGGCTGCCTGCGTCTGGGTCGAATGAAAGATGAAGGCACCGCTGCGGTCGAAATCACCTCGATGATGAAGCGCAACTCCTGCGGCAAGTCCCTGGACATCGTACGCATGGCCCGCGACATGCTTGGCGGCAACGGTATCTCCGACGAGTTCGGTGTGGCCCGTCACCTGGTCAACCTGGAGGTGGTCAACACCTACGAAGGCACCCATGACGTTCACGCGCTGATCCTGGGTCGTGCGCAAACCGGTCTCCAGGCGTTCTATTAATAGGAGAGCGGACCATGGGTGCGTTATCGCATTTGCGGGTACTGGATTTATCGCGGGTACTGGCCGGGCCATGGGCCGGCCAGATCCTGGCGGACCTGGGGGCTGAGGTCATCAAGGTCGAGCGTCCGGGCAACGGTGATGACACGCGCGCCTGGGGTCCGCCCTTCCTTAAGGACGCTTACGGTGAAAACACCAGCGAGGCGGCGTACTACCTTTCGGCCAATCGCAATAAACAATCGGTGACCATCGACTTCACCCGAGCCGAAGGTCAGAAACTGGTGCGCGAGTTGGCGGCCAAGTCGGACATTCTGATCGAGAACTTCAAGGTCGGTGGCCTGGCGGCTTATGGGTTGGATTACGAGTCGCTGAAGGCGATCAATCCTGACTTGATCTACTGCTCGATCACCGGCTTCGGTCAGACCGGGCCCTACGCCAAGCGTGCGGGCTACGACTTCATGATCCAGGGCTTGGGCGGCTTGATGAGTCTGACTGGTCGCCCCGAGGGGGATGAAGGTGCCGGGCCGGTGAAGGTCGGCGTGGCGCTGACGGATATCCTGACCGGGCTGTATTCGACGGTGGCGATCCTGGCGGCGCTGGCGCATCGGGATCACGACGGTGGTGGTCAGCACATCGACATGGCATTGCTGGATGTGCAAGTTGCTTGCCTGGCCAACCAGGCCATGAACTACCTGACCACAGGCGTGGCTCCCAAACGCCTGGGCAACGCTCATCCTAATATAGTGCCGTACCAGGATTTCCCGACCGCGGATGGCGACTTCATCCTCACCGTGGGTAATGACGGGCAGTTTCGCAAGTTTGCCCAGGTGGCCGGCCAGCCGCAGTGGGCGGACGATCCGCGGTTCGCGACCAATACCCAGCGTGTGGCGAATCGTGCGGTGCTGATTCCGTTGATTCGTCAGGCGACGGTGTTCAAGACCACGGCGCAGTGGGTGTCCGAGTTGGAGCAAGCGGGCGTGCCTTGTGGGCCGATCAATGATCTTTCACAGGTGTTTGCCGATCCCCAGGTGCAGGCGCGTGGGTTGGCGATCGAGCTGCCCCATGCGTTGGCTGGAATGGTGCCGCAGGTAGCCAGCCCTATTCGACTGTCGCAGACGCCGGTGGAGTACCGTCATGCGCCTCCTCTTCTGGGAGAGCACACGCTGGAGATCTTGCAGCGGGTGTTGGGAATGAATGCGGACACCGTGGCGGCCTATAAAGAGTCCGGGGTGCTTTAAGTAGCCTTTCCATATAGAAGCGGTGCCCTTCCTTGCTTGGACAGAAGGAGGGGCATCGTTTTTTGGGCTCCGCGCAACTCATTGATCGAAAAGCAAAATTAGTGGTTGACGCGAGTTTTTATCTGTCTATAATTCGCCCCACTTCCGGCGCAGTCGAAACGGAAAACTCCTTGGTAAACAACGAGTTACGCAGTTTTCGGCGGTCAGTGTTTCAGGTCATCGAAGCACGAAGGAAGTTGAAAAAGAGGTGTTGACAGCAGCGTGTAACGCTGTAGAATTCGCCTCCCGCTGACGAGAGATCGAAAGCGCAAGTGGTTGAAGTTGTTAAG